>CAXHZX010000011.1:0-74555 GCA_964022265.1 uncultured Oceanospirillaceae bacterium | reverse complement strand
ATGGCGGTGAGAGAGGGATTCGAACCCTCGGTACCTTGCGGTACACACACTTTCCAGGCGTGCTCCTTCGGCCACTCGGACACCTCACCGTTGCAAGGCGCAGATTCTATGCCTTTAGGGCCTAAAAAGCAATGTAATTCAATGCATTAATCCCAAGCTTGAATGAACCTTTCGCTACTGATCACAGGCACAGGCTTAAGCGCTACTACAGGCTTACCAAGGTAGATCATGCCGATCATTTGTTCGCCTTGTTGTAGGTTAAATGCCTGTTTAATGGCTGGGTCTTGAACGACCCACCCGGTGCGCCAAACAGCGCCAATACCTTGGCCGTGCGCGGCTAGCAGCATGGCATTAGCGGCAGCGGCTGTCGCTTGAATTTGTTCTTCAACGGGCACTTTGGGGTGCTCTTTTGGGCTGGCAATCAGCACCAAAATGCTGGGCGCTCGATGCGGCATCTTTAAACAGCGCTCAAGCACAGCTTCGTCACTGTCTGGGTTTCTGGCAAGCTGGGCTTTTTGTAACAGCACTCCCAACCGATTAAGGCCCTCACCTTTCACTAATACGCTGCGCCATGGTTTTAAGTTGCCATGGTCTGGCGCTCTTAGTCCAGCTTGTATCATCACCTCTAGCTGGGCATCGTTTGGTGCTGGCGCTTCTAGCCTTGCTACTGAAACTCGGTTTAACAAGCCGTGAATAAAATCCATAGTGTGTTCTCCAGGCTTACTGCCTTTGGGTACGGTGATTACTTGGCGCCACAGGCCTAGTAGAGCGGTAAGGGTTAATGTCTAATCCGCCACGCCTTACATAACGGGCGTAAACAGTGAGCTGACCAGGCTTGCACTGAGCCTTAATGTCTAAAAATATTTGTTCTACACATTGTTCGTGAAAGTCACCATGCTCACGATAAGATACTACGTACGCAAGCAGCCCGGCTCTGTCTATGGTGGGGCCTTCATATTCAACAATGAGCGTGGCCCAGTCTGGCTGGCCAGTGACTGGGCAGTTACTTTTAAGCAAATTACTGCTGAGTATTTCTGTCCTGTAGGACGCTGGATTCGCTGATAGCAGGGACGCATCTGGCGTGTAGGTGTGTATTTCAATATCTTGGTTATCAATATTGGCACCTGGGGTAGGTTGCACGTCCATGGCTTGATGTTCTATGTCAAACAAGCTCACTTCAACTTCAGCACCTGCAGCTTTAGATAGGTCTTTCACCATGCGTGCTTGCGCTTCTGCTGCGCTTTTTAATTTCGTTTGGTTAAACGAGTTTAGGTATAGCTTAAAAGACTTACTCTCAACAATATTAGGGCTATCCGCAGGTATTCGAAATTCTGCTATGGCCATTTGTGGCAGGCCTTTCTTGTTCAACCAAGACACTTCGAAGGCATTCCACACATCGATGCCATAAAATGGACGTTCAGAAAATTCAGGTTGCCATGGGGTATTGCGCGGAATTGGGAACAATAATTCTGGCGCATATTCAGTCACATAATTACTTTGGTCACCTAGAGGGGAAGCCTCTATAAAATCACTTTGTTGCATTATCTTCTCCAAAGTCTGTCTCTATTTACGAATGCCTTTACCGGTGTTAAGCAGATGCATGCAGTAGCTAAACAAGGCAATAATAAACGCAATAATGACGATAAGTGAGTATCCTACCGAAATATCAGATACTCCTAAAATTCCATAACGAAACGCATTAACCATGTACAAGATGGGGTTAAGTTGAGACACACCCGCCCAAAAATCTGGCAATAGATCGATGGAATAAAACACCCCGCCCAAATAGGTTAATGGGGTCAATACAAAAGTTGGCACAATAGAAATATCGTCAAAGCTATTGGCAAAGACAGCATTAATAAAACCTCCTAAACAAAACAAAATGGAAGTTAACAGAACCACTAATATAATAATGCCAAGATTATGAATTTCTAACTGCGTGAAGAAAAAAGACAAGGTGGTCACGATGACGCCTACCGCCAACCCCCTAGCCACACCGCCTGTAATATAGCCTGCTAAAATCACCCAATTAGGCATGGGTGAAACTAGCATTTCTTCTAAACTGCCTTGGTATTTAGTGCTATAAAAAGAGGACACCACATTGCCATAGGAATTACTGATGACCGACATCATAATTAAGCCAGGCACAATAAATTGCATGTAATCAAAACCACCCATAGGCCCGATGCGGCTGCCGATTAGATTGCCAAAAATAATGAAATACAGCACCATGGTAATGGAGGGTGGTACCAAGGTTTGCACCCAAATACGCGTAAAACGCTGAATTTCTTTACGCACTATGGTGGCGTAAGCGATGTAAATTTCATAAGCAGTCATTAGGCACTCACTCCTTTTAAATCAGTGTTGTTATGAGTGACTAAATTCACAAATAATTCTTCTAAACGGTTATTTTTGTTACGCATGCTGCTGACTTTAATATCTGCCCTAGACAGGGCTGAAAATACTGAATTAATGTCTTGGCCTTGGTCTAGAATCACTTCTAAGCTACTTTCATTAACCAGGGTGATCTTGTAGCCATCAATTTCTGGGGCACAAGTAATGCCTTGCTCAAGATCTAATACCAGTGTTTCTGTATTAATGGTTTTTAACAGTTCTTGCATAGGGCTATGTTTAATAATTTCACCGCCATCGATAATGGCGATGTTGCGGCAAAGGTTTTCAGCCTCTTCTAAGTAATGGGTAGTGAGGATAATGGTGGTGCCTTGCTCATTTATTTGCGTCAAAAATTCCCACATAGAGCGCCTAAGCTCAATATCTACGCCTGCTGTGGGCTCATCCAAAATAAGCAGTTTAGGTTGATGCACCAGCGCCCTGGCAATCATCAAGCGCCGCTTCATGCCACCTGATAACGTACGAGAAGCATCCCTGCGTTTGTCCCACAGCCCAAGCTGCTTTAACAACTCTTCAGTGCGCCTTAGTGCCTCTGGGCGAGCAATGCCATAATAACCGGCTTGCTGCACTACCACATCTTCAACTTTTTCAAACATGTTGAAGTTAAATTCTTGAGGCACAACGCCCATCAAACATTTGGCCTGGCTTATGTGTGTATCTAGATCATAGCCAAAGACGCTGACCTTGCCTGAGGTTTTGTTCACCAAGTCTGAAACTACGCCCAAGGTCGTGGATTTACCTGCACCGTTAGGGCCTAATAAGGCAAAAAAGTCGCCCTGTTCTACCTGCAAACTAATGCCTTTTAAAGCCTTAAACCCATTGTTATAGATTTTGTGTAATTGATTGATTTCTAAAGCGTGCGTCATCGTTTTATTCACTAAATTGAGCTGTTTTCTTACCGCTATAATATGGGGCCTAATGGGGCATTTTTAAAGGGGGAGAAAGTAAGGTCTTGTAAATAGTTTAGCCATCACTAATGGTGCGCCAATAACAATCGCTTTACTCAAACCCTAACTCTGCCCACCTTATGCCAGTAGCGCTTTTAAGCCAGAAAATCGCTTCGCTTTACAGGTGACGCCTTGGCGCCAAAGGGTGTCACTCACATACACACTGCACTTTGTTTTAGCGCGCGTAATAGCGGTATAAAGCAACTGTGAAGACAACAGCTGCTGAGCATTAGCAGGCACGATGAGCGCCACATGATCAAACTCGGAGCCTTGAGTTTTATGAATGGTCATGGCGTACACGGTTTCTAAGTCTTGTAGAAGGCCTACATGATACTTTTTCACTTGGTTGTTTTGTGAAAAACACACATTCAGCTGACCATCTTCTTGGGGCCACATAATACCAATGTCACCGTTGAACAAACCTAAACCATGGTGATTTTTAGTCACCATTACAGGTTTACCTTGGTAGTTTTGACCTAACCGGACCTGGGGCAGCCGTTTGCTTAAAATGCCTTCTATGCGATGGTTTAAGCCCTCTACGCCCAGTTCTCCCTGGCGAGTGGCAGCTAGCACTCTAAATTGATTCAAGCACACAAAGGCGTCCTCTAAAGAGCTCGCTTTTATCATGGGCGTTAAATACTGCTGGCAAACATTTTCTAAAAAGCTGTCAAAATCTTCTTCGCCCACAAGCTTAAGGTCGTGGTGGGATTTGAGCAGCTGATAGCTTTCATCGGCATTATTATCTCTCACCTTTTGGGCTAGCAAACCAATGCCGCCCTCACCGTCAAAGCGGTGGCTTTTGTGCAAATAACTCATGGCACGCTCTGGCATGTCGGCCAAAATAGAACCTACCGCTACTGAGGGCAGCTGCTGGGCATCGCCCACCATCACCAATTTACAATGAGGGTTAATCGCTGCTAACAGTTTCGCCATCATCGGCAAATCGACCATAGACACTTCATCCACTAACAACAAGTCCAAAGGTAATGGATTATCTTGGTGGAATTTTGGCGTATGGCTATTGGGCCGCATGCCCAACAAACCATGAAGTGTGTGTGCATTATCAGGTAACCCATGCAGTAATTCTCGATCTATGCCTTGCGCTAACAATTGGGTTTTTGCAGCCAATATAGATTCTAATAGCCGCTGTTTTGCCTTACCTGTGGGCGCAACCATGGCCATATTAAGCGGCTTTTCATTGATCGCTTGCAAAGCGATGAGTAAACGCGCAACCGTGTATGTTTTACCCGTACCTGGGCCACCTGAAATAACACTAATTTGGCGCTCTAAAGCATCTTTAACAGCTTCTTCTTGCCAGTTTTTATGGTTGGCTTTAGTCTTTGGAAACAGCTTAGCCAAAAGGGTTTCAACTTGCTCTTTTTGGGCGCCATCTAGGCGAGTCGGTTGCATGCGCTGATTAAAAATTTTGGCCACATCCTGTTCGTATTGCCAGTACCTACGTAAGTACAAACGATCATCTTCAAACACTAAAGGGGCGTTATCTATTGGCAAAACAGCCACGCTATTTAGGCTATCTTGAAGACTCTCTAACGTGCCAAATGTGTAGCCATGGGCAACCTTATTGAGCGTTTCATCAGCTCTAGCCCAATAGGTTTGATGGGTTATTTCAGCTAATGGCAAGCAAGTATGGCCGCTTCTTAAGGATTGACTCAAGGCCATAACTAAATGCTGCAACACTTGGTTTGAACTATTTAAGCTTTCTAAAAGCTGGTCCGCCAAAAAAATGTCGATGGCTTCAAGACCAGCATAGTGATGAGCAAGTGTTGTTTTTTTCACCTTCATATTACACCCCCAAACAAGTCATCTAGTTTGTTCAGTTCGGCGAGGCTAACTTGGCTTGCGAAAACACCCGTGTCACTGTGTTCAGCCATGCCGCGCAGGTACAAATAATACACTCCGCCAAAGTGTTTTTCGGCATCATAGTTAGCGAGTCTTTGGCCCAAATAGCGATGTAACGCTAAGCTATATATTAAGTACTGCAAGTCATAGTAATGGCTTTGGTTTGCTTCTAACATGGCTTGTTGGGTGTAATCCCCCAGTGTGTAGCCTAGGTGGTTAGATTTGTAGTCGGCCACATAAAAACGGCCGCCATGCTCAAATACCAGGTCTATAAAGCCGTGCATCATGCCATTAAGCACAGGGTGAGTGGGTAGTGCAGTGGCCGATCCACCACGGTGTTCACTTAAAATTTGAGCAAGCTTTGCTTGCTTGGCTTCATGCAATGGAAAATAAAACTCACTTTCTTTAAGCACTTGCTGCAAAGATAATTCCGCTAAGCAAACCCGTGTATGTGAGGGCTCGCTTACTATACTTGGCAGAGGCGCCAACAAAACTTCACTGAGCCATTGGCTCAAGCCTGTTCTTGTATTTTCGTCATCTTCACCCATACCCACCAGAGTTTGGTATTTAGCCAGTGGCAACTCCATCGCTGTAGACCAATTTGGGTTTGAAAAATCCACCTGCTCTAAGATGTCGTGCAGTAATAAACCGCTATTTTTACCTTTAGCCAAAGTAAAGCGAAGCTGTGTGGCACTTTGCTCCACACTTTTTTCTATCAGCTTACTCGTGCCATCACCTCGATCCTTTGCGCTTGTTGCGCTAGCATGTGAGCCATAACTTAGTTGGCGCACCAGTGCACTGTATGAAAGAAGGTGACGGTTTGAATCAATATGACCAGTAAAGGCCTGATATTTTAACGAGGATTGTTCACTGCTTGGCGCATTAAGCTTGCGCATAGTTAAGGGCGGCTTGGCGAACTGCTCATCTTCATCCACACAAATCAGTTCACTATCTTTGCCATTGCTAAGGGCCTTTAAAGATTTTAGCCAATCAAATTCGTCAGTTGAGTTTTGGCCATGACACACAACCTGACCTAAAGGTGATTTGTGGCCGTTTGAAAAATTACTGACACCCACATAGCAGCGATATTGGGCCCTGGTAATGGCCACATAAAGTAAGCGCAAAGATTCTTCTTCACTGGCCTTTATCATTTGCTCACACACTTGTGGGTGTCTGCCGACCATGAGCGCTTGGCATTGTTCTTTTGGGTGATGGTAGGCAAATAGCTGGGCTTTTTTATTGCCTTTTTTTAACGGGTCTTTGTACTGGCTTGCAAAGGGCACAAACACCACTGGGTACTCAAGGCCTTTGGAGCCGTGTTGTGTCACTATCTGAATAAGCTTAGCATCGCTCTCTAAGCGTAACTCTGCACTAGCATCAGTGTCATAATCATTGCTGTCACATTGTTTTTGTAACCATTCTACAAGCAATAATGCCGAGCTAGCTTGCGTGGATGCTTTTTGCAATAGCTCAGCCAGCTGAACCATATTAGTTAAGTAGCGGGCTTTATTTTGTGTAGGGGGCACAGCTTGCTGCTTGATTAGAGTCATCACTAGCGCCATGGCCCCTTGTCTAAACCAAAGGTTGCGCATTTGCATCATGTGACTTCGCACCCTTATCAGCTTTTCATCATCCACCCTCATGGCTTCAATAACACTTAGGTTACCACCCCATAAATTTGTGCTCACAGCACGCACAAGCTGCCTATGGTCTTCGCAGTGCAAAATACCATTTAATAAACGCAATAGTTCCAATGCTTCATTACTGGCATAGACGCTACTGCGGTCGCTAATATAAACACTCGCCAACTGCCACTTTGTTAGCGCTTTTTGCAAGGCTTGGGCTTCACTTGCGCCTCTTACTAATAAAGCAATATCATGGGCTTCAAACTGGCCAGCTTGTAATAAAGTAGCGACTTCATTGGCGCACCAATCAGCAATATATTGGTATTTATATTCATTACTTGTGGCTGTTGTAGGCAGCCAAACATAGGACAATGCTGCACCCGTAGCTTTTGGGTTATGGGCTTGATTGGCCGTTGCATCAGGGCTCGCTTTCACCTGTGTATAGTTAATACTTGGGCCCAAGCGTTGATGCTGATTTGCCAAAGTAAATAATTGGTTATAGCTTGCAATCATGGCTTGGCTGGAGCGCCAATTGGTATCCATATACCAGCGGTAATCCGTTGCATTTGAAGCTTGCAAATAGGTGTGAATGTCGCCGCCTCTAAATCCATAAATGGCCTGTTTAGGGTCACCAATCATAAATAAAGCATTGGTTTGGCTACCCTTTTCGTAGAGGCTATTCAAAATGGCGTATTGGTGGGCATCGGTATCTTGAAACTCATCCACCAAAGCCACGGGATAAGCTTCTCTTAATGCTTCCACAAGGGCCTGGCTGCCTGTTTGGGTGAGGCTATGAGACAAACCAGACACCAAATCATCAAACTCCATCACCTGCTGTTTATGCTTAGCCATTTGGTAATTAGCACGAATGCTGTTAATGGCCTCCAAAATATCTGCTGATACCTGGTTTTGCTGAGCATAAACAAGATAACCCTCGTTAAAGCTTTTGTTGTTAATGCGATCTAACAGAGCTTTTACTATCGGTTTTAAAGTGGGTGCTTTGTTAAGACGGTTACCATTTAAACAGGCCAAATGCTCTTTAGCTGCTGGGCCAAATTCTGGTAATGCCAGCCAGTTAAGTAAATCTTGCCATTGCATGCGCCTTTCATGCTGGGTTTTAGGATCCGACATGGTGGCATCGATCAACTGGCCTTCAATATCAAGCAGCCTTTGCCTCACATCAGCTTTGTTGTCGCACCAAGCTTGGTGCCAAATTTGGGCGTCACATGCAAACACTGGGGTTTGGCTGCGCAGAGCGCTGCCAAAAGAGCTCCAAAAACCTTCGGGTGTGTGCCAGCCATGCTTGGTGAGCTGCTGGTAGAGCGTGGGTTGCAAAATTGCCCCCCTTAGCCAATCTTGCAAAGCTTGGTACACCAGATCATAAGTATTGGCTTCTAGCACCACTTCTAAGCCGGTTTGGCTTGTAAACGCATGCTGCTGCAATGCTCTAGCGCAAAAACCATGAATGGTGAAAATGGCCGCTTGGTCTAAATTAAGCAACGCCTGATGCAACCTCAGCTTGGCTTGTTTAGCGTCCACCTGCAAATAAAGGCTCTGCAAAAAAGGGTCTGGGTCGCTAGACCAGCTGTCTTTGGCGTGCATAAGGGTTTCTTTAATACGCCCCCGAAGTTCTTCAGTTGCAGCGCGGGTATAGGTCATCAGCAAGATTCGTTCTACCGGAATCTGCTTTTCTAACAACAAACGTAAATAAAGCCGAGTAATGCTATAAGTTTTACCTGTGCCTGCACTTGCCTCAATAAGATGACGGCCATTAAGGGGCATATTCTCTAGGTCTAATTTAAGCATTCTTCACCACCTTGATGCACTTGAGCATAGGCTGATAGAGCTGCTCTATTGGCTCTTGCCAATGATCCAGCGAAGGTGCTTGTGGCCACAACCAAAGCCTATAAGGATCGTTTGAAAACTCAAAGGGTAAGCTATATTGATCACCGGTCCATTTTTTCTGCCAAGTTTGATGACGCTTTTGTATATCTAAGGGGGCAAGCTTTGACAAGGTGATGCCTAGCTCCACGTCAAGTGGCAGAGGCTGTACTTTGGCCAAAGCATAATAGTTGAGAATACTGCTAAGCTGCTGCTGGGGCTGAATAAGCCCCTCAAGCTTAAGTTTTTTGTCAAGGTGCACTGAGATCCCTAACACCTCTTTATTAAAGACCACTTGGGCCACTAAACTGGTCAACCACAAGCTCAATTGGTCTTTTGGTTTTGCTTTGGCTGGCCTTTGCAGTAGCAATGATAGAGGGCCTTCAGCGTCAATAGGCTGCACCAGTGGAATTTCATCTTCGATTGAGAACCCCATTTCTGTGTGGCTAAACGGGTGCATTTGGATCTGCTGATAACCTTCTTCATTTAACTTTTCTGCCAACTTTAAAGCTTCTTCGTGGCTTTTTTCCAGACTCTCAATGCCTATTGGGCTATCCGGTAACTGCCCATTATGCTGATACTGCTGCCAGACTTGTTCACAGGCATTAGGATCACCTGATAACACGGCATCTAACATGCTTTGGCGCAATTGATGTTGCACTAAGGCTGAACTTTCAAAGGGTTCATCATCCTCTAAGCCTAAATCATAGGTTTTTAGATACAGGCCTAGATGCTTGTGGGCATACAGGCGACCCGGATTTTCTAAAAAATTCACCAAATCGCTAATGGTGATCGCCTCATGCATGTCGCTAGGCTCATTCAAGCCTGTCTGTGCTAGCAATGAAGCAGGCTCTTCTAGATCGTGCAGGGGCTGACTGGCTTGAATTACTCGAAGCCAATCAGCTTCAAAGCTAAGCTGCCTTGTGCTGTTAAAACCCTCACTTGTAGAAAAGTTGCTCTCGCTAAAACCATGCAAAGGGAGCTGCATCAGCTGTGAGTTGCTGTTTTTAGCATCAAATGACCAGCCATAACCCTGACATAAATAGTTCATTAATTCAGACACCACTAAACTTGGCTGGCGAGGTGAATTGCTTTTGCTATCAATGCCTTGATAGCTAAGATACAAACAAGAACGTGCACTGATGAGGGCCTCTAAAAACAGATAGCGATCATCACCCCTGCGCGAACGATCCCCTGGCCGTCGCTCTTCTTGGGCCATTAAATCAAAATCGATAGGGGTAGATTGTCTTGGGTATTGGCCATCGTTTAGGCCTAACATAGCGACTATTTTGAAAGGGATGCTGCGCATGGGCACCATCGAACAAAAGGTGACCTTGCCGGTAAGAAAAGCTTGGCTTGTGTTAGCTACTGAAAGTTTTTGAGTTAGGCTGTAACGTACTACGTCTAAACTTATGGTTTGGGTGTACCCCACCTGCTCTACCCACATTGCCATATTGCCAATGGCTGTGGACAAATACTCTTTTGCCATCTCTTCATCACGCTTTGCGCTTTGATCATCTGCAAAAAACTCATCAATGATGCCCGTTAGATAATCGCGCCAGTTTGGCCCAGTGCGCGCTTTGGCTAATTTTTGAGTATGGCGCTGAAGTTTTTCTAGCACCTGCATTAATCGCCCTAAAAGCAGCGCTTGATCACCCTCAACATCTTCCAACAACCAACTATCTTGGTATAGAGAACTGGTGCCATGTGCAAAACCTAAAAGCAAACGCTTAAGTCCCCATGCCCAACTGTGGGTGAGGCTTGCCTCTTGCTGGCCTAAAATAGATGCTTTATGTTCAGCGTTAATGCCCCAATGCACACACGCATTAGCAAGCCACACTTCTATGGTTTCTAGTTCAACAGGGTTGATGCCAAAGGTGCGCTGTATGGCTGGCAAACGCAAAAAATCTAAGATAAACGACACTTGAAAACGGCTGTCGGGTAGCTGCAAAAGCTGTAAAAAGGCAGCGACTAGTGGCTCTGAATCTTGTGGCTTACGATCGGCGATAGAGCACGGGATCTTAGGTGTTGCCTGGGTGTTATTAGGGCTAAAATGTGTACCAAATTGAGCCGCTTGGGTATCAAAAACAGAGCCTACGTAATGCGCATAATCTTCCACTTGTGGACACATCACTAATACGTCACTGGGTTTTAGTGTCGGATCTTCTTGAAACTTCAACAGCAGCCAATCGTGAAGCCCTTGCAGCTCTCTAAGGGCGCTAGAACTTGAGGTAAACACCAAACTATCATCGATTTGAGGTTTTATTTGCAAGCTTGCGTCGTGCAGGTACAAAATGTCTTTTTGCACTTGGCCAAGCACCGATAACTTCTGATTTTCCCCTTGCGGTTGAGCTTCTTCAAAGGCCTCTATGTTGTAGCTGTCTTGTTGCTGGAGTAAGCGGAAAAATTCCTTACCTTGGCTGCCTAAATTAGCTAACAAGGGGTTACCACCGTCCACTAATACTTGGTCATCATTTTGGTCTAACCAGCGCGCAAGGTGGGATGCTGCAATGGCTTTTTCAGACTGAATATGGCCCCAATACTCTGCGCACGGGTTAAGGTGAAATACATGCACTTGAATGTGCGCTGCCAAAGCGGAAAACACCTCTAAAGTAGCAGGCGCCATAGTATTTAAGGCAAATAGGCACACTTGTTGGGGTAAGCCATCCTTTTGCTCTTGCGATAGATTATCTAGTTTTTGAAGCAGTTTTTTTTGAATGTCGATCGGGTGACGCCCATCTTGTTGGCACAAGATAGCCCAAAGCTGTGCCTGCCAATGGCCAACGCCAGTCTGGGTCTGCCATTGGGTGAGCCAATCAGGCCTGTAAAGAATATACTGTTCATACAAGTCGGCCAATGCACTAGCAAGCTGAAAGCGTTTTAGTAAAGCATCAGTTGGCGCACTGGCCTTATCTTTTGAGCCTGATTGCCAATATTCGTTGGCTTGAATAAAAGCCTGGTTATTGGCAATAGCATCACTTGCCAAAATGCCATCGATGCGCCATACCAATGCTTCACGTTGGTAGGGGGGTTGCTGTGGCACTTGTGTATCACCCAATAACTGACGCGCTAGCTGCCAAACGAACTTACCAGGCAATGGGAAATTTATGTTCATGGCGATGCCGTCTTGTTTGGCCAATTCAGTGTTTAGCCAGTGCTGCATACCTGGGTTTTCTACGACCACCTGAGCACTTGTAAATACCCCTAATGCCCCACTTTGCTGGCCAAGCTTCACAACATGGTTAAGCAACACGGCTAAATCTTCTAGCCGGTTTGCTGGGTAAACCATAAGTTGCTTTGTTAGGGCCATGCCACTTTTTCCTTCAACTTTGAAACTGCTACTTTTTCAGTAAAAAATGGCTACAAACTTTGAGTGACCTGCAACGTGATATGATTATTACTATCGCTCAAGTGCATCTGGTTGTCTTCGATAATACAATTTATCTGCATTGACTTATCAAGTAAGCGCTCTAATTCACCGTCATTTTCTAGCTGAATATGAAACACTTTCACTTTAGAGTTGCTAGTGAGCGTTGTGCGGTTTTTCTGTAACCAAAGCTCAGCCTTATTGTCTTGGTAGGTGTATATAGACACTTGCTCGGCTTTACCGCTGGCTTGCCTAATACGCTTGTCATCTGGCATACCTAATTCAACCCAATGCAATATATGCCCGGTGAGGTCTCGCTGCCATAAGTCGGGTTCATCGACAGAACTAATACCTTTAGTGAGCTCTAAATCTTCATGAGCCGCATGCAAAAATGCCACTAAACGACACATCAACCGATAATCGTTTTCTGATGGGTGCTTAGCGATAGTAAGATTATAGTCAGCATAGTGATGGCTGTTGAGGTTAGACAAGTTTAAATTTGCCTTAAATATTGTCGCGCCTATGGCCATGGGTATTCTCTGTATGGGTTTTATTGAGTATTAATTTAAACTTAGTGGCAGCCTTAACTAAAGCCAAAAAGCATACCACGAACCGGGATTCATATGGGCCTATCAGATGACTCTGGTTATGCTATTTAGTTGATTCTAGAACTGAGTAACAGGTTTGTTTCTGTGGTTTCAATACCACTGACTTGGCGGATTTTGGAAAGCGCTGTGTCAAAACTTTCAAGATCTGCCGCTTTAATTTCAACGGCCAAATCCCAGCGCCCGTTGGTGGTATATATCTTAGCCACTTCTAATATTTGCTTAATCGCAGTAATGGCGTCTTCTTCTTGGTTAGCCATGGTTGTTATCATGACCCAACCGCGTATTTTTTTGTTAAAGAAATCTTTTTTAATCACCGTCGTATAACCTGTGATCACCCCACTTTCTTCCAGCCTAGCCATGCGCTTAGCCACTGTGGCTCTGGTTAAACCTAATGATGTGGCTAAATTTTGAACAGAAATACGGCCATCTTTTTGCAGCAAGCTTAATATCGCTTGATCTTTACTATCTATATGTTCAGACATAACTCTCACTCACTTTTTTGCATTGGCTAAGATGCAAAGCTAGTTTTCGTAAATTCTATACTTTTTGTATAACAACTAACCACTATGTATATATTATCCCGAACTAAGGGATCACATCCACACTAAGGCTCACTTATTTTTACACCTGACTCACGACGCTGACAATCCTTGTAACCCATTAAAGGCTGAACTATGCTGGAAGCATTACTACGCCTTAAACCTATAAATAGCGCCTCTGTACGGCGGCTATTACCTGAGATTCCGATTATGAAAACATCCATCCAACAGACTATGGGGATGAAAGAGTGGCTAATGCTCATTTGCCTTTCAGTACTTTGGGGTGGGTCTTTCTTTTTTGTAGGTGTAGCGGTGAGTGAACTGGCGCCTCTCACCATAGTCACCCTGCGTGTAAGTTTAGCCGCCATTACCTTATGGTGCATTGCTTTTATGATGGGTTTAAAAATACCCACCAGTATGCGCTTATGGGGGGCATTTTTGGCCATGGGTTTACTAAACAACGCCATTCCATTTAGCTTTATTGTATGGGGCCAAACTCATATAGCATCGGGCTTGGCTTCTGTTTTAAATGCGACTACACCTTTGTTTGGAGTGATTGTGGCTGGCTTATTATTAGCCGATGAACGCGCATCAGCCATAAAGGTTCTGGGTGTGGGCATTGGATTTTTAGGAGTGATGGTGATGATTGGCATGCCGGCTTCAGATTTAGCACAACCGACAAACATTATCGCGCAATTGGCTATTTTGGTGGCGGCACTATCCTATGCATTTGCCAGCGTTTTTGGGCGCAGGTTCAAGGCCACGGGGCTCAACCCTATTATTATTGCGGCAGGCCAAGTGACTGGCTCAACCATAATTTTGGCACCAGTCACTTGGTATATCGATGGCCCACTTAAACTAATAGGCCAAGGCAGCCCAAGCATTGGGGTTTGGCTAGCTATCATCACCTTAGCGGTATTTTCAACGGCACTGGCTTATGTGCTGTATTTCAAAATTTTGGCATCAGCTGGGGCCACAAATATTTTACTTGTGACTCTACTTGTGCCCGTGTCGGCTATTATTTTAGGGACATTGTTTTTAAATGAAAGTTTACACGGGGTACATTTTATTGGCATGCTTATGATTGCTTTAGGCTTATCTGCCATTGATGGACGCCTTTGGAAACGCAAATAGTTAGCATTATGGTTTGGAGTATGTGTGATGAAAAATTGGTTAGTAGAAGTTTTCAAAAATAGCACCATGATCCTTGCACTCGGGTGCACTGTTGCCTTCAACGCGCAAGCAAAACCTGAAGACTTAAGTTATCCATTTGGGCCAAATAGTGGTGACTATTGGCAGTATGTAAGTGACAGAACCATGGGCGGTGTATCTAACGGCAAGGTGACCTTAGAAGAGGAGCAAGGCGTTTATTATGTTCGCCTTACCGGTGATGTAAGCACCAGAAACAATGGAGGATTTATTCAGCTACGCACGGGTATTTCATTTGCCAACACAGCAAAAGAAGGTCAAAGCATATCAGGTGCCAAGCTTACCGCCAAAGGTAACGGTGAGGTTTACCATGTGTTTATACGCACCAAAGATAATTGGTCTTACTCTGATTACTACTATGCTACTTTCACCGCTACTAGCGAGTGGCAAGTGGTTGATCTACCGTTTAAAGACTTCAAACGCAGCCGTTCTCAAGGCACCAAATTATTGGCAGAAGACATTACAAGGTTTGCAATTGTTGGGTATGGGCGAGATTTTAACGCCGACGTATCAGTTTCTAATGTTAGCTTTTACTATTAAAATAGCGCAAGCCAGTCCATAGGATGCTGGCACTCTGGCCTAAAAAACACCACCGGCCTATTCTGGCCTTCATCTTCTTTTCGTGCAGGCCATGGCGCTATCCCATGCACCGCCAAACGGTGGATAAGATAAGCTTCTCCTTTTGGCACATGTATTTCTATACGCTTACAGGATGATAAGACCTGTTGCCTGGTTCTTTGGTAAATCTCAGTCACATCAGTAACAGGCCATTGCTCGAACGGAATACCCTCTAATGCTTTGGTGAGAGCTTCTTGCATGATGATGTGAGAGCCTTCCCAAACCACTGTTGGCCCGGCATAACTAGCGGTGTTCTCTAGCGGAATACCCAGAATAAACTGGTGAAATTCCTGGGGCATACGCCTGCGATTAATGCCTACAGGCAATAAACCATCCACATGCGCAGCGTCTTTTAAACGCCTAAAATTATGTTCCGCTCGGGGTTCACTCTTATCTTGCTGTGGATAACCAGGCGTTATAACAGAGAGCTGGCCTAGCTCAAACTCAAAGCCATGCGCGTGACCAAACTGCAAACATTGCCTAAGCCAGCGCTGCACTCCAACACTCATCACTATGCCGCCAGGAACTTTACCTGCGCTATTATTAGGCAGTACATTAACTCCCACAAACCATGTTTTACCATGGCGCCACCAATGCTGGGATTCAGGTTTTTGGTGAATATTCCTGCAAAGCATACGCACACTCTCAACCCATGCCAGAAGCTTGGTATCTTGCCCACTTTTGGCCCAGCCTTTAGCCGCAAAATGCTCAGGTGAAGAATGACTGTATTGCATCAAAAAACCAATCTACTCAGGTTAATAACTCAGCACAGCCTAACTGACCAGGGCGCAAGTTAGAAGAAGCTTTTTTTCTAAAGCAATAACAAGTATTGCGACACCAAAACACTGGCTACTCCCCATTTGGCTTTATCTTTATTTCCATTTGTGTAGAAGTATGACAAAAATATCATCAAAATAGTGATTTGTAGTTCAGTTTAGGTCGTATAAAAACCACTTATTAGGTTTAAATGAAGTATGATCTCAGCCATAGGCAATATGTGCTAATTGATATCAATTTTTAACGTGCAGGCTTGGAGATTTTCATGTCGTTATTAAACTCTTTACCTAAAAATTCTGGAATCATACTTTGTGGCCACGGTAGCCGCGCTAAAATTGCAGAAGAAGAATTCAGTTTGTTGGCCACTGGGCTTCGCGCTAGGTTCCCGGAGCTAGAAGTGGAATATGGCTTTTTAGAATATTCCTCACCCAACATTCACATGGCCATTGACCGATTAATTGCTAAAGGTGTGACCAACATTTATGCCGTACCTGGCATGTTGTTTTCAGCGACCCATGCCCGTAATGATATTCCATCGGTATTAACGACTTATATGGAAAAGAACCCGGCCTTAACCATTAAATACGGAAAAGAATTAGGCTTACATGACGAAATGATCATGGCCTTTCAGCACCGCATTATGGAAGCCGTTAATTTGGCTGAAATGCCTACGCCTGGGGATCTATACGACACCATGTTGGTGGTTGTTGGGCGTGGTACTTCGGTGGCTGAAGCCAATGCTGAAGTTGCGAAGCTTACCCGTATCGTCGCTGAAAATATGGGTTTTGGCTGGAGCGAAACCGTGTATTCTGGCGTCACTTTTCCTTCGGTCGGTAGAGGCTTAGAGATGGCCTTAAAGCTTGGGTATAAGAAGATCATTGTCGCGCCTTATTTCCTTTTCTCGGGCAAATTAATTGGCCGTATTCATGGCTATATTAATAAAGTGATGGCGCAATACCCTGATGTAGAAATAAGCGTGGCAGACTACCTTAGAGACCAGTCTCACGTGCTCAATACGTTTGTTGAGCGCATTGAAGAAACAGTGTCGCAACCTGCGGTAAACCACGGCTTAATGGAAGATTTTCAAGCCCGATTGGCTCAAGGCGAAGTCACGGTGCATCATCACCATGCCGAATTCAAACCAGATGCTGACACTGATGGACATCAGCACGGCCATGGGGATCATAGCCACTCACACGATCACAGCCACTCTCATGGGCATTCTCATAGCCACGGTGGTCATGGTCATACCCACGCACCATACCGCCACATTGCTCATCCCCATGGACCCAGAACCATGATTGATGAAAATGTGTGTTGTTGCTTTATGGGCCAATTCCCACAGGCAGTGATTGATGAAGAACGGGCTTTAAGGCTGGCCGCAGGCATTGAGGCTGTGGATCAGGTTCCAACCTGTAAAATTAAATAAGTTTTTACAAGGTACCACATAAAACCAACTGGGTGAGCCTGCAGTGATACGTATCATTGCCATTGGCGTTTAGAGGTTCACTTTAGGCAATTCAGAAAACGCAAAGCTCAAGCCAAGGTGGCTGATGACCTACGAAGGGTGATATGAGTGTTTTTAGATAATTCTAGAAAGTAATGGTGCCCGGAGCCGGAATCGAACCGGCACGACCGTTAAGTCGCAAGATTTTAAGTCTTGTGTGTCTACCAATTTCACCATCCGGGCAATGGTCCTGCTGAGAACTTGGGGTGTTGATATCAACTCCCCAGAAGGCTAACTTCACCTTATATTGTGAGTGGTAATACTGAGCTTACCACCAGCGCTATAACGAACATTAAACATTGTTTTGCGTCGCGTTATGCGGAATGGCATTTTACACTTTGGGTCGCCAAAGTAAAGTAAAAAAGCGTTATTTTATAGATATTACCGCTTAACAAAGCTAAGCATTAGGCCTTAGTTCGCAATGTTTCATTGAAGCCAAAAAAAAGCCGAAAAAAAACCTAAACATATCGCCATTAAGGTGAGATGTTTAGGCTTTTAGAAGGCAGTTAACACTATATTAACTCCCTAAATGTGGAGGCCGAACCCGGAATCGAACCGGGGTTAGCGGATTTGCAATCCGGTGCATCACCACTCTGCCATTCGGCCATATTTGGAGCGGGAAACCGGATTCGAACCGGCGACCCCGACCTTGGCAAGGTCGTGCTCTACCAACTGAGCTATTCCCGCTACACATCACTTGTTTAGGCGCGTGATTCGCCTGGGCTATTATCACCCTAAATACTCATTTTATAAAGCGTTTTATTGGCATCCCGTAGGGGGTTCGAACCCCTGTCGCCGCCGTGAAAGGGCAGTGTCCTAGGCCACTAGACGAACGGGACGCTACAGCTCTTCAAAGAGTGGAGCGCATGTTATGGATTTTGCTGGATTATGTCAACTCAAAATTAGGATATCTGCAGATAATGTCGGGGTTTTGTGTTTGCTATCAATACTATGGCCCAAGCTTTGGCAAAGAGCACACACAAATAAACCAAAATGGTGTGATAAGAACTTGTGTGGAATTTTTTGAGAGATAAAAAATGGAGCGGGAAACCGGATTCGAACCGGCGACCCCGACCTTGGCAAGGTCGTGCTCTACCAACTGAGCTATTCCCGCTACATATCACTTATTGAAGGCTTGTGATTAACCTTTACTTTTTGGCTTGCAGTTTCCAACTTTTAGCTTCAAAAGCTACCAGCTGAAAACTGCATTCCGAAAAAGTGGTATCCCGTAGGGGGTTCGAACCCCTGTTACCGCCGTGAAAGGGCAGTGTCCTGGACCACTAGACGAACGGGACACATTCGCATTTGATTTGGCCTGTTGGCCGTACCAAACTGGAGTGCGCATATTAGTGATTGAGCCCATTTCTGTCAAGCCCTTATTGAAAAAATAGTGTGTTTATTTCAACCACTTAGTTATTTAATCGCCTATCATTAAATATCATCAAACCAATTGAGTTTGTTGTTGGCCTCAGCCACAATGAGCCTATCTCGTTTTTTTGGATATCTGTATGGCTTTTAACCTTCATGGCGCACCTATGTCGCCCTTTGTTCGCAAAGTCATGTACTTGCTAGCAAGCTCACAAACCCCATATAAGCTTAACAATGTGATCCCAGGGGCTATCCCTGAGGATTTTATTAAGATCAGCCCACTAAAGCGCATTCCAGTGCTTCAAGAAGAAGATTGGTTCCAAGCTGACTCGAGCATCATCTGTAACTACCTAATAGAAACGCTAAACCACAAAAACCTTAACCCACTCATACCCTCTGAACCGCGCTTACGAGCTAAAATGCGCTGGCTAGAAAAGTTTGCAGATTACGAGCTGGCTCCCTGCATTACCTTTACTGTATTTCGCCACCGCATTCTTAAACAAGCCCTGGGTAAAGCGCATGACGAAGACAAAATCCAAGCGGCCCTGACCCAAAGCATGCCTAAGCTTTTTAATTACCTTAGCGCTGAGCTGGGTGACCAACATTACTTTGTGGATGATTGTTTCTCTTTAGCTGATATTGCTATCACCAGCCAGCTAGTCAATCTTATGCACGCCAATGAGGCCATCAATGAGCAGGTTTGGCCGAACTTGCATAACTATTTTCAACGCATGCTTGGCCAACCCATTTGGCATCAGTTAGTTTCTCGTGAACAGATTACGTTAGCTAAAATTCATCAATTAAGGCATAAAAAATGAGCCTTGCCCTGCGCGGCTACTGCCTTGCCTTAGCTGCAATCCTAGGTGCACTCACCCTAGCTATACCTGCTCTTTACCCGGTTTCTGGGGTATTAATTTGGCTTTTTGCTTGCACCTCTTTCACCTTGCTTGCACGTCGCTCTTTGGTGCAATCTTCGGTGCTTATGGGGGTGGGCATTGCAGGCATTCTCTATAGCATTACCCAAGGCGGCGCTGTGCCTTTATTACGGCTTGTGAATAGCAATACTCAGCTTTTGACCATGCTCAGCGCAGTGAGCTTTTTAAGCCTGATAGCGGCACCATCTAAGTACAGCAAAGTGCGCAAGTTGCCCAAAGGCAAAAAAGGTTTGATCAGTACCCTTGCTTCTGGCCATTTTTTTAGCGCCATCATTAACATGTCGGCCATTTTAATCATTGCTGAAAAGCTCAGTGCCAACAGGAAAGTAGACACACGAACAGCCAGTTTAATCACGATCAATTTTGCAGTCTGCGCCTTGTGGTCACCATTTTTTGCAGCCATGGCTTATACACTAAGCTTGGTGCCTGACATGAAGTTGCTTGCCGTGATGAGTGTTGGCGCACCGATGGGGCTTATCAGCTTAGTACTTTTGTATTGGCTGCACAAAGACCAGGAAAGCACGCTTACAGGATACCCACTAAACGGGCGCAGTTTGGTGCTGCCTTCATTATTGGCCATATCAGTGATTCTGGCCCATGAAATATGGCCTAGCATATCTATTACCCAAATTGTGGCGGTCAGTGCGCTTACCCTGGTGGCGGTGGTGCTGTTATTTGAAGGGCGCGCAAGTCAACTACATCAGCATGTAATCAACCGTTTGGCTCATATGCATAACGAAATCACTTTGTTTTTGGCTGCTGGCGTATTTTCTATTGGATTAGGTGAACTCTTTAAGGTGGCCCCGCCCTGGCTGCCTTTTAGCCATTACACGGTGCTTGAAGCAAGCCTCACACTTGGGGGTTGTTTGGTCGCTGCACGCTTGGGGGTGCACGTTATTATGATTATGGCGGTCATTGCACCACTGCTTTTAACCCTAAATCCAGACCCAAATTTATTAGCCATGACGTTTTTATCAGCTTGGGGTTTAGGCAGCTCTATCAACCCTGTGTCTGGCACCCTTTTGGTTATGCAGGGCAATTACAACATCAAAGGCAGTAAAATTGCGCAGGCTAACCTGCCTCCCATCGCTTTTTTGTATGTCATTAACTGTATGGGGTTTTACGTTTATTCAATAATCGCTTAAATAAACAATGACCTAAAATTAGTTAGGTTCATTAAATATCATCAGCGTAGGGGTCTTCTACTTGCAGGCGGTTAAAGAAGATCACAGCTTGGGTGCGATTGTTGACGTTTAACTTCTTAAAAATTTCAGTTAAGTGGGCCCTCACCGTGGCATCAGCCACCTCTAGTTTTGAGGCTATTTCTTTATTATATAAGCCATCACCTACCATAGTAAGCACAGTGAGTTGTTTTGATGTAAGGCTCGCTATGCGCGCCTTAGTCTCTTTATCACTCTCGCAAAGTAACTGCTCTTGCATATCTGTGGCCACCCACCTGTCACCTTGCAGCAAAGCCTTGATTGCTGAAACCATGGCTTCTTTTGTCGAGCTTTTAGGCAAAAACCCTGTGGCTCCCAAAGTAAGGGCTTTATGAACTACATTTTTATCATCATGGCCAGAAACCATCAGTATTGGTAACTTAGGGTAGGTTTCACTGATTACAGCTAGGCCAATCAAGCCGTTTGCACCAGGCAGATGCAAATCAAGGCATAAAAGGTCTGGCTTAATGCCGGTTTTTAATAGCGCCAAAAGTTCTGTCACGCTTCCCACCTGTGAAATACTGGCATTTTCAAAGTGCTGTGATAGGGTGTCTTGGATACCACGTCGAAATAACGGATGATCATCAGCAGTGATGAATTGCATTATTTCGCTTCCTTGTTGCCCATGAGCGTGCTTACTCTCATGACTAAGCCCAAACCCATCTTAATGGCTCACCAAAGTCATCATAAATCCACTTTTTGGTTGGCCGGCGGTTGGTTTTTTCAGTTACGGGCTTACTTTGGCGCCGCGCATCCTTACGCTTTTCTATCGCTTCTACTTCTGATGAAAGTAACGTACGCGTTTTTACTTCGTTTGAAATTATGGGTCGTTGGTGATTAAAGCAACCATTGACTAGCCCAGTCTCGCCTTGCTCTACCTGTTGGACACTTCCCCCACGCGCCAAAAATTCTGCCACATCTTGAGCTAATTCTTGCTTCACCTGATGCTTATTAGGCGGAAGCCTAAGGCGTGTTTTTGGGCTGCTAGTCTGTGGCATAAGCGCTTTAAAAATAAATAATGCAGTCGTCCATGATAACACAGCTTTTGAAATTAGGTTTTTTGTGACCTAGCATTGCCGCACTAGCCTTGTTTTAATAGGCATAACACCCCAACCACCAAGGCCATAATCACCCATGAGCTCACTTGTTATTAGTTACCAAGACATTACACAAGCCGCCTTTCGCATTAATGGTTTTGCCACTAAAACCCCTTTATTGGAATCTAAGTTAGTCAATGAGCGCTTGGGTGGGCGGGTTTTATTTAAGGCTGAATGTCTACAGGTAACCGGCTCATTTAAATTCAGGGGTGCATTTAACAAACTTTCTAAACTTGCATCTGTCTCAAAGCTTAAGGGAGTCGTCGCTTACTCTTCTGGTAACCATGCCCAAGGTGTTGCGGCGGCGGCAGCGCACTTTGGTGTATCTGCCACTATCGTGATGCCAAGCGATGCACCAAAAATAAAGATCGCTAATACCAAAGCTTTAGGCGCCAACGTGGTGCTTTATGAGCGCAACAAAGAGGATAGAAATGCCATTGGCCAGCGCCTCTCAAAAGCTCATGATCTAATCCTTATCCCACCCTATAACGACGCCGACATTATGGCAGGCCAGGGCACCATTGGGCTTGAAATTGCACAACAGCTTAACGCAATGAACATTAAGTGTGACCAAACCATCGGGCCTGTGGGCGGTGGCGGTTTAATGTCAGGTAGCGCCACCGCTTTAAATCATCATTTCCCCGGCATGCATTTATGGGGCGCAGAACCAGAAGGCTACGATGACGCAGCTCGCTCACTCAGTGCTGGAAAAATACTTGCCAATGAACACACCACAGCTTGTATTTGTGATTCTATTATTACCCCGATGGTTGGAGATTTACCTTTTCCCATTATGCAGCGCCACCTAAAGGGCGCAAAAAGCGCAAGCGAGTCTTATGTGCTTGAAGCCATGAATATATGCATGCAGCAACTAAAATTAGTAGTAGAGCCTGGAGGGTGTATTGGTCTTGCTGCCATTTTAAACAACAGCTTGGATGTCAAAGACAAAACAACAGTCGTTATTTTGTCAGGCGCAAATGCCGACCCAGCAATGCTGAGCCGAGCACTATCGCAATAGGTTTATTCTGCTGGGGTAATGTTGACGTTGACGCTTAAGAATTCTCCTTCAGTGTAGGGAATTGTGGTGGTCATTTTCCAAACGTTTCCGCCAAACTCAATATACGTGCTATAACCTGTCACTTGGTTTACAGAACGCTGCTGCATTACCACGTCACACACTTCTTGTTGGTCATAGCCTACGATGACTTGCTTGCTTTGGCCTTTTTTATTGGCGATATCAGCACCGGCAATAGCCCCAAGCAAGGTGGCCGCATCTTTACCTTTGCCATCGCCTACTTGGTTACCTAATAAGCCACCAAAAATAGCGCTGGCAACGACGTCTGCAGTGGATGCTTTTTGGCCGCTTGATTGAGTACCATAAATTGGGATCTTTTCAATACGGCAACTCTTCACTGGCACTTCTTTATAAACTTCTGAAACAATCTCGTCAGATTTCTGTAGCACTTTAACCAACATAGTTTGAGCTTGTGCAGGCGTTGCTAGCAATAAAATAGAAGCCGCTAATGAAGTGGTTAGCGCCTTTTGCTTTAGGTTTTTAAGTGTATTTTTTGTCATTAAATGGTGCATTTATTATTCCCTGTAGGATCTGTTCCTTTAAATAGACTATTACACAGCGCAAAAATTCCCGCAACTAGTGTCAAAGTGCGTAAAGTCAGGTTTTTGGCGTAGTTAACGCCTTGGCTGGGTGATTTTTAAGTGATTAAAACCTATACTTTCTAGCCTAAAATGGCATAGCCGCTTATGACTTTGTAACCGGTCAATATTCAAGGCCACAGTTGTTAAACTGATGGCCGAATTTTTACGCCAACATTATTAACTAAACATTGAGTTTTTTCATGTCTGCCAAAAGCCTTCAAGAGCGTTTGTATACTTTGCGCTCTAATAAAGTGTTCGAACTATTTGTAGTAAGCATTATTTTACTTTCTGCTCTAGTCATTGGCGCAAAGACCTATTCAATGCCGCCTAAGCTCATCGGTTTTTTGGGTATTTTAGACATTGGTATTACGTTATTTTTCTTGATTGAAATTAGCATTCGGTTTGCTGGCGACCCCCATAAAAATCGGTTTTTCTTAAATGGCTGGAACCTCTTTGACACGGTGATAGTGGTGGTGAGTCTTATTCCTATCGAAGACAGCGAACTGGCACTTGTGGGCCGGCTTATTCGTATATTCAGAGTGCTGCGCATGGTGTCTGTGGTGCCTGAATTACGTGTACTACTGAACTCGCTGATTAAGGCCATGCCCCAATTGGGCTATGTACTCATGCTCATGTTTATCATTTTTTATATCTATGCTGCCGTTGGCACTACCTTCTTCAGCCATATTAATTCCGTGCTTTGGGGCGATATTTCCATTTCAATGCTCACCTTATTTAGGGTCATGACATTTGAAGACTGGACGGACGTAATGTACGAGGTAATGGATGTTTACGGCTATTCTTGGATATTTTTCTTAAGCTTTATCTTTTTAACAACCTTTGCATTTTTAAACATGGTCATTGGTATTGTGGTCAACGTCATGGAAAACGAAAATGCAGCAGAGCGCCTAGCCGAAGGCGAACCTACGCTGACCGAGTTGCGTAATGAGCTGGCCGAAATAAAAGCCCTACTGGCTAAAAAGGATCATTAAGTTTTGACCTACTTCCAAACCCCACCCCCTAAGAAAGCGGATGCCCAATGGGCGTTTGACCACTACCAGGCCATCCGCCCTATGCTACCAAGTGCGGTGTTTCCAAAAACCAGCATAAAAGCGACAGGACTGACCGATTTAGCCAATGATTTTGATGTATTTTTACTGGATGCGTATGGCGTTTTAAACGTCGGGCACGAGTCTATTGAAAGCGCTCCAAAGGCTGTGCGCACATTGCAGCAGGCTGGCAAAAAAGTGATGGTGCTCACCAACGGCGCCACTGTGCCTGTCACTGAATCACAAAAGAAATTTGCTAAGCTAGGTTTTGATTTTGCACTTGAAGATATTATTGCAAGCAGAAATGCACTGTTTAAAGGGTTAGCGGAAATACCACAAGAACAAAAGCAAAAAGTTATTTGGGGGGTTATGGGTAGCCCAAACTCACAACTAGATACGCTACCCCAAACCACATTGGCATTAGCTGATGACCAAGAGGCCTATGATCGTGCGACAGGCTTTATTTTTCTTGGCGCTATTCATTGGAACGAGCATCGCCAAGCATTACTTCATAAAAGCTTAACCAATAAGCCTCGCGAAATTTGGGTCGGCAATCCAGATCTTGTCGCGCCTTATGAAAAAGCCTTTAGCTTTGAGCCTGGTTATTTTGCCCATCGCCTGGGCAAAATTGAAGGTGTGAAGTTGCACTTTTATGGCAAACCCTTTGCCAATGTATTTGAGCTTGCCTCTTTGAACCTGAATAAAGTAGCCAAACACCGGATCCTGATGGTGGGTGATACCTTGCATACGGATATTTTGGGTGGGGCGGCTTTTGGGGTGAAAACAGCCTTAGTCACTGGTCATGGCCTATTTGCCAACGAAAGTGTTGCTCCATTCATTCAAAAGGCAGGTATAGTGCCTGATTACATAATGACATCGCCTTAACATAAGCTATTGATAAATATTGTTTTTATTGATCAACACCGCTATTTTTAAGCACTGGCGTCTCAAAAGTGACTGGCTGGGTTTATCTATTCCACAAGGTTAAGGTGCAGCGTATATTCTGCATTTTAATGAATTATAAAAATTGTGTTGGGTCTTTGCTCTATGAATCCTGAACTTTCTGTCTCTCGCCGCACACGTTCCACCCCCTTCACCAGCCGTGTTGAAGCTGCTGGTGTAAAGGGCTATACCGTGTATAACCACACTTTGCTTGCCACTAAATTTAGAGGGGTCGAAGAAGATTATTGGCACTTATGTGAAAACGTACAAGTGTGGGATGTATCAGCAGAAAAACAAGTGGCCATTAGCGGCCCCGACGCCTATCAACTGATTCAATTAATGACCCCTAGAGATTTGTCAAAGGCTCGCATTGGTCGTTGTTTTTATGTTCCATTATGCAACCCAGAAGGGGGCATAGTGAATGATCCTATTGCAATCAAACTCAGCGAAAACGACTGGTGGTTATCCATTGCAGACACTGACGTAATGCTTTGGGCACAAGGCTTGGCGATTGGTTTAAACCTAGATGTCACGGTCACTGAGCCAGACGTGTGGCCTGTTGCTGTGCAAGGGCCAAAGGCTGAAGACTTGATGGCTAGGGTATTTGGCGAGAGCGTAAGGGATATTAAGTTCTTTAACATTAAGCCCATGGCATACCAAGGCAAAGAGATGCAAGTAGCGCGCTCTGGCTGGAGTAAACAAGGTGGTTTTGAAATATATGTCAACGATGCACAACTAGCTGGTCCATTGTGGGATGAGCTGTTTGCTAAAGGCGAAGACCTAAACGTTGGCCCTGGCTGCCCAAACCTTATCGAGCGAGTTGAGAGTGGCCTGTTATCATTGGGCAATGACATGGGTTATGAGACCACACCTTTGGAATGTGGCTTAGGCCAATATGTGAACCTAGACGCTGACATTAACAGCTTATCTATTGAGGCACTTCGCAACTCCACCTCTAAGCAAGAACTTTTGGGGCTAGTCTTAGATGAGAAGTGTGACTTTAGCGACCTAAATGTGCATATTGATGGCGAACATATTGGTGAAATAACAAGCCATGCATACTCTCCAAAATACGCTGTGCACTTAGCATTTGTAAACTGCTCATTGCCTGCGTTAGCTTCTCGCCTTACACTTGATACCAACACAAAGGCTGGCAAGAAAACAGGCCAATTAACCAAGTTACCATTTAACTTTGATGAGCTAGGTTTAACCCCCAAGCCACGTTCATAAGCCTACCCTAACAACCCAATGACAAGGCAACACCATGAGTAAATCTTCATTTTTAGACGCTGATACCATTGCACTTCACAGTGGCTATCAACCAGAGTCAGATCACGGCTCCAGAGCTGTGCCTATCTATCAAACCACCTCTTATGTGTTTGATAGTGTGGATGAAGCCTCGGCACTTTTTAACGTTGAAAAAGGTGGCCATATTTATAGCCGAATCACCAACCCTACGGTTGCAGTTTTAGAACAACGTTTAGCGGCTTTGGAAGGCGGCGCAGCGGCTATATGCACGGCATCTGGCATGAGCGCTTTGTTTGTAAGCTTTTTTAGCTTGTGTTCGGCAGGTGACCATATTGTGAGTGCAGCCCAAATTTATGGATCTACTGCAACCTTACTCAAACACACCTTAAAGCGCTTTAATATTGACTCTACTTTTGTAGATATTAACGACCAAAAGGCCGTTGCCGATGCGATTCAAGACAATACCAAAGTGGTGTTTTGCGAATCCATTGGTAACCCAGGTTTAGGCGTGTCTAATTTGCCGGCCATTGCAACGACTGCTCATGCTCATGGAGTGCCGCTGATGGTGGATGCCACTTTTGCTACACCTTACCTTAACAACCCTATTGAGCATGGCGCTGATGTCGTCGTGCATTCTGTCACTAAATGGATTGGTGGCCACGGTGTTGCGGTAGGCGGTGTGGTGATTGATGGTGGTAATTTTGATTGGCTAAAAAGTGGCCGATTCCCTACCCTTACTCAGCCTTATGAGCCATTTCACGGCATGAATTTTTGGGAAGAGTTTGGCCCATCTGCATTGGCTATGAGAATTAGATGTGAATCTATGCGTGACATAGGCGCTGCAATGACCCCACATAATGCATTTTTGTTACTGCAAGGTTTAGAAACTCTGAATCTGCGGATGCAGCAACACGTTTCAAATGCAAAGGCTCTTGTTGCTTGGTTACAAGAACATGATGCGGTGGCATGGGTGAATCATCCAGACATTGATGCTGAAGCACATACCCAAGAATTGTTTCCTAAAGGGGCGGGGTCAATGCTCACTTTTGGTGTGAAAGGCGGCCGCGAAGCCGGAGCTGCTTTTATTAATGGCCTACAAATGTCTTCCAACCTAGCCAACGTCGGTGATTCTCGCACTCTTGTATTGCACCCAGGAAGCACCACCCACTCTCGTTTAAGCGAGGCTGATTTATTAGCAGGTGGCATTAGTGCCGACTTGATTCGCGTATCAGTGGGTATTGAATCGCTCAAAGACATTCAAGCTGATTTTAACCTTGGATTACGAGCTGCTGCGAAAGTTGTTGCTAACCAAGCTAAGGCGCAGGGGTAATTATGTATATAGAAGTTGATAACGCCAGCACCTATGTTGCAACTGGCGGCAAACCCTTTGATGAAAGCCTCACTACAGTTGTTATGTTGCATGGCTCAGGCACGGATCATCGAACTTGGGCTTTGCAATCTCGTTGGTTTGCTTTTCACGGATTCAGTGTTTTCGCTCCTGATTTCCCAGCCCACAGTTTATCCGAAGGCGAAGCCCCTTTAAGCGTTGAAGAAACCAGCGCCTGGCTGGTGCGTGCATTAGATGCAGCCAAGGTGGGTGACATCCACTTGATTGGCCATTCGCAAGGCTTTTTGGTAGCGCTTGAAGCCGCAGCAGCACTGGGTGAACGGGTTAAGTCAGTGACTGCAGTAGCCACAGCTTGTGCGATTCCTGTCAACCCTGCGCTCATTGATGTTGCCAAAGAAAACCCATCAAAAGCTGCCGGTATGATGCTGCAATGGGGGTTTGGTAGTCAGCACCAATTTGGCGTAAGTTCAGTTCCTGGAATGCAGCCAATCGGTATTGGCGCGCGCATTATGGCCAGTAACCCACTGGCCATCGATCTACACGCATGTAATGAATACAGCCAAGGCGAAACCAGGGCCAAACAAATAGCCGATTTAAATTGCCCAAGCTGTGTGATTCTTGCAGATCAAGACCGCATGACACCTAAAAAAGAAGGCTTAAAGCTAGCCCAAGCACTGAATACGCAAGCCCATATTGTAGAGGGCATGGGTCACATGCTGCCTATGGAAGCACCCAAAGAGAGCCTCAACATTATGAAGCAATTTATTTTATCGGTAGAGAAGTAAACATGGCCAAACTCATAAACAATTCATCTTCTGCAACCAAAGCCATCAAAAAAGTAGCGGTTATTGGCGCAGGCACCATGGGTGCCGGCATTGCCGGACAAGTTGCAAACGCAGGTGTAGAAGTATGGTTGCTTGATCTACCAAGCCAAGGAGACGCCGTCAACGCTTTGTCTGAAAACGGATTAAAACGCCTCAAGAATGTCGACTCACCCGGTTTAATGAGTAAAGATGCAGCCGCACTCATCCATTGTGGCAACACCGAAGATGACTTTCACCAACTTGCAGATTGCGATTGGATTGCTGAAGCTGTGGTTGAGCGATTAGACGTAAAGCACGCACTTTATAAACGCATTAACCAAGTGGCAAACCCCAAGGCCATCGTCACTTCAAATACCTCCACCATCCCAATTAGCCTACTAACCCAAGGCATGCCACAAGCATTTTGCGAACGTTTTGCGATTACTCATTTCTTTAATCCTGTACGTTTCATGCGCTTATTAGAGCTTGTGCGCGGTGAACATACTCAAGATGAAGTAATAGATATACTCGGACAGTTTTGTGAGAGCGACTTGGGCAAAGGTGTCGTGGTGTGTGAAGACACCCCAGGTTTCTTAGGTAATCGAGTGGGAGTTTTTGCGATACAATGCGCCTTGCACACCGCCTTCAACATGGGCCTATCTCCCAATGAGGCTGACGCGTTATTTGGTCGCCCCATGGGTATACCAAAAACAGGCGTGTTTGGTTTATACGACCTAATCGGCATCGACTTGATGGCCGATGTTGCCAAAAGCTTAGAAACCATTCTGCCAGCTGGTGATGCATTTCACCAATACGCAAAACCTGTAGCTTTAATGACACAGATGATTGCTAACGGCCAAACCGGTAACAAAGGTGGCCAAGGTTTTTACCGTGAAACTGAAGCTTGCAAGCAAGTGTTAGATTTAACCACCGGTGAATACCAAAACACCGCCCGCCTGCAGCTTGAGCTAGCACAGCAGGCTGAGGCTAATGGTGTTGCGGTATTATTGGATGATGATAGCGTATACGGCCGCTTCGCATGGCAAGTGCTGTCACAAACCCTAAACTATGCAGCCCACTTAATTCCTGAAACAGGCACTAATGTACTGCCTATTGATGATGCCATGAAGTTGGGCTACAACTGGATTTATGGTCCTTTTGAATTACTCGATCAGATTGGCGTTTCACGAGTGGTTAAGCGCATGCAGAATGAAGGGCGTGAAGTTGCGCCAATGCTAAGCTTGGCCTGTGAAAAAGGTGGCTTCTACAAAGTCATCGAAAAACAATTAAGTAGCTTAGATCAAAGCGGTGACTACATTGCAATTGATCGCCCAGAAGGCGTACTGCGTTTTTCAGAGCTACGCCGAAGCTTAAAAGCCCAATATACAAATGCTAAAGCCAGTTGGTTTATCCACGACAATGCAGCCATTGTTGAGTTTCACTCAAAAGCTAACGCCTTAGATAGTGACTCCATGGATGTAATCAGGCACGCCCTAGAGCAGGCTCAAGCACAGAATTTACGCGGTGTAGTCTTGCATAATGACGCTCAGCATTTCTCATGCGGGGTGAATTTAACAGCCTTTAGAGGCTTTTTTGAATCCCAAGATTACCAAGGAATGGATGCGTTCTTAGATCACTTCCAGCAAACCATGCTCGCCATCAACACATGCAAACTGCCGGTAATAGCAGCCCCAGTAGGCATGTCTATTGGTGGTGGTTTTGAAGTCGTATTAGCCGCAGATCATGTCATTGGCCATTCCAATTCGGTCATGGGTTTGGTGGAATCAAGCGTAGGTGTAGTGCCTGGCGGTGGCGGTTGTAAAGAATACCTTTATCGCTGGTATGAAGTGCTTGGCGACATGGAAGCTGCAGCTTGGAAAGCCTTTATGCTAGTGGGCTATGGCTGGACGGCTAAGTCCCCCATAGAAGCGACAGAACAAGCCATGCTTGAACAAAAAGATCAGTACATGATGAACCGCGATCGATTGTTAAGCGAAGCCTTATCTCAGCTAGATAAAGTCAACAAGGCCAAACCAAGAAAGCCGATTCCAATGGCAGGCGAAACAACCTACCTTGAAATGAAAAAATGGCTAGATGACGCTAAAAATAATGGCAAAATTACTGCTCACGACGTGGTTGTGGGTACCGAATTAGCTAGAATCTTTACTGGCGGGCCAGTACCTGCTAATACGGTGATGAGTGAGCAAGATTTATTTGATGCCGAGCGTGCATCATTCTTGCGCCTAGCAAAATCTAGCGCCACTCAAGAGCGTATTGTGACCATGCTAGATCAAGGTGCTCCCGTTAGAAACTAGGCCTGTTTAATAGTGCTTAGCGCTCATTAAAAAAGCCGGCTATCAGCCGGCTTTTTTATTTTAAACGCCTTTGAGATTGCAATGGAAAGGCCTTTCGAATCCTCTCAAGATGGGCAAGATCTACTTTGGCCACAGCAATACCGGGATCTTGATCCAACTCCACAAGAATCTCTCCCCAAGGGTCGATGATCATGGAGTGCCCATACGTTTGCCTATGATCATGCACCCCACCCTGTGCCGAGGCAAGCAGATAACACTGGGTTTCAATCGCCCTAGCCTTTAATAGGCTATGCCAATGAGCTTCACCTGTGGTGCGGGTAAAGGCTGCGCCATTGACAATAATTTGAGCACCTAAATTAACCAGCTTGGCATGAATTTCAGCAAACCTTAAGTCGTAACAAATGGTGAGCCCAACCTTACCCACAGGCGTATCGACCACCACCAGCTGATCGCCTGCTTCAAAGGTATCTGATTCTCTGTAGCTGCCGTGATTGTCTGCTACATCAACATCGAACATGTGAATTTTATCATAGCGAGCAACTTCATCGCCTTGATCGTTATACACAAAACAGGCTGCACGAACTTTAGTCAAGTCTTGCACCCCATCCTGACATGGAATGGTGCCCCCAATCAGCCATATTTTGTTAGCTTTGGCATGCTTTGAAAGCCATAAGCGCAAGCCTTTTTTCGCTTGGGATGCCGTAACGCCATGTTCTAGCATTTGCGGGTCACCAAACACCGCAAAACTCTCTGGCAACATGACCAATTTTGCACCAGCAGCACTTGCGCGCTCAATTTGTTGAGCGGCTTCTAACAAGTTGGCTTCAACGTTTAGCCCGCTCACAAGCTGCACCACTGCCACTAAATCACCTTGGCCTTGATTCTTGATAGCCGCATTAGTCGATGGTGATGACATTTTCGATGCGCTCCTGAACTGTTTGTTGCTCGTAGTCTTTATCAAAGTAACGAACCAGATTAACATCAGGGTTATCAAGCGAACCTACCACTTGGTAGCGCGCACTGGTTACCGTTGCAAGTTCATCGCCTATGAGTTTGTTCACCACGTAAATCATGCCACTAAGCTGGGGCAACCCTGCAATTAACGCAGCTAAAGGAAGCTTTTCTGCCACCGGCAAAGTCACTACTAAATTGTTATCTACTTCACGGTTTTTAAAGTCGATAAACCCATCTAACGATAAATTAAGCGTGGATGATTTGAAGGTTGAGGGAGTCACCGTGCTCGCGAAGCCCTTTTCAAACTTATAATGCGCCTTCACACTGTCATAGTTAAAGCCTGGTTGGATAATATCTGAAAAATCTAGCTTGACTCTGTTAATTAATCGACCCACATCAAATAAAGCTAATACTTTTAAACCTTGAGCTGCATTAGCATTAGCGGCCACGGTACCCTTTTTTAAGCGTAGCCCTAAATCGCCACTGGTTTCTTTTAGCCTAAAGGCCAAAGGTGAGCGTGGCCAATCTAACTGTACTTCAAGTGCTGCAGTTTCGGCACTCAGTGCAGGTGAATACCCCCATGCGGTGAGCATCTTGGCCATATCATCAGTTTCACCGCGGCCTGTAAATTGGGTGCGATGAACACCATCAATACGGTCCCAAATAAGGTTACCTTGCAGTCGAGCGTTGCGAATATCGGCTTCTAAGTCATGGACAAAAGCTTGATCTGCCTCGCGCCTAATTTTGAAAGCCCAACGGCCAAAAGGCTCTCCGTTTTTTTGTAGGTCTTTGATGACTACATCCGCATCCACAAGCTGTTTGGGGTCTATATTTTCTAATAGATCTTGCTTCTCTTCATTTTCACTTGCATTTTCTTCAGCCTCATCTTGGCTTTCTGGGAAGCTTAATAGCGCGTGATCAATGTTAATAAGCAACGCTGATTCTGGGTCAATATAATCTATTTGGCCCTTCAGTTTTGTTGAGTCTATATTGAAACGCCAAGGTCGATTAGGCTCCAAAATCGTCGGGGTTCCAAATGATTCAAGCTTAAATTGAGATTGATCAATCGCTAAATTACCCCATGCTGCTTGCTTAACAAGCAAGTCCACTGAAGGTAGGGGTAAAGTTGTTTTTGAGCCGCCCTCACTAGCTAGCAAAGGTTTAATGCGCTGCTGGTAGACCAGCCACCAAGGTTCTATATCTAAATAATCAATGGCGCCTGAAAATTCCCAGTCGCCTTTATCCGCCCTCATGACAGGCTTATCAAAGCCCAAATTCAAACCCAACAAAGAGTTGCCATCAGAGTTTGATGACGAGCCCAAATTAACAGCCATGTGGTGCTCGTCAATAGTGGCATACCAATGCTGTGGGCTTGCGACTAAGGAGCCCATAAGTTGTAATTCTTGCGGTTGATCAAAGGGTGCTGGCAGTCCCATCTGGGCCATAGATAAGTCAAGTTTTGCACTCAAAACACTACAGTTTGTTGCAGGGCACATTGAAAGTCTGGCGGAAAACGGCAAGGGCCCAGGAATTTCATGGGCCCATGGGGTTTCTAACTTAGAAGCAAGGTAATGCTTGGGCAGGCGGCCTTCAAGTTGAATAATAATCGGTGATGCACTTTCATTAATAGGCGCCATGGTTTCAAGGGCTATGGCATTGGGGATAGTAGTAAGCCACGGCTTTTTCACTTGCGCTTGAGATAGGCGCTTGAAAGAAACCCGTTGACCATCGACTAAGCCATTACCCATAATGTCGCCAAGGCCTGCTTGCTTGGAATTTAAACCGACCTGCAGTTCAAATTGGCGAAGATTGGCCTTAAGGGGCTCAAATTGAGCACTTAAGTTAGCGCTGGACAAATTAAGATCATATTTCACCTTAGCCTTATGTCCAAATGCAATGGCTAAGCTACCCTCTATGCTCACCTCACCCTCAGGGTTTAGGGCCTTGAGCCAATGAGGCAATTGGAGGTTCATTGGTGCTTTTTGCACGGCACTGATCAGCTTGTCTGCTGCGCCTGACAAGTCTCCATTAACCTTAATAAACCCATCTTTTTTTGCGCCGCTCTTTAGCGACAAATTAACAGGGTAAATGGGAACTTCAACCTGAAAGCCGCTTAAGTCTTGGGTCATGCCATCAAAAGAAGTCTGCCCTGCTGTGACATTAACCCACGCCTTGTCGTAAGTAGCTTCTATATTGGCTTTTAAGTCTGCAACCTTAGGCCACTTTGAATGGTAAGACACAAAAGGCGCAGAGACTCTAGCCTCAACGGGCATTGATCTTGCAAATTTACTCGCAGAGTCTGGTAATTTACCTGGGCGGCCATTGTATATTAGGCCCGCTTCTTCAACCTGCCCCACAGGAGCCGCACCAGCCACCCAATCGCCCAAAGCAGGACCCATTACCTTTGTGGGTAGAAGCGAGGGAAATTTTGCTAAATTGATATTTTTCATGCCTAAAGCCAGTTGCAAAAATGGCTCTACGCTTGAACCTTTCCTGGGAAACAAGCCCGCCAAAGCAAGGTTGACCTCACCTTCATCCAGTGCAGCTTTCATATTGGATGAGGCAACTTGATTGGCTTTTGGGCCGTAACGCCAATTAAACTCGCCCGTTAATGCCTTAAGCTCCCATGGGTTTTCTACCAGTTTAGTCACTCCAATAGAAAGACCATTGGTATCATCAATACTTACTTTTCCCCCATATCTGTTTAGCCACAACTGGCCATCCAGGTTTCTTATATCGGGTACGCCAGCCCATGTATTCACACTTGCCTGTTGCACAGCAGATGTAAACAGAAATTCTTTAGGCTGGCTCAAATCTAATTTCAATTGAGCATCATAAGCCATCCCGGTGGGAGCCAAAGAGAGAATAGGAAGCTTTAATTTTTGTGGTTGGCGCTCAATTGTACCCAATAATTGCTGGGTTAAACCTAGATCTAATTTGGGGGTGTATACAAATAAAGTACCATTGGTTTTTCTGATATCAAACTTTGAAACAGGCAAGCTTAAATCATTAAAGCGCCCATTTGATAAGTGCCCTGCCAAGCGCCATTGTTGGCTTGGGTTAAGCTGTTCTTTGGTAGGGATAGATTGATAATCAAACCAATATTCCCCAGACAAATTTACACTTTGATTAAAAAGACTCGGTGCTTTGGGCGCAATAATTTCAGCCCAAGCATTGGCATCCACCTTAGCGGCGTTCAGGTAGATTTTTGCCCCTTCGATCGCTTCCAAAGACCATTCGTTAGCGCCTAAGCCATGCTGCAATTCAAGACTTAAATGAAGTTTTAACTCTGGCGCATCCTCATTATTTTGTGAGCTCTGATATAAAGCTACAGTCAGTTTGTCTCGCTCTTTATCAGCCCCTAATTGCTGTTCAAGGCCAATCCTTGCATCCAAACTAGGTAACACTAAAGCTTGCTGTGCGTTTGGCAGCAGGGTTAAACGCACATCATCTAAAATCAATTGTGGCAGTGATCCTGCCAATGATAAAAGTTGATTTGCGCTATTAGATGATGGACTTGCATTACTCCAGGACCCATCAGGTTGCTGGGCAACCATCACATCTATGCCAGAAGCTTTAAGGCTTAGCACACTAAGCTTTTTGTTATTAAACGAATCTAACAGGTCCACACCCAAGCTTATTTGATCAAGCTTTTGTCCTGCTAGTGTTTTCAAGCCTTGTAGCTGAAGCTCTAGAGATGTGCCAACCAGCTTCATTTCAAAGCCTGCCAAACGTAGCTCCGTCCCGATGGCTTGGCTGACTTGCTGTTCAACAAACCCATGGTATAAAGGATGTTGCTGAACACCTATTCTAAGCCAAGATAAACTTGCAGCCACGATGATAAGTACCAGGCAAATTCCAGCAATCACAAACTGCTTCGCCTGGTTTATCATTAGCTTAACACCACATCATATTGCTCGTTGCCGTACATCGGCTCAAGCCGCAACGAAACTGACTTACCGATGAACTGTTCTAGCTCAGACAAACGGTGAGCCTCTTGGTCTAATAACTGGTCAATCACCGCTTGTGAAGCCAGCACCAGATAAGTGTTTGTATCATAGGCTCTGTGCGCGCGTAAAATTTCCCTAAATATCTCGTAACAAATAGTCTCAGCGGTTTTATTAATACCCGTACCTGCACATGACGAGCAAGGCTCACATAACAACTCTTCCAAACTTTCGCGGGTGCGTTTACGCGTCATTTGAATCAAGCCAAGTTCAGACACCCCAAAAACTTTGGTTTTAACATGGTCCTTCTCTAAAGCCCGCTCCAAAGCTCGCTCAACCTGTCTTTGGTGCTCTTGATCATGCATGTCTATAAAATCCAGAATGATGATACCGCCCAAGTTACGTAGCCTTAGCTGGCGCCCTATTGCAGTGGCCGCTTCAAGGTTAGTCTTGAAGATAGTTTCCTCTAGATTACGATGCCCTACATAGGCGCCCGTATTGACATCCACAGTGGTCATGGCTTCTGTCTGATCAACAATAATATAGCCACCAGATTTTAGTTCGACCTTTTGGCTCAGCGCTTTTTGAATTTCATCTTCAATATTGTAGAGATCAAAAATGGGCCTTCCACCTGGGTAATGCTCAATTTTACTGGCCATGTCTGGCATCAATTGCGCGACGAACTCAGTGGCTTTTTGGTAGGTTTCTTTAGAATCTATACGAATTTTTTCAATATTGGGATTGACGATATCCCTCAAAGTACGAAGCGCCAAGGTAAGGTCCTCGTAGATGATATGGGGGGCTTTTAAAGTCGCAATTTGTTGTTGTGCCTGACTCCAAAGACGACGCAAAAAATCTACATCTTGCACCAGACTTTCCTCAGTCGCTCCTTCAGCAACCGTTCGCACAATAAGGCCTTCTTTTTTGACCTCATTATTAAGCGAACTAGAGGGCTGCTTTAAATAATCCTCTAATACCTGTCTTAACCTACTCTTTTCGTTTTCGTCTTCAATTCTTTGTGACACGCCTACATGCTCGCCACCAGGTATATAAACAAGGTAGCGCGATGGAATTGAAATTTGTGTAGTCAGCCTCGCACCTTTGGTACCCATCGGGTCTTTTAGTACTTGCACAATCAGGCTTTGGCCCTCTCTTACCAATAAGGAGATGTCGGCATTTTCTTGTTGGTTATCGCTTACCTCAATGTCGCAAGCATGAATGAAACCCGCACGCTCAAGGCCAATATCCACAAATGCGGCCTGCATTCCAGGCAGCACACGCACTACTTTACCAAGGTAAATATTGCCCACAAAGCCGCGATGGTCGTTGCGCTCTAGATGAACTTCTTGCAACATCCCATTTTCAATAACCGCCACCCGAGTTTCCATGGGGCTAAAATTAATTAGAATTTCTTCATTCATGCGACAGACACATCCTTGCCTTAGCTAACTTTAAACGCTCTACGAACACCGCGTAAAACGACGAATAACCACGGCCATAGGAGCCCGCTCAAAGGGGCCGGCAACAAAAACCACAAGCCACTACTAGCATTGCTAGCAATGCCTTGAAACCCATAAGTAATGCATTGGTTTACTGCTACCAAAATACAAATCATGATGGCTTGCTGCCAAATGCGGTACATTCGCAAACGTCGGTACATTAATATGGCTACAAAAGTAACCACCACCATGGCTAGGGCATTCACCCCTAAATGGTATCCTTGTAGTAAGTCTAACAATACACCCAAAACAAAGGCCCAGCCCAACCCGAAACGGTGGGGTAGCGCAATAGACCAATACAAAAATACAATCAACACCCACTCAGGCCAGCCCCACTGCACCCACTCTGGCAAGGGGAAAGCACTCAACATGAAGGCCATTAGCAAAGTAACAAAGGCAATCCATAGGTTATTAGAGCTAGCTGTCATCACTTTGCTCCTTGGTTGTTGTTGGCTCTTGGCGACGTGTGTCTACCAGCATAAGGTGGCGAGAACGGCCAAGTTGGGCCGTGGGCTTGGCTAGCACTTTGGCGAAATCTTGGCCTGGAATGCGTTCTACAACAATAACTTTAGCGACTGGATAGCCTTTTGGGAAACGTTGGCCAAGGCCTGAGCTCACCAAAATGTCACCGACTTCTATATCGTCAGTGTCAGAAATATCCTGTAATTCTAAATAATCATATTGGCCCAAGCCATAAGCCACACTGCGAAGGCCATTACGATTCACCTCTATAGGTATGGCGTGATCCGCATCGGTAATCAATAACACCCTGCTGGTAAAGGCAGAAGTAAACACCACCTGACCCATAACCCCAGTTGCATCTAAAACAGGCTGGCCATTAAACGTGCCATTGGATGAGCCGCTATTAATGATCACTTGATGGACAAAAGGATCTGGATTAATGCCAATAAGCTCACTTGCCATCACTTGTTCATCGAGGCGTTCGCTGCTATTGAGCAAATCTCTTAAGCGAAAGTTCTCCGCGGTGAGTGCAGCTAATTTTTGCACCCGCCTTTCAGCCAGCAGGATTTGTGCCCGCAATTGTTTGTTTTCTGCGATCAGCTCATCTCTAACCTGAAGCCGTTCATTAAGCCAAGTCCATGATCGCTGGGGTGCATCCACCAGCCACTGCACCGGCGTGACTGCAACAGAAAGCCCGCTTCTAAAGCGCTGCATCTGATCAAATTGATAGTCAGCTAAAATCAAGCTTAGGCTCATCACTGCGTAAACGAAAAATTTCCTAACGGTAGCGCGACCTTTAAACAAAGGATCGATAACTAAATCTCCTAGCGACCTTAGCCGCCCTAAAGCAAAAACGGCGAGATTGCTTAAGCTACCCCGCCGTTTTGGTGTTCCTACTCGAAAAGCTTAATCTCTAGCCAACAAATCATAAGTGCTATCATCTAGCATTTGTAATACCCTACCGCCGCCTCTAGCAACGCAGGTGAGAGGTTCTTCAGCCACAATAACGGGCAAACCCGTTTCTTCACTGATCAAACGATCTAGATCACGAAGCAGTGCACCACCACCTGTTAAAACAATACCGCTTTCGGCGATATCTGAGGCTAATTCTGGTGGTGAATGTTCCAAGGCGCTTTTAACCGATTGCACAATCGATGACAGAGGCTCTTGCAGAGCTTCCATAATTTCGTTGCAATTGAGGGTGAAACTGCGAGGGATACCCTCAGCTAAGTTACGGCCCCTCACGTCAATTTCTAATACTTCTGAGCTTGGGTAAGCCGTGCCAATTTCTTGTTTAATGCGTTCAGCCGTGGCTTCACCAATTAACGAGCCATAATTACGTCTTACATAAGCGATGATCGACTCGTCAAAACGGTCACCACCTACGCGTACCGATTCAGAGTAAACCACGCCGTTTAAAGAAATAATGGCAATTTCAGTGGTACCACCACCAATATCAACGACCATAGAACCGCTGGCTTGTTCGACCGGCAAACCTGCACCAATGGCAGCTGCCATGGGCTCTTCGATCAAATATACTTCTCTAGCGCCCGCACCCATGGCTGATTCTTTAATCGCCCGGCGCTCAACTTGCGTTGATTTACACGGCACACAAACTAAAACCCGTGGGCTGGGTGTCATCCAGCTATTTTCATGCACTTTGTGGATGAAATGCTGAAGCATCTTTTCTGTCACATGGAAGTCTGCAATCACACCATCTTTTAGTGGCCGGATGGCCTTGATGTTACCAGGCGTTCTACCCAACATACGTTTGGCGTCAAAACCAACCGCAGCAACACTTTTTTGGTTACCATGAGTTCGGATAGCAACCACAGAAGGCTCGTTAAGAACGATATCTCTGTCGCGCACGTAGATGAGTGTATTGGCAGTGCCCAAATCGATCGATAGGTCACTGGAGAATAGGCCGCGTATTTTTTTAAACATGCTGTTTTATTGGCTCAAATCAGAAAATGATGGAGGTCAAGTGAGACCACTGCTATTAAGTGCTAAATATTAACAATCAAGGGGCGTTTGAGCAAGGTTAATCCGTTTTCCATTGGCTCAATTTATGCTAGATTAGACCCCTTTTTTACAGCTTATTTTTTTGCTGCAAATTAATGCTAGCTTTCTCATCCAATGAGTCGCCTAGCAACACCAATATTCGAGTGCATATTAGCTAAAAAGTTCATTGTCATTCGAAGGAATAAATACCGATCAAATCGAGACCATTATGGCCCTAGAAAACGCCGACATTGAAAAAATTGCCGTACTTGCCCGCTTGCAAGTCAGTGCCGATGAAACCAGTGATTATGCAGATAGCATTTCCAGCATCCTATCTTTAGTCGATCAAATGCAACAAGTTAATACAGATGGCGCCAAGCCGCTATCTAACCCCCACGATGGCACCCAGCGCCTGCGCGCTGATGAAGTGACTTGTGAAGACCAGCGTGATGCCTTTTTGGCGATTGCGCCTGCTTCGCAAGATGGCTTATACCTTGTTCCTAAAGTCATTGATTAAATCAACAGAATAACCCAGCGGCTGTAAACACATGACCCATAAAACTCTCGTTGAAATTGCTAAAAATTTGAACGCAAAAACTTATTCAAGCTATGAGATCACCCAAGATACTATTGCAGATATCAAGGCTCGCGACCCAATGTACAACAGCTTCATTAGCTTGTCTGAAGACTTAGCATTAAACCAAGCTAAAGCGGCTGATGAGCGCATTAAGGCAGGCAATCACGACATTTTCACAGGCATTCCATTTGCCCATAAAGACCTGTTTTGCACACAAGGCCATGCCACAACGGCAGCCTCTAAAATGCTTGCTAACTTTGTACCGCCTTATGAATCGACTGTAGGTAAGCGCTTACTGAGCGCGGGTGCAGTGTGTGTTGGCAAAACCAACATGGACGAGTTTGCGATGGGCTCTTCCAATGAAAACAGTCATTTTGGCATCGTTAAAAACCCATGGGATTTAAAGGCTGTGCCAGGCGGCTCATCAGGTGGCTCAGCTGCAGCCGTGGCGGCAGGTCTTGTGGCAGCGGCCACAGGCACTGATACCGGTGGATCCATCCGCCAACCCGCCTCGTTTTGTAACTTAACAGGCATTAAGCCTACCTACGGGCGGGTTTCAAGGTTTGGCATTATTGCTTATGCATCAAGCTTGGACCAGGCTGGGCCTATGTGCCAAACAGCGCAAGATGCCGCTATTATGCTCAACGCAATGGCAGGCTTTGACGAGCAAGACTCCACCAGCGTCAACCAAGACACCGAAGATTTCACCGCTGATCTAAACAAGCCTCTGACTGGCCTTAAAGTGGGTTTACCCAAAGAATTTTTCGGGCCAGGCCTAGATCCTGATGTCGCCAAGGTCATCATGACTGCCGTGAAAGAAATTGAAGCACTTGGCGCGCAAATTGTAGACATCAGCTTGCCTAACCTTGAGCTTTCAATACCTGCATATTATGTGATCGCCCCATCTGAAGCCTCTTCAAACTTGAGCCGCTTTGATGGCGTGCGCTTTGGTTACCGCTGCGAAGACCCCGTTGATTTGATGGATCTTTATTGTCGCAGCCGCGCTGAAGGTTTTGGCACCGAAGTGAAGCGTAGAATTATGGTAGGCACCTATGCTTTATCAGAAGGCTATTACGATGCTTACTATGTAAAAGCTCAACGTATTCGTCGCATGATCAAAGAAGATTTTGCCAAAGCTCTATCTGAAGTGGATGTCATTATGGGGCCTGTTGCACCTACGCCAGCATTTGATCTTGGCAGCAACACCAAAGACCCTGTGGCAATGTATCTTGAAGATATCTACACCTTGTCAGCCAACATGGCAGGCATTCCAGCCATGTCAGCACCTGCAGGCTTTGTCAAAGGTCGCCCGGTTGGTTTGCACATCATGGGTAATTATTTTGCTGAATCCAAGCTATTAAACATTGCGCATCAATATCAACAAGTCACCGATTGGCACCTGCAAACACCCCCTAAAGATGGTGTTCCTGTAGCAAACGAAAACAAGGGAGCTTAACCATGGCTTGGGAAATTGTTATTGGTTTAGAAATTCACGTACAGCTAGCCACCCAATCAAAACTGTTTTCAGCTGCGAAAGTCGGCTTTGGCGCGCAACCTAACACCCAAACAACTTTGGTTGATTTAGGCATGCCAGGTGCGCTGCCAGTATTTAACTCAGAAGCACTGCGCATGGCGGTCACTTTTGGTACGGCAATCAATGCTGAAATTGGTAAGCATTCTGTATTTGCACGAAAGAATTATTTTTACCCTGATTCACCTAAAGGTTATCAAACCAGCCAAATGGATCACCCCATTGTTGGGCTTGGCCATTTAGACATTCAGTTGGATGATGGCAGCACCAAAAGAGTGGGCGTAACTCGGGCGCACCTTGAAGAGGATGCGGGCAAGTCTTTGCATGAAGATTACAACGGTATGACAGGCATCGACCTTAACCGGTCAAGTACGCCACTGCTTGAAATTGTGTCAGAACCAGACATGCGCAGTGCCAAAGAAGCCGTCGCTTACATGCGTAAAATGCACGCTATTGTAACCAGCATTGGTATCTCCGATGGCAACATGGCTGAAGGTTCAATGCGTTGTGATGCCAATGTATCGCTTCGCCCTAAAGGCCAAGCGGAATATGGCACTAGGACAGAGCTTAAGAACATTAACTCATTTAAGTTTATTGAACGCGCCATCAACACAGAGGTCGAAAGACAGATGGATATCCTTGAAGATGGGGGCTCCATTGTTCAAGAAACGCGTTTATACGATGCCGACAAAAATGAAACTCGCCCGATGCGTAGCAAAGAAGAAGCCAACGACTACCGTTACTTTCCTTGCCCGGACCTTTTACCTATCGAAATTGATGATGACTATATCGAAGCCATCCGCAACAGCTTGCCAGAATTGCCCGATCAGCGCAGCGCACGCTTTGTGGCTGACTTGGGTTTAAGCGAATACGATGCTTCAGTGCTTTCATCAAGTGCCAGCTTAGCCAACTATTTTGAAGACGTAGTCGGTGTGTGTAAGGACGCTAAACTCAGTGCGAACTGGGTAATGGGTGAACTTTCTAAGTATTTGAATCAGCATAATGTTGAAATAGATGACGCACCAGTAAGCGCGCAAAGCTTGGGCGAAATCATCAGTAAAATCATGGACAACACGCTTAACGCTAAAGGTGCTAAAACGGTATTTGACGAGCTTTGGAGTCATGGCGGCGACGTTGATGAAATCATCCAGGCCAAGGGCCTTAAGCAAGTTAACGATGCGGGTGCCATTGAAGCGATGGTTGATGAAGTGATTGCTAACAGCCCCAAGCAAGTTCAGCAATACATTGATGCAGAACCTGATAAACGCGGCAAGATGCTAGGCTTCTTTATGGGTCAAGTGATGAAAGCCTCTAAAGGCTCTGCTAACCCAGGCCAAGTGAGTGGGTTACTGGCACAAAAACTAAACGCGCTTTGTTAACGCGTTTGTGGGACTGCGCCTGATTCGCTCGCCATCGCTTTAAAAGCTACTCATCAGCAGAAGATATATCCACCATTAGATCATCTGACAAGCCCTCAAGGGCTTGTTGCAGGTGATCGACATCAAAGTCTTTAGCGACATTGAGCTGAGCTCCAGCAACAAACATATCCCCACCAGCCATTGAAGCACTGATCACCTCAGTGTCTATGCTTTGCACACTCACAGATTCCTCAACAAACACATTTGTGACTTCTCTCACAATGCCTGGCTTGTTGTGACAAGTAAGGTCTAGCCAAAGGCTTTGCTGCTCGCCTAATTTGCTTCCATCAAGGCTTTCGTTGAGTGTAACCGCCATACCAACATCACTCAGCGCTAGTAGGTCTTTTTCAAGCCCAGGCACAGCATTCTCGTCAACATTGACGCTAAGAATGCCAGCAAACTGGCCTGACAAGCGCGACATACTCGACTCTTCCCAGCTTGCCTCATGTGAATAAATAACCTCAGATAACATCTGAACCAAGCCTGGACGGTCTTTGCAGATCGCTGTAAGTACCAGTGTTTTATTCATTTTGTACTCCAATTTATGCTTGGGCCAGCATTTGCTCTACCCGTGCTTTAAGCAGCTCTATGGCTGCTGGGTTTTCGCCCCCGCCAGGCACAATAAGATCAGCATGCGCTTTTGAGGGTAGGATATGGCTATAAAAGCCAGGTCTCACAGTGGCTTGATATTGAGCCAACACCGATTCTAAATCGCGCCCTCGCTCGTGCACATCTCGCTGCAAACGCCTTGTTAGGCATACATCCAATGGCACATCCATAAATATCTTTAAATCAAACAACGACCTAAGATGCGCCTGAGTGAACAACAGAATACCCTCAACAATAAGCACCTTACAAGGTTTCATTGTATGGGTTGCAAGGCCACGTTTATGGTCATGGAAATCATAAGTAGGCTTGTCAATGGCTTGTCCGCTGATTAAGGCCTCTATTTGCATGGCCATAAGATCATGGTCCATCGCATCTGGATGATCATAGTTTGTAAGATCGCGCTGCGCCTTAGATAAACCTGGCTGATCTTTGTAATAACTATCTTCAGACATCATCACGACTTGAGTATTATCAAAGCCTTCTATAATGTGTTTTGCAAGGAGACTTTTGCCAGAAGCAGAAGCGCCAGAAATACCAATAATAACCACACAAACTCCAACACAATTTTGTTTTCAACCATTATACTGTCGCACTATGAATATACTACTCTTTAGCGCGCTTGAGCTTTGTGAAGATACGGGCCACCTCATTATCAAAGATGAGCGCCGCCAAAAGCATTTAGCCACTGTGATTAAACCAAAACAGGGCGACATCATTAGGGTTGGGCAAATTAATGGTGAAATTGGTACAGGTAAAGTCATCCAGCATGATGAGAACCAGACTCGCTTTGAAATCACCTTGAACCAAAACCCGCCTACGACGATTGCTATTCAGTTGTTATTAGCCGTTCCCAGGCCAAAAATGATGCGCAGAATATTGCAAACTTGCGCCACACTTGGGATCAGCGAGATAACGTTACTCAACAGTTCAAAAGTTGAAAAAAGTTACTGGCAGACGCCAGTCTTGGAGCCCCAAAATGTCCAGCAAAACTTACTTTTAGGCCTAGAGCAAGCAGGCGCTACTCAGTTGCCCCTCGTGCATAAAGCACCCTTGTTTAAACCCTTTGTAGAGGATCACCTAAGCCAATGGGCCGCCAACACCACTAAGCTTGTCGCCCATCCAAGAAATGCCAAGGCTTGCCCAAAAGCCTCAAAGCAACCTATAACGCTCGCCATAGGCCCAGAAGGAGGCTTCACAGAATACGAAGTGAATGCTTTGCTAGCCCAAGGCTTTAGCCCCTTCTCTCTAGGCGAGCGCATCTTAAGGGTAGAAACAGCCATCCCTGTTGCTATTGCAAGGTTAAGCGCATTATGAAATCAGCCAGACAAAGGTTTGCAGGCAGGTACAAAGCACCTGGGCCTAAACGATCGCCTTTAATCACCCCAGAGGGTGCTGCCAAGTTAAAAGCTGAACTTGATGATATCTGGCGCAATAAACGCCCCGTCATCACTCAATCTGTACGAGAAGCAGCAGCTCTTGGCGATCGTTCAGAAAATGCAGAATATATTTATGGCAAAAAAATGCTGCGCCAAATGGATAGCCGCATTTTATATCTACAGCGCCGCCTTGATCAGATTAAAATTGTAGATGGGGTACCCGCGGATACTAACAAAGTTTATTTTGGCGCTTGGGTTACTTTATTAGATGAAAAAGATAATGAGCGTCTTTATCGTATCGTAGGCGCAGATGAGCTGGACCCAAGTCAGGGCTTAATCAGTATCGATTCGCCACTTGCGGGCGCATTAATTGGCAAGCAACTAGATGATACAGTGACCCTGCAAGGCTTAAATAAAACTTATGAAATCATTCAGATTAGCTACCAAGAACCTCATCATTAATCACTAATGAATAGTGCCACGCCGGTAAGAAAAAACTCCTGCTGTAAGCGCGTATAACATTGATAATGCCATAGTGACTTTAACCACCCACAAAAGCTGCGGATAAAGTTCTGGGTTAATGGCAGCGCTGCCCATGGTGACACTGAATAAAGTCATTACAATGGCTGAACTCATCATGTTGCCCATAGTGCGCGCTAGATTAATCATTACTGCTGCATTGCTTAACCTATCTGGGCTCACCGAGCCCATGGCGGCATTATTATTAGGCGATGAAAAAAATCCAAAGCCCAAGCCCAAAAACACTAAAGCACCCATCACATAGGACATAGAGGTATCAATATCTAACCGATACAACATCGCGTAGCCCACTACAAAAAGCGCACAGCCAAAAGTGGATAAAATTCTTGGCTCAAATCGGTCTGAAAGCCTGCCTGTAAGGGGGGCTAACACCATCATAATTAAAGTTTGAATCAATACGATTTGGCCAGCTCCACTGGGGCTTAGGCCATGGATGTATTGCAAATATAAGCTCAGTAAAAACACCATTGAAAAACTAGAGCTATAAATAAAGAATGCAGATAATAACGAGCGATTAAAGATCCGGTTTGCTCTCAGTGTCGACAAACGTAAAAGAGGCGCTTTAGATTTTGACTGGTGCCAAAAAAATAGCCCTAAGATCACCAAACCAAACACGGCTAACAAAGCAAAACGCCAATCTGTAAGCTTTGATAACCCTGCCATAAAGGCGCTGACCCAAGCCCCAAAAAGCAAACTGCCCTGCCAATCAAATGTCACCTTAACACTGGATTTCCACTCGCCTTTAACAAATACAAACAACATGAAAAGGCAAACCAGCAACACCGGCAAGGGCGCCCAAAACACCCCTCTCCAACCTAGATGCTCGGTTAAAAAACCACCCACTAAGGGGCCCATTGTTAATCCAAAATAAACAGAAGAAGCCGCTATACCAAGGGCTTGGCCACGATTCGCATTAGCATAAACCACACCAATAATGGCCATACTGGTGCCATACACCATCGAACTAGAAAGCCCTTGAATCACCCGAATCACAAGTAATGCCTGAATAGAATTGACCAACACCACAGCCAACGAAGAAACAACAAACAACACGATGCCGCTCACAAACACACGCTTGCGCCCCAAGATATCAGCCACTTTGCCAATGGGCAGCAAAAACACCACATTACCCCATAGCATGGCCACCGGAATCCAGCTCACAGCCTTGGCACTAGCTTGCAGGTCTGCTGCAATACTTGGGATCGCGATATTCACAGCTGACAGTGCCAATGAGCAAAGCATCATCACAAGCCCCACACTCACTAAAGCCATGCGCCTTGCGTTAGGGTGAGTGTCGTAATAGCCTTGCAGTTGTGTAGTATTCATTGAAGCCATTATACTCGCTTCTCCAAAGCTAAGTTAGGGCATTTCCTGTGGGTCAACAAGATCAGCAAAATCATCAATCTGGCAGCCCGATCAAGCTAGACATACAAAAAGACATTGCCTGGCTAAGGCAAAGTCAACCGTTAATGTGTGATACCCAAGAGGTGACGCTTTTAAACCCTAGCGATTTAGAATCAGCGGTTAATCAAGAACCAAGTATGGTCACTTATCCAGCCCAGCCAGCCTATCGGCTAGGTAAGCATTTTGAAGACTGTGTGCAAGGCCTGTTTGAAAGCTCTAAAGCAAACCATATAGTGGCTCGTAACATCGTGATACAAACACCTGAACGAACCTTAGGTGAGCTTGATCTGATCTACAAAAACGCAAACCAACAATGGGTGCATTTAGAGCTTGCCATTAAATTCTATCTGCTCACCAAGGATGGCTCAAAACTATCTGACTACATAGGCCCAGCGGGTCATGATCGTTTAGATCTAAAATGGGAGAGATTGCGCGATCACCAACTGTCGCTAAGCAAAAAACCAAAGGTGATCGAGTTTTTACAACAGCAGGCTATCCCGCAACCCACCAAGCGAGAGCTACTTCTGACTGGGATGCTCTTTTATGCTTATGAAAATTGGACTTCTATTCACCTTGAAGGCTTGGGAATAAATCCACAGCATCAACGTGGCTTTTGGTTAGAGCATCACGAAATTTCTCAACTGCAATACACTCACCAATGTGAACAAGGCTATATCGTTTTGCCTAAATGGCACTGGATCGGCGGCCCTAACCATTATGAAACGCCAACACCTGTGGATTATACAACCATGGTTGAGCTCACCACCGCCGACCCTTGGCCCAATATGATTTTGGTCTATGAGAACACTCAAACCGGTTGGGTATTCAAGGTTCGTGGTTTAATTTTGGCCACAAAAAAGCCCCCGCTAGTCACCTAGCGAGGGCTTTTTGTTGTTAATGGTGGGTCGTGGGCGGCTCGAACGCCCGACCAATTGGTTAAAAGCCAACTGCTCTACCAACTGAGCTAACGACCCAAATTCTCTACAGGGCTTGGTAGATTGCGCCCCTATCTTGCTTGTTTTGCAATAAGGTTTCTGCGAAGCAGTTAACGTTTTATGCGTGTCAACAAAAGCACGTTGACTAGGTAAAATGGTGGGTCGTGGGCGGCTCGAACGCCCGACCAATTGGTTAAAAGCCAACTGCTCTACCAACTGAGCTAACGACCCAAATACTCTGCGGGGCTTGGTAGATTGTGCCCCTAACCATATTAAGCCTAAGCTTTTTATGATTAAACCAAGATGGAAAACCACATTGGTATAAAAAAAGTGGCGGAGGAGGAGAGATTCGAACTCTCGGTGGGCTACAAACCCACGACGGTTTTCAAGACCGTTGCATTCGACCACTCTGCCACCCCTCCGCAGAGAGCGCGTATAGTAAACCATTGAGCAATAGAGTCAAGTATCTAAACCCACTGGAACCCAAAAAATAGCAAAAAAAAGCAAAAAACCTTAAATTTTATTAATTTGAGGCGCAGGTTGGACAATGTTTATCTTTAGGCAACCCAAAAGTTTGCCATGACATTGTTTTTGCGTCCAATAACAATAGCTTACCTACAAGTGGCTGGCCTAAGTTGGCGACTAACTTAATGGCTTCCATGGCTTGAATCGCACCCACTATGCCCACCACCGGCGCCATGACTCCACTATCTGCGCAGCTAAGCTGCTGCTCACCTGTAAGCTGAGTCAGGCATCGATAACAAGGGCTGTCGTCTTGGCGAGGATCAAAAACACTCACCTGCCCTTCCAATCGAATTGCTGAACCTGAGACTAGAGGGGTTTTAAGCTTGAAGCAGGCTTCATTAACTGCGCTTCTCGTCTCAAAGTTATCGCTACAATCCACCACAATGTTTGCCTTGGCAACTTGGGCTAAGAGTGCTTCGCCCACTAAATTTTGGGACAATGTGGTTATGCTTATGTCACTGTTGATCGCTTCAATACTGCGTTTAGCCGATGCTACTTTGTGTGTGTTTAAATCGGCTTCACTATGAATAATTTGGCGCTGCAAATTAGATTGATCAACGACATCACCATCAGCCAACACCAAGTTACCTACGCCTGCTGAGGCCAAATATAAAGCCACAGGACTGCCTAAACCACCTAAACCAATAATCAGCACTGTGGCGTTTAAAAGCGCTTCTTGGCCTTGGTAATCAAAGTCCCTAAGCATAATTTGCCGGCTATAACGCAACAACTGCTCATCGTTCATACTTTCTAGGCTCATTGATCTAACCACTTTCCAAAAGTCACCCTGTCTTGATCGTTATAGTCTTTTAGGGTCGTGACTGAATTAAACCCTAAACTAACCAACAATTCAGCAACAGCTGCCCCTTGATCGTATCCATGCTCAAAGGCTAACCAACCTTGGTCTGCCAAAAGAGTGGTGGCTTGGGCTGCGATGATTTCAATGTCCGCCATCCCTTGTTTGTCAGAGATCAACGCAGACAAGGGCTCAAAACGCACATCACCCTGCTTTAGGTGTGGGTCGGATGGGTCTATGTAGGGAGGGTTGCTGACAATACAATGGATGGGTTTATGAGCGTTTTTTTGCCAGGCATTGGCCCAGTCACCGGTTTCAAAGCGAACCTTTGAAAGGTTATTTTTGATGGCATTGGTGCGAGCAAGTAAGACAGCTTCAGCCGATTTATCAATGCCTACAAGATTCCAGCGCGGCCTTTCACTAGCAAGCGCCAACGCAATAGCTCCTGTACCTGTGCCTAGATCAATCACCAAAGCCTCAGCGGGCAAATCAAGCTCTAGCACCGCTTCTACTAATAATTCAGTTTCAGGACGAGGAATTAACGTAGAAGCATCCACCTTTAAATCCAGGCTCCAAAACCCCTGCTCACCCAATAAATGGGCCACAGGTGCGCCTTCAAAACGTTGCGTAATTAAAGCTTCAAAGTCTTTACTTTGACGCTCACTAAGGGGCTCATCTGCCCAGGCAAAGAGGCTCGCTTTAGAAATACTTAATACTTTGCACAGCAAAAGCTGCGCATCAAGTAAGGGGGTATCTGTGGGTTGAGTCGCCTGGGCCAAATACACTTTGGCCCAATTTAAGGCTTGAGCTCTAGTGCTTACACTATTAAGGCAGGCACCATCATTACTCTGACTAGCCTTCATTTTCTGCTAGTGAAGCCAAAAGGTTGGCTTGGTGTTCATTACTTAAAGGCTCAATAATACAGTTAAGGTCGCCTTCCATCACATCAGCCAACTTATACAAAGTCAGATTGATTCTATGATCAGTGACCCTGCCTTGGGGATAGTTATAGGTTCTAATTCTCTCTGAACGATCGCCACTACCAACCAAACTTTTACGTGCATCGGCCTGCTCTGCTGCCACCGCTTCTTGGGCACTTGAAAGTAGCCTTGCAGCAAGCAATGACATGGCTCGAGCCTTGTTTTTGTGCTGCGAGCGCTCATCCTGACATTCAACTACCGTGCCTGTGGGTAAGTGGGTAATACGAATAGCTGAGTCAGTTTTGTTGACGTGCTGGCCACCTGCACCTGAAGCCCTAAAGGTATCAATGCGAAGGTCACCCTTATTGATATCAACTTCATCCACCGAATCCACTTCTGGCATAATGGCTACTGTGCAAGCTGAAGTGTGAATACGCCCTTGAGATTCGGTTTCAGGCACGCGTTGTACACGATGCGCACCTGATTCAAACTTTAGGCGTGAAAACACATCGGTCCCGACCATGCGCATGATAATTTCACGAAAACCACCGTGCTCGCCTTGGTTTTGGCTGATAATTTCTACTTTCCAACCCATGTTTTCAGCGTAGCGAGTGTACATACGGTACAAATCGCCTGCAAAAATTGCCGCTTCATCACCACCTGTGCCAGCGCGAACTTCCACAAAGGTATTGTGGGTGTCGTTAGGATCTTTGGGTAATAGGAGTTTTTGCAGCTCAAGCTCTAATTCGCTTTGGCGCTGCTTACCATCTAAAAGCTCTTCTTCAGCCATGGCTTTCATGTCAGCATCATCTTCTGCCAACATCATTTTGGCTTCTTCCATGTCAGCTTGTAATTGAACATATTGGCCGTAGTTTTTTACCACGTCTTCAAGTTCAGAATATTCTTTGGAATAGGCTCTAAATTTGTCCTGATCCATAATCACTTCAGGCACACCCAAAAGAGCTTCCAGCTCTTCATAGCGATCTTGAAGACGTTCTAACTTGGTAAGTATTGAGGCTTTCATAGGGTTTTATTCAAATCAAACATTGTTTGCAACAGCGCTAGGCTTTGGTCATCGCCTAACGCACTGGCTTTCTTTAATTGCACGGTGGGAGCGTGCATCATTTTGTTAGTAATAGCCCTGGCTAGGCGCTGCATCACTATAGGTGCTTCTTCACCTTTAGCTAGCAATGCCATAGCCCGCTCTATTTCATCGTCTCTTATAGATTCCATACGCGCACGATAATCACGAATGCTATCCACGGCATCTAAGGAGCGCTCGGCTTCTTTATAAGTCTCCAAGCCCTCTTCTATCATCACTTCAGCAGCTTTGGCAGCTTCTTGTCTTGAGCGCACACCTTCATCAATAACGTCTTTTAGATCATCAACGGTGTAAAGATAAACATCATCTAGATCAGCAACCTCAGCCTCTATATCCCGAGGCACAGCGATATCCACCATAAACATTAAGTTATGCTTTCGCTCCTTGAGCGCCCTCTCAACCGCGCCTTTACCCAAAATAGGGAGCTGGCTTGCGGTGGAAGAAATAATGATATCACTGCTTGCTAAATGATCAGGGATGTCTGACAAGAGCACGGCATGAGCATCAAATTCACTGGCTAATTCTTGCGCCCTAGTGAGCGTTCGGTTGGCCACGGTAATCTGTTTTATTCCTGCATCATGCAAATGGCGAGCCACCAATTCAATCGTCTCACCGGCACCAATTAGCAAAGCAGTCTGATTTTCTAGATTAGCGAAAATCTGGCGTGCCATACTCACTGCGGCATAGGCCACCGAAACAGGATTTTCTCCAATAGCGGTATGGGTTCGCACATACTTTGCCATATTAAAGGCACTTTGGAACATACGAATTAAATAACGAGTCGCTGTTTTTTCTTGCCGTGCAACAGAAAAGCTAGACTTTAATTGCCCCAATATTTGTGGCTCGCCCAACACCATAGAATCTAAACCGCTGGCGACCCGCATCATATGTTTTACAGCTTGATCGGCTTCTTGAAAGTAACTGTGGGCCTGCACCTCATCTGCATCTACTTTGTGGAAATCAGAAAGCCAATTAGAAATCACTTGCTGAGCATCAGCCTGGGTTGGCTCTGGTGAAGTTAATTTGCCATATATCTCTGTGCGATTACAAGTGGACAAAATCGCAGCTTCAGCCACTGGAGCTTGAGCTAGCAATTGTTGAAGTGCAGGCGCCGTGATTTCTGGCGCGAAAGCCAGTTTTTCACGCATATCTACAGAAGCTGTAGTGTGATTAATGCCAAATACAAACAAAGTCATAAGATATTTTGCAGGTGCTAACCCAAATAGAAACGCTGTTCACGCGATCAAAAAACAGCATTATACCCGAAACTTCAACGCCTCCATAGCAAAGCGTGGGCATAACTTAGATAGGCTTTGCATCGCAGCCATTACAAGCTTATAAACTCAGCCTAGATGTTTGCACCCTAGCGTCTTAGTTCTTGTTATCAAGCCTTTTTTTGTTACACTTCAAGACCAATGCTTTAGCAAAGAAACGCTCACTTGCCATCATTATCCAATTTCAACACAGCAACAATCAATGTACCGCATAGGCTTTGTCGACTCAGTATCGCCCTACTATGCTTATTCACTAGCGCTTGCTCGTTGCCCGTTAAAACACCAGAAGCGTCGATACCAAAAGAACCAGCATCATTACCAAAAGCAGCTGCAAAGGCTCAGTTAAGTAGCAAGGACTTAGAGAACTTACTGATTGGCGAATTTGCCATCCAGCGTGGTGCAAACCAAAAAGGGGCCCAAGCGCTGTTTGCCGCTGCTAAGTCCACAAAAGACCTTCAAACAGCGATGCGGGCGAGTTATCTAGCGCAGTTTTCAGAAGATTCAACATTACTTTTTGAAAGCAGCTCTTTATGGGCAGAACTAGCTCCAAAAGATCCTTCGCCTTGGGAGTTCATCGCGCAATCGCAATTACAACAGGATGATCCTCACGCTGCGCTTGAAGCGATAGGCAGGCAGCTCAATCTAGGCGGAGGCGAAGGTTTACATCGCCTTGCCCCCATGAGCCTTAGTTTGCCTAGAAAGAGCCAATTAGTGTTTCTAGAGGGCTTGGAAAACTTAATCACCCAACACCCACATAGTAAACATTTAAACTTTGCCTTGGCCCTATTAAACCAACACTTCAAGCGCCCTGAAGAAGCTTTTTTATACGCAAAACAGGCCTTAGTATTGGATGAGGAATACGTTCAAGCTCAGTTAATGTATGCAGAGTTTTTGTTACTCAAAAACGATGCCAAAGCGGCAGATGCATACCTTAATCAATACACCCTAGCGCTTGATAACGCCCCGAGTGCTTTGATCGTTTTTCATGCTCAAATACTCACTCAACTTGAAGACTTCAATAAAGCCCATCATTATTTTGATGAACTCATCTCCCGTTACCCTAGGCGCCTTGGCTACCAATATTCAGCTGGCATTCTTGCTTATCAAAGCGAAAATTACGAATCCGCTGCAATTCATTTAAATGATGTAATACGACTAGATCCAAATTACGATGGCGCCTATTACTACCTGGGGCTAACCGCTTTAAAACAAGGTCATGAACAAGGTGCGGCCAATTTTTTAGCTCAGGTTCTACGGGGCCCAAACAGGCTTAGCGCAATGGCTTTAAGGCTTGAATTAGAGCCACCAGAACTTACCAATCACTCGGATTATTTTCAAAAATTAAGACAAACACATCAAGACCTTACAGCCGATATTTATGTTTTAGAGGCTGGGCATTTACGGGATTCGCAGCACTTTGATTTAGCAAAAAAAGCCTACCAAAAAGCCCTCACTAAGCACCCAGATTATACCCCTTTGTTATACGGGTATGCGCTGCTTTGCCAAACCATGATGGAGCTTGATACTTCAGAACAACTGTTAAAAAAAATCATTGCCATTGAGCCAGATCATGTCAATGCTTTAAATGCGCTTGGCTACAGTTATGCCGAACAAGGCATACGGTTGAAAGAAGCCAAACAACTCATTGAAAAAGCCCTAACATTAGCGCCCGAAAGCCCTGCTATTATAGATAGCCTAGGCTGGGTGAATTATCGTTTAGGGCATTTAAGAGAAGCCCTAACTTTGTTAACAAAAGCCTATGATATAATGCCTATCGCAGAAATAGCAGCTCATCTTGGCGAAGTGAAGTGGGCATTAGGTGACCTTGAAGGCGCTTTTAAGGTTTGGAATAGAGCCCTAGAAGCTGAACCTGACAATGCACTTATTAAACAAGCTATTTTGGACAGCCAGAATGAATTTCAAAAAGACTAGTCCCGCTGTAAAGGCGACCAAAACCCTAAGTTTAGCCTTGGTCTGTTTAGTTGTGGCCTCGTGCAGTAACCTGCCTGCACCAAAGCCCAATAGTTTATCCCAAGCCAGCCTTTTTGAAGCCCAATTTAAAAACAAAGAAGAGGTGCTATTACAACTTGATCAATGGGACATTAAAGGCAAACTTGCCGTTAAAATTGATGGCAAGAATAATTCAGGCCTAATCACCTGGAACCAACGCCAGGATCACTTCGAAATGCTTTTAAATGGGCCTTTGGGTAGCGGCAGGCTACATATTAAAGGCAATGGCAGCAAGGTCGTAGCCACCACTAACCAAGAAACCCTTGAATCAGCGACCCTTGAGCTGCTTTTTGAAAACGAATTTGGATGGCAATTCCCCATGCAAGAGCTGCACTATTGGGTGCGTGGCATAGCTTACCCCAAAAGCCCATCACAGCTTAGTTATAACGAGCAAGGTGGCCTAGCTCGCATTGCTCAAAAAGGCTGGGGCATTTCCTACCCTTCATACCAACCCATTACGCAGCTCACTCGTGATGACTCAAGTAAGCTATTGATGCCTAAAAAAATTGAAGTAGAAAATGCCCAGGTAAAACTCACTTTAGTCATAAAAACCTGGGGGCAATTGGCGCCCTTGCCAAAGCTGAACCACAACTAAAAAACTTATTTTTTTCAAAGCCTTTACCCAGCCTGCAACCAAGGTGCGGCGCAGAAATTATGTTGACATTGAAGCTTAAGTCCGCGAAAATATGCGCGTAAATTTACTGGGATATCGCCAAGCGGTAAGGCAACGGGTTTTGATCTCGTCATGCGCTGGTTCGAATCCAGCTATCCCAGCCACTTTTTCGTTCGTAAGCAAGGGCTTACATCTCACCATTAATAAAAAAGCATAGGTACCCCAAGGTGTCAAAACTTAAAGTTTTTTCCGGCAGTGCTCATCCAGCATTAGCACAAATGGTTGTTGACCGCTTAGCAGTACCTCTTGGTAAAGCTAAAGTATCCACTTTTAGTGACGGCGAATGTGCAATTGAGTTGCTTGAGGATGTGCGTGGTAAGGATGTCTTTCTAATTCAACCTACCTGTGCACCGACCAACAACAATTTAATGGAATTGATTTTAATGGCAGACGCCATGCGCCGCGCTTCTGCAGCTCGCATAACGGCCGTAGTGCCTTACTTTGGCTATGCTCGTCAAGACCGTAGACCGCGTTCAGCCCGTGTGCCTATTAGTGCTCGCGTAGTTGCTAATATGATGGCTCGCTCTGGCATTGATCGTGTATTAACCGTTGATCTTCACGCGGAACAGATTCAAGGCTTCTTTGACATTCCAGTAGACAACGTATTTGGCTCACCTGTGCTATTAGATGAGATCACTAAGCAAAATTACGATAATCCTTTGGTTGTTTCTCCTGACGTAGGGGGTGTAGTTCGAGCTCGCGCAGTAGCAAAGCAGCTTAATACAGACCTAGCGATCATCGACAAGCGTCGTGAAAAAGCCAACGAATCAGAAGTCATGCACATCATTGGTGATGTCACAGATCGTACTTGTATCTTGGTAGATGACATGTGTGACACTGCTGGCACATTATGCAAAGCGGCAGATGCACTAAAAGCCAATGGCGCAGCGCGCGTTGTTGCTTACGCCACTCACCCAATTTTGTCAGGTGCAGCGGTAGATAACATTATTAATTCATCGCTTGATGAGCTAGTGGTAACAGACACTGTGCCACTATCCGCTGCAAGCGTAGCATGTAGTAAAATTCGCCAACTCACTATGGCCGACCTATTGGCTGAGTCGGTAAGGCGTGTTTGCAACGAAGAATCCATTAGCGCGATGTTTCGTACCTAATTTTAGGTCGCCATAACGCACTAATATTATCGGCCTATATTCAGGTCAACTTAACCGTCCTATCGTGCACCGGTCGCAAGTGCCTTGGACAATATATAAGGAAAGACAAATGTCTATCTCTCTAAATGCTGAAGCCCGTGATGACTTGGGGAAAGGTGCGAGCCGCCGCCTACGTCGTCTAAATGGCGGAACACCTGCCATCGTTTTTGGCGGTGCTAAAAACCGTAAGCCACAATCAATTACATTGGTCCACAAAGACCTTTGGAAAGCCTCAGAAACTGATGGCTTTTACAGCTCTGTAATCAATCTAAACATTGATGGCAAAGAAGAGCCTGTAATTGTTAAGGACATTCAGCGTCACCCAGCGAAAAAAGAAATCCAGCACGTTGATTTCTTGCGCGTAACTAAGTCAAACAAAATTAACATTTTGGTGCCTTTAAAGTTCATCAACGAAGCTACAGCTCCTGCTATTAAGATTCAAGGCGGTAAGGTTTCTCACGCTAAGAGTGAAGTTGAAATCACTTGTTTAGCGGCTAACTTGCCAGAGTTCTTGGAAGTAGACATGCAAGATGTGGCTGTAGGCGGCATCGTTCACTTGTCTGACATTAACCTACCAAAAGGCGTTGCTATTCGCTCTTTGCGTTTAGGTGAAGACCACGACCAAGCGATTGCTAGCATCACTGGCGCGCGTGGCAGCTAAAGCACACAAGCTTTATTGCAGTTGAAAGACACGCCTTTGTTAATCACTTAACAAAGGCGTTTTTATTTGGAGCGACTTGAACATGGCTGACGCGCTACAAGATGTACCCATCAAGCTGATTGTTGGCCTGGGTAACCCTGGTGCCAAATATGATCAAACAAGGCACAATGCTGGCCAAGATTGGCTTGCCCAAATGGCGCACGAAGAAGGCATAGCATTAAGCTTGGAAAAGCGTTTTTTTGGTGATTACGGTCAAGGTTTCATCGCTGGGCAAAAAGTTCATTTATTGATCCCCAACACTTTCATGAACCTAAGTGGCCAAGCCGTGCAGGCCGTGTGTAGTTTTTATAAAATCGACACTCAAAATATACTTGTAGCCCATGATGAGTTAGATTTACCACCGGGTATAGCACGCCTAAAATTGGGCGGCGGCCACGGTGGTCACAATGGTTTACGAGACATTATCAATAAGCGCAGCGGTGACAAAGATTTTTACCGCCTACGCTTGGGAATTGGTCATCCAGGCAATGCCAAGTTAGTGGCTAATTTTGTACTTAAAAAAGCGCCTCTTGAAGAGCGCATTAGCACCCAAAACGCGATGGACAAGGCTATAAAAGCCATGCCAGATGCGCTTGCGGGGCAATGGCAAAAAGCCATGAACAACTTGCACACTATAGATTAAAGCAGTCTAAACATTATTATTAGAGGTATCCCATGGGATTCAATTGCGGCATTGTAGGCCTACCTAACGTTGGCAAATCCACACTGTTTAACGCCCTAACTAAATCTGGCATTAGCGCAGAGAATTTTCCTTTTTGTACCATTGAACCCAACGCAGGCGTGGTGGCAATGCCAGACCCACGCCTAGATGCCCTAGCAGCCATTGTAAGCCCTGAAAGAGTCATGCCCACAACCATGGAGTTTGTAGACATTGCAGGCTTAGTAGAGGGCGCCTCTAAGGGTGAAGGTTTAGGCAATAAGTTTTTAGCCAACATCAGAGAAACAGACGCTATTGCTCACGTGGTGCGCTGCTTTGAAGATGAAAATGTTATCCATGTTTCTAACCGCATCGATCCGATTGATGACATTGGTATTATTAACATGGAACTCGCCCTTGCTGACTTAGATTCTGTCGAAAAACAAAAGACTCGTGTTCAAAGGGTGGCTCGCACAGGCGATAAAGAAGCCCAAACCACCATGGCGTTACTTGAGAAGCTTGAAGGCCCGCTAAGTGAGGGCATTGCAGTAAGAGCGTTAGATCTTAGCGACGATGAAAAGTTGATGGTAAAAGGGTTTCACCTACTCACCACCAAACCCACTATGTATATCGCCAATGTGGCCGATGACGGTTTTGAAGACAATCCTCACCTAGATGCTGTGGTTGAATTAGCGAACTCAGAAGGTGCGCAAGTGGTCGCGGTGTGCAACCAAATTGAAGCAGAAATTAGTGAGCTAGACGATGAAGATAAGCGTGAATTCTTATCGGATATGGGCATGAGTGAACCTGGGTTAGACCGCGTGATTAGAGCTGGCTACCAGTTATTAAACTTACAAACATACTTTACTGCAGGTGTTAAAGAAGTTCGCGCTTGGACCGTGAAGCAAAATGCCACCGCACCTCAAGCTGCAGGCGTTATTCACACCGACTTTGAAAAAGGTTTTATCCGAGCTGAAGTTGTGGGTTACGAAGATTATATTGCTGGCAATGGCGAGCAAGGCGCAAAAGAAGCAGGCAAGTGGCGCCTAGAGGGTAAAGAATATCGGGTTAAAGACGGTGATGTAGTTCACTTCCGATTTAATGTATAAAAGCTTTGATTTGGGGTGTTGACAGAACCCCCAAAACAAGGAATAATTCGCGTCCTCAAGTGCAGCCACTGTGCTTGAAAAGATCAAAATGGCTATGTAGCTCAGTTGGTTAGAGCACATCACTCATAATGATGGGGTCACTAGTTCGAATCTAGTCATAGCCACCATTTTGGTCCACAAACAGGACATTACTGGGATATCGCCAAGCGGTAAGGCAACGGGTTTTGATCTCGTCATGCGCTGGTTCGAATCCAGCTATCCCAGCCATTCCTCTTCCTGTTTGTAAAAATACCAAAAGCTAAATACTCAAGTGATCCAGTGATTGTGGCACTCAAATTTTTTGCGCACCCAGCTTTTCTAAAGTTACACCCACGCCAAAATCCGTAAAACGCTGCCTGCGCCCTTTCTTTGTGCATTCGAACATTCTTATACTGGTAACGCTAATAAGCCAGCAACAAGCTTCTAGCAGCCTAGAAAAGCATTAATTCAACTAAGCCTAGCAACCAAAGCGACAAAGCCGTGATTAATCAGAATAACTTAGGCACTGGGCGTAGACTGAGGAATGGCGTAAGTGCCCATGACCTGGGCAATGGGACGGTCATCACCCTTTGAATAAAGCATGGCTTCACCCATCACTAAAGTACGGCCCACTTTTACCAGTTTACAATGAGCCACTAGGTCTTTATCGGCAGAAGGTTTTCTAAGAAAGTTAATTGACAAATTTGAGGTGACGGCTAAAGCCACAAGGCCAAGCTCCCCAAGCAGCGCTGCGTACATAGCGACATCGGCCAAAGTCATTAACACAGGCCCAGAAACGGTGCCGCCTGGGCGCAACTCATTAAAACCGACCGCATGGCTGACAATAGATGAACGCTCACCAATAGCCTCAACCACACACTTTGACTGGGGGAATTCCGTGGCTAAAAACTGCGCAACCACTTCTTTATTTGCCATAGTCATCGCTTAGTCTTCTATGGCTGCAGGTTGCTCATTGAGCAAAGCTCTTTGAGCCTTACTAATGTATTTAGGTTTTTTTTGCGTACTAAGTTTAGCGTTAGCCCTTTTAGCCTGCGCTTTTAAAATTTGAATACCCTTTTTGCGACGGTTCATTATACCAAGTCTCTGTTTTTGTACCGCTTTATACTAACAGCTTGGGAGGGCGAACCAAAGATGATCATAAAAAGGATTCATCAGACTTTCGTAGAGCCTAGCCCTGCAAGACTCAATTTTAGCCCGCTTAATCTTTGGCTAATTGACTTGCTGCTACAATAACGCCAGACATGGCTTCAAAGGCACCGATGTGGGATAGAAGGTTAACTTTTTTTCCAGGGAACTCGCTCATAACGCTATCGACAATGTTAGGTATGTCGCGTACCACATGATTACCTGCTGACAAAAAGTAAGGTAAAACAACAACTTCAGTAGCACCTTGCTCAAATAGTTCAGTCAGTTTCTCTTCAATAGAGGGCGAAGCAAATTCAAGAAAAGCCGCAGATACACCATCAAAATTTTCGCCCAAATTGGGCGTTACTGAGGCCACTAAAGCCGACAAATCTTCATTTGATGAGGCCCTTCTACTGCCGTGTGCTGCAACTAATAATTGTTTCATAATGATGATTCCATCTAATTTTGTGTGTTTATGGAGAGACTATCTGTTAGTGCCAAATAGGTCTGCAAAGGCTTGCGCCAGGTTTGGAAATTTAAACTCAAAGCCATTATCAGTTAGCTTTTTAGGTACTACTCTTTGGCTATCAAGCAGCAAGCATGAAGACTCTCCCAAAATAATTTGTAAGGCTTTTTTGGGCATTGGAAAAATGGCTATTCTGTTCAGCGCTTTTGCTAAATCTTGAGTAAAGTCAGTATTTTTTTGCGGGTTTGGCGCCACTAGGTTGACCGGACCTTGAATGCTTTTCTGATTCAAAACAAAATGCATAGCCCTAATATGATCAAGCCCATGAACCCATGACATATAGTGTTGACCGTGACTAATACGGCCACCTAAACATAACTTAAAAGGCAACACCATTTTGGCCAAGGCACCGCCATTTGAAGCCAAGAAAATACCCGTACGAAGCAAAACCACTCGCGTAAAAGGGCTAGCTTTGTGCGCTATATCTTCCCAGCCTAAACAAAGTTGGCTTGAAAAATCGTGCACTTTCACTGGCACATCTTCGTGTAACACTTCATCCCCACGATCACCATAAACGCCAATCGCAGAGCCATTAACAAAAACTGAAGGAGCATCCTTGCTCGCTTCAAAAAGTGATACTAACTTTTGGGTCAATTCCCAACGGCTATCACAGATCACTTTCTTTTGCTTAACGCTCCAACGTTTATCAATAATAGGCTCGCCTGCCAGATTAATGACCGCATCAAAATCATCAAGGTTATCAAGCTGTTCTAATGAGCTAATCATGACTACGGGGTTGTTGGTAACAATGGCCTTTTTTAGAGCCCCTGTAGTTCTTGAGAGCAACGTGTAGTGATAGTCACCATAGTGGCTCATAAATGCGCGGCCAATAAGCCCCGTACCACCTGTGATCAATATTTTCATTTGTCTTACTTCTCTTGGCTAAGCTTAGCTTGGCTTTTTATAAGCCCATCAACACAAGCATTTGCATTCTTAAACACTCGTTCTTGGGCCGAAAGGTTGGCTAACACAGGCGCAGTGCCGCATAAAAACAGCCTTGTATTGGCGCTTAAAGGGCCATCAACCAAGGCAGTATCACTGGATTTCCAAAGGCCATCTTGATAAAAAACTGTGTAAGCATTTTCAAATTTTTTGGCCAAAGTGATCGCTGCGCGAATATCAAAGGCTCTAATCAATAACTGCACAGAAAATTTTGCATCGGTCAGCTCTAAAGCCATCAATGCCAAACGCCAAATCGGTGTTTGGTGGCTGGCAATTAAAAGCGCCTTACCTACAAGTTCACTTTTAGAAACTTTAGCGCTAGTACGCCTTAGGGCATAGCGCACCAACTCACTCTCTGCAAACCCCAAAGCTGCCCCATTATCATTAATAAGGCTAAGTTCTTTATAGAGGGGTTGAATCAAATTTTCACTACACAAAGGCGCAGGATAGGTAGAAAAGAATTTATGGATAATGTGGTCAACTTTAGTCACCGAAAAAGCTTCAACCGCATTTCGTAATTCCACCACCGCAGCGGCCCAATCACCAGCCTCGCTATTTTGAACATCCTCTACTTCAGGCTGTTCAAGCAAAGCTTTTACCTTACCGATAGGCACACCTCTTGCCACTAACGTAAGGATACGCTCTATGGTTTCCACGTCTTGCCCTGTGTAAAGCCTATGCCCTTTTGCTGTGCGCTTAGGTTTTAACAAGCCGTAACGACGCTCCCACGCTCTTAGGGTAACGGTGTTTACTTTAGTGCGAGCACTCAATTCGCGAATCGGGAAATGGCTATCCTTAGCTAGCTCGATATTAGCGGACATTTGGTGGCCTTAATTGCATTCTTGGTTACTAAAATAGCTATACAAAAAATAATACTGTACAACTATTTACCTGTACAGTATTATTTTTAAAAATTTGCCGGAAAAACATTCTAAAATGATTCCTACTCCTACCCAAACCCAGGTCGCCATAGTAGGCGCAGGCACAGCAGGCTGCTTAACAGCACACCTGTTACAAAAGGCGGGTGTGGACTGCTTATTAATTGAAAAAAGCAGAGGCCCAGGGGGCAGATGCAGCAGAAGGCGTGTCAATGGTATTGAAAATTATGGTGTCGATTTAGGTGGCAATGAATTTGATATCAATCCGCATACGCCAAACCATGTAAAGCATTTTTTGAATCACCTGCAAGAGCAAGGCGCACTTGCCATCTGGCAAAAAGAATCGGCCTCTTTTGATACGTCAAATGCGTCAATTGTGCAAAACACAAGTTTATGCGGCGCGCCGTCAATGAATAAATGGCACAGGCACATGGCAGCAGACACACCCATAGCGACCCAAAATAGAGCCACACGCATTCATCGTACGCATGGCCTTTGGCAAGTGTTTGACGAACAAGACCAGCTGATTACAAAAGCCAAGTGCGTTATCATTACCGCGCCTCCTGAGCAGACTCGTGAGTTACTAGCAACCGTTAACGCACCCAACCAACTGCCCATACCCCATGGCTTGCCCATGCAAAGCCTGCCCCAATATGTGTGTGCCATAGGCTTTGAACAAGGCTTGGACTTAGCAGCCAAGGTATATCAAGACCAACATAGCGTGCTTTCTAAAGCCATTAAAGAAAACAGTAAACCCAAACGCGTTAGTGCACCTGGTTTTGCCGAAGTGTGGATACTGCACAGCACTCATAAGTGGGCTCAAGAGCAAGCTCATGGGCCAGCAACACAAGCAGCTAATAGCCTTAGCGAAAGCTTTTGCGAACACTTTGGCATTCAACAAACCCCACAAATCCTCACCTCCCATTACTGGCGTATGGCAGGGGCTGAGCCCTGCACTAATCAATCCCAAGGCTCTATTTGGGATGCAAGCCTAAAGCTTGGCTGCTGTGCAGACTGGCTAGGCGGTGGAAACACTACAGGCGCCGTAAATAGCGCCCTTAATTTGCACGAAAAAATGCTCCAAAGCCTAGTAAGCATTGGGGAAATAGCATGAGCAACCTTGCCACTATCGCGTCTGACAAGCACCCCAATTGCGATGCAAGCGAAGCCGTTCATTTAGGCATTAGTTCGTGTTTGCTTGGGCAACCTGTTAGGTACAACGGTGGCCATAAGCAATCTAAGCTGTGTCTTGAATTGATCAGCCAATGTGCCACTTTTGAAAGCTTCTGCCCTGAAGTAGCGGCAGGCTTTGGCACCCCGCGGCCCACGATCAGGCTAGTAGGCAATCCACAACAACCCACACTTGTTTATTCCAAAGAAGAGGGCCCAGAGCTTACGTCTCAATTAGTGAGTGGCTTTGAAAATAAGCTGCAAGCAATGGGCAAGCTTGATGGTTACATCTTGATGAAAAACTCACCCAGCTGCGGCCTAGACCGAATAAAAGTGTATCAGCCCAATGGCCACCCTCACCCACAGCGTACAGCGGGCATTTTTGCTAAAGCTTTACAGCAAAAATTTCCTTTAATGCCCATTGAAGAGGAAGGGCGACTGAATAACGCCAAACTGTACGACAATTTTTTACTTAGAGTGTATGCCTATAAAAACTTTAGAAATGAAGTGATGGGCGAGCTCAGCATAAGCAACCTCATGTTGTTTCATAGAAGCTATAAATATTTATTAATGGCTCATGACCAAAACCAGTGCCGTGCCCTTGGCCGCCTTATCGGTGCGCATGTAAACGGCAGTTTAGAAGAACTTGCCGATCGCTATTTTACTGGTTTTATCAAAACACTTTCTAAACCTGCAAGCAGAAAAAACCATACCAATGCCATGTTCCACATTCTAGGTTATTTGAAAAAATCTATTTCAGCTGAGGCAAAAGAACATATTGTGGTGGTAATAGAAAGCTACAACAATGGCCTAACGCCTCTGCCTACGCCCTTAACTTTGCTAAAACATTACTTAATGCAGCACGGTAGCGATTACATTAATGAACAACGATATTTAGAACCCTACCCAGAAAAAATCAGCCCTATGGTTCAATACCCATAAACATAAATCTGACCAAAGAAGACTTATTATGAATCCACTTGTAGAGAAGTTTTGTGATTATTACAAAGTATTTAGCCAAGAGAGCATTCCTGGGCTAGATGAAATTTACGATCAAAATGTAATTTTACAAGATCCTTTCAGTCAGCTTGAAGGGCTAGATAATGTAAAACAACATTTCAGCCAGATGATGCAAAATGTAACTTACTGTCGCTTTGAAATCATTGATGTCGTGGGTAACGAAGGCCAATCCATGATCAGCTGGAACATGATGTTTGCTCATCCAAAGTTAAACAACCACCAAGAAATTGTAGTGGCTGGCGTGAGCGACATTAAATTTGGCGAACGCATTACCTACCACCGAGATTACTTTGATGTGGGCAACATGTTTTATGAACATGTGCCTGTGCTTAAAGGGGTGATCAAAATGCTAAAAAATAGGCTAACCGTATGAAACGAGTACTCATCACAGGCGCAAGTTCTGGCATAGGCATGCACCTTGCCAGGGGCTATTTATCTGAAGGCTGGCAGGTGATTGCCTGCGGCCGTTCCATAACGAAGCTGCAAGGGGCCATTGCAAAGAGCCACCCTGCCCTGACCTTGTGCGCATTTGATCTGACTGAGCCTCAACAAACCATTGAAAATTTGCAGCAATTTAAAGATTTAGACCTTGCCATACTCAATGCTGGCAACTGCGAGTACATGGATGATATGGCAAGCTTTGATAGTGCCTTATTCAAACGCCAAATAGACACCAATGTCATTGGCACAGGTTACTGCTTAGAAGGTGTACTAGGTCAAATTAATGAGGGTGGCCAGTTAGCCATTGTGAGCTCTACCGTAACCCTTTTACCACTCACCCGCTCAGAAGCATACGGTGCCTCTAAAGCTGCCTTAGATTATTTGACCAGAACCCTAGCCATTGACCTAAGCCCAAGAAAGATTTCTGTTTCTCTAGTGAGGCCTGGTTTTGTGGATACGGCATTAACGCAAAAGAACAATTTCCCCATGCCAGGCCTCATTACCGGTGAACAGGCAGGTGATTACATTATGAAAGGCCTTGAAAAGAAAAAGCTGGAAATTAACTTTCCAAAGGTTTTTTACTTTACCATGCGTCTTATCCAACTATTACCCAACACACTGTGGCAAAAGATAGCCATTAAAATGATCAGGACCCCTGCATGAGTGCTTCACCTAATTCAAAAAAACGCATTGCTATTATTGGCAGTGGCATTTCCGGACAAACCTGTGGCTATTTGTTAAGCAAGCAGCACAATGTGACATTATTTGAAGCCAACAACACTCTAGGTGGCCACACGGCGACCATAGACATAGAAATAGACGGCAAAAGCTTAGCCGTAGACACAGGCTTTATTGTGTTTAACGATCGCACTTATCCAAACTTTATAAAAATGATGGATCAGATTGGCATTAAAAGTAAGCCCACTGAAATGAGCTTTAGCGTAAAAAATGCCAGCACTGGGCTAGAATATAATGGCCATAGTATCAATACGTTATTTGCCCAAAGAAGAAACCTAGTTAACCCTAAGTTTTATTATTTTATTTACGAAATACTGCGCTTTAACAAGCTCTCCAAAAAGGCCCAAGCAGCCGATGATAATGAGCTTGGCACGCTTGGTGAATTTTTAGACAAACATGGGTTTAGCGAATTTTTTGCAACCCATTATGTGTTGGCCATGACGGCAGCTATTTGGTCGGCGTCGATCAATAGTTGCAGAGATTTCCCGTTACGGTTTTTCCTAAATTTCTTAACTAACCATGGCCTTTTAGACATCGCTAATAGACCTCAGTGGTATGTTATAGAAGGCGGTTCAAGAAGCTATATCCCACACCTAACCAAAAACATTCAAGACATTCGTCTGGCTACACCCGTGCAATGGGTCACGCGCCATAGCAGCCATGTAGAAGTCACCACTGAAGAAGGCACGCAGGTGTTTGATGAAGTTATTTTTGCATGCCACTCAGACCAAGCACTAGCGCTTTTAAATGACCCTAGCGAACAAGAGCAACAAGTGCTTGGTGACATGAAATACAGAGCCAATGAAGTGGTGTTGCACACCGACAAATCACTGCTACCCAAGCGCAAAAAAGCCTATGCAAGCTGGAACTACTGCATAGGTTCACCAACCGATGAAATGCCAACGCTCACTTACGACATGAATATTTTGCAGGGCCTAGTTACTAAAGAAGAGCTTTGTGTCACACTCAACCAAACACAACTTATTGATTCAAAACATATTTTGCGCGAGTTTAACTATTCACACCCGGTTTTCACCTTAGAATCTATTGCCGCCCAAAAGCAACGTGATAGTATCTGTGGACACCGATTAACACACTTTTGTGGCGCCTACTGGTACAACGGGTTTCACGAAGATGGCGTAAGAAGCGCCTTGGACGTGTGCAAACGTTTTGGATTGACCTTGGATAATGTTTCAACGTAAAACACTCATGCAAAAGCAACACACAACAAACGCACTAGAGAGTGCGTTTTACATAGGGAAAGTATTTCATAAGCGCTTTGTGCCCAAAGTGCATGCTTTTACCTATCCGCTTTACATGAATTTTATCAACTTAGATGAAGTTGAAACTTTAAATGATCGTTACTGGTGGTTTTCATCACGCAGATGGGCTCCTTTGCAGCTTAAAACCAGTGATTATTTAAAACACCACCCAAGCCACAAAGACAGCATTAAAGACCAGGATGGCAGCCAACTCAAACAATTGGCGCTAGCTACCGCGAAAGAGCTGGGTGCAAAGTTAACCGATATAGACAAAGTCTGTGTACTGGCGCAGTTACGTTGTTTTGGTATTTACTTTAGCCCTGTAAACTTTTTCTTTTTATACGCGAACAACAAACCGGTTTACCTTATTGCCGAGGTGAGCAACACACCTTGGAACAACACACACAGCTATTTGGTAGACCTGAAGGATCCCAAAGCCACCGAAAAAGCCTTTCACGTTTCACCTTTCATGGATTTAGATATGGAATATCGCTGGCGTGTAAAAGCGCCAGAATCAGACACCCACATCACCATCGATAACTGGCGTGACCAGCAGGTATTTACAGCTACATTCAGTGCTAAGCGGTATGCTATGAATAGCAAAAAACTAAGCGCCATATTTTTACGCTGGCCCATTGTGACATTAAGCATTGTAAGGGCGATTTATTGGCAAGCCCTAAAGCTATTTTTAAAAGGCATTCGATACGTGCCTTACCAAACAAAAACAATAGATGTGCCCGCCCCAATTGCGGAGCAATCCAACATAAAGAGTAAACCATGACCACCAACAACAACCAAGCCACCATGGCGATCCAAAAGCCATCTTTGAGCAAACGCATCGTGTTTTCGTTGCTCAACAAACTGAACGATGGCTACATCCTATTGCGTGACAATGGCAGCGAAGCAACGTTTGGCGACGCAGATGCGCAGCTTAAAATGACCATTACCATCAACGACCCAAAGGCCTATGGCAGAATTTTATGGGGCGGCAGCATTGGTGCAGGCGAAGCTTATGTGGAAGGTTTATGGAGCACTGATAATTTGGTCGCGGTGATCCAATTGTTTTCTAGAAACTTAGCGACCCTAGAGAAATATGAACAACGTTTTGGTTTTTTGCTCAACATCGCCAATATCTTTAAACATCGCGCTAATGCGAATAGTAAAAAAGGCAGCCGCACCAACATTGCTGCTCATTACGATTTAAGCAATGACATGTACAAAGTTTTTCTAGATAAGGCCATGCAGTATTCTTCTGCTATCTATCCGCATAATGAAGCTACACTAGAAGAAGCACAACAAAACAAGTTAAAAGTCATTTGTGAAGCACTTAACCTAACACAAGACGATCAGTTGTTAGAGATAGGCACAGGCTGGGGTGGTTTGGCCTGTTATGCAGCCAAGCACTACGGTTGCCATGTGACCACTACCACTATTTCTGATGCCCAGTTTGATATAGCCAAACAGCGTGTTGAAGATGAAAATTTAATCGACAAAGTAACCCTACTTAAAAAGGATTACCGAGATTTAACCGGCCAATACACAAAGATTGTGTCTATTGAAATGATTGAAGCCGTAGGCCATAAATTTATGCCTACCTACTTTTCAATGATTGATAAGTTGTTAAAACCAGGCGGCAAAACGCTAATCCAAGCGATCACTATGAATGACCAGCGTTATGATAGTTATGTGAAGAATGTAGATTTCATTCAACGCCACATATTCCCTGGTGGGCATTTGCCATCGATCAGCGTGATTTGTGACCTGCTTAAAAACAACACTAACATGTACCTTAAGCAACTCTCTGATTACCGCATTGACTATGCCAAAACACTAAGCGATTGGCGTGATACTTTTTTAGAGAACCGCGATTCAATTCACAACTTAGGGTTTAACGATGATTTTATTCGCCTATGGGAATTTTACTTTTGCTATTGCGAAGGCGGCTTTAGAGAATCGGCGATTGGCTTGGCTCATCTTGAGCTTGTTAAAAACAAATACTAGGCGCGCATCATGAAATTTTGGACATTGTTCCAACCCATTAGTTTTCAAGCCATGTGGTTTAGCCTCGTATGGGGCGGCAATGCATGGCTTGCGCTAGCCATGATTATATTAGCCTCTCATTACTTACTGTCGCCTACCCCAAAGCAGGACATACAAATACTGGTGTTGGCTGCGGCTGGGTTTGTTATCGATTTATTATTATCGCAACTTGGGGTATTCAGCTTTGCGCAACAGCCTTTATGGCTTGGCGTATTATGGGTCGCTTTTGTACTGAACTTCGGCCACAGCTTACGTTTTTTGCGCAAATTAAAACCCATCTATTTAATGGGCGTAAGCGCTATTGGCGGTGCCTATGCCTACTGGCTAAGCTTTCAGTTAGGCGCCGTAGGCTTCCCCCTTGGAACCACCCTAACATTGGGTATTGTTGCCATTAACTTTGGCATTGTGTTGCCTTTGCTTGTGAAGGCCGATGCATACATTCGAAAGGCTGATCGTGTTTAGCCTAACGGCCCTAGCCAAACCGTTGGCTTTAGCTGTGCTGTTATTGCCGAGTATGGCAGCAGCTGAAAGTACACCTGAAGCTTCTTTACCACTAGCTTCAAGCCAAACAGCTAGCCCGCAACTAATGCCACTAGAGCAAGTGGGCCGCACCCAAATGCGATGGCTATGGTTTAACCTTTATGAGGCCAAGCTATATACCCAAAGCGGCAGTTATGAACTCAACCAATGGCCATTGTCACTAGAACTGATTTACCAACGTTCGATAAAAGCAAAGTATTTAATTGAAGGGACCAAGCGAGAATGGAGCCGCCAAAATATTGAATACAACCCAAAATGGCTAGATGAATTAGCGAACTTGTGGCCAGACGTAGCACTTGATGACAAAATCATCTTGTACGTAGATGACCAAGCCAACAGTCACTTTTACTTTAACGATGAATTTTTGGGCAGCCTAGAAGATCCGCTTTTTGCACCTGCATTTACCGCTATTTGGCTGTCGGAAAACACCATAAAACCCCAACAACGTAACCAACTAATAGGGCTTTAACATGAACACATTTACAAAAATTACCCGTTATTTGTCGCGCGCGCTCATAGCCGCAAGCTTGGGTTTGCTAATGGTAGGTTGCAGCACCAACATTAATGAGTACGCCGACACCACACCAGAATTTGACATGAAAACCTTTTTCAACGGCAACCTGATCGCCTACGGAATGGTACAAAACAGACAAGGCAAAGTGATACGTCGCTTCCATGCAGACCTTGTGGGCTCTTGGGAAGGCAACAAAGGCCTGCTAGAAGAAGACTTTTACTATGATGATGGCGAAACCCAGCGTAGGGTTTGGAACCTAGAAAAACACGGCACCAACAAATACACAGGCATGGCTTCCGATGCCGTGGGCGAAGCTGCAGGTGAGAGCAACGGCTTTGCATTTAACTGGAAATACACTTTAGCGATTGAGGTAGATGGCACCACATGGGACATAGACCTTAATGATTGGATTTACCAAATTGATGACTCTCGCCTAATCAACCTGACCCAAATGACCAAATGGGGCTTTAACGTAGGCCAAATTGCCTTAGTGATTGAAAAAGTAGAGTAGTTAAACATGCCAAGCTCAGTTTCTATTGTATGGTTTCGTCAAGATTTACGCCTGCAAGACAACCCCGCGTTAAGCGCAGCCTGCCAAGCCGAAAATGTATTACCCATCTACATACTCGACGATGAAAGTGCAGGTGAGCAGCGCATGGGCGGTGCTAGCCGTTGGTGGTTGCACCATTCTTTAAGTGCACTAAATGACTCTTTAGACGGTGCACTAAACCTGTATGTAGGTGATGCGCAGCAGATTATTTTAGAGCTTTGCGAGCGTTTTGGTGCCAACACTGTGTATTGGAGCAGGTGTTATGAGCCCACAAACATTGCCCAAACTACCCAAATTAAACAACAGCTGCAAAAGCAAGGCATTACCGGCCACAGTATTAATGGCTGCTTAATAAACGAGCCATGGGAAGTGACCAAACAAGATGGCACAGCCTACAAAATATTCACCCCCTATCACCGTGAAGCCTGCAAAGTAGACCCACACATAAACCTACTAGCTGCGCCAAACTTGGCTGCTAAAACCATGACAGACCCAAAAGCTAAGGCACTAGATGAGCTTAAGCTATTGCCTAAAGAGCAATGGGACACAGGGTTTAAAGAACATTGGCAACCTGGCGAGAAAGGTGCAAAAAATGCACTCAATGCATTTTTATCACAGGGCATACACGATTATAAAGACGGCCGCGACAGGCCTGCACTAAAAGCCATTTCGCGCTTATCACCGCACCTTCATTTTGGCGACATTTCACCACGCCAAGTGATAGATGCCCTAAAGACCATGGAAGATAACGATAACGTGGAGCACTTTAAACGCGAGATTCGTTGGCGCGAATTCTCTTATTATTTGCTCTATCATTTTCCAGGCTTGCCAACACAAAACTTAAAAACTAACTTTGATCAGTTCCCCTGGGGCAACAATGCAGAGTTTATAAAACGCTGGCAACAAGGCCAAACCGGCTACCCCATGGTAGATGCTGGCATGCGCGAGCTATGGCAAACAGGCTATATGCATAACCGCGTAAGGATGATTACAGCATCCTTTTTAATTAAGAACCTGCTGGTAGATTGGCGTGTAGGGGCACAATGGTTTTGGGATTGCTTAGTGGATGCAGACCTAGCCAGTAACAGCGCTAGCTGGCAATGGGTTGCAGGCTGCGGCACTGATGCATCACCCTATTTTAGAATATTTAACCCCATTACTCAGGGCGAAAAGTTCGACCCCAAAGGCGAATACACAAGGCACTTTGTACCCGAACTTAAAGACCTGCCAGACAAATACCTATACCGGCCATGGGAAGCGCCAGAAGCTGTGTTAAAGGCAGCTAAGGTGAGCCTAGGCACTAACTACCCTAACCCCATTATCGACGTAAAGACATCTCGGCTAAAAGCCCTAGACGCTTATCAAATGACCAAAGGTTCAGTGACTCACGATTTGGCTTAACCTAAGTGCCCAGTTGCCATGATGCTGCTCATCGCAAAGCTGCTGGCTGTCATAGATAATAGATTGGGCTGGTTTTTTGAGGGTGATATTAGCTGACAAAAGCTTAGTGATAATCATGTTATTCAGCGCTTCACTTTGTTTTGTGGCCTGAAAACGCTCAAGGGCGGCGTGGGTTTCAAATACACACACCACCTTTAAACTTTCAGGAAACGAAGTGTAGTTCACCTGGTGGGTAAGCCACACAAAACCTTTGATGTCTTTAAGCGCATAATCGCACACCTGCGTGAGCAGCTGCCTAATATTGTTGTCTGTTTTTTTATCGGTTTTACGCATGGCTATAGGGCTGACCAAAATGAGGGGGGATTAACACCAACCTTGGCGCCAAAGATTGATGTCTTTAAGCTGCCGCCAGTCTATGGCTTGTTCGCGTTTAGACATAACGGCTTCTATAATGCACAGGGTTACGATGCCTTCTTCATCAAACTTAACCTTGGTCACTAAAAAGTGTTTTTCTTTATTTTGCGGCGTTACCGCAGTCCATTTACTGTTGAGTAGTTTTTTAGGGGTGATTGGGTTCACGATATATTCCTAATTCAAACATCCAGCATAGTGGCATGTGACAAGGGTGGATAAGGGCCATTGCTTGGGCAAGTTTACCATGGCAAGCCTTGCAAGATGCACAGTAAGGCGATTAATTATGGCTAGCGCCGCCGTTTAAGCCAGCCTATACTGGCCCTAAGTTTTTCTAAAGATTTAGTGAATGTCTGAATTAAAGTACATCTCAAACTACCCACAGCAAGTAAAAGACCAAGTGCTGCGTTTGTTAGAACAAGACAAGCTAAGCCATTACTTACTTAAAAAATACCCCAACACCCATGAATACGTGAACGACAAACGGCTTCGCGAATACACCGTGGGCCTTAAAAACCAGTACATTAAAAAATCGTCACCTTTAAGCCAAGTGGTGTACGACCCTAAGATTCATGTGATAAATAACGCCCTAGGCTTACATACCTTTGTGTCTAGGGTGCAGGGCTCTAAACTGAAAAGTAAAAACGAAATACGTATCAGCGATGTGTTTAAAAAATGCCCAGAAGACTTTCTGAACATGATAGTAGTGCATGAACTGGCGCACTTAAAAGAAAAAGAGCACAACAAAGCCTTTTACCAGCTTTGCTGCCACATGCAGGCCAACTACCACCAGCTAGAGTTAGATATGCGCCTGTACCTTACCCAAATAGCCCAGCATGGCGATATTTACTAGCTTTAATGCTTTCTTTAAACCTTCATCGGCATACATAAGTTAGCCTTAGAATATTAGTATTAGTATGCGTGTGCGTTTGCGCAAGAGTTAGGGGTTTAATCTTGTAAACAGCCTTTAGCCTGGGGTTTCCGACCATACGGCAAATTCATTGCCACTGGGCTCTAAAAAGTGAAACCGCGCACCGCCAGGGAATGAAAAGATAGGTTGCTCTATAGTGCCACCATGTTTCTCTACCTTGGCTAAGGTGTCGGGCAGGTGCTTACTATAAAAAATAAGTAACGCAGCACCTTGCTGGGGCCTTGATGCTTGCGGTGATTTAAAAAAACCACCATCTAGTCCTTGCCCTGAAAAGGCCGTGTATTCTTCGCCAAAATCTTCAAACTGCCAACCAAACACCGCCTCAAAAAAAGCTTTAGTGGCCGCCATGTCTTTGGCTGGAAACTCTACATAATTTAGTTTTTCATGTGGGTGCATGGGGTGTCTCTTAACAAAGGTATATCGGTTTAAAACCCAAATAGAAAGGTATTAACGCCTAAAAACTTAACAACTAACTTAACCCTAAATATACCCTAAATATACCTATCGCTTTCGCATGGTGCTAGG
>CAXHZX010000010.1:0-79668 GCA_964022265.1 uncultured Oceanospirillaceae bacterium | reverse complement strand
TTTGGTTTTGCTTGGCTTTTCAGCCAGCTCAAAATCAATCTTTTTCTCATCTAAATCTACTCGCACAACTTGCACTTCAATGGTGTCGCCTAAGCGGAAGCTTTTGCCACTGCGCTCGCCATGCAAACAGTGTTTAGCAGCATCAAAGTGATAATAATCACCTGGTAAAGCACTAATATGAACAAGGCCTTCTACGTATACATCGGCTAGCTCTACAAACAAACCAAAGCTTGTAACAGCATTAATTGTGCCATGGAAGTAATCACCAATGTGGCCTTGCATATATTCACATTTAAGCCAACCTTCCACGTCCCAAACAGCCGCATCAGCGCGCCTTTCAGCCATAGAGCAGTGCTCACCAAGCACTAGGACATCCGCCGTTGAGTAGGGATACCATGGGGCTGTAGGCTTCACTTGAGTGGCTTTGATCCGCTTTACATAACGACTAGAGCGCTTGCTTTGAATCACACTTCGAATGGCTCGGTGTATCAGAAGATCCGGATACCTTCTAATCGGCGATGTGAAGTGTGCATAAGCTTCATAGCCTAAACCAAAATGACCTTCGTTTTCAGGTGTATATACGGCTTGGCTCAACGAACGCAGCATCACGGTTTGCACCAAATGGGCATCAGGCCTGTCTTTTATTGAGCTTAATAACGCTTGGTAATGCTTTGGCTTTGGTTCTTTACCACCGGTTAGAGCAAGGCCCATCTCACCTAAAAAGCCTCTAAGGTTTTCTAGCTTGCTGGGTTTTGGACCTTTATGTACCCGAAACAAACCATCTAACTTATGCTTGGCAATAAATTGAGCTGTGCTTACGTTGGCAGCCAGCATACATTCTTCAATGAGCTTATGAGCATCATTGCGCTGCACTGGCACAATGTCATCTATTTTTCGATCTTTTCCGAACACAATTCGTGTTTCTTGGGTTTCAAAGTCAATGGCACCGCGCGCATCACGTGCAGACCTTAATGCACCATACAGTTTATGCAGCTCATCAACGGGCTTTACAACATGCTGGTATTCGTCTCTTAAAGGCGCACATTGTTCATCAGACGCATCTAACATCGCGCCAACTTTGGTGTAAGTTAGGCGGGCGTGAGAGTGGATTAGGCCTTCGTAAAACTCATAGCTGTTGAGTTTGCCTTTGCTAGTGATTGTCATTTCACAAACCATCACCAGGCGATCTACATGTGGGTTTAATGAACACAAACCATTAGAAATAGCTTCTGGCAGCATAGGTATGACGCGTTCTGGGAAATACACAGAAGTCGCGCGCTTATGGGCTTCCCTATCAAGTGCAGTGCCTGTTCTAACGTAATGGCTCACGTCAGCGATGGCCACGTATAAACGCCACCCACCTAGGGTTCTTTTGCGACAGTATACGGCATCGTCAAAATCACGTGCATCCTCACCATCAATGGTCACAAAAGGCATCTCACGTAAATCTATCCGATCTAGCTTATCTTCCTCTGCAACCTCAGAAGACAACAAGGCCGCTTCTTCAACAGTCTGCAATGGCCATTCATGTGGAATTTCGTGGGTGCGGATGGCGACGTCAATTTCCATGCCTGGAGCCATATGCTCGCCCAAAATTTCAGCCACTTCACCGACCGCCTGATTGCGCTTAGTAGGTTGATGAATGATAGCTACAGTGACGTATTGGCCATGTTTAGCATTCATCGCCTTATCATTGGCAATAAGAATATCTTGGCTGATGCGCTGGTTATCAGGCCTGACAAAACAAATCCCATTTTCTTTGGTTAAACGCCCCACCACTTGATGAGTGTTTTGCTCTGTGACCTCGACAATAGCACCTTCGCTTCGACCCTTGCGGTCGACACCGATAATTCTGGCTAGCGCTTTATCGCCGTCAAACACGCTGCGCATTTGTCGATGACTAAGGAATAAGTCATCACCACCTTCATCCGGCTTTAAAAAGCCAAAGCCATCTCTGTGACCAATAATACGGCCCAAGATAAGGTCCATTTTTTGAATGGCGCCGTAAGCGCCTTTTCGATCGCTAATCAATTGACCATCGCGTTCCATCGCCCTTAAGCGTCGGCGCAGTGCTTCAACATCCTCTGCCTCAAACAAAGCCAGTTCAAAACTGACTTGTTTTAGCGTTGCTGGGCCACTTCTGTCACGTAGGTGATCTAAAATGAACTCCCGGCTTGGAATCGGATTATCGTACTTTTGCGCCTCACGCTGAGCGTGTGGATCGTCGATTTGTGTCATTTTTTCCTATGCGCCAAACGGATGGCGTTTTACGATGGTTTCTACACGATCTGGGCCAGTGGAAATAATATCCACAGGGGCTTCAATCAATTCTTCAATTCGAGCAATGTATGCTATTGCCGTGGCAGGAAGCTGATCTACTGACTGTGCACCTACGGTCGACTCAGTCCAACCAGGCATTGTTTCGTAGATAGGTGTTACCGCTTCAAACCCTTCTGCATCACTTGGGCATGGTACAGCATTGCCTTGTGCATCGTGGTAAGCAACGCACAGTTTAATTTCTTCCATGCCATCTAATACGTCTAACTTGGTTAAACAAATACCTGACACACTGTTGATCTGAATCGCATGCTTAAGCGCAACCGCGTCAAACCAACCACAACGGCGCGGACGACCTGTTGTCGCACCTAGCTCGTGACCTCTTTGGGCCAAACCTAAACCAATATCGCAGAACAATTCTGTTGGGAATGGGCCACTACCAACACGGGTAGTGTAAGCTTTAGTAATACCCAAAATATAATCCAGGTACAAAGGACCAAAGCCAGAACCTGTAGCTGTTCCACCCGCTGTGGTGTTAGATGAAGTTACAAATGGATAAGTACCATGGTCAATGTCTAACAATGTGCCTTGAGCACCTTCAAACAAGATGTCTACTTTAGCACGGCGCAAGTCATGAATTTCTGCAGTGACGTCGGTAAACATGGCTTTAATTTGTTCAGCTTGAGCTAGCGCAGTTTCTAACACTTCATTGTAATCTAGAGGTTTTACGCGATAGAAGTTTTCCAGCACAAAGTTATGGTACTTCATGATTTCTTCAAGCTTGGTTGCGAAACGTTTCGGGTCTAGCAAATCACCCAAACGTAGACCACGACGAGCGACTTTGTCTTCGTATGCAGGGCCAATGCCGCGGCCTGTTGTGCCAATTTTCTCTTCGCCACGAGCAAGCTCACGAGCTTGGTCTAAGGCCACATGGTAAGGCAAGATCAAAGGGCAGGCGGTACTGATACGTAAGCGTTCACGCACTGGAATACCACGCGCTTCAAGCTCGCTCATTTCTTTTAGCAATGCATCCATTGCTACCACTACACCGTTGCCAATGAAACAAGTGACGGTATCGCGAAGAATACCTGAAGGAATCAAATGCAATACGGTTTTTTCGCCTTCAATCACCAAGGTGTGACCTGCGTTATGGCCACCTTGGAAACGTACCACTGCCGTGGCCTGATCGGTGAGTAAATCAACGATCTTACCTTTGCCTTCATCACCCCATTGGGTGCCTAAAACGACGACATTCTTACCCATAATATTTTGCTCTAATAGATTTGCTGTGCGTGAAGTCACGCTAAAATTAAAATTAGTAGTTTGACTAGAACCCTAATCAAACCAAGATTGATTAAACCACTTTCCAAGTGTCATCTTGCCAGACAAGCTTGCGAGATGACGGCAATGGCGGCGAAGTGTCACTTAGTTGAGCAACAAGGCGCTCGCCTTTTGCTCGTAATTCAGATTGCACCTGCCACAAACTATGTCTTTGCTTTTGATTCAACTGGGCCTGTACCGGCATGAGGATGGCATCGGCCGTTCCTTTAGCGACTTCAGACAGATCTGCAAGGATCTTTAAATCAGCACTAAAGCCCGTTGCTGGACGAGCTCTACCAAATACTTTACCGATATCATCGTAGCGTCCGCCCTTGGCAATCGCTTGACCAAAAGCCGATGTTAGCGCAGCAAAGACGACGCCGGTATGATATTCGTAGCCTCTAAGTTCAGCCAAATCAAAGTACAAAGTGACTTGTGGAAAACGTTCACTAATGGCACTTGCCAAGCTGCGTAAATAGTTGATGGCTTCAGATGCTTCAGTTGAAACTTGGCCCAACAATTGATCCGCTTCATCAAGCACATCAACAGTGCCGTATAAACGAGGCAATGCAGAAAAAATAGTTTTAGAGGACTCAGGTAAATCCATGGCGTCCACTAAAGCGTCAATATCAGCTACTGCTTTGCTTTGCAGTAGGCTGAACAATTCTTTTTCATCCTCTTCACAAATACCAAGTGCCTGTGTGAGGCTTCTATAAATGCCCACGTGCCCCAAATCTAGGGTAATAGGGTGCTTAATTTCTAAACAAGTTAAGGTTTCTAGCATTAAGCTGATCACTTCAAGATCGCTGTCTATACCTTCGTGACCATATAATTCTGCACCAATCTGTAACGGGCTGCGAGAAGCGAGCGGGTTAGCTGCGCTGGTGTGCAAAACGGTGTTGGAATAACACAAACGGTTAATCCCTTCACAATCAATACTATGGGCATCGATGCGGGCGACTTGAGGCGTAATGTCAGCCCTAATGCCCATGGTGCGACCGGTTGTTTGGTCGATGACCTTAAAAGTTGCTAAGTCTAAGTCGTCACCAGTACCAATGAGCAGTGAATCAATGTACTCAATCAGCGGAGGCATCACCAAGTCGTATCCCCAAGCGTGATAAAGATCCACCACATTGCGGCGCAGGCCTTCAATACGCTGCGCCTGCGGCGGCAAAACTTCTTTAACTCCATCTGGGAGCAACCAACGATTGGCACGACTCATTTGAATTCCTGTTTCCCAAAAATTTTTGCTACATCAACGCACTAACAACAGCAAGAACAAACCTAAAAGCATGCTTGCCAAGCCTATAAAGCGCATACGAGGATCGCTAACTTCACTAAGTTGCATCACCAATTTGCGCCACTTTTGTGGGTATAAGAAAGGCACTATACCTTCTAATATAAGCATCAAACAAAAAGCCACGATTAAGTGTTGTATCAATTCATTCATGGTATTTTACTAATGCTTCACACACAAAAAAACCGAGCATCATACAGCCCTTCTTGGACCCTACTTCTCGGTTAGGCTATTGTACTTCTTTTAACTGCACATAACTAGCTTCAAGACTTTTGCGTGTAAAAAATCTATTGCATCCGCACGCCCACTCATAATCAGCTAAACAAGCTCAAATAACACAAGTTGTTACAAGCCGCCTTCCACCTTCAAGCAGACGATTAAGTGTGTTGGTCATTTTGCAGAAGGCAAAAAAAGAGCCATGGGCGATAAACCGATGGCTCTTTTATTATCTTGCTAAATTTCAGCAATGAAAGCTTAGATTTGGCTTACTTAGCACCTGACTGATTCATGTACTTAAAGAACTCACTATCTGGTTCAATAAGCATCACATCACCACCTGCACCAAAGGTTTTACGATACGCATCTAAACTACGATAGAAGCTATAAAACTCAGGATCTTGGTTAAAGGCTTCAGCATAAGTTGCTGCGGCAACCGCGTCGCCATCACCACGCACAAGTTCAGAATCACGGTATGCGTTAGCTTCAATGATGGTTTCTTGGCGATCCGCATCAGCTCGGATACCTTCAGCAAGCTCTTTACCCTTAGAGCGAAGTTCACGAGCTTCACGCTCACGCTCGGTGCGCATACGTCCGTATACAGACTCACTCACTTTTTCTGGTAAGTCGATACGCTTCACACGCACGTCAATCACTTCGATACCCATGTCAGCTTTAACCACATCGTTCAACTCAACAAGCAATTCAGACATTAAGTCATCACGCTCGCCCGACACCACTTCAGTAAGCGTGCGCTCACCAAATTGGTTACGCAGGCCAGTATCCACACGCGATGCCAAAAGTTTGGCTGCGGTAAATTCATCACCTGAAGTTGCGGTGTAGTAATCGGCTACGTTGAAAATACGCCATTTAACAAAGGAATCCACAATAAGGGCTTTCTTTTCTAGCGTTAGGTAACGCTGGGGACGTGCATCCAGGGTTAGCACTCGGGCGTCAAACACACGTACAGTGTTTACAAACGGCACTTTTACATGCAAGCCTGGCTGGATATCAAACTCTACTACCTCACCAAACTGAAGCATAATTGCACGTTCCGTTTCCTTCACTACAAACAGTGCAGAGGTGGCAATAAGGAGTGCTATAAATAGCCCTATTAGGGTTACTAAAGTACGAGTAGCCATTTTAACGAGACCCCCTTTGATTGTTTGAATCTTGCGTTAGCTGCTCAATCACCCGATTAGCAACTTCATCCACCATACTTGATGAGACCTTTGCGCCGGTACCTGTGGCTGCGCGCATGGATTGATTTTGCATAATCTGATCCAAAGGCAAGACCATCATGTTATTACCGCCCTCTACATCAACCATGACTTTTGAGGCATTGGAAAGCACATCTTCCATGGCAACAATATACAAACGCTCGCGTGTCACTTCTGGAGCCTTTTTATATTCGGCAAGCAACTTAGTGAAACGTGTTGCTTCACCTTCTGCACGCGCGATCACTTGGGCACGGTAGGCTTCAGCTTCTTCAAACACACGCTGCGCTCTACCACGGGCTTCAGGCACTATGCCATTAGCATATGCTTGCGCTTCGTTCTTCACACGCTGCTCATCTTCTCGAGCTTTGATTACATCATCAAAGGCATCTTGAACTTGAGAAGGTGCGGCGGTGTTTTCAATGTTCACCTTAATCACGTCTAAACCTGTGTTGTAGTCATCCAGCAAATTTTGTAGACGAGTTTCAACATCCAAGGCTAAAAGAGCACGACCTTCAGTTAATACTGAATGCATTTCTGATCCACCTACTACGTGGCGAAGCGCACTTTGCGTGGCCTGCAGCAAACTGGTTTCAGGGTTCTTAACTTCTAGCAAGAAACTCTTTGGGTTAGACACCACATACTGCACCGACAAACCTACTTCAACGATGTTCTCGTCTTCAGTCAGCATGAGTGCTCGGTTTTCAACATTACGAACTGCAGTCACATTGACCTTAGTCACATTGTCAATTAGAGGTGGATTCCAATGTAAGCCTGGCTGCACAGTGTCGCTGTATTTACCAAGACGCAGGACGACTGCTCGTTCTTGCTGGTCAACGGTATAAAAACCCATGCCCGCCCAAAGGACTAATGCAATAACAGCACCGACCAGGATAATCTTGCCCGACGGTGCAGAGGCATTATTGCCACCTGAGCCTGAAGTGTTTTTATTACCCGAACCACCAAATAAGCCACTGATCTTCTCAATCATCTTATTCAATGCCTCATCCAGATCTGGGGGACCCTGATCTTGTCCGTTCGGACGGCGATTGCCACCCCATGGATCTTGGTCTTTACCGTTATTACCCGGTTCATTCCAGGCCATAAACTTCTCCTGATTATTGCAATTATAAAACTATTAAACATCCCATGGGTTATTAGGTTGGCCCACAAAGGGTTTTGCATCCATTCCCACACGACTTAAAGCTTGTAAAAAATCACGCTTTTGCAAACGCACATCCAGGACCATATGGCCTTGGTCATTAATATCTTCTTTTTCTACCGCATCAAGCGCATATAGCTGAGCTCGAAGGTTACCAAATTTAGGTTCTAAAACAATTTGCTGAGCAAAAATTTCACCACCCAAACGTTCGCTTATGGCTTGAAGTAACAAGTCTACTCCCTCACCCGTTAACGCACTTAACCAAACTCGCCTGGGCACACCGTAGCTATCTCGATCGATACGAGCAGGGCAATCCTCTAACATATCGATCTTGTTGTAAACCAAAAGGTAAGGCAGTTCATCTGCGCCTATCTCTTGCAACACCGACTCTACCTCTTCAATGTTGTCATCGCGCTTTTCATCGTTTGCATCAATGAGATGCAATAACAATGTCGCTTCAGCAGTTTCTTGCAGTGTGGCTCTAAACGCATCAACCAGCTTATGTGGCAGATGCCGAATAAAACCCACTGTGTCTACTAAGATAGTGGGGCCAACATCTTTAATTTCAAGCCTTCTAAAGGTTGGATCCAGTGTTGCGAACAATTGATCCGCAGCATAAACCTGGGCAATAGTGGCTTGATTAAACAAGCTTGATTTGCCTGCGTTAGTATAGCCCACTAACGATAAGGTCGGTATCTCTGCACGCCGCCTGGCTCGGCGACCTTGTTCACGCTGCTTTCTGACTTTACCCAAGCGCTTTAAAATACTATTAATGCGAACCCGCAACAAACGTCTGTCAGTTTCTAACTGAGTTTCGCCTGGGCCTCGTAAGCCGATACCACCTTTTTGACGCTCTAGGTGAGTCCACCCCCTAACTAGGCGCGTTGACATGTGCTCTAATTGCGCAAGCTCAACTTGTAATTTACCTTCGTGAGTGCGTGCACGCTGGGCAAAAATATCAAGTATTAAACCTGTACGGTCTAATACTCTGCACTGCAATTCTTGCTCAAGGCTTCTTTCTTGGCCTGGACTTAAGGCATGATTAAAGATCACAATTTCTGCACCGTGCTGCTGAACTGCCGCTTTAATTTCTTGAACTTTACCTGAACCTACATAGGTTTTGGGATGGGGTGTGGAGCGCGAGCCTCTGATTGTTTCCAAAGGGTCTGCACCTGCTGAATAAACCAGCTCTTTTAACTCATTAGCATCTTCGCGCTCTCTTTCTTGGCCCATTTCAAGGTGCACAAGAATGGCGCGCTCACCTGCTTGGTGGCGATCAAAAAACAAAGCGACATCCTAAATCAAAGCGAGCACCTATTGGTGCTCGTTGGGGAGGGTATAAAAACAAAAGTTTTATTCCTGTTCGTCGTCTTCAGTCGGCATTTTCACGGGACGAGAAGGGACTACAGTTGAGATGGCGTGCTTATAAACCATTTGTGAAACTGTGTTTTTCAATAATATAACAAATTGGTCAAAAGACTCTATTTGACCTTGCAACTTAATGCCATTAACTAAAAAAATTGAAACCGGTACTCTTTCTTTACGCAAAACGTTTAAATAAGGGTCTTGTAATGTTTGCCCTTTTGACATGGTAGCTCCTTGTGTCATTAATCTAACCTTGAAGTCGTGGTTAAGTTGTAAGTTTGCGTAAATACGCTAAAACATGCAAGGCGTTTTACATGCCCTTTACGTTAGTGACCCAAACTATCTAAAAAAAGTGAAACTTTTTGAGTCAGTTTAACATTCAGACTATCAAACACCTCTAAATTTTCCCAACTTCTAAGCCAAGTAAGCTGCCTTTTAGCAAGCTGCCTAGTGGCCACAATGCCCTTGTGTTGCATTGCTGTATAGTCGAACTCACCTGCTAAATACTGCCACATTTGGCGGTAACCTACGCAGCGCATTGAGGGCATATCTAAATTCAAGTCTCCCCGCGCCATTAAGCCTTCCACTTCTTTTTGAAAGCCTTGTTCAAGCATAAGGTGGAATCGCTTTTCTATTCGCTCATGCAATACAGAACGGTGCTCAGGCCAAACGCCAATAGAAGCCACTTGATACTCAAAGGGTTGTGCCTTTTGCTTGGCCCAATGGTCGCTGAGCGATTCTCCACTAAGGACAAAGACCTCCATCGCTCTGGTGATTCTCTGAGGGTCTGTAGGCTTTATTCGGGCCCCTGCTACAGGGTCAATCAAACATAACCTTTGGTGCATTGCGCTGAGTCCGTGCTGAATTATGTCTTCTTCTAGCTGTCGTCTTACCCCAGGATCTGAGGCAGGCAAAGGCGCAAGCCCATCGACCAAAGCTTTGTAGTACATCATGGTGCCACCGGCTAGCAAGGGCACCTTCCCTCTGGCAGTAATTTGGGCCATCAAAGCTAGCGCATCAGTTCTAAACTGTGCTACAGAATAGGCTTGTGAAGGGTCACATATGTTAATCAAATGATGCGGTGCCACAGCTAGTGTTTTTCCATCAGGCTTTGCACTGCCAATATTCATGTCTTTGTAGATAAGGGCAGAATCCACCGAAATAATTTCACAGGCCCTTTGTTGGACAAGCTCTACAGCTAAGTCAGTTTTGCCAGCAGCAGTGGGGCCCATCAAAAAAATAGCCTTAGGCCTTGAATCATTGGTAGTTGTAGTGAGACTCATGGGCTTATTGACCGCGCATAAATAGCTTATCTAACTCTGACAAACTAAGCTGTGTCCAAGTTGGCCGACCATGATTACACTGGCCACTTCTTTCGGTAATTTCCATATCACGCAGTAAAGCATTCATTTCTACATGGTTCAGCCGCCTGTTTGCGCGCACAGCGCCATGACAGGCCATGGTTCCTAATAGTTCATTATGAGCGGCCCTGATACGGTCACTACTTCCGTAGGTGAGTACGTCTGCCAAAACGTCTCGCACTAATTGCTCAACGTTTGCATGCTGCAACAAACTTGGAACTTGACGTACGGTTAGGTTTTCAGTGCTTGAACGGTCAATAACAAAGCCCAGCTCAGAAAATAATTGCTGCTGCGCCTCCACTTGGTCTGCTTCGCGAGAGCTAACGGCCATTGATATAGGCACCAACAAAGGTTGTGCTTTTATACCCTGACCTGCCCACGAGGTTTTCATTTTTTCATAGACAATCCGCTCATGAGCAGCATGCATGTCCACCAGAACTAACCCTTGGGCATTTTCAGCCAGAATATAAATACCATGCAGCTGTGCACAAGCGTATCCAAGCGGGGGAACCTCACCTGCTTGGGGAGCTGGCATCCCGCCTAAGTTTTGAGTGTTAGCCAAACCATGCAAGCTTGCGTAAACTTTACTTTGCTCCTGCAACTGTGAAGGAGTGGGGGCATTGTTTGCGCCCGTCATAAAGTGGTGTGAAGCTAAACCCGTATACTGGGAGGCTTGTATCGGGTTGCCACCACCCTGGCCTAAATCAACCTGCGTTTGGCCTGCAAAAACACCCGCCTGAAGACCTTGCGCCTGGGTCGGATCCTGCACTACGCCCAGTTGCGCTGCACCTCCTCCTGTGGGGGTTTCTGGGCGCACTTGAGCTAGGGTTTTGTGAAGGCTTCTGAAAATAAAATCGTGCACTAAACGCCCATCACGAAAGCGGACTTCATTTTTGGTGGGGTGTACATTGACATCAACATTGGCTGCATCCACCTCCAAATAGAGCACAAAGGCTGGATGACGGCCATGAAAAAGAACATCACGGTAGGCCTGGCGCACCGCATGCCCTACTAGCTTATCTTTGACGACGCGGCCATTAACAAAGAAATATTGCAAATCCATCTGGCTTCTTGAGAAAGTGGGCAGGCCCACCCATCCCCAAAGCCTCAAACCTGGTGCTTCCATTTCAATGTGCAAGGCTTGTTGCATAAATGCAGGCCCGCACACACTGGCAACCCGCTTCTCCCTTGCAGCTTGACTATCTGCTGGGCGTAAATTGTGAATGATCTTTTGGTTATGTTTTAAGCTAAAAGCCACATCGAAACGACTTAACGCCAGGCGCTTAATCACTTCTTCTAGATGACCAAACTCGGTTTTCTCCGTTCTTAAAAACTTACGTCTAGCAGGCGTGTTAAAGAACAAGTCTCTTACTTCTACCGTGGTCCCTACGGGGTGGGCTGCAGGCTGAATTTGGGCAGCCATATCACGGCCATGAGTCATAACCTGCCAAGCATTGTCTTGATCTTGGGTATTGGAGGTTAGCGTCAATCTGGAAACAGAACTCACGCTTGCTAGAGCTTCACCTCTAAAACCTAAACTTTGCACCGCCTCTAAGTCTTCAAGGCTTGAAATCTTACTGGTGGCATGGCGGCTCAAAGCTAAGGGCAAATCTTCTTTGCCCACGCCTGTGCCATTGTCTCGCACGCGCATTAGCTTAACGCCGCCTTGTTCCACATCGACATCAATCTTATTCGCTCTGGCATCCAGACAGTTTTCCAACAGTTCTTTAATCACTGAAGCAGGGCGTTCTACCACTTCTCCGGCGGCAATTTGGTTGGCTAATCTAGGGCTAAGTTGGTGTATTTTTGACGTCATCACATGCTCATAATAGGAGGTAAAAGGCCTTAGCTTGTTGGAATAATCAGTGTTTTGCCTACCTTCAATATAGATTTTGAAGTCATTTTATTGGCGCTTTGCAAACGCTTTACACTGGTTCCAAAACGCTGGGCTATTCCTGAAAGAGTATCACCACTGACAACCTTATATGAAGTCATTTTACGTTTTGCCTCTGCAATAGAGGCTACATAAGTATTGGATATGGGATGGCTGTAAAAATAATCCTTCAATCCCTCAAAAATAGCGCTAGCCATTTGTTGTTGATATTTTTTGGTTCGCAATTTAGCGGCTTCTCCTGGGTTTGAAATAAATCCAGTCTCCACCAATATGGAAGGTACATCTGGCGATTTAAGAACCACAAAACCAGCTTTTTCTACTTGATTTTTATGCAATCTTGCAATTTTTCCAATATTTTTTAATACCTCAGCGCCCACGCCTTTACCCGTCGTTTGGCTGTAATTCATCGACATATCGATCAGCGTCATGGCCACATCATCTTCTTTATCTTCTAAACTGATGCCACCAATGCCGCCCACTAAATCGGCATCATTTTCCTTTTGAGCTAATAAACGACCCATTTCACTTGATGCCCCGCTTGAAGACAAGGTCCATACCGAAGCGCCTCTAGCTTTACTGTTGGTAAAGGCGTCGGCGTGAATGGAAATGAACAAGTCTGCTTTGGCATTGCGAGCTTTCTTGGTTCGTCCCCTAAGGCTTACGTAATAATCGCCTGTCCGGGTCAATAAAGGCTCAAACCCTGGCTCTTTATCGATTAACTTTTTAAGCTCTTGAGCAATGCCCATAACGACATGTTTTTCTCTAAGTTTTTTGCCGCCAAATTTAGGCCCTAACGCACCTGGATCTTCCCCGCCATGGCCTGCATCAATAGCAATAATCAAATCACGTTGGCTATCCAATAGCTCTAAACCACTAAGGGTCCGGCTTGGGGTCGGCGCCTTTGCGCTAACAGTGACCTTGCCTTTGGTCGGTGTTGGTGTGCTGGATTGAAAGTCAAATAAATCGATCACCAGTCTATGCCCATAGGTGTCGTTGGGTGGCAGACTAAAAACTTTATGACTAGTTTTAAAATTTAGGTCCAAAACCAGTCTCAGCTTGTTGTTTTGGCGCTGGCTTGAGCGAATACCTTTAATGGGACTTTTTGAAAAATCCAATTGTAAAACAGAAGCAGCAAGAGTAGTGGCGTCTATGTCTATCACCAGGCGATCAGGATTCACCAAGGTGATTTGTTCAAAGGTAACTTTCTCGCTGGTATCAAGCACCAATCGTGTATTGTCTGGCGCTGGCCAAATACGAATGTTTTCTATGTTTGCCGCCCAACTAAAAATAGGCAGCATTAACACAAGAATCAGTGTTAACTGCTTCACTTTCGCTCCTGCTTTAGAGCATCGATAATAGCCTCACCAATGACACTATTTCCAATGAAACGTAGGCTTCTGCCTCGCTCCAATGGACTGATTTCAATAGTGATGTCGGCCGCAGGTAAAAACCCTCTACCTTTGTCTGGCCATTCAACTAGGTTAATTGAGCGGCCATCAAAATAGTCACGAATACCCAAATAGTCCAACTCCTCTGGATGTCCAAGACGATAGAGATCAAAGTGATTTAAGTTTTGTTCGTTAAACTGATAGGGCTCTACTAGCGTGTAGGTCGGACTTTTGGTTGCACCTTTATGGCCAAAGTAGCTCATTATGCCGCGAGTAAAAGTGGTCTTCCCCATGCCAAGGTCGCCTTGGAAAAAAACCGTAGCGCACACTTGTGTCTCAGTTTCAGATGCACTGTAATTTAACGCGTTCCCAAACTGCTCACCTAGATGAACCATAACTTCTTCGCTATGGGCTTCTTGTTGGTACTCTAGTGGCATGAACCTGGAAACCTTTTGAATTAAAAAAACAACAGGATGCAATATAGCTTAAAAGCGCAATAAAAACCGCCTAAGCCGCAGCATATTGTGTGTTTTTTTTAGTTTTTAAAGGCTCAGCACCTGCGACTAGGTTAGAATAGCCATCATGCACCCACAAAACCCACCCAAAACAAATAATGCTAGCCTCCTCTCAAGCGAGCAACTCAATAGCCTTGCCCAGCAAATTAAGCAGATGGCTAAGGATTTTGGGTTTGCAGATTGTGGTATCACAGACACTCATAATGAAGTCGCAGGCAAGCAGTTAGAGACTTGGTTAGAGCGCGGATATCACGCTGACATGGACTATATGGCCAAGCATGGAAGCATGCGCGTAAGAGCCGAAGAATTAGTGCCTGGAACACAACGCATTATCTGTTTACGGATGGATTATTTAGATCCGGATGTCACCACCTTAAGCACTCTTGAAGATCCTGAAAAGGCTTACGTTGCCCGCTATGCTCTAGGCCGAGATTATCATAAGGTCGTGCGCAAACGCTTAGCGCAACTTAGTCACGCTATTGAAGCATTAATTGGACCATTTGGGCACCGGGTATTTGTGGATAGCGCCCCCATTCTAGAGAAACCACTAGCTCAGAAAGCGGGTTTGGGGTGGCAAGGAAAACACACCCTAATTATTAACCGCAAACAAGGCTCATGGTTTGTATTAGGTGAGATTTTCGTTGATTTAGCTTTACCTATTGATGAGCCCTACCAAAAGGATCATTGCAGTCGTTGTGAATCGTGCATCACCGTTTGCCCTACTTCCGCTTTTCCAGAGCCTTATGTGCTTGATGCTAATCGGTGTATTGCTTATTTAACAATAGAACATAAAGGCAGTATTTCAGAAGAACTAAGGCCACTCATTGGCAACCGGGTTTTTGGCTGCGATGATTGTCAACTGGCCTGCCCATGGAATCGTGCTCCCGGGGAAAATAAGGAAGAAGATTTTAAACCAAGACACGGTATGGACCATACAAGCTTAGTGGAGCTTTTCATGTGGAGCGAATCCATGTTTCTTGAGCGCACCCAAGGTTCACCCATAAGGCGAGCTGGGTTTGAGGGCTGGCAACGAAATCTTGCCATTGGCATAGGCAATGGGCCGGCAACATCAACTAGCATAGAGGCACTAAGCACCGTGCGCCGCAATGCAACATCCATGGTAATAGAACACATCGATTGGGCACTGGCTCAATTAAAACAACGCAGCGAAAAACAAATACCGCTTGCAAGCTTGCCATTAAAGGAACACCTAGGTCACAGAACAAAACACCTTCGATAGCCAAAATTTTTTTCTTAGCAGGCAATATCGCTGTAGCATTTAATTGCGTACTTAAATTTGAGTGAGTTATGGTAAGCTTAAAGCTTAATTTATAGGTATCAAAACGCGTGACCTTTCCTCCTTCATTAAATGGCTTTCATGCCACGTCTATCGCTAAACGTACCAGTGAAATCTGGGTGATAGGCGTTATTGGTAATCAAATATTGACGCCTGTGAATACGAAGCTAGGCGCTCATCCCTTTATTGATAGCAAAGTTGCTCGCGGCCTTGAGCCTTTATGCGAAGCAAAAATAACCCTTGGGCAATGGCAAGGCTTGGATTGTGAAGTTTGGCAACTTAAAGATGATGCAAAAGCATTAACAGGCTTCACTTTGGTGGTTCTTCGCGAACTGTTAAAACAATCATCAGAAGAAGTGTTTTCCTTGGCAAGTAGAGCTGTTCAGCTATTGCACTGGCAAGCGACGCACAAATTTTGTGGCCGCTGCGGTAAGGCAAACCAACTCGACATTAAAGAGCATTCTTTGTTTTGTGCTGATTGCAGTATCAATAATTACCCTAGAATTTCTCCATGCATCATTGTGGTCGTCACCCGGGGCGATCGTTGTTTATTGGCAAGAAATGCAAATTGGCCAGAAGGCAGATTTAGTGCGCTGGCAGGTTTTCTTGAAGCAGGCGAAAGCGCCGAGCAAGGACTGCGCCGCGAAGTGTTTGAAGAAGTGGGGATAGAGCTTGAAAATATTCGCTACATCGCCAGTCAGTCTTGGCCTTACCCTGGGCAATTGATGCTGGGTTTTCTTGCTGAAGCAAAAACTGAAGAATTCGTGGTAGATGGCGAAGAAATTGTTGAAGCCAACTGGTATCGCTGGGACCAGCTGCCCACTAATACTTCACCCTCTGGCATTATTGCAGGTGATTTAATTCGCCATTTTGCAAGCCAAGCTGCCTTAACTTACGGTGAAAGTTAACCTATATTTAGATTAACTTTCCATGTTTAAAAAGTTCTTTTTGTAATAGGCCAACTCAGCTATTGAGTCGCGTACATCATCAAGAGCAAGGTGACTACCACCCTTTTTTAGCCCATCTAACAGTTCTGGACGCCATCTTCTTGCCAGTTCCTTAAGCGTACTTACATCTAAATTGCGGTAATGGAAATAGGCTTCTAGCTGAGGCATGTACTTCACCAAAAAGCGCCTATCCTGGCCAATAGTGTTGCCACACATAGGTGAGTGCCCACTATCCACCCATGTCTTTAAAAAATCGATAGTCTGCTGCTCGGCCTCTGCACAAGTAACCTTACTGTCTTTAACTCTTTGGGTGAGGCCTGATTGGCCATGCTGCTTAATACACCATGCATTCATAGAGTTAAGAACTTCGTCGCTTTGGTGAATAACGATAGAGGGGCCTTCGGCTAAAACGTTAAGCTTGGCGTCTGTCACTATGGTGGCAATTTCAATAATTACGTCTTGTTCGGGGTCAAGACCTGTCATTTCCAGATCTAACCAAATTAAATTTTGTGGGTGTTTCACAATAAAAATGCTCTTAGTGGTATCGATACACTGAATTATGCCTCACTTCGGGGTAGAATAAAGCCTTTCCTGACAACCGTGTGCATTAATTTTAAATGGCAAAACGCAAACTCACCCGTCATCAGAAGTGGCAAATTGACAAAGTTCAAGAAGAACGCCGCGCACGAGCTAACAAACAAGACGGTGCCATCGACAAAGCCATTGAACATGGAGACTTGTCAGATGAACAACAAGGTTTAATCATTGCGCACTATGGCTCCTTAATAGATGTGGAAGCCTTACACGGCAAACACCAAGGTGAAATTTTTCGCTGTAAGATTCGCTCTAATTTAGGCTTCTTAGTCACCGGCGATAAAGTCTCATGGCGCCAAGCTGCTGATCAAAGCGGTGTCATTGTGGCCCGCGATGAACGCATTAGTATTTTAAGCAGGCCCAATAAATATGGTGACCTGAAGCCTGTAGCCGCCAACATAGATCAAATTGTCGTTACCTTTGCGCCTAAGCCTTATGCCCATGCTAACTTAATCGACAGATACATAGTCGCAGCAGAAGCCAGCAATATTGAACCGATACTTTTACTTAACAAGACCGACTTGTTAGATGAAGAAGCCAAAGCCCATTTAGAACCCATGCTTGAGCGATATCAGGGTCTTGGCTATCGAATCATTCGTGCATCCACAAAATCATTAGCCGGGCTTGAAGCACTTTATAGCGAGTTAAATAATAAAGTGAGTGTTTTTGTAGGCCAGTCTGGCGTGGGTAAATCAAGCTTAGTTAATGTTTTACTGCCAGGTGTGGATATAAAAACTAGCGCTTTATCTGAACAAACTAATAAAGGTGTTCACACCACGACCACAGCAAAGCTATTTCATATTCCTAATGGCGGCCAGCTTATAGACTCACCGGGTATTCGAGAGTTTGGTCTTTGGCATATGGATACCGCCACTCTGCTTGAGGGTTTTGTCGAATTTAGGCCTTACTTGGGATATTGTAAATTCAGCGACTGTAGCCACGAGCATGAGCCGGCTTGCGCCTTGCTTGAGGCATTAGAAAATGGCGATATAGACCCTGCTAGAATGGCCAGCTTTTTACACATTAAAGCCTCTTTAGACGATTTTACTACACATAATTAAGGATTAATTTCATGGGCGATCGCTTATTTGTGATGCTGCAATATTTGCTGCCACAACATCTCATTTCACGCGCCGTAGGGTGGCTTGCTCAAAGCACCATTCCTGCTATTAAAGACCCTTTCATACGCACATTTATTAAGCGCTTTAAGGTCAATATGGATGAGGCTGACCGCCAACACCCCAGTGAGTTTGAAAGTTTTAACGACTTCTTTACGCGCAGCTTAAAAGCTGATGCCAGAGCCATCGATCAAGACCCTGCCCACCTTGCCTGCCCTGTCGATGGGGCGATAAGCCAGATTGGCAACATTAAAGATGGTGATATTTTTCAGGCTAAGGGCCATAAGTTTGACCTTGCCACCTTGCTTGGCGGCGATAAAGAACTCGCTGCGCCTTTTGTAGATGGGAAATTTGCAACTATATACCTTGCCCCTAAAGACTATCATCGGATCCACATGCCATGCGATGCCACTCTCACACACATGATTCATGTGCCTGGCAAACTCTTCTCTGTGAATCAGGCAACAGCTGCCATGGTGCCTGGTCTTTTTGCCCGTAATGAACGTGTTGTTGCTATCTTTGATACACAGCTTGGCCCAATGGCAATGGTGCTAGTAGGGGCAATGATTGTGGCAAGTGTGGAAACCGTGTGGGCAGGATTAGTTTGCCCGAAGGGCCACGCAGTGAGCCATTTTAACTACACTAACCAAGCACCTATTAAACTGAAAAAAGGCGAAGAAATGGGCCGCTTTAAGTTAGGATCTACAGTGGTGATGTGTTTGCCTAAAGACAGCATCGATTGGCCTAAAGAGCTCAGTGCTGGCACCACGACTCGCCTTGGGCAAATGCTTGCTACCGTAACAACTCAAAGCTAAAGAAAAACCTAGGCTAAGGGATGGTTAAATGCCATGACCTTAGCAATATCGGTTTGATTTGACTGAAGCATCAATAAGCGATCGATGCCGATCGCCACACCGCAGCAATCTGGCAACCCTGTTTGAAGCGCCGCCACTAATCTTAAATCTGCATCCATGGTGGCTTTGCCCATCGCATGGCGAGATTGATTATCCATTTCAAAACGTCTCAGCTGCTCTTTGGCATCTTGTAGTTCAAGGTAACCATTACCTAGCTCTATCCCATTGATATACACTTCAAAGCGTCGCGCTATATGATCACCAGCCTCATCTAAAGCGGTTTGTGCAAGAGCGCATTGGCTAGCTGGATAATCGTAAATGAAGCAAGCGCTGGGTAACTGGGGCTCAACACAATGACTCATCAATAAATCAAGCCAAGTCTCTCGTTGTGTATCATGATCCATCTGCAAATCAATCAGCCCCATGGCCGCATCTTTAACTTCTTTATCTGAAGCGTTAAGTGGATCGATCTTTAGAATGCTCAGAAAAGCCTGTTTGTAAGATAAATATTGCCAATCTAACCTGTGCTCAGGTAAAACCTGCTCTAGGAGTTGAGCCACCTCCTGCATGAGCTGCTCTATACTATAGCCAATGCGATACCATTCAAGCAAAGTGAATTCTGGATTATGTCGAGTCCCCACTTCGCCATTTCTAAATGCTTTTGCAATCTGATAAATGTCGCCACTGCCCGCAGCCAAGAGCCGTTTCATGGCGTATTCAGGCGATGACATTAAAGCCATAGGTTGGGCTAGAGAAGCGCCATCTGGCGTAAATTGAACTGAAATGGAATCAATATGAGGGTCTGATACCCCGTAATGGGACATTACCGGGGTATCTACTTCTAAAACCTTGCGCGTGTCAAAGAAGGCACGGATTAGGCTAATGACCTTTGCTCGACGCTTAAGCGTTTGAACATCAGCACTGGGTTGCCATGTCATTATCAAAACCTACTGATTAGGCGCGACTTACGTACTCACCTGAACGCGTGTCAATTTTCAAAACTTCACCTTGTTCAATGAACAAAGGCACACGCACAGTTGCGCCTGTAGCCAGTGTTGCAGGCTTGCTGCCACCTTGGGCAGTGTCACCTTTAAGACCCGGGTCGGTTTCAACCACTTCAAGGTCAACAAAGTTTGGAGCCACTACTGATATTGGCGCATCATTCCACAAGGTGACAATGTAAACTTCTTGTTCCTTAAGCCATTTAACGCTGTCGCCAACTGCACTAGCGTCAGCACCGTATTGCTCAAATGAGCCGTCTGCCATCATAAAGTGCCAAAATTCGCCATCGGTGTACAAGTACTCCATGTTACGATCCATCACGTCTGCTGCTTCAATAGATTCACCAGACTTAAAGGTACGGTCCCAGACGCGGCCAGATTTCAAGTTTTTCATACGAACACGGGTAAAAGCTTGACCTTTACCTGGTTTAACAAACTCTACATCCACCATTGCGCATGGGTCGCCTTCTAGCATTACTTTAAGGCCAGATTTAAATTCGTTGCTGCTATAATTAGCCATATTATCGCTCTAATCTAATGTACATAGGGAAAACCGACCGTAATGATACCCCAAAGCACTGCCCAAGTTGACCCCTTTAACTTGATTAAGCATACTAATTTGTCGACCCAATGGAGGCAGCAGCTCAAAGAAGCCTACAGAACACCTAGGCAACTGCTCAGCGCTTTGGGGTTTAGTCAAGACGAACAAGCGCAAATGGTATGTGATGATCATGGGTTTATGACCTTAGTACCGCAGGCTTACGCTCAAAAAATGCGCCCACAAGACCCAAACGATCCCTTGCTATTGCAAGTTTTGCCGCAACCAAAAGAAGCAATAGAGCACCCAGACTTCGTTCAAGATCCGCTGCAAGAAGCCGAATTTAACCCAACCCCGGGCATCGTTCACAAGTATAAAGGGCGCGCGCTATTAATCGCAGCAGGCCACTGTGCAATTAACTGTCGTTATTGTTTTAGGCGTCATTATCCGTATAACGAACAAAAACGAGGCAGAAATCAATGGTTAGAAAGTTTAGATTACATTGCCCGCCAAGAAGACATACACGAAATTATTTTAAGTGGTGGTGACCCGTTGGCGCTCACTGATGCAGTGTTGTTTGACTTAATCGATGCCATCGAGGACATACCGCATGTTAAGCGACTAAGAATTCATAGCCGATTACCAATTGTTCTGCCTCAGCGTATTACCCAAAGCTTATGCGAGAGATTTCATAGTTCAAGGCTTACTTGTGTCATGGTAGTGCATGCTAACCATGCCAACGAATTGGCTGAAGATGTGGCTTTAGCATGTGACATGCTAAGCCAACACAAAGTTCAACTACTCAATCAAAGTGTGGTGTTAGCCAACATCAATGATAATTTGGCCAGCTTAAAGAAGTTAAGTGAACGTTTGATAGAAATTGGCGTTATCCCATACTACCTGCACATCCCCGACCATGTTGCAGGCACTACTCACTTTTTTGTAGATTTAGACACATGCCAAAATTTAGTGGCCCAAATGCAGGCGAGTATGCCAGGGTACTTAGTGCCTAAACTGGTTAAAGAAGAGCCTGGCAAAACCAGCAAAACACTCTATTCAAGGGCATAAACAAACCTAAATAATGTGTAATAGCTGGTCTAACCCCCCCTTATTCATTTGGTGAGGGGCACGCGCTCTAACTAAAGGCTTACCGTGAAAAGCCACGCCTAAGCCTGCTTTGTTTAACATAGGCAAATCATTTGCACCATCACCCACGGCCAGACACTGACTAAGCTCAACACCTAACCTATTGCTTATTTGCTCCAGCAATTCAACTTTTCTAGCTGCATCCACCAATACGCCATTGGCCTTACCCGTAAGCTTACCGTCCAATTCTTCTAGCGCATTAGAGTGTGCTTCTTGCATGCCCAATTTGTTCGCTAGATCATCTGCAAAGTAACTAAAGCCGCCTGATAATATCGCGCAATGGATTCCTTTTTGCTGCAGGCCTTGCATCAGCTTTTGCGCACCGGGCATCAGTTTTATTTGCTGCCTTATGTTGGCCAGTTGCAAAGTTTCAAAACCTTCCAGTAGCGCCAACCTCTTACGAAAACTTTGTTCAAAATCTAACCGACCAGCCATTGCCTCGGCGGTAATATGCGCAACTTTGTCACCGATACCAAAAGCATAGGCGAGCTCATCCATCACTTCCGCTTGAATTAGGGTCGAATCCATATCAAATACAGCAAGTTTTATGCCCTTTAAAGGCAAAGCTGATGTTTGCAACACAAAGTCTATGCCGCGTGTATCTCGCAAATTTGTAAGAGCCTCGCTTAACGGCTCAATTGATTCATCGCCTTGCCAAGACCATTCATAAACAGGCGCATCTTTTTCACCTTTTGATTGGTGCTGCAGATGGGAGAGTTGAAGCTGACTGAAGTGTTGGTTTAGCAAGCCAACCACTGACTCTTGTTGTGAGTCGAATAGGCTTAAGCGGTAGAACATAAAAACATCTCCTTAAGTAAGCTTAGCATTTTACCATTAGTGCGTTAGAATGGGCATGTTTTCTATTCTCATCTAACTCTTTGATTGACACTTAATGGCCACCAAAATCCTTTCTTTTCGACACTTAATGCATTCTCGTCTGACTCTGGTTCAAAAGACTGTGTTTTTGTTAATGGCCACTTTTGCCCTTGCGGCAGGGGCAATAGGCTGGATGACCTATCAACATATTAGCCAAGTCACTGATCAGCAAAATACTTTTATGGCTGAAAAAATGGGTCAACAGCTTGCAAATTTGAGCGCCCCATTAATTGTGAAGCAAGATTACATCAGCCTCAATGTCACCCTCGCCGAACTAAAAAATCAAGGCGCTCTAGTCAGCGCTGCAGTGTATGATGCAGATGGCCAAATGCTGGCTAAGACGGGTTTTTTAAATGACTCAAACTACCTCATTATCCCCATTAAGCTAAACGAACAAGCACTTGGCAGCCTTCACGTGCGATCTGCAACGGTTGATATACAACCTAACCTAGAACAACTGGGCTTGCTTATGTGGCCTACCATGGGACTTGCGTTATTGGCATGCATAATTCTGGGTTGGTGGTTTGGCGCAAAACTCGTTCAACCGCTGCACTACTTACATGATGCCCAAGAACAGCTATTGGAATACGGCAAGGCACCCAGACTTGATGATACTCGCTTGGATGAATGGGGCATCATTAACCTAGGCTTTAATTCTATTAATGAAGAAAGGCTGACTTATACAACGACGGATTTCCAATACGAGCTAGAAATGCCTGCGGGCAAGGGTGTGGTAGCCCGTGACCAGGAAGAGAAAAGCGATCATCAACCAGAGCTTGGTGAACCAAATTCCAACGAAGAATTTAACCACGAATTACATAACCTAGCTCGCGAACTATCACATGAACCTGGGCTAGGTGACTTAGGCGACCCCTTATTTGCACCTAAGCTTTCACAAGCTTTAGATCAAGAGAACCAAGGCATGCCGCGAGAAGGTCACTTGCCAATATTCACAATGGATGACCTACTTCAAGGGGGTAACTCTGAGCCATTAAAACCCTCACCTGTGGCAGTTGAACTCGTGAACACAGCCAATGAAACGGCGGAACAAGAAATGCCGGTGGAGATTGCAGAAGAAGTTCACTCACAAAGCGAAGAGCCCCTGGTTAGCGTGTTATATATTAATGTTAATACCCGCGACCAAGGCCCTATCGCCGCTGTCGAAAAGCATATGGTGTTGGAATCATACCAAGGCTTAGTGGATCAGGTGTGTGCTATTTATGGCGGCGCTGTAGAAATTAGCGATACCAAAGACATGGTTATTACATTTGATAAACCCCATGAGCACATGACTCATTGCGTCAATGCTTTATGTGCAGCTCAATTTTTCTTTGGCTTATATAAAGCCTTTAATCAAAAAAGAGCCGCCAACAAAAAGCCCAGCTTAAACATCCAAATAGTTGTCCACACGGGTACTTTAGCAGCGCTAGAAACACTCATTGAAGAAGCCTCGCAGCTATCACGCAGAGAACGCCAAGATCATATGGTCATCAGCCACCATGTCGCTTACCACCCTGATCTTCAGCAAAGGGTTCTGCAAGCTGACAACTGCACGCCACTTGCAAGTGGCGCCTTAAGCTTGGCGCGCTTAACAAGTGATTATCAAGACTTGTTAGACATGCAAATAGATCACTTTAGCGCCTAACAGACCGCTCTAACCCGGTTCAGTCGCTTGCTCAGGCGAAACTCCTTCAACCTCAAGGCTATCTACTTTCTGGAAGCCTCTTGGAAGCTTGTTACCACGACGCCCTCGGTCTCCTCGATAGTGAACTAAATCAGACGGTTTAAGGCGCAAATAACGTTTTCCAGAGTGCACCAGAAGCTCGCTTGTGTCCGTGACCAACGCACAGGAAACCATAAACTCTTCCCGGCTCAATACGCGCGCAGGGGAAATACTAATGATCTTATTGCCTTTACCACGGGCAAGCTGGGGCAAATCTTCAAGTGGGAAAACCAGCATTCGTCCTTCGTTACTCACCGCCACAAGCCATGTATCTTGAATCTGGCTTATTTGTACTGGGGCTATAATTTTTGCACCTTTAGGCACACTAACTGCCGCTTTACCTGCCTTGTTTTTGCTGACTAAATCTTCAAATTTAGCAACAAAACCATAACCGGCATCCGTACTCATCAACAACAACTGCTCCGGTTTAGCACTGACGGCGGCGCAGAACTGGACTCCACTTGGCGCGTTAAAGCGGCCACTAAGCGGCTCGCCTTGGCCTCTAGCAGAAGGTAACGTATGTGCTTCAAGGGCATAACTTCTTCCACCTTCATCTAAGAAGGCCACGCTTTGATTGCTTCTTCCTTGCGCCATAAGCAAGAAGTCATCGCCTGATTTATAATTCATGTTGGTAGGGTCAATATCATGGCCCTTGGCACCGCGAACCCAACCTTGTTTAGACACGACGACCGTCACTGGCTCCGAGGTTAGCAAATCCCTCTCAGAAAGTGCTTTGGCTTCTTCGCGCACCACAATAGGAGAACGCCTATCATCACCGAACACTTTTGCATCTTCTGTGAGCTCACGTTTAATCAATGTTTTTAAGCGTGCTTTAGAGCCAAGCAACAAAACTAGTTTATCGCGCTCATCGGCTAGTTCTGATTGCTCAGCTTCTATGCGGTGCTGTTCTAGCCTGGCTAAGTGGCGCAGTTTTAAGTCTAAAATAGCATCTGCTTGAAGTTCTGATAATCCATAGCGCTGCATTAGCACAGGCTTGGGTTTATCTTCTTCGCGAATAATTGCAATGATCTCATCAATATTAAGATACGCAATCAAAAGGCCTTCTAACAGGTGCAAGCGCTCAAGCACTTTGTCCAATCTGTTCTGCAGGCGCCTAGTGACCGTCTCCATTCTAAATGACAGCCATTCTTTTAAAATACCGCTCAGACTTTTAACTTGAGGCTTACCATCTGTGCCAATTAGATTCAAATTGACTCTGTATGAGCGCTCTAGATCAGTGGTAGCAAAAAGATGGTTCAATAATTGCTTTGTATCTACACGGTTCGAGCGAGGCACAATCACTAGCCGAGTCGGCTTTTCGTGATCAGATTCATCCCTTAAGTCGGCGACCATAGGTAGTTTTTTAGCCTGCATCTGGGCTGCAATTTGCTCCAGAATACGGGCGCCTGATACCTGATATGGCAATGCTGTAATAACAATATCGCCATCTTCATGATCGATAACAGCGCGCATTCGGATACTGCCACGGCCGGTCTTATACATGGCCAATAGATCTCTAGGCGGGCTTATAATCTCTGCGCTTGTGGGCATATCTGGCCCCCGCACAAATTCAAAAAGTTCTTCCGTAGTGGCAGAAGGGTTATCTAATAAATGCACGCAGGCTGAAACCACTTCGCGCATGTTATGTGGTGGAATATCGGTCGCCATACCTACAGCGATGCCGGTTGCACCATTAAGCAGGACGTTAGGCACCCGAGAAGGCAGCACCAGTGGTTCTTTTAACGTGCCATCAAAGTTATTACCCCAATCTACTGTGCCCTGACCAAGCTCTCCAAGCAGAACTTCTGCGTAGCCTGCAAGCTTAGCTTCGGTGTAACGCATGGCGGCAAACGATTTTGGATCATCAGCCGAGCCCCAGTTGCCTTGGCCATCAACCAAGGTATAGCGATAAGAGAAGGTTTGTGCCATGTGCACCATAGCTTCATAGCAGGCACTGTCTCCATGCGGATGGAACTTACCCAACACGTCACCAATGGTGCGGGCTGACTTTTTGTATTTAGCTGAGGCTTTTAGACCTAATTCAGACATGGCGTAAATAATGCGCCGCTGGACCGGTTTTAGACCGTCGCCAATGTGCGGTAAGGCACGGTCCAAAATGACATACATGGAGTAGTCTAAGTATGCACGCTCGGTATATTCTTTTAAAGGAAGGCGTTCAACGCCTTCATCGATGGGGATGACACCAGACATAAGAAAAAGAGTCCTTTAAGCAGACCCGCATCCAAGATGCTGTCGGTCAAACTCATGGGTAATTCAAAAATTAGCCTTGAGTATACCGCAAAACGGATCATCGTAAAGATCACACCAGTATTTATTAAATGAATGGAGGCTATCACCTCAATGATTGAGGTATTGCACCTATTCTGGTTACTTTTTAACCCGAGAATAAGCTATAATGCGCGCAGTGAAAACACCCCTATGATTATTTGCCACTCGCTACATTTATTCACCAGCAAATAATCAGACCAGCAAGGCAAGGCCGCCAGAGCCCACCTTACAATAATTTGTTGAGTCATTGATTTTCATAAGAAAACTTTAACTTTTAATCTCTATGGAGAACGATTATGTCAAGCTATCCTACTTTGCTAGAAATGGGCATCACTAGCTTTAACGCTATTAACAAATACAACCTTCGCCAAGAAGGTGATTTCGACGTATTAAAGATTTACTACAAGCGCGAAAAAGGTTCTTTCTTACCTCGCAGCAAAAAGTTCCGTTTTGGTCGTGCGACTCGCAGTGTAATGGTTGATTCAGGCAGCCAGCAATGGAAAGAAGTCAGTGAAATTTCTCCCTTTTTATTACGCGCACTGACTGAGCTAAATAAGATCGCATATGAAGAGAACAAAACCATAGACACTAAAGAGTCTATCGCTCAAGAGCTACTTCACCTTGAACGCATCATGACGGACAAGCTTGCTGAAATTAGAGCTAAAATTGACCAGTTATAAGTTCTAGCGAACTTAAAAAAACCGCTTGGGAATCACTTCTCAAGCGGTTTTTTTTATGCCTAATGAAATTAAATAGGAATGTCATCTACCGCATCTGCAACTGTTTCAATGCTCTCATCTACAGCGTCTCCTACGACAGGTACTGCTGAAGCAACGGCGCCAACAACTCGCATAGGCACAGTCACTACTTTGGTAAGCACGCAGCCACTTAGTAAAAAGAACATACACATTGTTGCAACAAGCTTTAAAGGCATACTTATGATTCCTTTGTTTGGGACAAGCGGGTGCTGCCTAAACTTTGTTTAATAGTTTTTAGGTGACCGTGAAAGTCTTCACCACGGCGCAAAATGACACCCGTTGCTAAAATGTCAATCAAAGTCAGTTGGATCATACGCGACTGCATCGGCATATAAACATCGGTATCCTCGGGTGACTCAACACCAAGCACCAAACTTGACTCATCAGCTAAGGGAGAATCAACTGCAGTGATAGAAATAACCACAGCACCAGCACTGCGGCCAATTTTAGCCACTTCTACCATCTCTTTAGTGCGCCCTGTAAACGATAACAACACCAGAACGTCGCCGCGCCTGCACGCCGCTGCTGTCATGCGCATCATTAATGAATCATTATGGGCAACCACAGGAATATTAAAGCGGAAAAACTTGTGTAAGGCATCTTGGGCTACTGCGCCTGAGGCGCCCATACCAAAAAACAGTATTTGCTGCGCTTGGCTTAAATAGTCCACCGCCCGCTCTATGATCTGACTGTCGATTTGTTGGCGAGCCGACTCTAAGCCTGCCATGGTGCTTGCGAATATTTTATCCGTATACTGAGTCGCTGTATCATCTTGGCTAACCGTTTGGCTGACATAAGGCATGCCCCGAGCCATGCTTTGCGCTAACTCCATTTTAAAGTCCGGATAACCCTTTAGGCCAAAACTACGACACATCCTGTTAACCGTGGGCTCACTCACCTTGGCTAATTCAGCCAAGGCCGCAATACTCATGCGAGTCGCAGATTGGGGGTCTGCGACAATCACTTTCACCACTTTACGCTCAGACCGATTAAGCTGGTCTTCTTGAGATGACAAACGTTGTAATAAATTATTAGTCATAGATAACACTTCTTTTGGTACTTTTTCCAAGTTATGTAAGTAATATTACCAACATTTTTGATATTTTTGTGACTTCTAAGTGCTTTTAGGAGTATTATTACCCAACTTATTGACACAAAAGGTTATATTTCTCATGTCTGTCAGCAACTCATCGGTTGAGCATACTGCATCTCAAGGCCTATTAAGCCATAGTTTTGTTTTATTTGGTGCATTAGGCGATTTATCCTTGCGAAAACTAATGCCCGCTTTGTATCAGCTTGAACACGCAGGGCTGTTAAGCAGCGACCTACGGATTATGGGCGTGGCCCGCAGACCTATTGATCAAGCCGAATTCATTCAACGCGTTGAGCATACACTAAACCTTTACATTGGGGCAGAAGAATTAAATTCAGCCTCTACTGCTAGGTTTTTAAACCGCTTGGACTATTGCCAAGTTAACCTGACAGAGCAAGAAGATTATAACGCGCTTAAAGATGCATTATCCTCATGGCATCAGAATGTCACTTATTATCTTGCGACACCGCCGAGCCTTTTCAAAGAAATTTGCCAAAACTTAGACTCTGCTGGAGCGATTAACGCTTCAAGCCGCATGGTGGTAGAAAAGCCGATTGGACACGACCTTGAGTCATCAAAGATCATCAACGATGCCTTAGCAACCTATTTTGATGAACGCCAAATATTCCGTATTGACCATTACTTGGGTAAAGAAACGGTACAAAACTTAATTGCCTTGCGCTTTGCAAATCCATTACTTGAAAACCAATGGAACAACCAACACATTGATTATGTAGAAATAAGCGTTGCAGAAGACGTAGGTATCGAAGGACGCTGGGGCTATTTTGACCAAGCCGGACAAATGCGCGACATGGTGCAAAACCATCTCATGCAGCTGCTATGTTTGGTGGCTATGGAGCCACCTGAAAGGCTAGATTCAAGCCGTATCCGTGATGAAAAAGTCAAAGTGTTACAAGCACTCAAACCTATCGGTTTAAATGATGTGAAAGATTGCTTGGTGCTCGGCCAATATGCCGATGGCGAGTTTAAAAATAAGCCAGCTCCTGGCTACTTAAACGAACCTGACGCCAACATTAGCAGCAACACAGAAACATTCATTGCACTCAAAGTTGATATCGATAACGAACGCTGGGCTGGCACACCTTTTTACTTACGAACAGGCAAGCGCATGGGCAGCAAAGTGACCGAAATCATCGTTCATTTTAAAGCCAGCAACCACTATATCTTTAGCCCTGAACAAGAAAAGCTAGCAAGAAATAGATTAGTCATTCGACTACAACCTTCTGAGAGCATTACTTTAACAACACAAATTAAGGCGCAAGGTATCGACAAAGCCATGGAGCTTGAACAGCACGCAATGCAACTTAATATTTTTGAGGTGCAGGCTGACGTGCGCATGCCAGATGCCTATGAGCGCTTATTGCTTGAAGCCATAAAAGGCGATCAAAGCCTGTTTGTAAGGCGTGATGAAGTGGAAATGTCTTGGACTTGGTGTGACCAGGTGCGCAGCAGCTGGACAGAATCTAACCAGGCACTGGCGCCATACCCTGTAGGCAGTAATGGCCCACAAGAGTCGCGCAATATGATTAACAAATACTCACATCAATGGCATGAAGACTGCAATGAATAATCACAGACCTAGCAATTTAGACCAAGACATCACTTGGCTAGAAGATAACACTGCTCAAGATCTCGCCTTAGCGCTTGCTGCTAATATTGCAGACCAACTTCGCTTAGCGCTTGAACAAAGACCAAGAGCCAGTTTAGCTGTTTCAGGCGGACGCACTCCAAAAGCGATGCTTGAGCAGTTAAGTCAGCAAAAACTAGACTGGAGCCGGGTTGATGTTACCCTTGCCGATGAGCGCTGGGTAGCTGAAGATAATGCTGCCAGCAACACCGCATTAGTTCGTGCTTGGCTCATTCAAAACGAAGCCGCAAACGCGACGTTTTTTCCAATATATACCGGTGAAAGTACGGCAACACAAGGCCAAGCAAATTGTGAACAACAGTTGGCAAAGATGCACTGGCCATTGGATGTTTTAGTTTTAGGTATGGGCAATGATGGCCATACTGCATCTTTGTTTCCGTTATGCCCATCGCTAAAAACTGCGCTCAGCACAAAAGATATTTGTATAGCAACCCTTGCACCTGTTGAACCCACTGACCGAATGACCTTGTCAGCCAACACTTTGCAACTTGCCCAAAATACCTATTTGCACATCGAAGGCAAAGCCAAACTTGATGTACTTATTGAAGCGGCGACTTTGAAGGATAACCTTCAGATGCCTATTTACACTTTTTTTAAACCCTCACTTTCAATCCATTGGTGCCCATAAATGACTTCTTCCATTAGTTCTCAAATGCAACAAAACATTCAGAAATTGGAATCGATATGTGCCTCAGCGCCAGTGATTCCTGTATTAACTTTAAACAATGCTGAAGAGGCCATGGGTATTGGTAAAGCATTAGTCGATGGTGGCTTAGTGGTACTAGAAATCACCTTGCGCAGCGACTATGGTTTAACGGCCATTAAGCAGTTAAAACAAGCTTTGCCTAATGCAATTATTGGTGCTGGTACGGTGATCACACCAGAACAATATGAACAGTGTGTAGAAGCAGGTGCAGACTTTATCGTGAGCCCAGGTTATACCCAAGAACTTTTAAACTATGGTGCGACAAGTTCTGTGCCGCTGTTGCCGGGCATAGGCAGTGTCAGTGAGGCTATGCAAGCGATGAGCCAAGGGTACAGAAGGTTTAAGCTTTTCCCAGCCGCAGTGGTAGGCGGGGTTAATTTCCTTAAATCTATTGGCGGCCCAATCAGCGAGCTAAAGTTTTGCCCAACTGGCGGCATTAAGCCTGACAACGCATCAACCTATTTGGCGCTAGATAATGTGATGTGTGTGGGTGGAACTTGGCTTACCCCGGCTGAGTTAGTTGCAGCTAAAGACTGGCAAGCCATTGAAGCACTCGCAAAACAGGCCAGTGCCCTCGCAGTCTAATAGAGGACTCAAACAAAAACGCCCTTTACATACCTTGATGCAAAGGGCGAATCCTTATGGGTTATGCAAGATAACCCATAGCTAGTGCGCTTTTAGCGTTGCTTAACCGCGAGAGCCTTTAAAGTAGTCGATAAGAGCATTCGTTGAGTCATCGTGCTGATGCCCCGCCTCTCCCTCAATTTCCTGAAGAATACCCTTGGCTAGAGTCTTACCTAGCTCAACACCCCACTGGTCAAACGAACACAAATCCCAGATCACACCCTGAGCAAAAATACGATGCTCATATAAGGCGATCAATGCACCCAAGTTAGCGGGATCTATTTGCTCAAGCAGTAAGGTATTGCTTGGTCGGTTGCCTTCATGAATCTTATGAGGCAAGAGTTTTTCTATGGCTTGGTTATCCAAACCTTGCGCTTCTAACTGCCCTCTCACCTCATCAGCGTCGATACCGTTCATAAGTGCTTCAGTTTGGGCAAAGAAATTAGCCATCAGGTTTTCATGATGACCTTTCACTGGCGTTGAACTTGCCAAAGAACCAATGAAATCTGCCGGCACAATGACGTTACCTTGGTGGAGCAGCTGATAGAAAGCATGTTGTCCATCGATACCTAGCTGACCCCAAATCACCGAGGCAGTTTGATAGGAAACTGGGTTGCCTTGGCGATCCACATGTTTACCGTTACTCTCCATATCCGCTTGCTGAATATAAGCTGTGAAGCTTTCTAAAGGCTGATCGTAAGGCAGTATTACATGGCTTTGTGAGCCATGTAGCAACGCGTTCCAAATTCCTGTTAATGCCATAATAGTTGGCATGTTTCGCTCTGCAGGCGCATCTCTAAAGTGTAAGTCTACCTCATGAGCACCTTCTAAAAGCTGCTCAAACTTATCAAAACCTAAGTACAAAGCAATGGGCAAGCCAATAGCAGACCAAATAGAGTAGCGACCACCCACCCAGTCCCACATAGAGAATCTAAAGCCTTCATCGATACCAAATTCTTGTACCGCTTCTGTGTTTGATGACACAGCTACGAAATGCTGCTGAACCGCACGTTCATCAAATGCCGAAGCCATCAACCAGTTTCTAGCGGTTTGCGCATTGGTCATGGTTTCACTCGTAGTGAAGGTTTTTGAGGCCACCACAAACAACACTTGCTCAGCATTTAGGGGCCTGAGTATTTCGGCAATTTCAACGCCGTCAATGTTAGAAATGAAGTGCACTCGAATGGTGGAATCCGCGTATGAGCGAAGCGCTTGTGTCACCATCTTAGGCCCTAAGTTAGACCCACCAATACCGATGTTGACAACATCTGTAATCCGCTTACCTGAATAACCAAGCCATTCACCAGTACGCACTTTTTCAACAAATGTGCGCATATGCTCAAGCTCAGCATTAATCATGTCCATCACGTTAACGCCATCAGCAAACACAGGTGAGTTGCTTCTGTTGCGAAGGGCCGTGTGAAGTACTGCGCGATCTTCGGTGACGTTGATTTTTTCGCCCTGATACATACCCTCAATGGCAGCGCTTAAATTCATGTCTTTAGCTAAGCCGAACAATGACTCCATGATTTCAGGGGTAAGACAGTTTTTAGAGTAATCTAGTAATAGGTTGTTAAGCTTAATAGAGTAATCATCAAAACGATTGCCCTCAAGTTCGAACAATTCCCTTAGGTGTGTGTCGCGATATTTTACGGCAAGCTCTTGTAGCTTATGCCAGTGTTTTGAATTTTCAAGCTGTAACATTGTGTCTCCCAAGTTGGTCATGCAGTGCAATTACCGAGCCTTGCAGGCCAGGTTGCTCTGCGGTACACAGATAAATTGGTATATTTTTAAGGAAAGCCGAAGTCCTACCTTTATTAACAAAGATAGAATTAAAATCGCTTTCTAGAAGGAATTTTTTCATGCGAGGAAGAATACCCCCCGTTAAATAAACCCCACCCACAGCGCCAAGTGTTAATGCATTGTTTGCAACCGCATTAGCCACCATGTCACAAAACACGCTAAGAGTTTCATGTGCTAGTGCATCAGGCTCATCTTTTAGCGCATTAGCCACAACTTCAGCTGGAGTTTGTAAAGTTTGCGCAGCACCACGAATATGTGCCATCGCGTTGTATAGGTTCATCATGCCAGAGCCAGAGAGTAAGCGCTCAACTGACACATGATCAAACTGGTGTAGCATGAATTCTAAAATTTGAGCTTGCACAACATTGGTTGCCGACACGCTGACGTGGCCGCCTTCGCCCATCACCGGCAACCACCCATTATTATGTGCCACAAGGCCAGCAACGCCCATGCCTGTGCCAGGCCCCATCACCAAGCGATTGCCACGTTCAACGGGCTGACCTTCTTTTATGGTTAAAAGTTGATCCGGCTCAATTTGCGACATTGCCCAAGCTTGAGCCGTAAAATCATTAATCCATAGCACCTCAGCATCAAGGGCTTGATTAACCTTGGCTTTATCAACAAACCAATGATTGTTAGCCAATTGAAATTGATCTAAGTGAACGGTGCCAGCAATGGCAATACAAACATTAGCGATGACACCTAACTTATCGTGATTTTTAAGATAAGTGAGGGCCGCAGCTTCTATGCTCTCATAATCTGCACACGGCAAAATTTCAATATTCAGCAAGTCATGGGCGAGCCCTTGCGTTAAAGCAAAACGGGCATTAGTAGCGCCAACATCGGCAACCAAATTATACTCAGACATAAGTGACTCTAGAATCAATGCACTTTGCTACACACAAGTGCTAGCGCCCAACTCAGCAGCGCTGACTTGGTTTCTCATATTAGCAAACATTTCTCTGCCCATACCAAAAGTGGCTTCTATCTGGTGCGAAGCTTGAGCTCTGGTGGCTAGAGTGTCGCTATCAACACATAACTCTAGAGTACCATTGTGGCAGTCTAATTTGATCAAGTCGCCATCAATGACCTTACCAATAAGCCCACCTGCTTTTGCTTCAGGGTAAAGGTGTATGGCAGCAGGCACTTTGCCAGAAGCGCCAGACATTCTTCCATCAGTAACAAGTGCTACTTTAAAACCACGATCCTGCAGCACACCTAGGTAAGGTGTGAGTTTGTGTAATTCTGGCATACCGCATGCTTGTGGGCCCTGGAATCTTAACACAGCAATAAAATCTTGCTCTAGTTCGCCACGCTTAAACGCATCTTCAAAGTCTGACTGACTTTCAAATACTTTTGCAGGCGCTTCAACTACCCAATGTTCAGTTTTAACCGCTGATACCTTAGCGACACCGCGTCCAATGTTGCCTTGCAAAGTAACAAGACCGCCCGTTGGAGAAAAAGGCTGATCAGCGGGCCTTAATACGTCTAAATCTGCGCTAACAGAAGGCGCATCCTGCCACACTAACTTGCCATCGATGACCTTAGGTTCTTGGCAGTATTTGTTTAAGCCGTGGCCAAGAATGGTTTCAACATCTTCGTGTAACAAACCATGCTCTAGTAAAGTTTTCACCAAAAACGGCACGCCGCCTGCAGCATGGAATACATTAATGTCGGCATTACCGTTAGGGTAAATACGCGTCAAACTTGGGATAACAGTCGACAATTTAGAGAAATCATCCCAAGTAATGATAATCCCAGCAGCGCGTGCAATAGCGATCAAGTGAATGGTATGGTTGGTAGAACCACCCGTTGTTAGCAATGCAATAATGGCATTAACAATCGTCTTTTCTGACACAATCTGAGCCAATTCTTGATTGGCCGATTTGTGCGTTAGCCTAACCGATTGTTCAGCTGCAGCTGTGGTTAATGCATCACGCAATGACCCATCTGGTGCTACAAAAGAAGAGCCCGGTAAATGCAGGCCCATCACTTCCATTAACAACTGGTTGCTATTGGCAGTGCCATAGAAAGTGCAGGTACCAGCACTATGATAAGAGGCTGACTCACACGCCAATAATTCTTCCCTGCCAACTTTTCCTTCAGCATAGAGCTGGCGTATGCGTGCTTTTTCTTGGTTGGGTAAACCTGAAGGCATAGGCCCTGCTGGCACAAAGATAACCGGCAAGTGACCAAAACTTAGGGCTCCGATCAATAATCCTGGAACGATTTTATCGCACACACCAAGGCACAAAACCGAATCAAACATATTGTGAGACAAAGCCACTGCAGTAGACATTGAGATAACGTCTCTACTAAAAAGGCTAAGCTCCATGCCTGGCTGCCCTTGCGTCACCCCATCACACATAGCAGGCACGCCGCCAGCAAACTGGGCCACGCTGCCCATATCTCTGATCGCAGACTTAATCAATTGAGGATAACGCTCAAATGGCTGATGGGCAGAAAGCATGTCGTTATATGACGACACAATAGCAACGTCTGCGCTATCCATCATCGTTAAACGATCTTTATCATCTTGCGAGCATGCCGCGAAACCATGAGCTAAGTTGCCGCAAGAAAGTGTAGAGCGACTCACCCTGCTGCCCTTGGCTGCTTCCATATTCGCTAAGTAGTCGCCCCTACTCTTTTTACTGCGCTCAATAATGTCTTGAGTAACTTGATTAACAACGGGATTCATAACAATACCTTTAATGCATACATTTCAGTAATATTAACAAATAACCCAGTGTTTTAAAACCTTGCAGCCTCATGGAATATTGAAATTGATAAGATATGTATGTAATATAACAACATCAAAGTTTTATTAGGAAAAATCCAATGACTATCAGAGTTGCCATTAATGGCTTTGGCCGTATCGGTCGCAATATCGTTCGCGCTTTATACGAAAAGCCACTATCAAGCCCTTACTCACAGATTGAAATTGTCGCTGTGAACGACTTGGGCCCTGCAAAAACAAATGCCCATCTGTTGGAATTTGACAGTGTTCATGGCCGCTTCAATGGCAACATCGCCCATGATGATGATCACCTTTTCATTAACGATGACCGCATTAAGCTTTTCCAACAGCGCGATCCTAGCCAATTGCCATGGGCTGAACTGAAAATTGACCTTGTGCTTGAATGTACAGGCCTATTCACTAAGCGTAACCAATGCCAAGCACATATTGATGCTGGAGCTAGCAAAGTGATTGTTTCTGCACCAGGCACCGATCTTGATGCCACTATTGTATACGGTGTTAACCACGACACGCTAACAGGTGAAGAGCGCATTATCTCAAATGCATCTTGCACCACTAACTGCTTAGCCCCAATGGCCAAAGTTCTTAACGAAGCTTTTGGCATTGAGCAAGGCCAAATGACCACCATCCACGCCTATACCAACGACCAATTGCTAACGGATGGCATGCATGGCGATCTTTATCGTGCCCGCTCTGCAACACAGTCAATGATCCCAACCAAAACTGGCGCAGCTGCAGCTGTAGGGCTTGTTTTGCCTGAGCTTTCTGGCCGCTTGAATGGGATGGCGATGCGTGTACCTACCATCAATGTTTCCGTGGTTGATTTATCCTTCATAACCAAAGCTAACACCGATGCCGCAGCAGTGAACAAAGCCATGCACGATGCGATCAGCAACAACCCTGATTTAGCCCACGTAATGGAATACGTTAATAAGCCGCTAGTTTCTGTAGATTTTAATCACAGCTCTAAGTCTTCATGTTTTGACAGTAGCCAGACTTGCGTTCAGGGCAACTTGGTTAAAGTAATGTCATGGTATGATAACGAGTGGGGATTCTCGAACAGAATGCTAGACACAAGCTTGGCATTGATGTCGCGTTAATTGAAATCTCTTTACTTCACTTTTTAATTTTGGACAGATAAATACTTACCATGAATTTAAGACGCACTAAAATTGTTGCCACATTAGGCCCTGCAACTAGCAGCCAAGAAGCACTTGAGAATATCATCGCTGCAGGCACAGACGTTGTCCGTCTCAACTTCTCTCACGGGAGTGCCCAAGATCACAAGGATCGAGCCAATACAGTACTAAAAGCCGCTAAAAAAGTAGGTCGCCATGTTGCAATACTTGCTGACTTACAAGGCCCTAAAGTACGTATTGCTCGTTTTTTAGAAAACAAAGTCCAGCTATCTAATGGCCAGAGCTTTATTCTAGATCCAAAAATGGATTTGGATTCGGGCACAGATCAAGCGGTAGGCTTAGATTTTCCAGAGCTTGGTAAAGACCTAAACAAGGATGATATTTTATTACTCGATGATGGCCGTATTGTTCTAAAAGTAGAAAGAGTTGAAGAAAACAAAGTATTTACCACTGTAGAAGTTGGCGGTCCGTTGTCCAACAACAAAGGTATTAACCTACAAGGTGGTGGCCTCTCGGCACCTGCTCTTACTGATAAAGACAAAGCAGACCTAATGACAGCCGCTGAAATTGGCGCTGATTACATTGCCATTTCTTTTGTTAGAAATGCAGGCGACATGGAAGAAGCGCGCGCCTTGCTTGAACAAGCCAACAGTTCAGCAGGGCTAATTGCTAAAATTGAACGCGCCGAGGCCATCGAAACTGACACACTTAAGGGCATCATTGAAGCCTCTGAAGGCGTCATGGTTGCCCGTGGTGATTTAGCGGTAGAAATTGGTGATGCACTTTTAGTAGGTGTTCAAAAGGACATTATCAAGCATACCCGCAGACTTAATCGTATTGTTATCACTGCTACGCAGATGATGGAGTCGATGATCACAAGCCCAATGCCTACGCGTGCTGAAGTTTCAGACGTAGCCAATGCGGTTATGGATGGTACCGATGCGGTAATGCTTTCAGCTGAAACTGCTGTGGGTGACTACCCCGCTCAAACAGTAGAAGCAATGGCGAGAGTTTGTCTTGGTGCAGAACAACACAGAAACTCTCATAAGTCTTCGCATCGTGTCGATATTGCAGTGCACAGCATTGATGAAAGTGTGGCACTTAGTGCGATGTACGCAGCCAACCACTTGGCAGGTGTGCGTGCAATTATCTGTATGACTCAAACGGGCAAAACCCCACTCTTGATGTCACGCATTAGCTCAGGCATTCCAATTTTTGCTTTTACGCCTCAAGAAAAAACACAGCGTCGTGTATGTCTATACCGCGGAGTGATTACTCACCCATTTGATTCTAAGGTCATTGATAACGACCAGGTCAACCATGTGTCGGTTGAACAGCTAAAAACCTTAGGCGTAGTCAAAGACGGCGACATTGTCCTGATCTCTAAAGGCGACTATGTTTCAGCGCACGGCGGCACCAACACCCTTAAAGTAGTTAGAGTGGGCGATTTAATACAGTAAATGTATGTTTGACTCACCTATAAAAACGCCCTCAATTGAGGGCGTTTTTTGTAGAAATAAACTAACCTTTGGCGCTTAGTCGTTCAACCTAAAGGCAACGAACATTGGCCTGCCATCTCGCACAATACGCAATGCAATAGAGCGTTGCTTAGGCAACGCATTAGTGAGTTCAAAGAACTGGCCTACGCTTGAAATCCGCTGGTTCGCCATACTAGTAATCACATCGCCCACTAACAAACCTAATTGCTGCGCCACACCTGCGTCAATTTGCAAGACCTCCACACCGGTTCGGATTCGCCACTGTTGGGCTTTATCGCTGGATAAGGGCCCTATTCTCATTGCCATTCTATCAACATATTTACCTGGCTCAACAGCGCTTTGTACAGCAGCCACAGGCTGAGGTAATTGACCAATGATCACATCAACGTCTACCTTTTCGCCGCCTCTTACCACTTTAATCACGATGCTTCTATCAGGCACGATAGCCCCAACGAAGTGAGCAACTTGAGATGAAGAAATAATAGTGTTGCCATCCACTTCAGTAATGACATCGCCCACTTCAATGCCAGCAGCTAATGCAGGGCTATCATCCAATACCTGCGAAACCAGAGCGCCTGCTGCACTATCTAAGCCAAAAGATTCAGCCAAATCTTGGCTTATTTCTTGTATTTGCACACCTAACCAGCCTCGTGCGACTTGACCATTTTCTTTGAGTTGAGCCGCTACTACTTTGGCGGTGTTACTTGGAATAGCGAAACTTACACCCATAAAGCCACCAGATCGGGTATAGATCTGTGAGTTGATACCCACAACTTCACCTTTTAGATTAAACAAAGGCCCCCCTGAGTTACCGGGGTTGATCGCAACATCGGTTTGAATAAAAGGCACATAGGTTTCGGAGCGAAGACTACGGCCTTTAGCACTCACGATACCCGCAGTCACAGAGTGGTCAAATCCAAAAGGAGATCCGATAGCAAGTACCCACTCGCCTACCTTTAGCTGGTCTGAATCTGCCATTTCTAGAAAAGGAAGGTCTTGGGCATCAATTTTTATCAGCGCCAAATCTGAGCGGGGATCACTGCCTATTAGCTCAGCTTCCATCTCGCGCCGGTCTTTTAAAGCCACAATAATGTTATCGGCATCCTTTACGACATGGTGGTTGGTGAGAATATACCCATTATCACTAATTAAGAAACCGGAGCCTGTAGATTGAGGCTGCGGATCGCGCCGACGTTGAGGTGACTTTTCTTGGGGTGCCTGCCTACCAAAAAAGTCTTTAAACATATCTGGAATTTGGCCTTGACTTGGGCCCTGCGAATTCAGCTGCGTCTGCCTTTGCTGGGAATTCTGTGTGGTACTGATGTTCACTACCGCTGGGGAAGCTTTTTCAACTAACACAGTAAAGTCTGGATATGAAGCGGCATGAACGACACTCGCCCAGTGCAGTGACAGCCAAACAATGAAAGCAAGTTTTGAATTTGATATAAACTTAGACGTCATTTTGGATCCTTAAAAATAAACTCATTATTAATAGTTAAGGTTTTAAGAGGCAGAGTCGACCACTTTTACAAACGTTTGCAAAGCTTTGCTAAGCCTTTCTAGAATATTATTTAGGCCTGATCCGGCCAGTTTTGAAGGCTGCTTAAGGCCTAAATTGAAGCTCTTGCTCTTGCTCTTGCGCTTGTGGCGTCGTTTGTTTTCTCAAAATGACAGGGTGCCATTGTGAAGCGTTTAGAACAGACTTACGTGAACTATACCAGCGCACCAAAAGTAAGCCTGAAGCCAAGCCAAGGAGAGCTGAGACCACAATCATTGGCTCGGAAAATTGGCTCAATTGAGCCGCCACTGCAAACAAAACAAGCACCACCAAGGGCATGGCAAAAGTGAGCAAACTAGCTTTTATAAATGCCTGTTGAGGGATTCCAAGCACCACTTCGTCGCCTACCTGCAAACTAACATTGTCTAAAAGTGGAAGAGCAATACGAGAGCGTTTGCAATCTGTTGCTTGGTTCATGAGACGCTGACCACAGCCACTTTTCATCGTACATGAATTGCATGTGCTAAGCCGAATCGTGTCAAGCCACACAGTGCTTTGATCAAGCTTATGAACGTAAGCTGCCTGTTCAATCATACCATCAGAAGAGGATTCTGAAATTTCCATAGTTACGCCTTGAAGCGTTCAAACATGATTACTTAGATATTGAGGATACCACAGAATTGGCCACCTGCTCGCCTTCCAAAAGGCTTAGCTGACCCACTAAGGTGATAAACATTGGCTTGCCATCATGGGAGAACGATTGCCCTAGAACCAAATTTGGCCCGGCAAAGGCATGACCTTGTGTAATTGTTCTGCCCTCAAGTGGTTCAACGTAAAGCTTGAAGCTATCTACCCCATTGCTGTAACGCAGCTCTTCTCTTGGAATCAAACCCGAGGTGTTGAGTGTACGATGGGTTAGTACAAAACCCTCTGGCAGATCATCAACCAACCAATCTGCTTCAGCCGCGTTCAAGGCCTGCACGGGCGCCTGGATGCGCAAAATATCATTGGTATTCAATTGGCCAGCAGAAGAACCTGCAGTACTAAACAGCGCGATATTATCATTGCTATTACCTGGCTCAAGTAAAACGATACCTTGCTGCGCTGGCATGACCTCTGGTAACGCGGAAACGCTGAGCCGCTGAGCACCCAAAACCATAACCATAGTCACACTAGCAGCTACAGCTAAGCCCGCTGCTGGTTGCCAGAATTTCTCAAAGAACCTTATTTTTGGTGATACCTTAGAAACTGCAGAGGCGCTATCAACGTTTTGTGGGGCGCAATTTGGCTCTGCGTCAATCGCTTGTGCAACGCTGTCTGCAAATGAAAGCGACAAACTAGCCTGTGTTGTTTCTTTTTTGAGCACTGCACTTGCTAACTGGTAGCGAGCCCACTGCAACCTGACTTGCTCATCGTTATCGCTAGCCTTTAATACCCTCTGTAACTCTAAAGGCTGGGCTGCATTATCCATCAAGGACGATATAGATTCTCGCACGGAGCTATCAATGGTTAAATCAGAATTTTTTTGTGAAACTGCCAAAACTTTGCTTCCTAAATTAAGCTTACGGAGATTAAGACGCCGAAAGTCACATTTGGTTCAATATTATTTTTATAAAGTTTAGCCATCGCTAATTCTTATCCATAAGCTTTGCCACTTCCTTATCGATCGCATCACGCGCTCTGAAAATTCGAGAGCGAACTGTACCTACAGGACAGTCCATTACTTGCGAAATCTCTTCATAACTCATGCCTTCAAACTCTCGTAAAGTGAGCGCAGTTTTTAAATCCTCTGGCAACTTCTCCAAAGTGGCAAACACTTTATCTTGCAACTGGTCACGGGCCATTAAGTTTTCGGGCGTGTCCACATCCGCCATCACGTCAGCACTTCCGTAATCACCATATTCATTGGCTTCCACATCAACGTCAGGCGGGCGCCTGCTTCTGGACACTAAATGGTTTTTGGCAGTGTTGATGGCAATCCGATAAAGCCAAGTATAAAACTGGCTGTCGCCTCGAAAGTTTGCTAGCGCACGATAGGCCTTAATGAACGCCTCTTGGCTCACATCCATCGCTTCATGATGGTCTTTCACATAACGACCCACTAAGCTTATGATTTTGTGCTGATATTTAAGGACGAGTAAATCAAAGGCACGCTTGTCTCCAGCCTGTACACGCTTTACAAGCTGCTGATCTGTTGGAGCTGAAGGGGACGCGGGCTGATCGCTTGGCACTTCAATTTCCTTAAAATAGAATACGCTGCGGGTTTGGAAGACAAATATTGTAATAAGTCAGTACCACAAGAGTACAACAGATTGATTCTTCTGGCACTATATTCATCTGATTCTAAAAGGTTTATTGAGCGCTACAAGAATATTAATCATTCCCCCAGCCTAGCTGTTAAAGCTATAATGAATGACCAGAGCGATTTCCTAAAACAGCTTTTATGCAACAAGATTTTCAATATGATGTACTGATCATAGGATCAGGTGCCGCAGGCCTAAGTTTAGGGTTAAAACTTGCCGCCAAAAGAAAGGTTGCCGTAATCAGTAAAGATGAGCTCGGCGCAGGTGCTTCTGGCTGGGCCCAAGGCGGCATCGCTGCCGTGCTTGATCAACAGGATCGCATCGACAATCACATTCAAGACACTCTCATCGCTGGTGCCCACCTTGGCAGTCGTGAAGCCATTCAATTTACCGTAGAGCAAGCTCGCGCCAGCATTGATTGGTTAATCGATCAACGGGTGCCATTTACTGAGGATGAAGCGGACCCGACAGGCTATCATCTTACCAAAGAAGGTGGGCACAGCCATAGACGCATAATTCATGCCGAAGATTGGACGGGCAAAGCTGTGACTTCCACTCTTTTAGAGCGTGCCACAGAAGCTAAAAACTTAGACCTACTGCATCATCAGGTGGCCGTAGACCTGATCACTCATACCAAGCTAGGCATCTCTGGTAACCGCTGCGTAGGGGCCTATGTGCTGGATCAACAAACGGGCCATGTCAACGCGTTTAAAGCTCAGTGTGTGATCTTAGCTACAGGTGGCGCAAGCAAGGTTTATCTATACACCAGCAACCCTGATGGTTCTTCAGGGGATGGCATTGCCATGGCATGGCGTGCTGGATGTCGGGTTGCAAACATGGAATTCAACCAGTTCCACCCCACTTGCCTCTACCACCCACAGGCAAAATCATTCCTCATCACCGAAGCGATACGTGGTGAAGGTGGCAAGCTAGTTTTAGCCAATGGCGAACCTTTCATGCATCGCTTTGATGAGCGTTTAGAATTGGCACCAAGGGACATTGTTGCCCGTGCCATAGACCATGAAATGAAACGTTTAGGTGATGATTGTGTCTACCTAGATATCAGCCATCGCGGCCGTGAATTTGTCCAAAGTCATTTTCCTAATATCTACGAAAGGTGCATGGAACTTGGCATCGACATTGCGGTTGAACCCATTCCGGTAGTGCCTGCAGCCCACTATACCTGTGGCGGCATAATGACCAACCAAAATGGCATGACCGACATTGAAGGCCTTTATGCAGTCGGTGAAACCGCATTTACTGGCTTACACGGCGCTAATAGGCTTGCCAGCAATTCACTGCTTGAATGTTTCGTTTATGGGCATGCAGCTGCCAAACACATTGAAAATAACTGGTCCGATACACTTTTTAATCCAGTCATCCCTAATTGGGATGAAAGCCAGGTTAAAGATTCGGACGAGGACGTCATCATCTCTCATAACTGGGATGAGCTTAGAAGGTTTATGTGGGACTATGTGGGTATTGTACGCACCGATAAGCGTTTAACCCGCGCCAAACACAGAGTGGATTTATTACTCAGTGAAATTGATGAGTTTTACAGTAACTACAGAGTGAGCCCAGATCTGATTGAACTGCGAAACCTAGCCTTGGTGGCCTCACTTATTATACAAAGTGCCCAACAGCGAAAGGAAAGCCGTGGCTTGCATTACACGCTAGATTATCCAGAAACCCAACACATCGCTCGCAACACTATAATAACCCCGGATAATTTTGACTGGCAATAAAGCCCTACAAAACTAGGGGGGCTTGTGTATACCAACGGCCAAATACTCTAAGCCGTCTCAAATCATCAGGCATGGCGCTATCCTGGGTTAGCGCAAGCCAAAACTTTTTCCCACTGGCATCGACGATAAACAATGAAATAAAAAGCGGATGTAATGCCGACTTAGGCATCATCTGGCCAGTAATTTGGTCACCGTTATTAAGATAAAAACAAAACTCTTCAGGGGTAAAACTGATGCCAACAACGCTGTTATCGCTCTTTAATAACGCATAGCGTAAAACCCAACGGCGCGTCAGCTCTAAAGCAAAAGCTGAATAAGCAAGGGCGAACCAAAGATTTTGGAAAATACCGAAGCTGCAAAAGCTTAAAACCACCCACACTATAGCTGCAACCTTAGCCAGAGTGATGGAAGGTTTAACCTTGAACTGTGCTCGAACGAGCATAGTCTTTTACTAGTTCTACCATCGCATCAAGGTCTTTGTCTCCACTTGAACCATGTCCCATAAACCAAGTGAATAAGTCTGGATCTTGGTGAGCCAACAAGCGTACGTAAGTTTTTTGCTGCTCATCACTAAGCAAAGCTAGCCGATTGGCCGCAAACGGCCCAAGCAACACATCCAATTCCAGCATACCGCGACGACTGTGCCAAATTTGACGCCTTAATTCTGCTTCATTCAACATTGAATTCCTCCGTGTTAACCCATACCATGTGTGCACAGCGTGAAGTTTAGCGCAAACTCATTCCTTATGCCCTCTTGGCATCATTATTTAGACTATTTAAAATTATGAATAACACGTATTTTTGCTCTTTGGAACAATTTGGCAGTCTAAGTTTAAGCGGCCCAGATGCACAGAAATTCTTACAGGGTCAGGTCACTTGCGACGTCACCAAGGTAAGCGTCGAATCAGGCCAGGCAGGCGCCTATTGCACGCCTAAAGGTAATGTTATCGCCAACTTCGATGTCATTGCCCACGGGGATACCATTTTGATGCACATGCCCAAAACTATGGTAGCCACCGTGCACCAGGCGATGGGCAAATACATTGTTTTTTCTAAAGCGGTGCTCGCAGATGCAAGTGAAAATTGGTGTTGCTTGTCAGTATGGGGTAGCGCAGCCCAACAAGCTATAAAGCAAACTTTTGGCAGTATTCCAGCAGCTAAGCAGAAAGATATGATTCACTGTGTTCAAAGCGCATACGGTGTCAGTTGGTGCAATAATAGTGAAAGCGATGAATTTATTGTGTATTGCGATCCAAGCTTGAAAACCAAACTAATAGAAACTCTAGCGCAACACGCAACTGAAGTTGAATCAAATCAGTGGGAGCTTTTGCAAATCGCGAAAGGGCAGATGTACATCACGCCTTCAATTACAGACAGTTTTGTACCACAGATGTTAAATTTGCAAGAAACAGGAGCGATCAATTTTAAAAAGGGCTGTTACACTGGCCAAGAAATTGTGGCACGTATGCAGTATTTGGGTAAGCTTAAACGCCACCTTATGATCGGTGAACTAAGCTCAACTCAAGAAGTGGTCATTGGCCAGCAAATTGACAGTGTTAAGCGTAAAAATGTGGGGCGCATTACTAGCGTGGCTACTACCAAAGCCAACACTTATCACTTTACTGCGGTGATCACCCGCCAAGAGGCCGAAGAAGAATTGCACATTCACCAGGACTTAGACTCAAAGATTAGCCTCAACCAGTTACCTTACACCATAGACCCACAAGTATTTGAGCGCATCAAATTATAGCTGGCACTGCACTGTCCAACTGTAAGTTAAATAAGCTGGATTTGATCGGGTTCTAGAGCAATGGGCTCAAGTTGCCAATCAATGGCACCTTGACCTGTTTGCTGTAAATAGTGGTTCGCTTTTGAAAAATGAGCACATCCTAAAAAACCACGATAGGCTGACAAAGGAGAAGGATGCGCTGCTTGAAGTACCAGGTGCTTTTCGGCGTCAATAAGGCCAGCCTTAGCATGCGCGGGCTTACCCCATAGCATAAACACAACATTCGTTAGATTTTGGCTAATCACTTTGATCACTTGGTCTGTGAGATGTTCCCAACCTCTATTTTGATGAGCACCAGCTTTTCCACTCTCAACCGTAAGTACTGTATTTAACAACAGCACTCCACGCTCAGCCCACTGGGTTAAGTTGCCATGTACGCAAGGTTTTAGGTCAAGGTCACTTTCTAGTTCTTTGAAAATATTTCTTAAAGACGGCGGTACTTTCACCCCCTCGTTCACAGAAAAACTTAAACCATGGGCTTGAGGTTGGCCTTTTTCAAAGCCGTGATAAGGATCTTGCCCTAAGACAACCACTTTCACTTGCTTAAGAGGCGTCAATTTAAAGGCATTAAACCAGTCACTTTGGACAGGCAACAGCGCTATATTTTGATCTATGTGGGTTTGTAGAAAGCTTGCTAAAGCCTCCATTTCTGGATCATTCAAGCAAGCTTCAAACACCTTTTGCCAGCCCTTATCGAGCTGGCCAAGATGTGCATTTTGCCAAACGGAATGAAGCATTGCAGGGCTTTTAGCTATTTGGCTTCAGGGCGCATATGAGGGAACAGCAGCACGTCGCGTATAGAAGGCGCATCTGTAAATAGCATCACCAAACGGTCTATGCCAATACCTTCACCTGCCGTTGGGGGCATGCCGTATTCTAGAGCGGCAATGTAGTCAGCATCATAATGCATGGCTTCATCATCGCCTGCGTCTTTTTCGGCTACTTGAGCTAAGAAGCGCTCTGCCTGATCTTCAGCATCGTTGAGCTCTGAGAAACCATTAGCGATTTCGCGGCCACCAACGAAAAACTCAAAACGGTCTGTGACAAATGGATCTTGGTCATTGCGCCTTGCCAAAGGTGAAACTTCAGCTGGGTATTCAGTAATAAAAGTAGGTTGATCTAGGCGGTCTTCTACGGTCTTTTCAAAAATTTCTATTTGTACCTTACCCAGCCCATAATAAGGTTTAAGCGGGATACCTAAGCCTTCAGCAATTGCCCGTGCTCCGTTTTCATCCGCTAGTTCGCCAGCTTTAATGCTAGGGTTGTAGTGCAGGATAGAATCAAACACAGAAATGCGCTGGAAAGGCTGTGCAAAATCATATTCGCTGCCTTGATAGGTGATCTTAGTATTGCCCATTACAGATTCTGCAATATGGCGCAACATGCCTTCTGTTAAATCCATCAAGTCTCTAAAATCAGCATAAGACCAGTAAAACTCCAACATGGTGAATTCTGGGTTATGACGCGTAGAAAGGCCTTCGTTGCGGAAGTTACGGTTAATTTCGAACACTCTCTCAAAACCACCCACAACCAAACGCTTTAAATACAGTTCAGGAGCGATTCTAAGGTACATGTCACGATCTAGCGCATTATGATGGGTAATGAATGGACGTGCTGAAGCACCGCCAGGAATGACCTGCATCATTGGCGTTTCTACTTCCATAAACTCGCGCGTAATTAAGTATTGGCGAATTGCCTCAACGATGCGGGTTCGGGTCATAAATGTTTTACGTGATTCTTCATTCACAATAAGATCAACATAACGCTGCCTGTAGCGCATCTCTTGATCGGCTAAGCCATGATGCTTATCCGGCAATGGACGCAAGGCTTTAGTTAGCAACTGTGGATCAACCATATCCACGAACAAATCACCCTTACCCGACTTTTGCAGCACTCCAGCCACACCCACGATGTCACCAAGATCCCAAGTTTTTAATTCAGCTAACTGCTCTGTTGATAGCACTTTACGGTTAACATAAAGCTGAATACGTCCAGAAACGTCTTGTAGCTCCATAAAAGCACCACGATTTCGAATAATGCGTCCTGCAACCTTTACTGGCAAAGCCAAAGCTTCAAGCTCTGGTTTGTCTTTATCACCGTGTGAATCTTGTAAATCTTGAGCATAGCTGTCACGGCGAAAATCATTTGGAAATGCATTCCCTTCTTCGCGACGTTTAGCTAATTTTGCACGGCGCTCAGCAATGAGTTTGTTGTCGTCTTGCATTAAACTTTCGTTAGTGTCATTCATAAGTCTTGGGTCTACTGTTGGGTAAAATTGTTACTAAGTTTATAAACCAGCTTTTAAGCTAGCCACAATGAATTGGTCTAGGTCGCCATCAAGAACCTTATCACAACCACCGGTTTGAACATTGGTACGTAAGTCTTTGATGCGTTGATCATCCAGCACATAAGATCGAATTTGGCTGCCCCAACCGATATCAGACTTAGTGTCTTCTAGGGCTTGCGAGGCTTCTTGGCGCTTGAGAATCTCTTGCTCGTATAGCTTTGCACGCAACTGTTTCATCGCAGAGTCTCGGTTTTGATGCTGCGAGCGTTGGTTTTGGCACTGTACCACAATGCCTGATGGTCCATGTGTTAAACGCACCGCAGAGTCAGTTTTGTTAACATGTTGACCACCTGCGCCACTCGCACGATAGGTATCTACTCTTATGTCTGCTGGGTTCACTTCAATGTCGATGTCATCATCAATTTCTGGTGACACAAAGACTGATGCAAAGGAGGTATGACGCCTGCTACTAGAATCAAACGGAGATTTTCTCACTAACCGGTGAACACCCGTTTCTGTTCGCAACCAGCCAAATGCATAGTCCCCTTCAAAACGAATGGTTGCACTTTTAATACCAGCAACATCCCCATCACTGACTTCCATTAGCTCTACCTTAAAGCCCTTTTGTTCGCCCCAGCGCAGGTACATTCTTAAAATCATGCTCGCCCAGTCTTGGGCCTCGGTGCCACCTGAACCTGATTGGATATCTAAAAAGGCGGCATTAGGATCCATTTCACCTGAGAACATCCGCCTAAATTCTAATTTTTCCAGGCTCAAAGTAAGTGAATCAAGCTCCACCTGCACTTCATCTAGAGTCTCTTCATCATTCTCTTCAACTGCAAGATCTAACAGTTCTTTGGCGTCAACAAGGCCTGTATCCATGCTGTCGATGGTGTTCACCACCCCTTCAAGCATAGAGCGTTCTTTACCTAGCGCTTGCGCACGATCTGCGTCATTCCACACATCAGGTTGTTCTAATTCTCGCTCAACCTCTTCTAAACGCTCTTGCTTACCAGCATAGTCAAAGATACCCCCTAAGCACATCAGTGCGCTGTGCGAGGTCTTTCATAGTGAGGATGTAGGGATTAATTTCGAACATTTAGCGTTACCAAAAGCGGTGGTATTTAGATATGACTGAATCAGTTTTTATTATAACTGATAGTGACTATATTGGGCAGGCCTAACCCACGGCTTTATCAGCGCATGTTAGTGATGATTTGGTATAAAATGCGTGGCGTTAAAGGCAGTATCGGCTACTATTAACAGATTACTAAACAGCATTAAGAGCTTTATGTCAGAACATTTGAATCACTTGGGTCAGCCCATAGGGGCGCCACTGCCAAACTGGCAACCGTGTACGCGTCCGCTTCATGCTTTGTTGGATGGCGTATACTGCCGTCTGGAACCGCTTGATGCGACAACACATGCTGAACAGCTATGGGCATCATTTGCTGAGGATCAAGAAAATAAACTTTGGACCTACTTGCCTTATGGCCCATTTGATAGCCAAATTCATCTTAGTGATTGGATCTACCATCACAGTAAAAGCCAAGACCCGTTATTTTTCGCGATTATTGATAAAGCCACAGGCAAAGCTTCGGGAGTTGCCTCTTACTTGCGCATTCAACCAGAAGTGGGTGTTGTTGAAGTGGGCCATATTAATTATTCGCCTGTGTTGCAAAAGACCAGAGCAGCTACAGAAGCAATGTATTTAATGATGAAACACGCTTTTGAATTGGGCTATCGACGCTACGAATGGAAATGTGACAATAATAATGCCGGCTCAAAACAAGCCGCACAGAGGCTTGGCTTTGGTTTTGATGGCCTCTTTAAACAAGCCACCATCTACAAAAACAGAAACCGGGATACAGCATGGTTTAGTGTGCTTGATCAAAACTGGCCGGATGTGCAAGCCCGGTTTGAAGCATGGCTTAGCCCAGAAAACTTTAATGGACATGGCCATCAAATAAAGAAACTTAATGAGTGAGAATGGATTATTGGCTTAATTTGGGAAATTCAATTTTTGGGCAACGATCCATCACCACTGTAATGCCTGCCGCTCGCGCTACCATGGCGGCATCTGCATTAACAATACCAAGTTGCATCCACATCACCGCGGCGCCTTTTCGAATCACTTCCTGTGCTAAAGCAACCATAGCTTCACTGGCACGAAAACAATCAACCATATCTATATCAAAGGGAATAGAAGCAAGGTCTGGGTAACTTTTCTGGCCCAATATTTCTTCATGGATGGGGTTCACAGGCACAACTTGATAGCCTAACTCTTGCAAATACACAGCGACCTGATAGCTAGCACGATGAGGCTTTGGAGAAAGACCAACGAGCGCGATCGTCTTTACGCTATCACGAATCTGTTTAATGTCTTCAAGCGTTAACCCATCAATTGCCACGACTAGTCTCCGCTATAAACACAACCGCTGGTGCAGGTTTCTTTAAGTTCTAAACGCGACAAGGCTGGCAGCACAGGTTTTAATTCCTGCCAGATCCACTTAATCATCACTTCACTCGTGGGGTTTTCAAGGCCAGCAATGTCATTAAGGTAATGATGATCTAGGCGTTCATAAAGAGGCTTGAAGGCTTTTTTAATGTCGCCAAAATCCATGATCCAACCCGTCGTTTCACCCACAGGCCCTGTCACCACAATTCGCAAGTTAAAGGTATGACCATGCAAACGCCCGCACTTGTGACCTTGTGGAACATTGGGTAAGACATGTGCTGAGTCAAAGCTAAAATCTTTGTATATTTCCATTACCTGATGCCTGTAATTTTGTGAGTTTGAAGGCTTAAGCGCCACTGTGGATGATGCATACAATAATCGATAGTCTGCTGTACATAATCATCGTCATCTTTGGAGGTTGCAATGTATGATTTGTCCAAAGGTTGTAAATAGTAATTTTTAAAATCTAAATCGGCGAACTTTTCTGGCATTGCATGACGTTGCGGGTAAACCAATTTAAGCTCATCACCTGTCACCTGCACCACTTCAGACAAGCCTTTGGGGCTCACACAAATCCAGTCAATGGATCTTGGTACGGGCAGGGTGCCGTTGGTTTCTATTGCAATTTCAAAATCTTGCTGGTGCAAATGACCCACCAATTCTTCATCGACCTGCAGCATAGGCTCACCACCAGTAAGCACCACCAACGGATGCCCTGGCAAACCCTCTGGCCAGCAACTGGCAATACGCTGGGCGAGCGCTTTGGCGGTGTATCGGCCGCCTAAAGTACCATCTACGCCTACAAAGTCGGTATCACAAAAATCGCAAATACTCGCCTCACGCCTAGCTTCGCTACCCGTCCAAAGGTTACAACCTGCAAACCTACAAAAAACAGCAGGTCTTCCAGCTTGAGCGCCCTCACCTTGTAAGGTGTAGAAGATTTCTTTGATAGAATACATGTTCATTACTATACGTAAGGCACGGGGTCTTTGATGCCAGCTTTAGCAAACGCACCCAAGCGCTCAACACATGAGCCGCATTTGCCACAGGCTTTTTCTTGGCCCAAATAGCAGGTCCAAGTTTGCCCATAGTCAAGGTTCATGGCCAAACCTGCCTTAAGAATAGCCAGCTTACTTTCATGTAAAAAAGGACTAATGATTTTAACATCATCATAGTTGGCTATAGCGGACACGACATTCATCGCATCTACAAATTCAGGGCGGCAATCTGGGTAGATGTCATGATCACCAGAATGGGCGCCATAAAAAACATCGGTAGACTCAATAGAAACTGCATAGCCAATCGCCAAAGACAATAAAATCATATTGCGATTAGGAACCACAGTAGATTTCATATTCTCTTCTTCATACTCTCCAGTGGGGATGTCGATGTCGGTAGACGTGAGCGATGAGCCTTGAAGCAACTGGTTTATTTGGGTGATATCGACAAGCTTATGAGGGACACCCAAGCCCTGGCATACATCAACAGCCACAGCCAATTCTTTACTATGGCGCTGACCATAGTTAAAAGACACTGCATGAACGTCATAGCCTTGTTGCAACGCCAGGTGCAAAACAGTGTATGAATCCATACCGCCAGAGTAGATGACGACGGCTTTAGGTTTGGCTTTTTGGTTCATTGAGCGGCTAATCTTTAATCCATATCATTAAGCCGCGCATTATACCTCAAGCTTAATAGTTACGCACTTTTAAGAAGTTTTGGCTGCTCTAGAGCCTCTAAAATTCCGTGCACCCATTGGTGTCGGTTTAAGGTGTACAAGTGCACCCGATCAAGCCCATGGCTTGCTAGTTGTTCAATCTGAGTTACCGCAATATCAACGGCCAACTTAAATTGGTCATCTTTGTGGCTAAAGCGCTCAAACTGCTTCACAAGCTCGGTGGGAACACTGGCACCACAACGCGCAGAAAAACGCTGGATCGCTTCAATATCATGGATAGGCATTACGCCCACAATAACGGGTACATTATGGCTTCGTAGCTGGTCAGAGAAACGCAATATTGTGTCTGTATCGTAACAATATTGGGTCATAATTTGGTCAGCCCCAGCATCAATCTTAGTCTTCAAATGACCAATGTCAGCCACAGCGCTTGATGCTTCTGGATGTATTTCTGGATACCCTGCTACTGAAATAGTGCCTTCAAACCACTCTCTAAAGCCTGCCACCATTTCTTTTGCATAAGCGTAACCATTAGCATCCGCTTTAAACGGGCCCTGTGGACTATCACCGCGCAAAGCCACCAAATGATCAATGCCATGGGCAGCAAAAGCCCTAGCGGCGCTATTCACCTCTTGTTTACTGGCGTTCACGGCGGTAATGTGCGCCGCACAGACATGCCCTTTTTGCTGCAGCCCCTGGCACGCACTAAAGCTTTCTTTTTGGCTAGAACCTGAAGCACCGTAAGTCATTGAACTAAATTCAGGTTGCCACTGCGAAAGCGCATCAAGGCAAGCTGCAAAACTTTGCTTACTGGCATCAGATTTAGGCGGGAAAAACTCAAAGGAATAACGGCTATCCAAAATACACTCCATTGCTTTTGTTCAATATCAAGGAGTCGCTATTATGTCAGCTTCACGCTAAACGCTGGTTGAAAGCTTCAGAAGCAATGTGAATGGAATTCATGTTGGCGCGCTAAAAACTGAGCCGCGTTATTACTGAAATGCCTGTAATAAACAAGCTAAATTAAGAAGGGTGTGGCAATTGCAAGAACAAGCAGCATGGCCAACTCGACCATTTCAATACTTGCACCGGCCGTATCACCGGTCCAACCATCAATACGCTGTACCATTAGCGAACGCATTTTAAAGTAAGCTAACCCTACAACAACAATAACGGTAATAGTCAGCTCCAGATGCTGGTACAACATGAAACTAAGCGCAGCCACAAACCAACACCAGACCCATATTTTTTGGGCTTGGTTTTTAAGCTGCTCCCCTAAACCTTGGGAACGAACATAGGGGGTTTGTATCACCAGCATCATAACCTGAAGCCTGGCTACCATTGGGACTAACGCCAACATTAACCATAACAAGGGAACCTCGTAAGCTTGCTGTATCAACAAATTTAAAGCGATCCATTTTAAGAGCAATGTGAGTACTAAAACCACCACCGCACTTGGTCCACAGGTAGGATCTTTCATTATATCCAAGGTGCGTTGTTTATCACCAAACCCACCTAACCAAGCATCTGCGCTGTCGCCTAGTCCATCAAGATGCAAGCCACCGGTAATCCACACCCAAACCACCAATACCAATGCCGCCTGCAATTGCGAGTTAATGACGAGGCCATATTCAACTATAAGAAATGGCAACAAAGTGATGAAAGCGCCAATAACAACGCCAACTACCGGGTAATAAAGAAGTGCTTTACCAGCCACCCGTGGCGGCGCCACGCTGCTTGCAATAGGAAATACTTTATAGACAGGAATGCGCGTCAGAAACTGAAAAGCTAATACTAACGCGTGAAAGTGTTGCTTTAGCATTGCTCCACTCCTAAGCCGCACAAAAATCAACACTGACATGATAATCAGACTGACCTTGATCATTTTCGAAACAAATGACATGCAAAGGCACGGCACTTGCGTAGGGCAGGTTTAAATTAAACATCCCTTTGGCTTGCATATGTAAAATCGCCCCTACCATGGCCCGAATGACGCCGCCATGAGTCACGATCAACATGTGCTTAGAGTTCAGCTTGATCGCATTTTTAATATGCTCATCAAAAGCGCTCATGGCCCTGTCTTGCAACTGGGTTACTGTTTCCCCGTTTGGGGCACTGCAATGCATGGGATCGTTCCAAAATTGCTCCACTTTGTCTGGCTGCGTGCGCCAAATTTCGGCGCGATCTTTGCCGTCCCAATCACCAAATGACATTTCTTGAAAACGTTCGTCTATGAGTTCTTTTGGCTCAAGCTGCGCAGCAAATTTTGCACAACGCTGCAAATTAGATGTGACAAGATAATCCACCGGCACCTGAAAGGTTTTTGCCGTGTTATGCATTTGCATTAGCCCCTGCTTTGTTAAAGCAACATCAGTATGGCCTCGGTAGATTCCATCTGAAGTTGTTTTACCGTGGCGCAGTAGGCTGATCTTCATAAAATGCTCTAAGCTCAAGCTGGTTTATCAGAAACCGAAGCTTCTGCAAATGTGGCCATTTCGTTATGCGTAGCACAGGCACTTTTTAAGATCGACAAAGCCACACCAGCACCACTGCCCTCCCCTAGACGCATGCCTAAATCAAGCATAGTTTCAGCACCTAAGGATGCCATCATCGCCTTGTGCCCAGGCTCTGCTGAAGCATGGGAGAAAAACATCCACTGGCTTATTTCTGGCTGGATTTTAGCGGCCAACATAGCCGCTGAAGTTGTAATAAAACCATCAACTAAAATGGCCATGCCAACCTGCGCAGCTCGAATATAGGCGCCTGTAAGAGCTGCAATTTCTAAGCCCCCAACATGACGTAAGGCTTCAACGGGGCTTGTCATCGCTGCCTTATGTGCCTTAAGTGCAGCTTCTATCACTTGGGCTTTATGAGCGACGCCACCTGCATCTAAGCCCGTACCTGGGCCCACTAAGCTCGTTACTGTCTGCCCAGTAGCCCAAGCTGCAAGAGCTGTAGCAGCTGTAGTATTGGCAATGCCCATATCACCACCAATAAATACTGTGGCGCCACTAGCCAAGGCTCTATCGACTGCACCTTTGCCCGCCTCTAAACATTTTGAAAGCTGCTCTAGAGTCATGGCAGGCTCAACTGCAAAGTTAGCGGTGCCTGGCGCGACCGTGTTATCAACCACATGATCCATGGCTGCTAATTCAACCACCGTGCCCAAATTCACTACTTCAAAAGCCGCATTGTTTTGTCTTGCGAGGGCGCATATGGCTGCCCCACCGCGGGAAAAGTTTTTCACCATTTCACCCGTTACAACTTGGGGAAAGGCTGACACCCCTTCAGCAGCGATACCATGATCACCGGCAAACACAGTGATTTGAGCCGAATCTACACTAGGTTTATCAACTCCTTGGATGCCACACAACCTCACTGCCATAGTTTCAAGGGCACCAAGAGAACCTGGAGGTTTGGTCAGCTGGCCTTGGCGGTTTTCTCCTTGCTGGCGTACTTCGTTATGCAAAGACGCTAAAGGCGCGTTAATCCAATCAAGATTTGTCATAAGTATTTTTTCTTTTTGGTGTTAGTGTTGTAAGTGACTAGGTTAAGATTTTAACATTAATGGCAGGCCTGCCACAGATAATGTGACTTGATCACACACCTTGGCCAGACGTTGGTTCATTAGGCCTGAGTAATCTTGAAACTTTCGACTTAATTCGCCCATAGGCACAATTCCAGAACCCACTTCATTACTTACTAGGATGACATGATGGGTGGTGTTTTGTACTTGAACCACAAGCTCATCGAGCGCTTTGTCTAGGTCACTACCTTCTGCACACAAGTGGTTAGTTAGCCAAAGCGTCAGGCAATCTACCAACACACAGCATGGCGCTTTATCCAGTTTTTTAAGGGCATGAGCCAGTGCTAGAGGTTCTTCCACAAGGCGCCAATCATTGGGCCTTCGCTGCTTATGAATCTCTACCCTATGGGCCATACTTCCTGGCTCATTATTATTACTTACCGTGGCAGTAGCCAGATAAACCACTTCTAGGCCACTGGCCAAAGCGGCCTCTTCTGCAAGCACACTTTTACCTGAGCGAGCTCCTCCTAAAAACAGCTGCCTCATTGGTACCAACCCTTCATATACAATGCCGTTAAATGTGTAATTAACCACATTAGTTTAGCGCGATCTTTTCGCCTTTAATACTTAAAAACGACTTGGTTAATTCAATCTAACAAGATTCGCCTTGTTCACTAGAAGTCCGATAGGTAAACTTCGCCATAGATGGGCGCCAAGGCCTATTAACACCTTAAGATTGAGACTATGAAAAAACCGGTTAGCAACAAAACCCATCAGCAGCGCATGAGTAAAGTAAAAGAAAAAATTGACAAAAAAATTGCCAGCGCAGACAAAGAACAAGGCGTATCAGTATTATTAACAGGTAACGGCAAAGGTAAAAGTAGCTCGGCCTTTGGCATGTTAGCCAGAAGCTTAGGCTATGGCCATAATTGTGCTGTGGTGCAGTTTATCAAAGGTGATTGGGAATGTGGCGAAGAGCTATTTTTCAGTAAGCTACCTTTGGTGTCATATCACGCTATGGGTGCCGGCTTTACCTGGGAGACTCAAAATCAGGAAGCCGATAAAGCCGCCGCAGAAAAAGCCTGGGCTTTGGCAGCAACTCTACTTGCAGATCCAAAGATTAACTTATTGATTTTAGACGAAATCACTTACATGTTTAACCATGGTTGGTTAGATTTAGACATGGTAGCCAAGGCGATTAAAGAGCGCCCCGAACACATGAACTTAGTACTCACAGGCCGAGGTGCACCTGAAGGCTTAATTTCAGCGTGTGATACTGTAAGTGAAGTTAAAGATGTAAAACATGCCTTTAGAGATGGGATTAAGGCCCAACGTGGCATCGAGTTTTAGTTAAAACCAAATACCTGACGTGCTGTTGCGATAGGTTAATATAAAGTTGGCAAGCGTGTGAAAAATGCCAACACCCACTGTCTTTATTTTACGAGAATTTTTAAATGTCTATTGCACTCTTTTTTGGTTCAACAACAGGTAATACAGAAGACATTGCCGACCAAATTCGCGATATCTTAGGCCATGACAAAGTTGATATTTTCAACGTAGCAGATGATTCGGTGAGCCTAATGCTAGATTACGAAACCGTCATATGTGGCATCCCCACCTGGGACTACGGTGAGCTACAAGCTGACTGGGAAGATGTTTGGGCAGAAATTGACGCACTGGATTTATCAGGCATTCAAATGGCATTTTTTGGCTGTGGAGACCAAGTGGGTTATCCAGAGTGGTACCAAGATGCCATGGGTTTATTACACGATAAATGCATCGGCCTTGGCGCAACTGCCATTGGTTACTGGCCCACAAAAGGCTATGATTTTGAGTCATCAAAAGCTGCTACCCAAAATGGTGAGCTATTTATTGGTCTGGCGGTAGATGAAGACTGCCAGCATGAACTCACCGACCAAAGAGTGAATGCATGGTGCACACAGCTACTTGAGGAAATTAACAGTTAATATTTTGCTAGTTTCACCTGCATTCCAAGTGGCTAAAGCATCCAGAAAGAACATGAAAGTGAGCACTAACTATGGATAAAAACTCGCCTTTGTCAGGTTACCGTGTAATTGAACTTGGCCAATTGCTGGCAGGGCCATTTGCAGGGTGCATGTTAGGTTATTTTGGTGCTGAAGTGATTAAGGTTGAATCTCCAAACGGCGGCGACCCTATTCGCAACTGGCGTCAAATGAAAGATGGCACTTCCTTATGGTGGTATTCATTAGCTCGCAATAAAAAATCGGTGACCATCGACCTTAAAACTAAAGCAGGCATTTTGCTTGTAAAGCAGCTTATTAATTCGGCCGACATTGTGATCGAGAACTTTCGACCAGGTGTGGTAGAAAAATGGGGCATTGGCCCAGAAGAATTTAAACAGAGCAACCCCAAACTAGTCTACGCGCGCATTTCTGGTTACGGACAAACGGGCCCCTATTCCAGCAAACCTGGGTTTGCCTCAGTGTGCGAGGGCATTAGTGGATTTCGTTATGTCAATGGTCACCCAAATCAACCACCAGTGAGGCCCAACTTAAGCATCGGCGATACCATTTCTGGCATTCACGCTGCGCTTGGTATCTGTCTTGCATTGCTGGAACAAAAAAACAGTGGCAAAGGCCAAGTCGTTGATGTGGCTTTGTATGAATCTATGTTTAATTTAATGGAAGCGGTGGTGCCTGAATATGACGGGGCTAATGTAATCAGAGAACCCTCTGGCAGCACCGTTACAGGTATTGTCCCCACCAATACTTACCGCTGTTTAGACGGCAAATATGTAGTCATTGGCGGTAATGGCGACTCAATATTTCAACGCTTAATGATCGCTGCCAATCACCCTGAAATGGCACAGGACCCTGAGTTAGCATCCAACGCTGGGCGCGTAGTGCATGAAGCTAAGATAGATGCAGCACTCACCGCTTGGTGCGCCCAAAACGATTCGACCAACATTCTTAACATTTTAGATGAAAACAGAGTGCCTGGTGGGCCAATCTATAATGTTGAAGACATGATGAACGACCAACACTTCAAGGAAAGAGGTTTGTTTGAACATGTGGAGATTAACGGCGAGCCATTAAAAATTCCGGCGATTCTACCAAAATTGGATAAAACGCCAGGTTCTACCCAATGGCCCGGGCCAAAACTTGGCAGCCATACCGAACAAGTGCTCAACGAAGTTTTGGGGCTAACCACTGAACAACTTCAAACGCTCGCCAAGGATGGGGTTATCGCTCAGCCTGAATAGCTGTAACACCAGTTTACACCCATCTACAAAAAAGCCCCTGAAATCAGAGGCTTTAATAGTGCTTCATGAGCAAGTAGACATTCTATATTAGAATGGAATGTCATCGTCAAAACCATCATCAAAACCACCTGGCTGCTGCTGTGGTTGCTGCTGTGGTTGTTGCGCTGGTGGCTGCTGCTGGTAGCCTTGCTGTTGTTGCTGTGGGCGACCTTGTGGAGCTTGCTGGTTGTAACCCTGCTGAGCACCACCTTGCTGAGCACCGCCTTGGCGGCTATCTAACATTTGCATTTGTGAAGCTACAATTTCAGTGCTGTAGCGTTTAATGCCATCTTGTTCCCACTGGCGAGTACGCAGTGAGCCTTCAACGTATAGCTTTGAGCCTTTGCGAACATATTCGCTAGCAATTTCCGCTAAACGATTAAAAAACACCACGCGATGCCATTCGGTACGCTCTTGTGGCTGGCCTGTTTGTTTGTCTTTCCAAGATTCAGAGGTTGCTAAGCTTAGATTCGTCACTGCACCGCCACTTGGCATGTACTTTGTTTCTGGATCTCCGCCCACATTCCCGATAATAATAACCTTGTTAACGCCTTGTGCCATGATCTTCTCCTGCTGTATGAGTGTTAAGTTGCTGTATGTGTATGCACACTAAAGTTTCAAACAAATCGAAACCGGGCAAAAATTATAGGCCTTATGATGGCATTATTCAAAGCTTAAAGTAGTTATTTTTAAGTGCGTGTTATGAACGGTGTTTAAATGCTGTTATAGGTAGAAACTTGTGCCTATAATGGAGGTTTGACACCCAGCGAATTGACCCATGGATACGATTATTGTACGCGGTGCACGCACCCATAATTTAAAAAACATCGACATAGACATTCCGCGAGACAAACTAGTGGTGATTACCGGTTTATCTGGTTCTGGCAAGTCCTCATTGGCTTTTGATACTTTATATGCCGAAGGCCAAAGGCGCTATGTAGAATCACTATCCACCTACGCCAGACAGTTTTTGTCGATGATGGAAAAGCCTGACATCGACCATATCGAAGGCTTGTCACCAGCCATCTCAATTGAGCAAAAATCGACATCCCACAACCCTCGTTCAACAGTGGGCACTATTACCGAAATTTATGATTACCTTCGGCTCTTGTTCGCCCGTGCTGGGGAGCCTAGGTGCCCAGAACATGGCTTGCCATTAGCGGCCCAAACGGTCAGCCAAATGGTAGATCAGGTGTTGGCCCAAGAAGAAGACTTGCGCTTAATGTTGCTTGCTCCTGTGGTACAAAATAGAAAAGGTGAGCACTTACACACTTTGGATGAGCTGCGAAGTCAGGGCTACATCAGAGCGCGGATTAATGGCACCTTGTGTGATTTAGACGATACCCCTGCACTTGAGAAAAATAAGAAGCACACAATTGAGGTCGTGGTTGATCGCTTTAAAGTAAAAGACGGCCTACAACTTCGCTTGGCTGAGTCTTTTGAAACAGCGTTAAACCTTACCGATGGCATCGCCAAAGTAGCCTCCATGGATGATGCGTCTGCCCCTGAAATGGTGTTTTCATCACGCTTTGCCTGCCCCACTTGTGGCCATTCCATTGCTGAACTTGAGCCGCGGTTATTTAGTTTCAACAGCCCCTCTGGTGCCTGCCAGACATGTGATGGCCTTGGCATTCGTCAGTTCTTTGACGCAGCTAAGGTTGTGCAGCAACCAGGTAACAGTCTGTCTGAAGGCGCTATTCGCGGATGGGATAGGCGTTCAATTTATTATTACGGGCTACTAAGCGCCATGGGCAAGCACTATGGCTTCAGCATGGAAACAGCTTGGGAAGAGTTAACGGACGAGGTCAAAAAACTCATTCTATACGGCACAGGCAAAGTGGCAGTTGAGTTTAACTACATTAATGATCGGGGCGATAAAATCACCCGCAACCATCCCTTTGAAGGCATCATTAACAACATGCAACGGCGCTATCGCGAAACAGAATCTAATATGGTTCGCGAAGACCTAGGAAAATATTTAAATATGCAGCCTTGCCCAAGCTGCAACGGTAGTAGGCTAAGAACCGAAGCGCGTCATGTGTTTATTGATGAGCTAAACCTACCCGATGTCACAAGCAAAGCGGTAGGTGTTTGTGCTGACTACTTTGCCAACTTAAAGCTTGAAGGCAAGCAAGGCCAAATAGCGGACAAAATACTAAAAGAAATACGCCTACGCTTAGATTTTTTAGTTAATGTGGGCCTTGAGTACCTTACCTTGGACAGAAACGCTGACACCTTGTCAGGTGGCGAAGCACAAAGGATAAGGTTAGCTAGTCAAATTGGTGCGGGCTTGGTGGGCGTTATGTACATCCTAGACGAACCCTCCATTGGCTTGCATCAGCGCGACAATGAACGTTTACTTAAAACACTAGTGCACCTGCGTGACCTGGGTAACACAGTGATTGTGGTAGAACACGATGAGGAAGCCGTGCGCTTAGCCGATCATGTAATTGACATTGGCCCAGGGGCAGGTGTCCATGGCGGCCGGGTGGTTGCTCAGGGAACGCCAGAACAAGTGATGGCCAATGAGGACTCACTAACGGGTCAATACTTGAGCGGGGCAAAGTCCATCGCCTTACCTAAAAAGCGCAACAAGCCTCTTAAGGGCAAGTGGCTAGAGTTACTGGGTGCAACAGGTAACAATCTACAAAATGTAGATCTGTCCATACCATTAGGTCTAATGACTTGTATTACCGGTGTGTCAGGCTCCGGTAAATCGACACTCATCAATGCCACGCTTTATCCATTGGCAGCTACGCTGCTTAACAAAGCGACGACTCTAGTGGCCTCGCCGCATAGAGAGATTAAGGGCCTTAACCTGATGGACAAGGTGGTTGATATAGATCAAAGCCCCATTGGGAGAACGCCGCGTTCTAACCCTGCAACCTATACGGGTATCTTTACACCCATTCGGGAGCTTTTTGCAGGTACACAAGAGGCTCGTTCAAGGGGCTATAAGCCAGGACGATTTAGCTTTAACGTAAAGGGCGGCCGCTGTGAAGCCTGCCAAGGTGATGGCGTAATTAAAGTAGAAATGCACTTCTTACCAGATGTGTATGTGCCTTGTGATGTGTGTAAGGGCAAGCGTTATAATCGCGAAACCCTAGAAGTTCAATACAAAGGTAAAAACATCACTGAAGTGCTCGACATGACTGTAGAAACAGCCGTAGATTTTTTTGAAGCCGTACCCATGATTCATAGGCGCCTAAAAACCCTAATGGATGTGGGCTTAAGCTATATTTGCCTTGGCCAAAATGCCACCACCCTTTCTGGCGGTGAGGCTCAGCGGGTAAAACTATCGCGTGAGCTATCAAAACGGGACACAGGCCAAACCTTGTACATTCTTGACGAACCTACGACTGGGCTTCACTTCGCTGACATACAGCAGCTACTTGTGGTTCTGCATCGATTAAGAGATCACGGTAACACCGTTGTTGTCATCGAACATAATTTAGATGTTATAAAGACAGCAGACTGGATTGTAGACCTTGGCCCTGAGGGCGGTAACAAAGGCGGAGAGATCATTGCAGCAGGCACCCCTGAATCCATAGCGGCTAACGCAGAATCTCACACAGGGCGCTTTTTGAAGCCTTTGCTAGAGCGCTAAGCCGCCCGTCATGAACAGTGATTTAGGTGCACCCACTTAAATCATTGTTCGACTAAATTTAAGGCAAAAAAAACCCAGCTCATAGCTGGGTTTTTTGATTTTGCAGAATGTTACTCGTCGCTAGCTTCAGGACGGTCAACAAGTTCTACATAAGCCATAGGGGCATTATCACCAGGGCGGAATCCACATTTCATAATACGGATGTAGCCACCAGGACGTGCCTCATAACGAGGGCCTAGTTCATTAAACAGTTTGCCAACTGCTTCTTTGCTACGTGTACGAGCAAAGGCCAAACGGCGATTAGCAACGCTATCTTCTTTAGCAAGGGTGATCAGTGGCTCAGCCACGCGACGTAGTTCCTTTGCTTTAGGAAGGGTCGTTTTGATCAATTCGTGCTCAAACAAAGACACAGACATGTTCTTGAACATAGCCTTACGATGAGTGCTGGTACGATTTAGATGACGACCACTTTTACGATGACGCATTTGTTAGTTCCTTATCAAACTAAGTTTGAATTTCTTTGCCGGTTAAGACGTTAAGCCTGAATGCCCTTCAATACAGCCGGGGGCCAATTTTCTAGACGCATTCCAAGCGACAAGCCTCGAGAGGCAAGTACATCTTTAATTTCGGTCAGTGACTTCTTACCGAGGTTCGGAGTTTTAAGTAACTCAACTTCGGTGCGCTGAATCAGATCACCAATAAAGTTTAAGTTTTCTGCTTTAAGGCAGTTAGCCGAACGTACGGTTAGCTCTAGGTCGTCTACTGGACGTAGAAGAATCGGATCAATTTCCGGTTCATCAACCTTAGCTTCTGGTTCGTTGTCGTTTTCCAAAGCCACAAACACTGCCATCTGACGTTGCAGAATAGTAGCAGCGCTACGGATTGCTTCTTCTGGATCTATAGTACCGTTGGTTTCTAGATCAATCACTAGCTTATCCAAGTTAGTACGCTGCTCAACACGAGCACTTTCAACCGAGTATGCAACACGCAATACTGGGCTAAAAGATGCGTCAAGCTGTAGCTTACCAATGGCGTGAGTTTCCTCTTCGCCAAGTTCGCGCGTATCGGCTGGCTCATAGCCAGAGCCGGCACGCACAGTAAGCTGCATTACTAGCTTGGTTGCAGTGTTTAGATGGGCAATCACATGGTCTGGGTTAGCCACTTCAATGTCGTGGCTTAGTGCGATGTCGGCAGCAGTTACTGTACCTGGGCCCTGTTTAGTCAGGGTTAGGACAGCCTCTTCACCGGCGTGCATGGTTAGCGCAACACCTTTAAGGTTTAGCAAGATTTCAATAACGTCCTCTTGCACTCCCTCAATGGAGCTGTACTCATGCTCAACACCTTCGATTTCTACGTCAACGATCGCCGCGCCTGCCATTGAAGACAGCAAAATGCGACGCAAAGCGTTACCTAAAGTGTGGCCAAAGCCGCGCTCTAATGGCTCAAGAATAATCTTTGAGCGGGTGTCACTTTCACGTTGCACTACGATGTTACGCGGTGTCAAAATATCGTTGGTTGAAGTCATGGACTCACCTTTCACTGGGGCAGTTAATAATAGAGATTACTTAGAGTAAAGTTCTACGATTAATTGCTCATTAATTTCAGCTGGCAGTTCGCTACGCTCAGGAACACTTTTAAATGTACCCTCAAGCTTAGTCGTATCTACATCACACCACTCTACAGCTGCACGTTGTGCTGCTAGTTCTAGAGCGCTCTTAATGCGCAACTGCGATTTTGCCTTTTCACGGATAGAGATTACGTCACCTTCAGCTACTTTGTAGCTTGGGATGTTTACAGTCTGACCGTTAACCAAAATGCTCTTATGAGAAACAATTTGACGTGCTTCAGCACGCGTTGAGCCAAAGCCCATACGGTATACAACGTTATCTAAACGCGTCTCTAACAAGCTCAACAAGTTAGTACCTGTTGCGCCTTTAAGACGGTCCGCTTCTTTATAGTAGTTACGGAATTGACGCTCAAGAACACCGTACATACGACGAACTTTTTGCTTTTCACGTAACTGTGTGCCGAACTCAGACAGACGACTACGGCGTGCGCCGTGGACACCTGGAATGGTTTCAGCTTTACATTTTGAATCTAATGCTCGCACACCGCTCTTGAGGAACAAATCTGTTCCTTCACGTCGAGACAGCTTGCAAACGGGTCCAATATATCTTGCCATTTGATCCTACCCCTTTATACGCGACGCTTTTTAGGCGGGCGACAACCATTATGTGGAATTGGAGTCACGTCTGTAATGTTAGCAACCTTAAGGCCGCAACCGTTTAAAGCACGAACCGCAGACTCACGTCCTGGTCCTGGGCCTTTAACAAATACATCAATGTTCTTCAATCCAAATTCCATTGCTGCTTTTCCAGCACGTTCTGCAGCCACCTGGGCGGCAAAAGGCGTGCTCTTACGAGAGCCACGGAAACCAGAACCACCAGCTGTTGCCCAGCTTAGTGTGTTGCCCTGGCGATCGGTTAAAGTAACGATCGTGTTGTTAAAAGAAGCGTGAATGTGCGCAAGGCCATCCGCTACCTGCTTTTTAACTTTTTTACGTGTACGAGTACCTGGCTTAGCCATGTTGATATCCTGTACTTAGCTATTTGCGAATTGGCTTAGTCGGCCCTTTACGGGTCCGCGCGTTAGTCTTGGTGCGTTGACCACGTAGCGGTAAGCTACGACGGTGACGCAATCCACGATAACAACCTAAGTCCATTAGACGCTTAATGTTCATTGAGATTTCGCGGCGCAAATCGCCTTCTACGTTCATTGCAGCAATGACGTTACGAATCTCATCTAGTTTCTCTTCGCCCAAATCACGGACCTTAGTGCTTCCCTCAATTTTGAGGTCATCACAGATCTTTTGAGCTGTAGGTCGGCCAATACCAAAAACATAAGTCAACGAGATAACCGTGTGCTTATTGTCTGGAATATTGACGCCAGCTATACGAGCCATTCAATTTACTCCGTTCGAGGCACTCAAAAAGTGCTTCGTTTTTATTCTCTTCGTCACAGAAGGCGGCGAATTATACATCCACCAACCTACCCGCGTCAATTCAGCTTAGCCTTGGCGTTGCTTATGACGTGGTTCAACTTTGCAGATCACTCGAACTACACCGCTGCGACGTACGATTTTACAGTTTCGGCACATTTTCTTAACAGATGCACGTACTTTCATTTCGAACTCCTAAATTCTTGGGGTAACCGGGGGCTTAACCTAAAAGACCGCCGTTACCCTTTAAATTCGATTTCTTCATCAGGGAACTATACTGGTTTGACATCAAGTGAGATTGAACTTGTGACATGAAATCCATGACCACAACCACAACGATCAGTAGTGATGTACCACCAAAGTAAAACGGCACATTCCATGCAATTACTAAGAACTGAGGCATTAGCGAGACCGCAGTAATGTAAAGTGCACCAAATAACGTTAGACGACCTAAAACAGTGTCGATGTAACGCGCCGATTGATCACCTGGGCGAATGCCTGGGATAAACGCCCCAGACTTCTTCAAGTTATCCGCCACGTCTTTTGGGTTAAAGACCAATGCGGTATAAAAGAAGCAAAAGAACACAATACTTACCGCAAACAGAAGTATGTATAGAGGCTGACCTGGCGCTAGCGCCAAAGAAATATCCTGCACCCATTCCATGCTATCTGCTTGACCAAACCACTGACCGATTGAAGCCGGTAGTAATAAAATGGCCGATGCGAAAATTGGCGGAATAACCCCCGCCATATTCACCTTTAAAGGCAAGTGGCTAGACTGAGCTGCGAACACCTTATTACCTTGCTGACGCTTGGCATAATTAATGGTGATCCGACGCTGCCCACGTTCCATAAACACAATAAATGCGATGGTAACTAGGGCCAGTAAAGCAATTGCTAACAGGGCGATAATATTTAAGTCACCCTGACGGGCAGACTCAAATGATTGACCGATCGCACCAGGAAGACCTGAAACGATACCTGCAAAGATGAGTATTGAGATGCCGTTACCAATACCCTTTTCTGTCACTTGTTCACCAAGCCACATTAAGAATACTGCACCAGACACCAAGGTTACGACTGCAACGAAATAAAAGCTGAGGTCTGCATTAAAGGCAATGCCTTGGCCTGCAAGACCGACCGCCATAGCTAGAGACTGTACTGTTGCTAATATTACAGTACCGTAGCGGGTGTATTGACTAATTTTCCGTCGACCAGCTTCACCTTCCTTCTTCAGCTGCTCTAACTGTGGGCTTACCACAGTCATGAGCTGCATGATTATCGAGGCTGAAATGTAAGGCATAATGCCCAACGCCAAGATACTCATGCGCTCCAATGCTCCACCTGAGAACATGTTAAACATGCTCAAGATGGTGCCTTGATTCTGCTCAAACATAGCGGCAAGGCGGTCAGGATTAATCCCAGGAACTGGAATGTGTGCCCCAATACGATAAACCAAAATAGCGATCAGAACGACACGTAAGCGAGACCATAGCTCACTTAGTCCACCTTGATTGCCAGCTGGCGATTTACCTTGCTTTGCCATACTATGCCTCGATCTTACCGCCAGCAGCTTCAATAGCAGCTGCTGCGCCTTTAGTTACGCGTAAACCTTTAACAGTAACTGCTTTAGTTAACTCGCCACTAAGGATGATTTTGGCATCTTTCATGCGATCGTTGATCACGTTAGCGGCTTGAAGCGCTGCTAAGTCGATCACGTCAACATTCATGCTTGCCAATTCACTTAACCGCACTTCAGCTACAAAAGCAGCTTTGCGTGAAGTAAAACCGAACTTTGGTAGACGCCTTTGTAGAGGCATCTGGCCGCCTTCAAATCCTGGCTTAACACTGCCGCCAGAACGAGACTTTTGACCTTTGTGACCACGGCCACCTGTCTTGCCCAAACCTGACCCGATGCCACGACCTACGCGTTTTGGCGCGTGGGTAGATCCTTCGGCTGGGGATAGAGTATTTAAACGCATATCAATTCCCTTATTCGCCTTCAACGCGAACCATGTAGTTGACCTTATTGATCATGCCACGTACAGATGGAGTATCTTCTACTTCCACTGTATGCCACATGCGCTTTAGGCCGAGACCTTTGACGCAATCACGGTGACGTGGCAATTTGCCATGCACGCTGCGTACAAGGGTGACCTTGATCATAGACTTTTTTGCTGCCATGACTATCTACCCCAAAATTTCTTCGACAGTTTTACCACGCTTAGCTGCAATCTCTTCTGGAGAGTTCATGGCTTTAAGGCCATTGAATGTTGCACGCACCACGTTAACCGGATTGGTAGAACCGTAGCACTTAGCTAATACGTTATGGACACCCGCCATTTCTAATACAGCACGCATCGCACCACCAGCAATTACACCGGTACCTTCAGATGCTGGCTGCATGTATACCTTAGAGGCACCATGGCGAGCTTTAATTGGGTATTGGAGAGTAGTACCGTCCAATTCCACTGTGATCATGTTGCGACGCGCAGCTTCCATAGCTTTTTGAATTGCAGCAGGCACTTCACGAGCCTTACCACGTCCAAAACCTACACGGCCTGCGCCGTCACCTACCACTGTTAAAGCGGTAAAGCTAAAGATACGACCACCTTTAACTACTTTAGATACACGGTTAACCTGCACTAAGCTTTCTTGCAAGTCGCCGTCTTTCTGTTCAATGTTAGCCATTGTCATATTTCCTTAGAACTGCAAGCCAGCTTCACGCGCGGCATCAGCCAACGCCTTCACTCGGCCGTGGTATTTAAATCCAGAACGGTCAAACGCAACCGACTCGACACCTGCTTCTTTAGCGCGAGCTGCGATCAAAGCACCTACTTGAGCAGCCGCCGCAGCGTTGCTTGTAGTACCAGAGCGCAAGCTAGAGTCTAGAGTAGAAGCTTGCGCTAATACTTGAGAACCGTCGCCAGAAATGACTTGTGCGTAGATGTGCTGCGGTGTGCGGTTAACACACAAGCGAGTCACGCCTAGGTCACGCATCTTATAACGTGCGCGGGCAGCGCGACGTATACGTGCAATTTTCTTTTCCATCAGTAACCTACCTTACTTCTTCTTAGCTTCTTTACGACGCACATGCTCGTCTGCATAACGTACACCCTTACCTTTGTATGGCTCTGGTGGACGGAAGGCGCGAATCTCAGCGGCCACTTGGCCAACTTGTTGCTTGTCGACACCGGAAACTACGACTGTAGTTTGGTTAGGGCACTCAGCAGTGATGCCTTCAGGTAGTTGGTAATCTACTGGGTGAGAAAAACCCAAAGTTAGATTAAGTACAGAACCTTTTACAGCAGCACGATAACCAACACCTTGTAACAACAAAGTTTTGGCGAATCCTGCAGAAACGCCAGTCACCATGTTGTTCACTAGAGCACGCGTTGTGCCTGACATAGCGACAGCAAACTTACTGTTGTTGCGAGCACCGAAGGTGACTACATTGTCAGCTTGGTTTACTTCTATGTCTTGGTGTAGTGCCAAGTCCAAAGAACCTTTGCTGCCTTTAACAGTCAAATCTTGACCATTAACTGTAACTGTTACGCCTGTGGGCAAAGCCACCGGGTTTTTTGCTACTCGTGACATGACAACTCCTTAGAATACAGTACAAATAACTTCACCACCGATACCAGCAGCACGAGCTGCGCGGTCGGTCATGACGCCATGAGAAGTTGTTACGATTGCTACGCCTAAACCACCTTCAACAGTAGGAATAGAAGCAGCGCCTTTGTACACGCGTAGAGAAGGCTTAGAAACGCGAACAATCTTTTCGATTACAGGCTTGCCTTCGTAATATTTCAAAGTGATGGTCAGTTCAGGCTTGGTACCTTCAGCAACTGAGATGTCACCGATATAGCCTTCACTCTTTAGGACCTGCGCTACTGACACCTTCAACTTTGAAGAAGGCATAGTCACTGATACTTTACCAGCCATGTGCGCATTACGGATGCGAGTGATCATATCCGCTAATGTGTCTTGCATACTCATTTTAGTGAGCTCCATTTATAACTTACGTGCCACATACACAAAGGCATGCTTTACATAAGCGTGATTAGACCTAAAGCCGGGATTGACTTTGGTTTCCAACCACCCGATTTTAAAATCGGCCGCGAAGCTAAAAAACTTCGCAGCCAACTTTTTACCAAGAGGCTTTCTTAAGCCCTGGTACATCACCACGCATCGCAGCTTCACGAAGCTTGATACGTGATAGGCCGAACTTGCGGTAAACCGCATGTGGACGACCTGTGATTTGACAACGACGCATTTGACGCACTGGGCTTGCGTTGCGAGGCAACTTCTGCAAAGCCATTTGCGCATCCCAACGATCTTCATCGCTAGTGTTAACGTCATTTAAAATTGCTTTAATTGCTGCGCGCTTAGCGGCAAACTGTGAAACAGTTTTTGCACGCTTGTCTTCACGCGCCTTCATGGAAGATTTAGCCATGTTATCGCCCTACTTTTTGAACGGGAAGTTAAGAGCTGTAAGCAGCGCCAAACCTTCCACGTTGTTACGTGCTGTGGTGGTAATAGTGATATCTAAACCGCGTAGCTTATCCACTTTATCGTATTCGATTTCAGGGAAAATGATCTGCTCACGCACACCCATGCTGTAGTTACCACGACCATCAAATGACTTAGGATTTAAGCCACGGAAGTCACGGATACGAGGGATAGAAATATCTACCAACCGGTCGAAGAATTCCCACATTTGCTGGCCACGCAAAGTAACCTTACAACCTACAGGCCAACCTTCACGCACTTTAAAGCCTGCAATAGACTTACGCGCTAGGGTAACAACAACTTTTTGACCTGAGATAGCTTCTAAATCAGCTACTGCGTTATCGATCATCTTCTTGTCGCCAATGCCTTCACCCACACCCATGTTCAAGGTGATTTTGGTGATCTTTGGGATTTCGTTAACGTTAGCTAACTTAAGCTCTTCTTTAAGCTTAGCTGCTACTTCGTTTGTATATAATGCTTTTAGTCTTGACATAGTCCGTATCCCCTTATGCGCCGATCACTTCGCCGCTGGACTTGTAGATACGTACCTTTGTACCGTCTTCAAGAATCTTGAAGCCAACACGGTCGCCCTTGCCAGTCGCGGAATTGAAAATAGCAACATTAGAGGCAGCAATAGGTGCTTCCATGTCAATGATGCCGCCAGGTTGGTTGGTCATTGGATTTGGCTTCTGGTTTTTCTTAACCATGTTGATGCCAGTCACAATAAAACGACCATCCAGAACTTTCGCGACGACGCCGCGTTTGCCCTTGTCTTTACCTGCAATAACGATTACTTCGTCATCGCGCTTAATTTTAAGCATTGTTTTATCCTTTCCTACAACCTTCTCATACTAGAAAGAGCGCTACTGCGCTCTTTACTCTACCCATTGTGCAAAAGGGCAGTTGAAGCTCCGCTAAGAGCTTTAAAGTACTTCAGGTGCCAGGGAAATAATTTTCATAAATTTCTCGGTACGTAACTCACGAGTTACTGGGCCGAAGATACGTGTGCCGATAGGGGCGTCAGATGCGTTTAACAACACAGCTGAGTTCACATCGAAACGGATGATAGAACCATCCGGACGACGCACACCTTTACGGGTCCGTACTACAACAGCTTTAAGCACCTGGCCTTTCTTCACCTTACCGCGAGGAATAGCTTCCTTAACGGTAATTTTGATGACATCGCCGATGCCTGCGTAACGACGATGAGAACCGCCGAGTACCTTGATGCACTGTACACGCTTGGCGCCGCTGTTATCAGCAACGTCTAGCATTGATTCTGTTTGAATCATTGTTTACTCCAAACTATAAGGGCCAATTTCTTTCACTTTAACCAGAAAAACTTCTAATTTTGGCGTCCGAAATTGGGGAACCCTAGAAGCGAGGCAGGTATTCTACACCTTTGCTACGCTTTCTTCAATTTTTACCAAAGACCAAGACTTAGTCTTTGAAATCGGGCGTGTTTCACCAATAGTTACTAGGTCACCGGTGTTGCACTCGTTGTTCTCATCATGTGCATGAAGCTTAGTAGAACGCTTCACATACTTGTGATAGATCGGGTGCTTAACGCGACGTTCAATCAGAACAGTGATAGATTTCTCCATCTTGTTGCTGATTACCCGGCCAGTGGCGAGACGAGACTGATCAGTAGCTGACATATCAATTACCTGCCTTTTCGTTAAGAATAGTCTTTACGCGGGCGATATCACGACGCGCTTGTCCCAATAGGTGAGACTGACCTAACTGACCTGATGCTTTTTGCATACGAAGGTTAAACTGTTCCTTTAATAGTTCCAGTAAAGACGCTTCTAGCTCATCAACAGATTTTTCACGCATTTCAACAGATTTCATTACATCACCGTCCGCTTAACAAAAGTGGTGGCAACCGGCAATTTAGCTGCAGCAAGCGTGAACGCTTCGGAAGCCAATTTCTCAGGTACACCTTCCATTTCAAACAAGACTTTGCCTGGCTGAATTTGGGCAATCCAATATTCAACGTTACCCTTACCCTTACCTTGACGAACTTCAAGAGGCTTTTGAGTAATCGGCTTGTCTGGGAAAACTCGGATCCAGATCTTACCACCACGTTTGATGTGACGCGTCATAGTACGACGTGCCGCTTCAATTTGACGAGCAGTAATACGGCCACGGCCAGTAGCCTTAAGACCAAATTCACCAAAGCTTACTTTACTACCGCGAAGTGCAAGACCACGGTTACGGCCTTTATGCATTTTGCGGAATTTTGTGCGTTTAGGTTGCAACATTACAGTATCCCCTATTTAGCTTTTTTCGCAGCGTTACTCTTAGCAGCGCGGACTTCGTCCAAACCACCTAGAATTTCGCCTTTAAAAATCCACACTTTAACGCCGATGATGCCATACGTAGTATTGGCTTCATAGGTAGCGTAGTCGATGTCTGCACGGAAAGTGTGCAGTGGTACGCGACCTTCACGGTACCACTCGGAGCGTGCGATTTCAGCACCACCAAGACGACCACCTAGCTGAATCTTGATACCTTCGGCACCCAGACGCATGGCGTTTTGTACAGCGCGCTTCATGGCACGACGGAACATAACCCGACGCTCCAATTGGCCAGCTACACTTTGTGCAACGAGTTTCGCATCCAATTCTGGCTTACGAATTTCTTCGATGTTGATGTGCACAGGCACGCCCATCATCTTAGAACATTCATTACGTAGCTTCTCTACATCTTCGCCTTTCTTACCGATAACGATACCTGGGCGAGCTGTGTGAATTGTAATACGTGCATTTTGAGCAGGACGCTCAATGTCAATGCGGCTTACTGAAGCACGCTCTAAGCGTTGCTCCAAAAAGGCACGAACTTTTAAGTCCTGTAACAGGTTAGTCGCGTAAGCAGAGCGGTTCGCATACCAAGTAGAGGTATGGTCCTTCACAATACCAAGACGAATACCCGTAGGATGTATTTTCTGTCCCATGGTAGCTCCTATTTCTCAGCGACTTTCAAAGTAATATGACATGAACGCTTTAAAATTCGGTCTGCACGGCCTTTGGCACGTGGACTGATACGCTTCATGGTCATACCTTCGTCAACAAACGCAGTAGTTACTGCTAATTCGTCAACGTCTAGACCGTTGTTATGTTCTGCATTAGCGATTGCTGAATCCAACACCTTCTTAACTAACTGCGCAGCTTTTTTAGGGCTGTAAGATAGAATTGTAAGTGCTTCATCAACGCGCTTTCCGCGAATTTGATCGACAACCAAACGCGCTTTTTGAGCAGATATTCTGGCACCCATGTGTTTTGCGGTGACTTCCATCATATTCTCCATTAACGCTTGGCTTTCTTATCTGCTGCATGACCCTTGTAGGTCCTGGTAGCAGAAAATTCGCCGAGTTTATGCCCTACCATGTCTTCTGTTACGAAAACTGGTACGTGTTGGCGTCCGTTATGGACTGCAATCGTCAACCCTACAAAGTTAGGGAAGATCGTCGAGCGACGAGACCAAGTTTTAATTGGTCGACGTTCGTTCATTTCAACTGCAGTCTCAACCTTTTTCAACAAATGAAGGTCGATGAAAGGACCTTTCTTTAGTGAACGTGGCACAGCCGTATCCTCTTTAAGTTATTTAGCGTTACGACGACGAACAATAAGTTTGTCAGTGCGTTTGTTGCTACGAGTTTTGTATCCCTTAGTAGGAGTACCCCATGGTGAAACAGGGTGACGACCACCAGAAGTACGACCTTCACCACCACCATGCGGGTGATCTACTGGGTTCATTGCCACACCGCGAACGGTAGGACGAACACCACGCCAGCGGGAGGCGCCAGCCTTACCCAATGACCGAAGGCTATGCTCGGAGTTGCTTACTTCGCCTAGAGTGGCTTTACACTCAACGCGAATTTTACGCATTTCGCCGGAACGTAGACGTAATGTAGCGTAATCGCCTTCACGAGCTACTAGCTGCACAGAGGCACCAGCAGAACGAGCGATTTGCGCACCCTTACCTACTTTCATTTCAACGCAGTGCACTACGCTACCCAATGGGATGTTGCGCAGAGGCATGGTGTTACCACTCTTAATCGGTGCATCTGCACCAGAGATGATTTGATCACCAGACTTCATGCCTTTAGAGGCAATGATGTACCGACGTTCGCCGTCTGCATAAAGCACAAGTGCGATATTTGCAGTACGGTTTGGATCGTATTCAATACGCTCAACAGTGGCTGGAATGCCATCTTTGTTACGCTTGAAATCGACCACACGATAATGCTGCTTATGACCACCACCAATGTGACGAGTAGTGATACGGCCGTTGTTGTTACGACCGCCAGACTTTGACTTCTTCTCTAACAAAGGAGCGTATGGCTTGCCTTTGTGAAGATCAGCGTGTACGACTTTAATGACGTGACGACGACCCGGAGAAGTAGGTTTACACTTAACTACAGACATGTGCTTCTCCTTACGCCTCAGCGATGAAATCGATGTCATGGCCTTCCGCTAAGCGAATGTACGCTTTACGGATGTTGTCTTTGTTCCCAATGCCGTAACGGGTGCGTTTTGTCTTACCCTTGGCATTAAGTACGCGAACAGACGCCACTTTAACTTCGAACAACTGCTCTACAGCCTTTTTGATTTCTGGCTTAGTCGCATCCGCGGCAACGCGGAAAACAACCTGACCACCGTCGTCAGCAACGATAGTAGCTTTTTCAGAAATGTGTGGGCCTAACAGTACTTGATAAATGCGTTCCTGGTTCATCCTAGCAACTCCTCGATCTTCTTCAGAGCAGCAACGGTTACGATAACCTTCTCGCTTCCTACTAGGCTAACAGGGTTAATGCCAGCGGCATCAACGACGTCAATCTTAGGAATGTTACGAGCGGCTAAATATAGATCCGTTTCTACAGCTTCAGTCACAATTAGTGCGTCGGTAGCATCAAACTCGGCTAGCTTAGCAAGCATTACCTTTGTTTTAGCTTCAGCAATTTCGAAAGTTTCAACAACAATCAAACGCTCTTGACGTACTAGCTCAGCCAAGATGCATTGCATCGCTGCGCGGTACATCTTGCGGTTTACTTTTTGTGAGTGATCTTGAGGACGAGCTGCAAATGCACGACCACCGCCAACCCAAATTGGGCTACGGATAGTACCAGCACGCGCACGACCTGTACCCTTTTGGTTCCAGGGCTTACGACCGCCACCGCTCACTTCTGAACGGGTCTTCTGCTTGCGAGTACCTTGACGGCCGCCAGCTAGATATGCGTTAACTACTTGATGAACAAGCGCTTCATTAAAGTCACGACCAAAGGCTACTTCGGACACTTCAACTGAACCACCTGCGACAAGATTTAAATTCATGATATTCTCCTAAGCCTTACCGACGGATTTTGACGGTAGGTCTAACGATCACATCACCACCTGGTGCACCAGGAACAGCGCCCTTGATCAACAGCAGGTTATGCTCTGCGTCGACACGAACGATTTCTAGTGATTGGGTAGTAACTTGTTCAGAGCCCATATGACCCGCCATTTTCTTGCCTTTCCAGACACGACCGGGGGTTTGACACTGACCAATAGATCCGATAGAACGGTGGGAGAGTGAGTTGCCGTGGGTTGCATCTTGCATGGTGAAGTTCCACCGCTTAATACCACCCTGAAAGCCTTTACCCTTTGATTGGCCTGTAACGTCCACTTTCTGTCCAGCTTCAAAACGCTCGACAGTTAGCTTGTCGCCAACAGAGACTTCTTCGCCATCAACGTTGCGCATTTCCCATAAACCACGACCAGCAGCAGAATTTGCCTTAGCAAAGTGGCCTGCAGCAGCCTTAGTAACGCGTGAAGCGCGACGTTCGCCAACAGTAATCTGAATAGCTGCATAGCCATCAGTATCTGCTGTCTTCACTTGCGTTACGCGGTTAGGATCAACCTCGATAACGGTGACTGGCACGGAATCACCTGCTTCGGTGAATACACGGGTCATGCCCGCCTTCCGTCCGACTAATCCAATAGTCATTGTATTACCTCAAATTGCCAGTTGTGCAAGGGGCTGCTTACCCACTACGGCTGACGATACACGTCAATTACACGAAAAATATTAGTTGTTTTGCAAGTTTAAAGCGCTGCCACGCTGCCTTTCGGCACTACGATTCGATTAGCTCAAGCTGATCTGAACGTCTACGCCCGCAGCAAGGTCTAGCTTCATCAATGCATCTACAGTTTTTTCTGTAGGGTCAACGATGTCTAGAACACGCTTATGGGTGCGGATTTCGTATTGATCACGCGCGTCTTTGTTAACGTGCGGTGAGGTCAATACTGTAAAACGCTCTTTGCGAGTAGGTAGTGGAATAGGACCACGAACCTGGGCGCCAGTGCGTTTAGCAGTGTCTACGATTTCCAACGTAGAAGAATCAATCAGACGATGATCAAAAGCCTTCAACCGAATACGGATTTTTTGGTTTTGCATTATCGACTACAACCTTCTTTAAACGGGTTAAATCTAGCCCACTCCAGCGCCAAAAAAGAAAAATCCATCTGGCCCAAATAAAATGGGTACGGGATTGTACGGGATTACGCCCCCAGATGCAACCTCATATCACAACCTAAAAAGAGGAAGGCTAAAGGCCACAAAGCCATTTATGGGTTTGTGAATTAGCCTATACTAAACCCCTCACTATGCCCTTTGTTTTTAGACAGCAGTATTTATATGGCAGACCTTTTAAAAGATTCAGTAAACCAAGCTATGGTGCTCACCATCGCCACACGCATAAGCCAAACCATGCCTGGCTTTAACGTTGAAGGCTTCACCCAAGATTTTGCAAAGGGCTATGACGCGCTAGAGCTAATGCCGCGCTGCCACTATATTGCCCAATGCTTACACACCCACCTACCCAAACATTACCCTAGCGCCATTACTATTTTGCTTGAAAGCCTTGGGCCGGCGCACCCCTCCACCACCGACTTTAGTGACCTTAGCTTTTTACACCTACCTTTTAGCCTATTTGTAAGCAACTATGGGCTAGAGCACTTTGAAATATCAATGCAGGCTCAATATCAAATCACCCAGCGCTTTAGCGCAGAGTTTAGTATTCGCGCCTTTATAGAAAAATACCCAAGCCAATGTTTTGAGCTGTTTGAAACTTGGGTAAAAGATGACAACCCTCATATAAGGCGCTTAGTGTCTGAGGGCACAAGGCCTAGATTACCTTGGGCTAGCCACTTGCGTGAATTACAGGCCGACCCCACACCTATTATTGGTTTTCTAGAAGTGCTTAAAGACGACCCCAAGCTGTACGTTAGGCGATCGGTAGCGAACAACCTCAATGACATCAGCAAAGATCATGCCCAGCTTGTGTATAGCCTTTTAGAACAATGGCAAAGCAACAGTAACCCACTTCGTGACTGGGTAATTAGCCACGCCCTGCGTTCAGCAGTGAAACGCAGCGAACCCAAAGCACTGGCCTTATTGGGTTACAACAATGCAGATAATATTTGTGTCACGCATAACCAAGTGGCACCCACCCATACTCACATTGGGTCACACATTCATATACACACCAAGCTGCACAACCAAGGCCAAAGCAACAAAGCCCTGATGGTAGATTTTGCTATTCACTACATTAAAGCCAATGGCAAACCTAAAGCTAAGGTGTATAAGTGGTGCAAGATTGAACTTGGCGCAGCACAAGAAAAAACACTCAGTAAAAAAGTAAACCTAGCCAACCTTTCTACCCGCACCCATTACGCTGGCACGCACCGCATAGACATTATCATTAATGGCCAATGGAGCCACTTAGCCACATTTGAGCTTAATGAGTCCATTTAAAGTGCTGCTGGCGGGCAAGGGCTTTAGTTCACTTTTGTTATGCTTCCACCCCTAGCGTGGTCAAACGACGCTACAAAGTCTTTAAACAACAACAGGGGTCCATTGTTCCAGTCTTCCCATTGCATTTGGTCGCCCTCTAACACTGTATTTTGGTGGCATTAGTAATGGTAGACCCTGCAACAAATCCCACAGTTAGTGGCTAATTAACACTCATTAAGAAGGGCGTAATCAACTTCAAACTTGTCCATACCTGCTTTAACGCATTCGCTGTATAGCTTACTGATAATGGTTTTATCAAAGTTGGAGTACTTTGTTGTTAATTTCTTAAATGGGAAAGCAGCGAACACACTGTCTGCATATTGTCGAGATTCAAATGAGGTGCCCAATGACTTAGATAATAGATCCCTAAGAATAAACTTTCTGTGTAAATTCTTTTTGAGCAAAATTAGATCAAAGTACATTGAACCGCTGATAATTTCATATTCTGAATTAGCATCTATATAATAAGCATTGCCCGACTCTACTTGTTCAGGCGAGATGTTAGGTTCAAAATTTAAATAATTTTTGGCTGAGCCTAAGAAGATAAAATAGTTGGCGTGCTCCTCAGAGTCTACCCTTTTTAATTGGATTGGGCTGATCATAAGATTAATTTCTGAAATGAGTGAATCTAGATCACTGCTCAATAAAGTGGAGATGTCTCCTTTCACGAATATGTTTATGTCGTTTACCCATTTCCAAATCCTCTGATCATTGTTGTCGGCATACTGACCCATAGTAATGGTTTTAAAATAGCCCAACTGACTCTCAAAGTGCTCATATTGATATTTGTTAGAACCATCAGCATGTGCAGCAAAGGGGAACATCAAGGCTATCAAAAGGCCAAGCGCCGAAAAACTAAACACCCTGCGCATCCATCAAGAAAAACACACGTAGTTTTAGCGTCAACAAAAAATAACTAGGTTCTAATTGAGCATCACTCAAAGAATTTCTCCTTTAAAAAATTACTCGCTCACCAAAAGAGAACAACATGGGTCTGAACTGTGCCGGTTAAGTTCGCATTGAGCCAGCGCTTTTTTTCTGCTTGAAGTTTGTTGTTTTGGCTATGAACCCAAAATGATTGCCCGGAACAAGCGGCAATGACGAATGCTTTTGATACCTGTGCTTTTTGGTATCTGTTGTACTCAATGATATCCCTATGCGCGATCAACTCAGGAGGAGCCTCGCTTATCTGTTGTTGGGTAAGCCCTGGCGTCCCCTTAGAATCCTGTTGATCAACAACCACACATCGGCCAGTTCCTTGGCTATAGTGAACACACATCCTCAAAGCTTCCATGTGAGCCGCTTTTTTGCTGACTTTGTCATCCGCAAAACCGGTTGCAACTATTGTGTGCTGAGAATCCAATGAAACGGCAAAGGCTTTATACCCCTTTTTATCTTGGTATGTGTCAAATTCGTCGCTCACCCACGCTTGGGACTCAATCCCTGCTGCCAAAATTGGGTTTAGCGGCTCAGGATGTTTGGGGTTTATGGCTGCACAACCCGAAGCCATGCTCAATAACATCAATAATGCTAATCCTTTTATACAGTTCATATTTACTCAATCCATTGGTTAGTCGGTTCATTTAAAGATAGACCAAAAGTAAATTTGAGCTGAATTATTATGGCGCGTAGGTAAGCAGCCCTATATTTTAGGCACAAAAAAGCCCCCGAGGCTCTCGCCTAGGGGGCTTTTTTAATGCT
>CAXHZX010000009.1:0-88635 GCA_964022265.1 uncultured Oceanospirillaceae bacterium | reverse complement strand
ACCTCTGACCGCTCGGTTCGTAGCCGAGTACTCTATCCAGCTGAGCTACGGGCGCGCTATACCTTGTTTTGGACTAGTGCCTCACAAGGGTGGCGTATAATAACGGGAGTAAGGCAATACTTCAACCGTTATTGTTTGATTACTAAACATTTTTTTAATTAAAACCAAGGCATTCAACCTACTCATACAAAACCAGCTATTGTTTTTAGCTGGCTTTATAATCTGAGAATTTATGTACCAAATTTATTGATCATGCTACCGGTTATGGTTGCTCTAATGGTATTATGAAGGTTGAACCTAATTTTGGGCTAATCAGAGCTCATTACACTATCACGGCAGCCATGAACGAAGAATATAACGCGCACGACATAGAACCAGAAATTCAATCTTTCTGGGAGAATAATAATAGCTTTGAGGTACAGGACAACCCTGGCCAAGAAAAGTATTACTGCTTATCTATGTTCCCCTATCCCAGTGGGCGTTTGCACATGGGCCATGTTCGAAACTACACCATTGGCGATGTTATTTCCCGCTTTCACCGCATGAAAGGCAAAAATGTTCTACAGCCCATGGGCTGGGATGCGTTTGGTTTGCCGGCAGAAAATGCGGCCATGAAAAACAACGTGCCACCTGCCAAATGGACTCACGAAAACATCGCTTACATGCGTGACCAACTAAAGCGCATGGGCTTTGGTTACGACTGGAACAGAGAGCTTGCTACTTGTGAACCTTCTTATTACCGCTGGGAACAATGGTTCTTTACCAAACTGCTAGACAAAGGTTTAGTCTACAAAAAAAATGCCGTAGTCAACTGGGACCCAGTTGACCAAACCGTATTGGCTAACGAACAAGTGATCGATGGCCGTGGCTGGCGTTCCGGCGCTGTTGTAGAGCGTAAAGAAATCCCTCAGTGGTTTTTAAAAATTACCGATTATGCCGACCAGCTGTTAGAGGATTTAGACCAACTTGATGGTTGGCCAGAACAAGTTCGTACGATGCAGCGCAACTGGATTGGTCGCTCTCAGGGGGTAGAGCTGAGCTTTGAGGTAGAAGGCCATGGCGCGTTAGATGTATTTACCACTCGCCCAGACACTTTGATGGGGGTGACCTATGTTGCCGTTGCCCCGCAACACCCGCTAGCTCTTAAAGCAGCAGAAACCAACCCTGCTATGGCCGAATTCATAGACAGCTGCAAGAACATGAAAGTAGCCGAAGCTGACATGGCCACCATGGAAAAATTGGGCTTTGATACAGGCTATACAGCCACCCACCCTCTTACCGGTAAATCGGTACCGGTTTGGACGGCTAACTTTGTTCTTATGGACTATGGCTCAGGCGCGGTAATGTCGGTTCCAGGCCACGACCAACGTGACTGGGAGTTTGCCACCAAATACGGCCTTGATATCACCCAAGTAGTGCGCCCTGCAGATGACTCGGTAAAAGTAGACATCACAGAAGCGGCTTATACCGCGAAGGGATTGCTTGTAAATTCTGGTGTCTTTGATGATATGGATTTCCAACTCGCCTTTGATGCCATATCATCAGAGCTTGAAAACCAAGGCAAAGGCAAAACCACAACCAATTACAGACTTCGCGACTGGGGTGTTTCACGCCAAAGATACTGGGGTGCGCCTATTCCTGTCATTAACTGCGATTCTTGTGGTGCGGTGCCTGTGCCAGAAGACCAGCTGCCTGTCGTGTTGCCGACTGAGGTAGAATTTGATGGCAGCGGATCGCCGCTGAAAAAAATGGATTCCTTTATCAACACTAGCTGTCCAAAATGTAATGACCCTGCAAAACGCGAGACAGATACCTTTGACACCTTTATGGAATCTTCCTGGTACTACGCACGTTTCACAAGCGCCAATCACAACGAAGACATGCTAGCTGCTAATTCTGCCGATTATTGGGCGCCGGTTGATCATTATATTGGAGGTATAGAACATGCCATCCTTCACCTTTTGTATTCTCGCTTTTTCCACAAGCTAATGCGTGACATGGGTTTGGTGTCCTCTGATGAGCCTTTCAAAAAACTCTTGTGCCAAGGCATGGTACTAGCCCACACCTACTATCAAGAGAAAGAACAAGGTGGCCAAGACTGGATTTCCCCTTTAGATGTAGAGCCTGTGGTTGATGACAAAGGCCGAATCACAGGTGCCGTTAAAAAATCTGATGGTTCAAAAGTTTTGTATGATGGCATGGGCAAAATGTCCAAGTCTAAAAATAATGGCATTGACCCTCAAACCATGATTGATCAATACGGTGCAGACGCTGTGCGTTTGTTCACCATGTTTGCAGCACCGCCAGAGCAATCATTGGAATGGTCTGATGCGGGCCTTGAGGGTTCACAGCGCTTTATTAAGCGTTTTTGGCGACAAGTGCATCAACATTTGGCTGGGCCAAGTGCTCCCAAGCTTGATACCAGTAACCTAACACAAGCTCAGCAAGACATGCGCCGTAAAACCCATGAAACGATTCAGAAGGTGAGCGACGATATTGAGCGCCGTACTACTTTCAATACCGCCATTGCGGCAATTATGGAGCTGAGTAACACGCTTTCCAAGTTTGATGACAAGAGCGAACAAGGTCATGCTGTAAGGGCTGAAGGCTTAATCACAGCGGTGTTATTAATGTCGCCTTTTACACCTCATTTGTGCCACACTTTGTGGCAAGCAATGACAGGTGAAGAGAACATACTCCAAACACCATGGCCAGAAGTAGATGAAGATGCCCTTGTAAAATCAAGCATCGACATGGTGATCCAAGTGAATGGCAAATTACGTAGCAAAATAAGTATCGATGCCAGTATGGATAGGGATATGATTCAGCAAATGGCTTTAGCTGATGAAAAAATTCAAAATTTCATCACCGATCTTACTGTTCGTAAAGTGATTGTCGTTCCCAATAAACTCATTAACATAGTGGTTAGCTAGACACAGTTGGATCAAAACATAAAAAGGATGCGCAAATGCTACACAGTTATTCAGCAGGCATTTTAAAACGGTTAAGCCTTGTAGCTGCAGTCTGCCTGGCTTTGACTAGTTGTGGTTTCCACTTGCAAGGTCAAAATGAAAGAAAGCTGCCATCACAGCTTTCCTTCTCTGTAAAAGATAACCAACTGGCAGAAGCGCTAACCATTCAACTTGCGCAGCGCGGCGTTAACTTTAAACGCTTAGAGCTTGCTGACATGAGTGACAGCAAAAACGCCACCCTAGAGCTTAACAAAACCCGCAAAAGCACGACTAAGCTAGTGCTGGATGAAAACGGTGAAGTTAAAACCTGGCGCTACACTCTCACTAGCCAATATCGCTATGGTGATGCAGGCGTAACGCCGATATCCGTGAGCACCGATATACAGCTTAGTGATGGGAACCTGACGGCAGATGAGCGCCTTAAAGCTCAAAGCTGGTCAAGGCTTTATGAGCAATTGGCCGCGCGCACACTGATAAAGCTTAGTTTTGAATAATGCTTATCAAGCCTGATCAGCTAGAAAACCACTTAACTAGAGGCTTGTCTGGCTTGTACCTTGTGCATGGGGATGAGCCTTTACTGCAACAAGAATTGTGTGACGCTATCCGAGCAAAAGCCAAGCAAGAAGGTTTTCTTGAGCGTGATTTATTTCATGCAGAGGGGCGTTTTGATTGGCATCAAATCACTGCTTCTGATCAAGCCATGTCATTATTTTCTAGCCAGAAGATCATCGAAATAAGAATTCCAAGTGGCAAACCTGGAAAAGAAGGTTCTACTGCACTGGCCCAGCTAGCCCAAAACCCTAACCCAGATAATTTAGTTTTAATTAGCGCTGGCAAAATAGACTCGAAAAGCTTCAACACAAAATGGTTTAAAGCCCTTGATAAAGCGGGAGTTTGTGTTGCTGTTTATCCGATGGAAAGCCAGCATATGGGCCGCTGGATAAACCAACGTGCGGCAAAGCTTGGGCTTAGCATTAGCGCTGAAGCTAACCAACTGTTAGTCCAAAGAACCGAAGGAAACTTGTTAGCAACGGCCCAAGAACTAGAGAAGTTTAGTTTACAAGGTGCTGGTTTTGAAATTACTGGCGAGCATATCGACAGCGACGTGGGCGGGCTTGCCCGTTACAGTAACTACCAGCTAGTCGATACCGCATTACAGGGCAAACCAAACCATAGCCTTGAAATGCTTTATGGCCTTAAAGAAGAAGGCAGCCATGCCTTAGAAATCTTATGGGTATTGAGCCGCGAGATAAGGGTCTTAGGGGCAGTTATAACAAACACCGAAGGCATTGAAGCAGGTTTGAGACAAGAGCGTGTATGGGAAAAGCGTAAAAACCTTATTCGCACTGCAGCCAAACACCATGACAACATCAGCGTTCAGCAGATGCTGCACCAGTGTGAAGCCATCGATCAATGTGTAAAAGGGGTAAGATTAGCCAATGAATGGGATCTTTTAAGTGGTTTAATTATGCAGCTTTCAGGTTACAAGGTAGGTTAACTCAAAAACCAGCGAAAAATTCAAAAAGTACTGAGATCTTTTCCTATTTCAGGTTAAGGGCTAAGGGCTAAGGAGAGCTCACACAAATCACAATGGCGCAGTGGGTTTGTTTAGCGTTAATCCAAGTGATTAAGGTGATGGATCAAATCATGGTGATCATTAATATAGCTCATCCAGTCATTGACCACTGCCATGTGATCAGGCGCTGCGCTCACTCCAGGTTTAATCGTTTTTGCCAACACAGACTCTACAGCCATGCTCACTGTTGTTGATACCAAACGCGCCATAGCGCTACCTTTTTCATTACCATAGGCATCCATGGCATAGCTATTGTGCCAAACTGGCAGACCTGTATCTTTATTCTTGGCCACCAAATCAACGTGCAACACCACTCGGTCTTGTTCCCCCGCTTTAAACGCATATTTTTGCCATAATTCGTCCGACTTGGCAGACAAGGCCGCTGTACCAGCATCGCCTTTCGCATTGGCCACTAGGCTAAAAATATCTTTCCAAGCCAAAGACCAACCATTAAGGCGCAAAGACCCACGGATAAAAGTATCAATGTGCCATTTAGGATCAAAATGATATTGGCGAATAAAAGGGATCGAGTCGCGATTAGGGATCGCTTCAAAGGTATCAGTATGATTTTTAGACAAAGCCACCTTGTAGCTGCGCATAGCAAGCCAAGGACGATTATTAGTATTGATCGAAGAGTTTTCAAGCCACTTAGCAGGTGATCTAAGCGCCGTTAGTACTCCCAAAGGGGACCAAGAAAACTTGTATTTGAAGTCGTTTTCTTTAGCAGGTAGGCCACCACAAAAGGATCTAAACTGGATAACATTGGCTTCATCATAAGCATCTGATTGGCGATAGCCAGCAACCAAGGCGTGAGCCAATAAATGATCTATACCAGGGTCTAAACCCACTTCATTGACTAAACAAAGGCCTTTATCCAGGGCTTGTGCATGCAATGCATGCATTTCAGGTGATAAGTAGCTACTGGAGACAAAGTGGGCTTTTTTATCTAATGCCAGTGTTGCAGCTTGGACATGAAACGACCCTGGCAACATAGACACCAACACATCGCCCTCGCTGACATGCTGTGCCAATGCTTGCCAGTCTAGGGTGTGGGCTTGGCAAGCGCCTTCTGCACCATTAATAATTTCTTCAGCTTTAGCTAAGGTTCTATTCCAAAGCCACACATTTGAGCCACGAGAAATCAGCCGTTTTATGCCTGGGCCACTTGAAAGCCCGGCGCCCAACCAATGAATAATGGCCATGATAAAATCCTACAAAGTTTGCTCAATCGCTAAACTTCATCGTGATCACAACAAACTCATGAGGTTAGCTCCAAGCTTTAGCTTATCGCTTCGCCTTTGGCTTGTAAATCTGCATGGTAAGACGATCTAACTAAGGGCCCACTAGCCACATGCTTAAAGCCCATGGCTTTGGCTGCCTCGCCTAATTCATCGAATTCTGCTGGTGGCACAAATCGATCCACCGGCAAATGATTTAAACTAGGCTGCAAGTATTGGCCCAAGGTCAACATATCAACATCATGGGCGCGAAGGTCTCGAAGCACTTCTAGCACTTCTTCATTGGTTTCACCAAGACCCAGCATTAATCCCGATTTAGTCATTACGTCTGGACAACGTTGCTTGTACTTTTGCAATAAATCTAATGACCACTGGTAATCAGAGCCTGGGCGGATTTTCTTATACAGACGAGGAATAGATTCTAAATTATGGTTGAACACGTGAGGTGGTGTTTGGGACAAAATATCCAAAGCAATATCCATACGGCCCCTAAAATCAGGCACCAATACTTCTACCTGAGTTGATGGCGTGCGTTCATTAATAGCGCCAATACAATCCGCAAAGTGTTGTGCGCCACCATCTCTTAAGTCGTCTCGATCTACCGAAGTGACTACCACATACTTTAGCGCCATATCTGCAACGGCGGTAGCAAGCTCAGTAGGCTCATCTTTAGAAAGAGGGTTAGGTCTGCCGTGAGCCACGTCACAAAATGGACATCTGCGGGTACAAATTTCACCCATAATCATAAAGGTCGCAGTGCCGTTACTAAAACATTCACCCAGGTTTGGGCAGTTAGCCTCTTCACAAACAGAAGCAAGCTTATGCTCTCTTAATTTGGACTTAATACGGTTTATTTCAGGTGAACTGTGCACTTTGATTCGCAGCCAGTCTGGCTTGCGTGGCATTTTTTCAGTAGGAATCACCTTAATTGGGATACGTGCTACCTTTTCTGCGCCGCGCAGTTTAACGCCTGCTTCTGCCTTATATGATGTGCTCATAGTCAATTATCGCTCGTGTGTTCAGTTTTAAGGTGCAAAGCCCAAGGATCTTTGCTATCGCTAACTTTTTGGTACTGCAATTGCGTGATGAGTTGATGACATAAGTCATCCGCCATCAACTCTATGGTAATGGGTTTGGATAATGGCGCTAAATCAGCAGCTTGAACCATTTCCAAACCTGGATAACCGCAAGGGTTAATCCTCTCAAAAGGGCTTAAATCCATGTCTACATTTAAAGCCATGCCATGGAAACTACAGCCTTTTCTTACTCGTAAACCTAACGAGGCAATTTTTTTAGAATCTACATATACGCCAGGCGCATCCGCTTTAGCATAGGCGTTAATATCAAAGCGGGCTAGGCAAGTTATTAACGCTTTCTCCATGTGTGTCACAAGGTCTCTTACGCCTAATTTCAAGCGCTTAAGATCCAGCATTAGATACACCATCAATTGACCAGGCCCATGATAGGTGACCTGGCCACCACGATCTGATTGTACCAAAGGAATATCGCCCTGATTTAACAAATGCTCAGCCTTACCTGCTTGGCCTTGCGTAAACACTGGTTTGTGCTGCAAAACCCATATCTCATCCTGGGTATGAGAATCACGCTGGTTGGTAAAATCTTGCATTGATTGCCAGCAAGTTGCGTAATCCTGCACTGGCAAACGTCTTACAAACACAGCCAGTTCATTACTCATGTTAGAGGACAAGTTTAACCTTTCCACTTTTCATTAGGGCCTGATGTATTGCTTTAAGATGCGCTTCACTTTGGGCAGTAATCGCTAACCGGATTGATTGAAAATTACCGTTTTTGCTATCTACTGCCTGCACTTTTTCAATGTCTAGCTCAGGTGCCATAGCCTTCACGCAATCTACGACCCAATCTTTATAACCTGGCTTTTTTAAGCCCACAACCTTAAGGCTATAGTTAGCGCAAGGAAATTCTATTTTAGGTGCTTCTGGCTTGACCTTCATTACTCGTCGCTTATCATTCTTTTAACACTATCGGCCACCCCTTTAAAGAAGCCACCTTTTTGCATCGCATTAACAGCAATTAAATCTCGCTCTGCGATCACATCTTCGTCAAGGTTAATCACCAGTTTACCCAATATTGCACCCTTTTGGATTGGCATTTGAATTTCTGGATTAATGTTCATCGTTGCACCAATATACTTAGCTTGGCCCCTTGGAATAGTCACAGCTAACTCTTGCTCAAGCGTTAGATCTATGTAGTCCTGCGCTCCACCCCAAACTCGAGCCTGCGTCAGCTCTTCTTGAGCATCGTAAAGAACGTGTGTTTCAAAAAAGCGCATGCCGTAGGTGAGCAATTTTTGGGATTCTTGAGCACGAGATTCTGTACTTGATGCCCCCAAGACTACGGAGATTAGGCGTTGCCCATCTTTTTTAGCAGAAGCCACCAAGCAATAGCCTGCTTCTGAGGTGTAACCAGTTTTAAGACCATCCACTGTGCTGTCGCGCCACAAGAGTTTATTACGATTGGGTTGTCTGATTTTGTTGAAGGTAAATTCTTTCTCGGCGTAAACTTTATACTCTTCAGGGTAATCGCGAATAATGGCACGAGCTAAAATGGCTAAGTCTCTAGCGGTGGTCACATGGCCATCAGCAGGCAAGCCTGTAGAGTTCAAAAAATTAGATTGAGTCATGCCCAAGCGCGCGGCGTGCTGATTCATTAAGTCTGCAAAGGCTTCTTCACTGCCAGCAAGGTGCTCTGCCACCGCTACGCTTGCATCATTGCCTGACTGAATGATGATACCTCGCATCAAGTCTTCTAGAGAGACAAAGGTGCCCTCTTGAATAAACATCCGAGAACCTTCAGTACGCCAAGCTTTTTCACTAATACGAACTTGATCATCCAAAGAGACATTGCCCGCTTCCACTTCATAATCCAGCATGTAAGCGGTCATTAGCTTAGTCAAGCTTGCCGGTGCTAAGCTATCATCAGCATTATGTTCTACGATCACCTTACCCGTGACAGCGTCGATCAAAATATAGGCGCTAGCAGCTAATTGGGGCGGCTGAGGCACCAGAGCTTGAATAGCAAAAGAAGGCATAGCAAAAGCCGTCACTAACGAAAACGCAAGGGCCTTTATTAGCGAGGTTGCTGGCACCTGTTGCTTTACCAGCAACATTTTAGCGGCGCGCTTTAAGTTGCGCATTGAAATCAAAGCTGATGCGGCAAAACTTGTCATACTCAAACCATCCTGAATTTTATAGTGCAATTTCGAAGAATTCTTATCGCAACCTTTATTTGGCGTCAATTGTACCAGAAGCCCCGTGGGGAAACAGCATCTTAAGGCTTGATCATCAGCCCTTGGCCGTGGCCAAATTTCACTAAACTTTGCACAATTGCCTTAGCGCTACCCTGCCCTGGAATGGGCCCGATCAGCACCCGATATAGACTGGGGCGATCACTTGCTTGCTCCACAAAAACATTCCCGCGGCGCAGCTCTTTAGACAAGGTATTTCGAAGCACAATAGCACCGCCAATTTGTGACACGGCTGCCACCTGCACGTAATAGCCTGGCACACGATTTCTTTGTTGCCGAATTTCGGCAGTAGAAGCACCTGTATTTGGCGCCTTGGAGGCCGGTTTAGATTGGATCACAGCAGCTTTTGCTGGCGCAGTAATCGATTGACTTGCAGCGTCGCTGACATTTGCGCCTGCAATAAATGGGTTGGCCTTTCTTTGAGCCCGAATTTGTCGCTCTAACTGGGGGCTCCATTGGCTTGGATCAATGGCTTCAACCAACACTTGGGCAACGCCGGTTTTTCGATAATCCAGTTTACTAGCCGCTGCGTATGACAAATCAATGACACGATCGCCATGGAAAGGCCCACGATCATTAACCCTCACAATCACCATTTTGTTGTTGGCCAAATTAGTAATTCTTGCATAGGTCGGTAAGGGTAGCGATTTATGTGCAGCACTCATGGAGTACATATCATAGGTCTCGCCATTGGAAGTTAAATGACCGTGAAACTTTTGCCCATACCAAGAGGCCATTCCTTGTTGCGTGAAACCAAGGCTTGAAGGCATTACAGAATAGGTTTGGCCCCAAACTTCATAACGGCTTTTGTTGCCACCTCTACTCTTTGGCTCTACTTTAGGAATAGCATCTGCAGCGTTAGTCATATCACGGTGCTTGGTAGGCCCAACATCTTGTTTTATCGAATAGCGCGCTTCAGTCTTGGCTTTGGCCGCTAAAACGGCTGCAGAGTCCTTACTAGTAGAGGATGGCTTATTACCTGTGGGTTGCTGGGGTGTTGACGAGCAAGCGCCAAGCATCAACACAAACATAGTGCTTAAAAGCAAATGGGAGCGATTTTTCATCTATTAAACCTACGTTATGGGGCTGCAATGCCTTGCGCTATTTCGATCACAGCACGGCTATACCAAAGTGAGTGATTATAACGTGTTATTGCGTAAAAGTTAGCTCCACCAAGGCGATATTCTGGGTCACCTTGGGTAGAAAATTCATATAAATTAAACTCATCGTCTAAGTGGCTTGAAGCACCCAAAGCAACTTCCCGGGCCTGCCAATCTGACCATTTAGTGCCGTTTCTTGCAGCTTTTTTACTCACCCAAGATCGCTCACTAGGCGCCTTAGCATCTAGCAGCCACGGCCCACCTTTGTGCCAGCGATGTCGCGCTAAATAATTAGCAATACTGGCAATATTGTCATCCACACTGGTCAACAAATCCACTTTTTGATCGCCATCGCCATCCACTGCAAAGTCACGATAACTTGTCGGAATAAACTGACCCATTCCCAACGCGCCTGCCGCGGATCCTTTAACCTCTAATGGATTAAGCCCATGGCTAAAACATAACCTAAAAAATTCGGCCAGTTGGCGCTGATAAAACTCGGCCCTGCGGGGGTAGTCGAAGGACATTGTGGATAACACTCTTATGACAGAATGCTTACCCATATTGTTACCGTAATTACTTTCAATGCCTAAAATGGCAGCGATGATCGGTGCATCGACGCCCGTGTTGCCTTCAACTGTTGCAAAAATTGCTTCATGTTGCTTTAAAAACAGCTTGCCTTGTTCAATACGTGAGTCACGCACCAAACGTTTTTGGTAATCACTCCAAGCCAATTTTCGCTCGGGTGCATTTCTAAGCACGGGCACAATACTTGGCTTAGCTTTTGTTTGTTCAAGGTAAGTTAACACTTGGGCTTTCGAATAGCCTAAGTCTCCTGCTTCATTTAACCACTTTGATACATCATCGCGTTGACTAAAGTCTGCGAAAGCCATGCTGTTAAAGCAGCACAGCAAAGTACCCACAATTAACCCGATTTTCATTTCAATGTCCCTATAACTTCGTACTTTTTATACCTTACTCTATCAACTATAGCCCCGAAACACTTTCCATAGGGGTGTAAATAACGTAACTTTACGAAGGTAAAATAAAATCTATCAATTAACCCGTTAAACATCAATATTTCAAATATCTGATAAAATAAATTTATTAGATTGAAAAATAGAATTAATTAGACAGGCCTGTTCTTGGCTGGCAAAATTCAGCCCATAAATTGGCTCCAAAAAAGTGATACTAGGACTGCTCATGACCCTTTCACCACTTCAACTTAGACAACAAATTCGTACTGGTGAAATGACCAGCAACACCTCTGGCTTGTGCCAAGGGTTCGTGCAGGGGAATTTGTGTGTCTTACCTGAAGCTTATGCCAATGACTTTTTAAAGTTCTGCCACCTTAACCCTAAACCCTGCCCCATCATCGGTATGTCAGAAAAGCCTGGTGACTTTCAAGTGAAGGCATTGGGCAAAGACATTGATTTACGCACTGATATCCCACAGTACAAAATCTTTAAGAATGGCAGCGTAGATGCGCAAGTGGATAACATCACCGAATACTGGCGCGATGACCTTGTGGCTTTTGTATTGGGCTGTTCTTTCTCTTTTGAAGAAGCACTAATTGCCGATGGGCTAGAAGTGCGCAACCTTTCAGAAGGCGTCAATGTTCCCATGTTCCGTACGAACATTGCCTGCAAAAATGCAGGGCCTTTTACTGGCAATATGGTGGTGAGCATGCGTCCCTATAAACCTGCAGATGCAATAAGGGCTATACAAATTTGTAGTCGTTTTCCTTCTGTTCATGGTGCGCCTGTGCATTTTGGATCACCTTTTGACATTGGCATCAAAGACATTAATGCGCCAGATTTCGGCGACAAAGTAACGCTTCAAAAAGGTGAAGTGCCAGTTTTTTGGGCTTGCGGCGTCACACCGCAAGTCGCCGTAGAAATGGCCAAACCAGATTTTTGCATTACCCATGCGCCTGGCTGCATGTTGGTGACAGATTTACCCAACAGCCAACTCGCTATTTTTTAACCCCAGAGGTGCAACATGTTATTAAATTGTGATTTAGGTGAAAGTTTCGGTTCTTGGACGATGGGCCAAGATGAAAAAGCCATGCCTCACATTGACCAGGCCAATATTGCTTGTGGCTTTCATGCTGGCGACCCGTTAGTGATGCAAAAAACGCTCGCCCTTGCCAAACAGCATAATGTCATGGTGGGAGCCCACCCAGCGTACCCAGATTTAGTCGGCTTTGGTAGACGCTCAATTAAGTGCTCAAGCCAAGAAATTGTAGCTTTTATGCATTATCAAATCGCAGCCATACAAGGGATGGCTGCCTGCCAGGGGCTGACTTTAGAATACGTTAAACCACATGGCGCGCTCTATAACGACATGATGAGCAACGCCCAAGTGAGAGAGGCGGTGATGCAGGCTGTAAGCGAGCACTCTAACAGCCTTGTGGCACAGAACAAAGCCCCTTTGCGGCTCATGTTACAAGCCAATGGCGATGCTCAAAAACACCTACGACAAGCCAAACAGTTGGGTTTAGATTTGTATTTTGAAGCCTTCGCAGATCGCTGTTATGAGGACGATGGCAGTTTAATGGCCCGCTCTAAAGTGGGTGCCGTTTTAGACCATGAGGCGATGCTTAAGCAAGTAGCGCAATTAAACCAAGAGGGCACAATAACCAGTGCCAATGGCAAAATTTTAAAGCTTAAAGTAGATAGCTTGTGTGTCCATGGCGATAACGATGCCGCAATTGCAGCGATCGAATCTATCAGGGCCATAATTCAAAACAACACCGAAAACGCCCTCTCATTTGATAGCTTATGATTGAGAACCATCCCCACATCAGCGTTGCTAGCGAAAATAGTTATATCATCTATTTTGGCGAACCCGATAGTTTAGAAATTAGCGCGCAAGTCAGCGCGTTAATCGCAACGACTGCAGCGGGCATTAGAGTCGCCTTTGGTTCAAAACTCTTGGATATGGTGGCATCCTATGCATCACTATTGGTCATTTACGACACCCAAAAGTGCGATCATTTGTGGGCGAAAACCACACTTAAAGGCATTACCCAAAACCTTGATAACGCCGTCGAACAAAACGGCAAACTCGTTGAAATTCCTGTATTTTACCACCCACAGTATGGACCAGAACTAACCTTGTTGGCGCAAAATGCAGGCCTAAGCATTGATCAAGTCATTGATATCCATAGCTCAACCGAATATAAAGTTTACGCAATTGGTTTCGCACCAGGCTTTGCATACCTAGGTGAAGTAGACCCTCGTCTAGCCGCCCCAAGGCTTGCAACCCCAAGACTAAAAGTACCAGCTGGCGCTGTAGCGATTGCGGACCGACAAACAGCCGTTTATCCAGCCAGCTCTCCTGGAGGTTGGAACCTTATTGGCCTGTGTCCAACGAAAATGTTTGATGCCAAAACAAAGCCCCACATGCCCGTTGGTGTGGGTGATCGCGTTAAGTTTATACCCATCGATGAAAAACAGTACATCGACAAAGGGGGTATATTGCATGAGCTTTAAAGTAATTCAGCCTGGCTTGCTCAGTGTACTCCAAGACTTAGGGCGTTATGGCCAACACAATATAGGCCTAACAAACGGTGGGCCATTGGATAGTGAAGCATTTTTGTGGGCCAATCGCATTTTAAAAAACTCGCCAAATGCTTGTGCAATAGAGGTAAGCTTTGGTGGGCTGCATTTAGTGGCGCAAACTGAAAGTTTTTTGTGCGTGACTGGAGCTCAGCTAGAGCTCAGTATAAATGATGTGGTCAAGCCCATGTGGACAAGCCACAAGGTGCGCAAAGAAGACCAAATAAAACTTGGCTTCTCAAGCCATGGTTGTCGAAGCTACCTAGGTGTTGCTGGAGGCTTTAGTATTGTTCCAAGTTTTGGTAGCGCTGCGACTGTGATGCGCGAAAAGATAGGCGGCTTAAATGGCACCAAGCTTACCGGTGATGATGTGTTGCCTTGTGAAACGACTAAAGAGCTTGAGCGCTTGAGCTTAGCTCTAAAAGATCAACCAAAATATGGCCCACAAAATGCCAAGCACGGTGATGGTGATACCCTACTTCGGCTTCTACCAGGCTATCAGCACCAAAATTTTGACAGTTTAACGCGAGCTAGGTTTTTCACTAGCCAATACCAAGTGACAGATCGCAGTGACAGAATGGGCATGCGCCTGGAGGGTCCAAGCGTCGCTTGCAATACCCAGAATATGCTCTCCGAAGGCATTTGCATGGGCGCTGTCCAAGTGCCTGCAGATGGTCAGCCCATCGTACTTCTTAATGACCGACAAACCATTGGAGGTTACCCAAAAATAGGGTCTGTATTAGCTAAAGATGCTGCCAAACTCGCGCAACTTCGCCCGGGAGAAACAGTGCGTTTTGAAGCTGTGGATTTGTTTCAAGCACAAACCATCAACACCCTGGCCGAACATAAATTTGCCAACACGCCATTACACCGTGTTAAGGATGCATTACCATGACTGATCACGCAATAAGCCAGCAGATAGAAGATGCTTTGGTGGCAAGAAACCTTCGAGGTATGGCACAGGTACAGCCTGCATTGGTGCCAGGCTATTGCCTTAGAGCCGCACGCATTTTACAAAATGTAATCCTTGAGCAACCAGGCAGCACAGTGCTAATAGGTACAGGCTTTCCTGTGGTTGATACATTCGAAACTGACGGTCCAGTGGGTGCAATAGCACTTTATGATTGCTTAGAAAGCCTTGGTTTAAAGCCTGTCATTGTATGCGGTCAGCCACTAGTTGGGGCCTTATCAGCAAAGTATCGCACCCATGAAATCAGTGTCGGCGCTAATGCCGACATTGAGCAAGAAACGCGCAGCGCACTGCAACAATTAAACCCGCAGGCCATTGTGTCCATAGAACGCCCTGGGCAAGCTATAGATGGTGGTTATTACAACATGCGTGGCGAAAGCATTAGCGCCCGCACAGCCTGCTTTGATCGCTTTATGGATATTTCCAGCTGTCCTACCATCGCGGTCGGTGATGGAGGCAACGAAATCGGCATGGGTAAAGTCACTAAAGCACTAGAAAAGCTAGATATTGTGGCAGCTGTTACGCAAGCCGACGAACTCATCGTAGCGGACGTTTCTAACTGGGGCGCTTATGGAATGATTGCCTTTTTAGGTGTCTGGCACGAGCAAGATTTATTAGCTAGAATCGAACCCTTATCAATTCTTCAGTATTTATCTAAGCTTGGCAGCGTAGACGGTGTAACTAGAATCAACCAACTCACAGAAGATGGATTACCGGTCAGTGAAGGTCAGAGTTTGATCCAAAAACTACGCAACATCACCTCTTTTTGTGAGTAACGCTTGATGCAACTAAATCTAGGAGACAAACGTGCGCATTCGCAACCTGAATAGCTTTATTAAGGTAGCAACCTTAGGCAGTTTCCATGGTGCTGCGGCGCAATTGCATGCGTCTCAGCCAGCTATTTCTGCGCGCATTGCAACCTTAGAAGAAGAATTAGGCGTGAAGCTTTTTAAACGTGATCAAAGCGGCACTAAACTCACTGCAAGAGGTAGACAGTTACTGCCTTTTGCAGAACGATTGGTGGCCATTAGCAGTGAAATGAAAGCTCAACTGCAAGATAGCGCACCCCAACAAGGCGTTTTTCGTATTGGCATAGCGGACACGGTGGCCAATTTATGGCTCACAGACTTATTGAAAGTTTGGCGAGAAGAGCATCCATTAATACAATTTGAGCTAACCATAGACCTGTCTCTTTCGCTATATAAGCAACTAGAAGAACACCAGTTAGATTTAGCACTGATGGTATACACAGGCCAAGCGGTGTCTGTAAACAGTCAGCCCTTAAGCTCTCTACCTCAGGCATGGGTAGGCAGCCCAAGTTTTGCAAACGCCAACCAAAGCATGGATATTAACGCCCTAAGCCGTTGTCCTATATTAAGTTTTCCAGCTGCCACAGGCCCTGGCAAACACCTACAAGAAATATTTAGTCAGCTTACAGAAAAGCCAAAAATTCACACCAGTAATTCTGTGTCAGGCTTATTAGCCATGGCAGAACAAGGCGCTGGCATAGCATTGCTACCCAAGCCTATTGTAGAAAGCGCATTAAAAGCTAAAAGACTTGTGGCTTTTAATGTAGAACCAACGCCGCCCAACCTAAAATTTTGTTGCGGCTGGCGTCAAGATGAAGACCGTTTATTACCCAAGTTATTAGCCGACAGCGCCAGCCAACTGGTGAGTCAAATTACTAGAGATTAAATTATGAGCATTGTATATCTTAACGGCAGTTACATGCCTATCGAAGAAGCCAACATCTCTCCTTTAGACAGAGGTTTCCTATTTGGTGATGGGATTTATGAAGTTATTCCATCTTACGGCGGTAAAATGGTCGGTTTTGGGCCGCACATTGACCGCATGATAGATGGTTTGGCGGCTTTAGAAATCAAGCTAGACTGGGATCACAATCAATGGCGTAAAGTATGCCAGGAATTGATTGATCAAAACCCAAACGAGCAGCTAGGCCTATACCTGCACGTGACTCGTGGCGCTGATACCAAACGTCATCACCCTTACCCAAAAGGTGTGGCGCCCACCGTTTTTGCCATGCCAACTGCCATTGCCCCCGCGCCTATTCCAGAGCGTGATAAAGTGAATGCTTACAAAGTATCCACCATGCAAGATCATCGCTGGAAAAAGTGCCACATTAAGTCCATCTCATTACTTGGTAATGTCATGCATTATCAACAAGGCTATAGCCAAGGCAGTGACGAGGTATTATTGTTTAATACCCAGGGTGAACTCACTGAGTGCGGTGCGTGTAACGCCTACATCGTTAAAGACGGCGTGGTTATCACGCCTGTGCTGGACAACCAAATTTTACCAGGCATCACTCGTCTTATTGCCTTAGGAGTCATTAGAGAGGATGGCAGCATTAAGGTTGAGGAGCGTAACCCTTCTCGTGAAGAAGTGTTTAATGCAGATGAAATCTGGATTTCAAGCTCCAGTAAAGAAATCGCTCCAGTGGTTGAAATAGACGGTCAACCGGTGGGTGATGGCAAACCTGGCCCAGTATGGGAAAAAGCCGCCAAGCTTTATAGCGCTGGCAAGTTTAACTACTAGAGAAAAACTTATGGCACGTCCAAGTTATAGATCTATTGATCTAGCAGCATTGGTCCACAATTATAAGTGGGCCTGTTCGCTTGCGCCAAAGTCTAAGACCATGGCAGTGGTCAAAGCCAATGCCTATGGCCATGGCGCCGTGGCCTGCGCTAGCGCGTTAGAACCTTTTGCACCGGCGTTTGGCGTGGCTTGCATTGAGGAGGCTTTGGAGCTTAGACAAGCAGGAATCAAAAAACCGATTGCTTTATTAGAAGGTGTCTTTAGCGCCGATGAAGTCGCCGTTGCGGCGCAGCAAAACTTTTGGACGATGGTAGAAGATCCATCCCAAGTAGATGCTATTTTAGCCGCCAAGGTTTCAAAGCCACTCACAGTATGGATCAAGGTAGATACAGGCATGCATCGCCTTGGATTTAGGCCTGATTTATTGAGCCAATATTTCCAACAATTAAGCCAAAGTGAAAATGTGGCGCCAGGCATCGTTATGGCCACCCATTTCGCTTGTGCAGATGATACCCAAAGTGAATTCACTCAAACCCAGTTAACTTGCTTTAGAGAGAGCGTAAAACCCTTCGAAGCTGCTTGCAGCTTGGCTAATTCACCTGCGATCATGGCTTGGCCAGACACTCATGCTGATTGGAACAGAGCCGGATTTATGCTTTACGGCACCTCACCTTTAGATGTTGATCATCCATCAAGCAAAGGGCTAAAACCTGTGATGCAAATGAGCTCAGCAATTACGTCACTGCGCACTATTGAAGCCGGTGAAGGGGTTGGCTATGCTCAAACCTGGATCGCCACTCGGCCTTCGGTCATTGCAACTGTGGCCATTGGATATGGCGATGGCTATCCACGCAATGCCGTTTCAGGTACCCCAGTGTTGGTGAATGGAAAACGTGCAAGCCTTGCCGGGCGAGTGTCTATGGACATGATTAGTTTAGATGTAACCGATCTTGAGGATGTCAAAATTGGCGACCCAGTTTGCCTTTGGGGTAACCAGCTTAATGTGAATGAAGTCGCTAGTTATGCAAGCACCATTGGCTATGAATTAATGACTAGGGTCACTGGGCGTTTACCGCTTAAATACACCCAGTAATATCTGATGATGCGCTAACGACAAAACGACTTTTAAAGGGCCTGCAAAAGCTGAACCTTTACGTTCGTTGTGGACGGCGAGCGTGAATCGACATTAAAAAGCCCAAACTGACCATCAGAGTCACGGCGGATGTGCCTCCATAACTTACCAATGGTAATGGAACGCCCACTACGGGCAAAAGTCCACTGACCATGCCGATATTCACCATCACATACACAAAAAAGGTGAGGGTTAAACTGGCCGCAAGCATACGATCAAAAGGATGGGCTGCATTTGCAGCAATCATTAAACCCCGAACCAACACCAAAAAGTACAGGCCTAATAACGAACAGACACCGATCAACCCAAACTCTTCTGCCAAAACAGCGACGATGAAGTCGGTATGAGTTTCGGGAAGAAAATCTAAATGAGATTGAGTGCCCTGCAGCCAGCCTTTGCCATTTATGCCGCCTGAACCAATCGCTATTTTGGATTGGATAATGTTCCACCCAGCGCCAAGCGGATCACTCTCTGGATCTAAAAAAGTAAGTACACGCTGCTGCTGATACTCACGCATACTCATCCATAGTAGGGGCAAACCAGAAGCCCCAAGCACAGCACCTGCGATAATATAGCGCCACAGCATGCCCGCAAAAAATATAACAAAAAAGCCCGAACTCGCAACCAACAATGCAGTGCCTAAATCGGGTTGTTTAGCAATCAGTAATACTGGAATAACCACCAAAGCTAAGGCAACCAATATGTGCACAAGCAATGGCGGCCTTGGGCGGCTTGCCAAGTACCAAGCTACCGTTATGGGTACGATCAGTTTCATCACTTCAGAGGGTTGAAAACGAGGTAATCCAGGCAGATCTAACCAACGCTGCGCTCCTTTAGCACCTACCCCAAAAAACAAAACGCTAAGCAATAACGCCAGACCCAACATGTAACCCAGCGGGGCCCATCTTTGTATATTTCTAAGGCTAATTTGAGTCACAAAAATCATTGCAAAAAGAGCTGCTCCGTAACGAATCAGTTGCTTGTTAATGGCCGCTTCACTTGCACCTGATCCTGAGTAAAGAACCATCAGGCCAAAAGCCATGATTACCATTACCAGCACCAAGATGACAGGATCTAATCTAAGTTTCACCCAAAGCCCTGGGCCCTTTTTCAAATGAGCCCGAGCTTCTGGGGCAAAGCGTTGGAAATCAGCCATAGCGCTAGCCTTCTTCCTTAGTAAAACTTTGGCTTACACTTGCTGTGTCTGGCTTGGGCGTTAGCAGGTGAGTATCAAACAACTGGCGTGCAAGTGGTGCGGCTGCAGAGCTGCCCCCACCACCATTCTCTACAATCACGGCGATTACTATTTCCGGGTTCTTAGCAGGCGCCCAGCCGACAAAAAGGCCATGGTCCCTAAATCTTTCGGCTATGCTTTCAGCATCATAAGTACTGTCTTGTTTAATACCAAGTACCTGTGCCGTGCCGGTTTTGCCAGCAATCTGATAACTACTATCAGCACCACTTCGACGCGCGGTTCCCCATCTTCCATGCATTACATCCACCATCGCTTGGTGAACATCATCCCAATCTTTTGCTCGTTTGAGCTTCACATCTGTTGGCAATTTTGGATCGTCACGGCCTATATCACTGAGTTTGGTAACCGGTTGGCCATCAATCTCTTTAATCATTCTTATTTGGTGCCACTGGCCCTTGTTTGCCAATACCATGGTCATGGCAGCCAATTGCGTTGGGGTGGCTGATAAAAATCCTTGGCCGATACCCAGATTTAAGGAATCTCCTGGGAACCAGGAGGCGCTTCGATTATCTCTTTTCCACTGCCTGGTGGGCAAAACCGCACTAGTAGCCTCTGGCTGATCTGCAATGGTAATTTGACCTAAACCAAACTTAGCTAAATAGCTTGTCATAGGGTCATTACCCATCTTGTGGGCGATGGCATAATAATAAGTGTCGACCGACTCAACAATAGATTTATGCATGTCTACTTGGCCGTGACCACCCTCTTTCCAGTCACGATAGAAGCGCCCACCTTCTGTAAGTTGGTAATAGCCAGGATCCCAAAGTGAATAATTTCTCGACACAATACCTGTGTCCATGCCGGCAAGAGCAATAATCGGCTTCACCGTGGATGCAGGCGGGTATCGTCCTCTTAGCGCACGGTTAAAAAGCGGTAAGTCATCAGATGTTCTTAATGCTTGGTAGTTGGCATTACTAATGCCTGTTACAAATTGGTTAGCACCATAACTTGGCGCACTCACCATGGCTAATACACCCCCTGTTTTGGGGTCTAAAGCAACGATTGCGCCGCGCTTGCCCTCAAGCAAAGCCGAAGCTTTGGCTTGCAGCTTGGCATCTAGAAACAAACTAATATCTTTACCTGGAATAGGCTCTTTGCGCTCTAGCACCTGTAACACTTTGCCGCGCGCATTAGTTTCAACCATTTGATGGCCTACGGTGCCATGCAATTCGGGTTCATAAAAGCGCTCAACGCCAAGCTTACCCACGTGATGGCTGGCGCTATAGTTCACTTCATCAAGTTTGGCTAGTTCGCGATCGTTGATCCGGCCGACATAACCTAACGCGTGAACAAAACCTTCATCCATAGGGTAATAGCGCACTAGCGCAGGCACTATTCTTACCCCTGGAAAACGGTGTTGGTTTACGGTCACTTGAGCAACTTCAGTAGGATCTAACTGAAACCGAAGCGCCACTGGGCTGAAGGGTCTACGAGGCTGGTTAAGACGCCTTTTAAAGCGCTTAATGTCATCTTCATCGATAGCGATGACAGCGCTTAGTTGCGACAAAGTATCATCAATCGCTTTTCGGCCACCCTCAAGTCGCTCAGGTACTATGGTGAGGCTGTGAGTCGCGGTGTTGCCGGCTAACAAAAAACCGTTAGTGTCATATATTAAACCCCGAGTGGGAGCAATCGCCTCAAGCTGTTTGCGGTTATCATCAGATTCTGTGACATAGTGGTCATACTGCATAATCTGCAGATAAACAAGGCGAGCTATTAAGGCAGCAAAAACCAATACAATGCCTAGCAATGCCCACCAAAGCCGCGCCTTAAATTGGCTAATTTCTCGGCGCTGAGTATCCATTTTTGACCAAGCCATAATCGCCTACCCTATTTATGATAAGGATGATTATTGAGCAAACTCCACGCCCTGTAAACTTGCTCAGCAAGCAGAACACGCACAAGCGGATGCGGCAGTGTAAGAGGCGACAATGACCAACGCTGGTCTGCACGGGCTAGGCAAGCGGGCGCCAAACCGTCGGGACCACCTACAAGCAAGGTTACATTGCGGCCATTCATACGCCATTGGCCACATTGTTTGGCCAGATCTGGTGTACTCCACGGTTTGCCTACAACATCCAAGGCGATCACGTGATCTTGATCTGGAATTGCAGCCAACATCTGCTCGCCTTCTTTGGCTATAGCGCGCTTAAGGTCAGCACCTTTGCCACGAAAGCCTAAACCCAGCTCCTGCAATTGCAGCTGCATCTCACTTGGCATACGCCGCGCATATTCATCATAGCCCTGCGTTACCCACGCAGGCATTTTCGTACCTACCGCTAGTAACTTAATTTTCATTTATGCACGTGGCTCTACGTCACTAGACAAATTTTCTTTTAAAGCTGGGTTCCATAGGCGTTCTAAATCATAAAAATCGCGGGCTTCAGCTTGCATCACATGCACCACAACATCACCTAGGTCAGATAGAACCCAATCACCACTCATTTCTCCTTCAATGCCTAAAGGCGCAACACCATTTTGCTTGGCTTGATAAGACACTTCGTCTGCTAAAGACTTCACGTGACGGTTAGAAGAACCAGTAGCGATCACCATGTAGTCGGTTACATTAGACAGGCCGCGCACGTCTAGCTGCACAATGTCTTTGCCTTTCATGTCCTCTAAAGCAGTAGTAATTAATTTTAATAAGTCTTCAACTGGCATTGCCATAATTCACGTTCCAAACATTCTAATTGATGCCATAAAGGCTTTGGCTTGCGATGTACTTTGCCACCGCAGGCGATAATTCATTCGCACTAGGCAGATTGCCCAAATGCAGTTGCTTGCGTATCTTGGTCGCAGACACGCCATATTGCCCTAGTTCTAGGTGGGCCACCTTACCCGCAGCTGATAACAACAGTTGTTTGCCATCATCCACTTTGTGGGCTTCATAAAAATCCAACAACTGTGGTTCCAACAGCCAGTTTGAATCGGGCCGACTCAAAACCAAAAGATGACCAAAATCAAGCAACTCTTGCCATCGATTCCAACTTGTTAGTTGGGCAAAGGCATCTGCCCCCATACACCAAATCAAAGGCGCTTCAGTTCCTATTTCTTGACGCATTTCAGCCAGTGTTAAAACACTGTAACTTGGGCCTTTACGCTCTAATTCGCGAGTGTCCAGCACCAATTGAGGGTGCTCTGCAATGGCTAATGATACCATTTTGGCCCTATCATTGGCCAAGGCACCAGGGTTACTTCGATGCATGGGCTGGTGATTCGGTAACAAGCTAATCGGCCGCACATCAAGATAATCACTCAGCTCAACAGCCAAGTTCACATGCCCTTGATGGATAGGGTCAAACGTCCCCCCAAAAATGACCTTAGCCTCTTGGCTTGGCTTAAGGCCGAGTCTGTCCATCACCAAAAACTACGTATTTTTGTGATGTTAAGCCTACTAAGCCAACCGGTCCGCGGGCATGAATTTTGTCGGTAGAAATACCTATTTCAGCGCCTAAGCCATATTCAAAACCATCTGCAAAAGCAGATGAAGCATTAATCATGACCGAACTTGAGTCTACCCTAGCCATAAATTCGCGCGCTAGGCTGAAATTTTCACTAACCATGACATCGGTGTGGTGCGAACCATACTTGTTAATATGAGCAATGGCTTCTTGCATGCCCTTGACCACCTTTACAGACAAAATAGGTGCTAAATATTCAGCGTACCAGTCTTCTTCTTTAGCCTTTACGATGGTGCCCTGGTAATGGCCAATGTGCCCCATTGCTTGAGGACACAAACGCAGTTCAATGTTAAATTCCTGCAAGCTTTGGGCTAACTGTGGCAAAAATTCGGCCACCCGAGACTCTGCGATCAACAATGACTCCATAGCATTGCACACCCCATACCTTCTCGTTTTTGCATTAATGGCTAAGTTAAGAGCTTTGGTAATATCAGCTTCGTCATCAATATAAGTATGACAATTGCCGTCTAAATGTTTAATCACTGGAATTGTTGCTTCGCTACTAATTCGGCTAATTAAACCTTTACCACCCCTTGGTACGATCACATCAACGCACTCAGACATGGTAATCAGCTCGCCCACAGCAGCTCGGTCAGTCGTTTCAACAACTTGCACCGAATCACCAGGTAGCCCTGCGGCAATCAAACCCTTTTTAACGCAGGCTGCAATCGCTTGGTTTGAGTGCGCGGCTTCAGAACCACCGCGCAAAATAGCTGCATTACCTGATTTAATGCACAAGCTTGCTGCATCCACCGTCACGTTTGGGCGCGATTCATAAATGATGCCTACGACACCAAGCGGTACTCTCATCTTGCCTATTTGAATGCCGGATGGGCGGTAGCTCATCTCACTGATTTCACCAACCGGGTCTGCAAGCGATGCGACTTGTTCTAAGCCAAGCATCATGGCGTCAATGCCCTTTTGAGTCACACGCAAGCGATCAAGCATGGCATCGTCTAAACCATTAGCGGCACCTGCAGCCAAATCCTTTGCATTGGCTTCAATCAGCTCATCTCGCGCTTCATCTAGAGCAGCAGCCATGGCCTTAAGCGCCTGATTTTTGAGCGCTGTGGGCGCCGTCGCCAAAACCGCCGCAGCAGCTTTAGCTTGGGTCCCTACTTGCTGCATATAATCAGCTACAGACATAACAAAAAACCTTTAAACATATTGATTGGAATTGTATAGCGATATTATAGCCTGATTCCCTTACAAATAGAGAGAAACCTAGCCTGTTAAAACGAATTTTTCTACTCTCCCCAAGCCGGCACTAAATCCTGCGGCAAACCTAGCTGAGACATAATCCTTGCCACCACAAAATCCACCATGTCAGAGACTGTTTGTGGACGGTTATAAAAGCCTGGGCTTGCAGGTATAACAACTGCTCCCATACGCGTTAACTTAAGCATATGTTCTAAATGAATTTCGGAATAAGGCGCCTCTCTTGGCACTAAAATCAATTTGCGACGCTCTTTTAAGTGCACATCTGCAGCGCGTTCAATTAAATTATTGCTTGCCCCGCAAGCGATTGCCGAAAGACTGCCCGTACTGCAAGGACACACCACCATCGCATCCCCACCACCAGATCCGGATGCTACTGGTGCCATCCAGTGCTGTTTGGCAAAGACTCTAAGCTGGCCTTCATCCGCCTGGTATAGGTCAGAAAAGAATGCCTGCATGGCGCTCGTTGCTGAGGGCACTTTAAAGTCTGTCTCAGTCGCTAAAACCACTTGTGCAGCGGAGGATACCATCAGTGAAACCTCACACTTTGCTGCCAACAAACACTCAAGCAAGCGCAAACCATACTGAGCGCCAGAGGCCCCTGTAATGGCTAAGGTTATTTTGTAAGGTGATTGACCTTTTGGTGAGGTTAAGTTCATATTAATGACTCAAAATATCGTATGTCTATGAAGGTTATTGTAACAGCTAAGTACAACAATGTGAGCGTCCCAAACGGCCTCATTTATTGGCCTTTAAAAAACCACGTCAAGGGCGCACAATAGAGGCTGGTAAGCTTCTCCAAAAAGCTTTTGCTATGAGACTAAAGCGGCAAGACTTTGCACGCTAAGTGACTTATAATCGCGTTGGTCAATGCTTTACTATGGATACATCCAAAAACACCATGCGCAGCCTCAATCAAGCTCTTCTCGATTCTCAAGTAGATCCTCAACTTGTGTCAGTTCTGGACTCGCTCGCAGTCACCTGCATCGACATTGCCAAACGACTACGCGGCGGCGCACTTAGCGGCCTTTATGGTTCAGCCGAGCAGGAAAACGTTCAAGGCGAGGTACAAAAAACCTTAGATGTGGTCTCTAATGACCTACTAAAGCATGCGCTACTAGGTAATTCCAATGTTGCAGGCATCGCTTCAGAGGAAGAAGAAGATGTGGTTGCAAGCCAGAACAATGGCCAATATCTCGTTACCTTTGACCCTTTAGATGGTAGTTCAAACATTGATGTCAACGTGACAGTAGGCACCATATTTTCGATACTTGGAGTTCCTAACGGAACTGAAAAAATAGATTCAAAAAGCTTTTTACAAGCAGGCAACAAACAGATTTCAGCCGGCTATGTACTCTATGGGCCTTCCGTTATTTTGGCACTCACAACAGGTGCAGGAGTGTCCATGTATACCTTGGATGAAGACGGTGTATTTTACCAAACCCAAGAGCAGGTGCAGGTTCCAAACAGCACATCAGAGTTTGCCATTAACATGTCTAACCAAAGATTTTGGCAAGCTCCAATGCAAGACTACGTGGCTGACCTGCTGCTAGGTGAAGAAGGACCTCTTGGCAAGCGTTATAATATGCGCTGGATTGCTTCTATGGTCGCCGAAGTGCACAGGCTTTTGACGCGCGGTGGTGTGTTTATGTACCCTTACGATAATCGCAAGCCGAATAAAGAAGGCAAGTTACGCCTCATGTATGAAGGTAATCCAATGAGTTTTCTCATTGAGCAGGCAGCTGGCGCTGCAAGTAATACGCAACAAAAAATTATGGACATAGAGCCGCACCACATTCACCAAAGAGTGCCTGTGATCATGGGCTCTTTGGAAGAAGTAGAACGAATTAATCAATATCACAACAATTAACTGTTGGTCCCTTGGCAACAATAAGCAATGCCAAGGCCAGATTAATAACCACATTTATTAACTATTATTAGGATCAAAATAGATCATGAGCTACCAAAACATTCCAGCCGGCAAAGACTTACCGAACGACATTTATGTTGTGATTGAAATTCCAGCCAACAGCAGCCCCGTTAAGTATGAGATTGATAAAGATGCTGACGCCCTGTTTGTGGATCGTTTTATGGCCTCGCCAATGTTCTATCCAGCAAACTACGGCTACATCAACAACACATTAGCAGATGACGGCGACGCATTAGATGTGCTTGTAGTTACACCCTATCCAGTTGCTCCTGGTAGCGTGATTCGTTGCCGCCCAGTAGGCGTTCTGAACATGACTGATGAAGCCGGTGAAGACGCTAAGCTTTTGGCTGTGCCTCATGAAAAGCTTACCCAAGCTTATAATGATGTGAACGACATTACTGATTTACCAGAACTACTTCGTAATCAAATTAAAGAGTTCTTTGAAAACTACAAGAACCTTGAAAAGGGCAAGTGGGTTAAGGTGGAAAGCTGGGAAGGCGCAGAGTCTGCCAAAGCTAAAATCCAAGTGGCAGCGGCTGCATACAAAGGCTAAGTCTGGCACCTATTTTGCTGCCTCTATAGAAACATAGAGGCAGCTTAGGCTTCTAGCCTTGCGTGAGTAACTCACGTAAATCGATAATGGCCGCATTAGCGCGTGCAATATAAGAAGCCATCACCAACGAGTGATTGGCTACCATACCAAAACCAGACCCGTTCATAATGATAGGGCTCCAAAGTGTATCTTGGGTAGCCTCTAGCTCTCGAATGATTTGCTTTAAACTCACCAACGCATTTTTCTTTTCTAAGACCGAGTTAAAATCAACTTCAATTGCGCGTAACAAGTGCACTAAAGCCCAACTGGCGCCTCTAGCCTCATAAAACACATCATCAATCTCAGACCAGGGCGTCTTAATTTCAAGCTCACCAGAGACATCAGTCGACTGGGTGGCTTCTGCCTCACCAGCAAGGTCTGTATTGAGTCGCTTCTGACCGACACTTGCACTTAAACGCTGCGACAAGCTTCCCAAGCGAGTTTCAACATCGCCCAACCAGCGTGTTAAGTTATCCGCCCGAGCATAAAACTGGGCTTGGCTTTGCTGTTCATCTGAAAGACGAACTAAATATGTTTCAAGTGCCGCAATACCTTTGCGATATTCGCCTTCAGTTGAGGGCAATATCCAGCTATCGCTGTCAAAGTTAAATTGTGGTTCGGCCACTGCCAAATCACTATCTTCGGTGGATTGAGATTGTGAACGGCTAAAGTCCTTACGTAAGGCGCGAGATAGATCTCGGACCTGGATCAAAGCGCCATATTCCCAATTAGGAATATTGTCCATAAACGCACCTGGCAAGCCAATATCATTGCCCAAAAAACCTCCAGGCTTGTCTAACAAAGCAGAGGCTACGTTTAACAGGGCTTGCGTGGTTGCTGAGCCAGTCACCGCTTGTGTTGCTGGAGATGGCAATAAATCAGGCTCACGATTCCAATACAACCCAAAACCAGCTGCAACTAAAAGATAAAATATTAGGCCATACACCAAGCCTTTTATTAAAAAGTGACTTCCTTCAAGGTAGTCCTCTTTAATATTGCGCAAACCCTGCTTAATATTGAACATTACTTAATACCTTAATTTGTGTCTCTTAAACCACATCATTGACTTGCGTCCATCTATGAAAAAGTTATGGCTGTGATTTATCAAAAAATATGGCCTGAATCATGATAATTCTTACATGGTGTTATTGTGCGTAAACTTCAAGCTCATCCTCAGAAGAGATGTAACTTACTTCTACTCTGGCTGGGCGGGCTCGTTTGATATTTGCGCGGATGCGACGCTCAGGATCTGCGCTGTTCATCATTTGGTACACCCACCTTGCTTGGCCATCAGTTGGTGCAACAATAAGCATAGTAGCATTTAAACTTTGTGCTTTAGTGGCCATAGCAATCAGCCAAGAAGCCAGCGCCTCATCTTTATTCTTAAGCGCTGTTTCTTGAACTAGCAATACCTGCGTGCGCAGCGCTGGCGATGCAGTTTTAGGTGCAGTTTTGTTTGCCACTTGAGTTGATGAGGCCAGCCTATCTTGACTTGCAGATTGAGCATCATCAATCACCTTTCTCATGCTTGGCAGTTGTTCATGCTTGGGATTCACTTGCTTAGCTCTTAGCCAAAAAACCCTCGCTTGATCAACCTTGCCTTTATTAAGGCTAAGTTGCAGCAATTGGAAATAACGCTGCATTATTTTTTCAAGGCCTGCCAAAGCCTCGGCATTATTTGGATCTTTGGCCAAAACCTTACTCAGGTAAAAATAAGCACTTTGTTTTTCTGGCGTAGTCAGTTTATCTTGCTTAAAGGCCCACCCCGCTTCGCCCAGTAAAAAGGCGATTTCAGAGGCGTTCTTTGTGACTGGAGCAACCTTAGAGGATGACTGCGATGTTTGAGTGGCTTGAGTTGCTTGAGTTGCTGCGACATTTTCAATAACAGCTGGATCGGTTCGACTTTGCTGTAGCGCTTTGCCTTTTTCAGAAGGCTTTGAGTTTGCTGATTGAGCCTTTAAAGTCAACACTCCCTCTTCTTTAGCTCTAGTTGGTGCAAGTGTTTCTTGGCTTGTAGATTGGTTATGCTGAGCGTCAGCTGCTGTTTGTTCGGCTTGGGTCATAGATTGAATGACGGCTTTAGCTTGGGTCTGAACTTCCTCCACCACCAAAGATAAAGGGTCTTTTGTTTGGGAAACCTCAGCACCTACTGTTGGGGCAGTCTCGGTAGTTGACGCAGTCGTTGTCGGTGTGGCTGCACAAGCGCTAAGCAGCAAAGCCACAGCCGTAACGCCGATAATTCGAGCAACATTAGAAATATACCAGTATCCAAACATCTTAAAATAATCCAAGGGCAAATCAGTAATATAAGAGTAACAGAGGTTAAAAAAGTCCTCTAGCGTTAAATAAAGTGCAAAAACTTCGGCAAAATTATATCAATCTGCTATTATCTCCCACTAACTGCAAATTCTTGACGAAATAAGGGACTCAATCCGATGCCTCACATTTTGCTACTTAATGGCCCCAACCTGAATCTTTTAGGTCAGCGCGAGCCTGGTGTATACGGAACCTTAACCCTGACCCAAATTGAATCCCAGTGCCAAGCGCAGTGCGAGCAGTCAAATGTAACCTTGCAATGTGAACAAAGCAACGCCGAGCATGAGCTGGTGGAGCTTGTGCATAAAGCCCAACAAGACGGCGTAGAGTTCATCGTGATCAACCCCGCCGCCTATACTCATACAAGTGTTGCCCTTCGTGACGCACTACTTGGAGTGAAAATCCCATTTATCGAGGTGCACCTAAGTAATGTGCACCAACGCGAAAGCTTTCGCCATCATTCCTATTTATCCGACATTGCCCAGGGCGTTATTTGCGGCCTTGGCGCTGACGGTTACAGGTTTGCTATAGACGCAGCCATCGGCCGTTTAAACAACTAACTTCCATTTTAAAACTTTGAGAGAGAACCCATGGACATTCGTAAAGTTAAAAAACTCATCGAGCTATTAGAAGAGTCTGACATTAACGAAATTGAAATTAAAGAAGGTGAGGAATCGGTAAGAATTAGCCGCTCTTCATCAGCCATGATTGCGGCGACTGCGCCTGTTGTGCAAGCTGCGCCAGTTGCAGCACCGGCTGCGCCAGTTGCAGTCTCGGTAACAGCCAATGATGCACCAGCAGCAAGCGCTCCAAAAGCTGAAGGGCATGCCATCACGTCACCGATGGTAGGTAGCTTCTACCGCAGCCCATCACCAGGCTCGCCAGCTTTTGCTGAAGTAGGCTCTAAAGTGAAAGAAGGCGACGTTATTTGTATCATCGAAGCGATGAAAATGATGAACCAAATTGAAGCTGACAAGGCAGGCACGATTACTGCGTTTTTAGTTGAAGACGGCGATGCCGTAGAGTTTGATCAACCTCTGGTCACTATTGCCTAATACCGGAGTTTGTTATGTTAGAAAAAGTTTTAATTGCTAACCGTGGCGAAATCGCACTACGCATTCTTCGTGCCTGCAAAGAACTGGGCATAAAAACTGTAGCGGTTCACTCCAAAGCAGACAAAGACCTGATGCATGTGCGTTTGGCCGACGAGGCCGTGTGTATTGGCCCAAATTCATCGACCGAAAGCTACCTTAACATCCCACGCATTTTGTCAACCGCAGAAGTCACTCATGCCACGGGCATTCACCCTGGTTATGGCTTTTTAGCTGAAAACGCAGACTTCGCCGAAATGGTAGAAAACAGTGGCTTTACCTTCATCGGACCAAAGGCAGAAACCATTCGCATCATGGGCGATAAAGTAGCCGCCATTGAAGCAATGCAAAAGTCTGGCGTACCGACGGTGCCAGGTTCTAACGGACCTTTAGATGATGATGACCAACGTACCTTGCGAATTGCTAGGGAAATTGGCTATCCAGTCATCATTAAAGCATCAGCTGGCGGCGGTGGCCGCGGTATGCGCGTAGTAGAGAATGAAGAGTCTTTGTTAACCTCTATCATGGTCACTAAAGGAGAAGCTAAGGGCGCCTTTGGTAACGACACCGTGTATATGGAAAAATTTCTTCAAAATCCACGCCACGTAGAAGTCCAAATCATTGCCGACGGTCAAGGCGGCGTAGTGCATCTTTATGATCGCGACTGTTCCATGCAGCGCCGTCATCAAAAGGTCGTGGAAGAAGCACCCGCTCCGCATATGGATGAAGCAGCACGTCAAAGGGTACTCAAGAGCTGCACTGATGCTTGTCTTGAAATTGGTTATCGTGGTGCTGGCACCTTTGAATTCTTATACGAAGATGGTGGTTTCTACTTCATTGAAATGAACACCCGTGTTCAAGTAGAGCACCCGGTATCAGAAATGATCACAGGCGTTGATATCATTAAAGAACAACTGTTAGTTGCAGGCGGAGAACCTTTGTCCGTGAAGCAAGAAGACATTGTAGTTAATGGTCACGCATTTGAATGCCGTATTAACGCTGAAGATCCAAAAACCTTCATGCCAAGCCCTGGTAAGGTGAATCAGTTTCATGCCCCTGGCGGCTTAGGAGTCAGGGTAGACTCTCACCTTTACAGCGGCTACACAGTGCCCCCGTTTTACGATTCAATGATTGCCAAACTCATCACTTATGCTCCCACCCGCAAAGAAGCTTTAAAGCGTATGGAAATTGCGTTAGATGAAATGATCATCGATGGCATTAAAACTAACATTGCTTTGCAACAAGAAATTGTGCGTGATGCTTTGTTTGCAGAAGGTGGCGTTAATATTCACTACTTAGAGAAGAAGCTGGGGCTTCAATAGTCCCACGCCAATCTTACAGCCTGCTGCAGGGCAACATCAAAAAGGCTCTACTCAATTACTTTTATAATCTCATAAGAGTAGTGGGTCAGAGCCTTTTTTAACCTTACCTATTTTTAAAAATAGTTTACAGAGAATCACTATGCCTTGGGTTCAAATCACCTTATCGTCGACGCCTGAAAATTCTGAATTTTTAGAAGACATGCTCTTATTATGCGGATCCTCAGCTGTGAGTATGCTAGATGGTGCAGACCAGCCTGTGTTTGAGCCTATAAAAGGCACCACTCCACTTTGGCAAGACACTAGAGTGATGGGGTTATTTGACGCCGATACCGACGCAGAGGCCCTTGTAGAGTATCTTAAAAACGGTTGGAAAGAGGCTTTTTCACAGACCACTTTCCCACACTACAAGCTTGAAATTTTAGAGGATAAAGATTGGGAGCGCGAATGGATGGATCGTTTTGAGCCAATCCAATTTGGTGAGCGGCTTTGGGTTTGCCCTAGCTGGAAACCAGTACCAGACCCAAGCGCTGCCAACCTAATGTTAGACCCAGGCCTGGCCTTTGGTACTGGGAGCCACCCCACTACAGCGCTTTGTTTAAGGTGGATTAGCGAACAAAACTGGTCGCAAAAAACAGTGATTGATTACGGTTGTGGCTCTGGCATTCTAGCCATTGGAGCGGTGCTTATGGGCGCCAAGCATGTTGTGGGGGTTGATAATGACACCCAAGCACTGACCGCAACCATCGACAATGCAGCCAGAAATGGCATATCTGCAGACACCATTCCCGTATTCTTGCCAGAGGATGCCCCTTGCGAACAAGTGGATGTAATGATCGCCAACATTCTGGCTGGCCCACTAATTGATATAGCTTCTAAGCTAGCGTCATTGACAAAACCTAAAGGCTTAATCGCACTGTCAGGCATCCTAGAGCACCAAGCTCAAGCTGTTATTGAAGCCTATGAGCCATGGTTTAACATGCACAGCGTCAGCCTTAAAGACGAATGGGTTCGTATCGATGGCATCAAACGCTAATTTATATAAGATGATGACCTAATGGAATTTAGCATCACCCAGCTCATTGCAATTAGCGCTATCTTCGTTTGGTCAGGCTTTGTTCGGGCAGGCTTAGGTTTTGGTGGGGCGGCACTGGCTTTGCCTTTATTGCTTATGGTGGCTGACCAACCTTTGTTCTTTTTGCCAATCATTGCCATTCATCTGCTCATTTTTTCAAGCCTAACAATGAAATCAGGCTTCAAAAACATTGATGTTAAGTTTTTAAAAGAATCAATGACTTGGATGATTATTCCAAAATTTGCTGGCGTCATTGGCTTATTAAGTCTGCCCAACGAATGGATGGTTTGGATCATCTATACCATTACCGGTGGCTATGCCCTGACTTGGATCCTTAAATGGGAGATTAAAAGTCAATCACCCTGGGCGGATCGCATATTTTATATGCTGGGCGGTTACTTTAGTGGGGTCTCCCTGATTGGAGCCCCCCTCATTGTTGCCGTTGCAGTTCGCAAAATGGCGGTGAGCGCATACCGTGACACTTTGTTTGTGCTTTGGTTTGTCTTGGTTATTATCAAGCTTAGCGCCTTTGCTCTGGCCGGAGTCGACCTACAATGGCAATGGTCTTTAATATTAGTCATCCCCACCGCTTTAGGGCATGTATTAGGGCTCAAATTCCATCGCTTCATGCTTCAATATGACCCAAAAATAGTGCGCCAAGGCATAGGAGTGGGTCTGTTGAGCGTTGTATTTATTGCGCTATTTAATTAATAAGTGGGGTGGTTTAACGCGCATTGGCAACAAAATTAAGTTGAACAAAAAACGTACAAATCGTACAATAACGGCCTGGGCCTTAAGGCTCACTTCTAAAGAATTTTAGGCAACTTTTCATCTTCCAATGAATTATTCAAGCGTTATTCAAGGCTTCTCAATTGGCCCGCACAAACTTGATAATGGATTAATTTTGGCGCCCATGGCGGGTATTACCGACCGCCCTTTTCGACAGCTTTGTCGAGAACTAGGTGCGGGTTTAGCAGTAGCAGAAATGCTCACCAGCGACACCTCTTTGTGGCATACCGAAAAATCGAAAAGACGACTCCCACACGCCGATGATGGCACGCCAATTAGCGTGCAAATTGCTGGCAGTGATCCGCTTCAAATGGCCCACGCTGCCAAAGCTAATGTAGCTCTTGGCGCACAAATCATTGACATTAATATGGGCTGCCCTGCAAAAAAAGTGCTAAAAAAAGCGGCAGGCTCAGCTCTATTGCGCGACCCAAAGCTTGTGAAAGACATTCTTGAAGCAGTAGTTGGCGCAGTCGAAGTGCCTGTCACTTTGAAAATTAGGACGGGTTGGAGCAAAGATGAGCGCAATGGCGTAGACATTGCCAATATCGCTCAAGATGCAGGCATAAAAGCCCTTGCTGTGCATGGTAGAACACGTGCTTGTGGTTTTAAAGGTGAAGTAGAATACGACACTATTGCCGCCATTAAAGAAAGTTTAGACATCCCCGTGATCGCCAATGGCGACATCAACACTAAAGAAGACGCTGCTAAAGTGCTTTTGCATACCCATGCTGATGGTTTAATGATAGGCCGCGGCGCACAGGGAAACCCCTGGTTATTTCAACAGATGCACCACTACCTAAAATATGGCACGGAGCTTGAAGCACCAAGCCAACTTTTCATTTGGCAAACATTAAAACAACATCTGTTAGGGCTTTATAAGCTCTATGGAGAGGTGATGGGCCCAAGGATTGCTCGCAAGCACGTAGGTTGGTATTTAAAACAAGAACCTAGCCAAAGAAAAGCCTTTAACCAACTAGAAAACGAAACCCAACAACTGGACTTTTTAAATCATTATTTTGCCAGCACCAAACCACAGGCAGCTTAAATAATGAATAAGAATGCACTCGCCATGACCTCTAACAAAACTCAACCCGATCAATCCAATAGCTTAACAAAAGCCTCAAACTCAACTTTTGATAATGCCAAAGTGCAAACGCAAGGCTTACACAGTGAGCCTAAGTCGCTGCGCCAAAGTGTAGAAGAGTCGCTAATTCAATACTTTAGCGAGTTGGATGGCCAGCAAACGACGTCTTTATATGAGTTATTTATGCACCAAGTTGAAGCGCCATTGTTTGAATGTGTGATGCAACACACTCAAGATAACCAGTCCAAGGCGGCTGTGTTACTTGGCCTAAATAGAGGCACCCTACGCAAAAAATTAAAGCAGTACGACCTACTTTAAACAGTAATCACTTAATCCGTTAATAGGAAAACACAATGCCCCAAGCACACGCCATTCGCCGCGCCCTCATCAGCGTTTCAGATAAACATGGCATCGTAGAATTCGCCCAGAAATTAAGCCAATCTGGAGTGGAAATACTCTCCACAGGCGGTACTTACAAGCTCTTAAATGACTCTGGCATTGCTGCTGTTGAAGTATCTGATTACACAGGTTTCCCTGAAATGATGGATGGGCGCGTCAAAACCTTACACCCTAAAATTCATGGAGGTATTTTGGGTCGCCGCGGACAAGACGATCAGGTTATGGCAGATCATGGGATTGCTGAAATCGATTTAGTGGTGGTTAACCTTTACCCATTTAAAGCCACTATTGAACGTGAAGACTGCACCTTAGACTTAGCGATTGAAAACATCGATATTGGTGGCCCAACCATGGTTCGTTCTGCAGCTAAGAACAACAAACATGTTGCCATTGTCGTTAATTCAGGTGATTACGCTGATATTTTAACAGAGATGTCTGAAACGGGTGGACTCAGCCAAGCCACAAGAACTGATCTTGCCTGCAAAGCTTTTGAGCACACCGCCATGTATGATGGTGCCATTGCTAACTATTTAGGTGCCCAATTAGATACCAGTTCTAGTTTTCCACGCACCTTTAACACTCAATTCCAAAAAGCCCAAGACATGCGTTATGGTGAGAACCCTCATCAAAATGCGGCTTTCTACATAGATAGTGACCCTAAAGAAGCCAGTGTTTCAACGGCTCAGCAAGTGCAAGGCAAAGCGCTCTCGTTTAATAATATTGCCGATACCGATGCTGCACTTGAATGTGCTAAAGCCTTCCAAGACCCTGTATGTGTGATTGTTAAGCACGCTAACCCATGCGGTGTAGCGGTTGCTACTAACATTACAGAGGCCTATGAGAGCGCCTACAGCACAGATCCAACATCTGCGTTTGGCGGCATTATCGCCTTTAACCGTGAGTTAGATGCAGGCACAGCTCAGCGCATCATTGATCGTCAATTTGTCGAAGTCATTATCGCCCCCAGCGTGAGCGATGAGGCCAAAGCAACACTAGCAAGAAAGCCTAATGTTCGCGTATTAGTGTGTGGAGACCTACCCCGCCTTAGCGTGCCTGAATATGACTATAAAAGAGTCACCGGCGGATTACTGGTTCAAGACCGTGATTTAGGACAAATCGTAGAAGCTGATTTAAAAATTGTCAGCGATCGGGTACCTACAGAAGCGCAAATGAACGACCTACAATTTGCTTGGAAAGTTGCTAAATACGTGAAGTCCAATGCCATCGTATACTGCAAAGACGGTATGACTATTGGCGTAGGCGCAGGACAAATGAGCCGCGTATACAGCGCCAAAATCGCAGGCATTAAAGCAGGCGATGAAGGCTTAGAGGTGAAAGGATCTGTCATGGCTTCTGATGCCTTTTTCCCCTTCCGCGATGGTATAGATGCAGCCGCAGCGGCTGGCATTACCGCTATAATCCACCCAGGTGGCTCAATGCGTGATGATGAAATTATCGCTGCTGCAAATGAGCATAACATCAGCATGGTCTTCACTGGTATGCGTCACTTCCGCCATTAAGGCAGTGATTTAAGTTAATCATAGGCGCAATTGCGCCTATGCTATGACACCTAAATGGGTGCCAAGAACAAACTCCAATAGGAAAAGTAATGAACGTATTAATTATCGGTAGCGGCGGTCGTGAGCATGCTCTTGCATGGCAAGCTTCAAAAAACCCGGGTGTTGAAAATATCTTTGTAGCCCCAGGCAACGCAGGTACAGCCTTGGAACACAAGACGACCAATGTCGCCATTGATGTATTGGACATTGACGCACTTCTTGCGTTTGCAAAAAGCGAAAACATAAACCTAACTATCGTTGGCCCTGAAGCGCCATTAGTGGTTGGCGTTGTGGATAAATTTCGCGCTGAGGGTATGGATATTTTTGGACCCACAAAAGGCGCTGCGCAGCTTGAAGGTTCTAAGTCTTTCGCGAAAGACTTTCTAAAGCGCCATAACATTCCTACCGCAGCCTATGAAACTTTCACCCAAATCCAACCGGCTTGTGACTACATTAAAGCCCAAGGTGCTCCTATTGTCGTTAAAGCCGATGGCTTAGCAGCTGGCAAAGGCGTTATTTTGGCAGACACGGTAGAGCAAGCCTGTGAAGCGGTAGAAGATATGTTAGCGGGCAACGCGTTTGGCGAAGCAGGTAGCCGCGTAGTAGTCGAAGAATTTTTAGTGGGTGAGGAAGCCAGCTTCATCGTGATGGCTGATGGCAAAAACGTATTGCCACTAGCATCAAGCCAAGACCATAAAGCCCGAGATGAAGGCGATCAAGGCCCCAATACGGGCGGTATGGGTGCATATTCACCAGCCCCTGTAGTTGATAATGCAATGCATGAGCGCATAATGAATGAAGTCATCATGCCCACCGTTGAGGGTATGGCAGCCGATGGTTATGTCTATACCGGGTTTTTATATGCAGGCATTATGATCGCACAAGATGGAACCCCTAAAGTGTTAGAATTTAACTGCCGTTTTGGCGATCCTGAAACTCAACCTATTATGATGCGCCTTCAAAACAGCATCGTAGAGCTGTGTCTTGCAGGCACTCAGGGTCAACTAGATCAAGCTGAAGCCATTTGGGACCCACGCCCTGCAGTCGGTGTGGTACTTGCAGCAAAAGGCTACCCTAACAGCTACCCTAAAGGCGACGTAATTACGCTACCCGAACAAACAAATGACAGCGAAAAAGTATTCCATGCAGGTACGGCGCTCAATAAGCAAGGCCTTGTGGCTACTAACGGTGGGCGGGTATTGTGTGTGACAGCCCTGGGCAATACGGTGGGTGAGGCGCAACAAAAAGCCTACGAGCTGGCTGACAAAGTAAGTTGGACTGGTATGTTCTGTCGCCGTGATATTGGCTACCGTGCTATTGCTAGAGAAAAGCAGCATTAACCCTATTTTTAAGAGGTTGCGATGACAACTATTTTTGACAAAATAATCAGCAAAGAAATTCCTGCTGATATCGTTTATGAAGATGATCTAGTATTGGCGTTCAAGGACATTGCTCCAAGAGCGCCTATTCATTATCTGATTATCCCTAAAACTCCCATCGCAACCCTTAATGATGCCAACCCTGAACACCAAGCCTTACTAGGCCACATGATGCTGACTGCTGCAAAGCTTGCCAAAGAAGCAGGCGTAGCTGAGGGTGGCTATAGAGTGCAGATGAATTGTAATAAAGATGGCGGCCAAGTGGTTTACCACATCCATTTGCACCTGTTAGGTGGCAAAGCCCTTGGCACCTAAAGCCCAAGGTTAAATCAACGTCAGCCTAGCGCTTAAACCAAGATAGATTCAAGCGCGGTCACTAATTGGGCGCATTCATCTTGGCTGCCCACACTAATACGCAGGTAATTAGTGATGCGGGGGTTATTAGTGAGGTGGCGCACGATAATACCCTGCTCTCTAAGCGCTAGCGCAATGTCTTTTGCAGCCATAACTTTGTGAGTTACAAACAAGAAGTTAGCATGGGATTTAGTCATGCTAAACCCTAGCGATTTAAGTTTTGCGGCCAACTCTTCTCGCTGAGCGATATTGGCTTGGCAAGTCTTTTGGAAATAATCAACATCCTCAATGGCAGCCATCGCCCCAGCTTGGGATTCAATGCTTAAAGGATAAGAATTAAAACTGTTTTTAACTCGCTCAAGAGCCTCAATAAGGTGGCGTTGACCAAATGCGAAGCCTACCCTTAAACCCGCTAGAGAACGAGATTTAGATAAAGTTTGAACCACCAAAAGGTTGTCAAATTCTGGCACTAGTGCAGTGGCTGACTGCCCCCCAAAGTCGATATACGCTTCATCAATCACAACAACCCGCTGTGCATTATTGGTGAGTAGCTTGCGAATAGCATCCAAACTAAGTAGCTGACCTGTGGGTGCATTTGGATTAGGTAAAATGACACCACCATTTTCTTGCTGGTAATCTTCTATCTGAATCGTTAAATCCTGTGCCAAGGGCACTTGCCGATGCTCTATACCGTACAAGCCACAGTATACCGGATAGAAACTGTAGCTAATGTCTGGGAATAACAAGGGTGCATCTTGCTTTAAAAGTGCTTGGAAAGTGTGAGCTAATACTTCATCAGAACCATTGCCAACAAACACTTGCTCTGTGTCTAAAGAATAGAATTTAGCCATGCTTTTGCGCAATTGGGTGGAACTAGGGTCCGGATACAATCTTAAAGACGCATTCAAGGTATTTTGCATTGCCTCATACACCTTAGGTGAAGGAGGGAATGGGTTTTCATTGGTATTTAGCTTAACTAAATTTTGAAGCTTAGGCTGCTCTCCTGGAACATACGGAGAGAGTTCATGGACTTTAGCTGACCAAAATTTTTGTGACAAAGTGTTCAAGTTAGTCTTCCAGTTGCACTATTTCAAAGTCGTGGCTCATGGCTACGCCACTTTTTTCTAACATGATAGAAGCAGAGCAATATTCTTCTGCAGACAAAGCAATTGCGCGGGCGACATGTTTGTCTTTTAAATTACGACCAGTCACCACAAAGTGCACATGTATTTTAGTAAATACAGCTGGCACAGCGTCCGCCCGCTCTGCGGTTAAATGGGCTACGCAGTCGGTGACGTCTTGACGAGTCTTTTTAAGAATAGTCATCACATCAAAGGAAGTACAACCACCTAGCCCCATCAACATAAGCTCCATGGGCCTAGCACCTAGATCTTGACCACCTAGGTTTGGCGGCCCATCTAAGGTCACAGTATGACCTGAGCCTGATTCTGCACTGAAACTAACATCACCCGCCCAGCTTACTTTTGCTTGCATAATTCTCTACTGCCTAAACAATGTTGGTTTAAAAATTTACTGAAAAGGGCGCCATTCTTGCGTGCGGCCAAACAAAGAAACACCAATAAATCCACGCAAAGCAAGGGTTCCATCAGCGTTTAACTTAATAGTGCACTTGTAAGCTTTACCATTACTTGGATCGTAAATAGTACCGCCCTTCCATGTGTGCGCGCCTTTCTTTTCGCCTGCATAGCTCATGCCATTTAGCATAACTAAACCAATGATAGGCTCCTTGTGCTGGCTAGCATCTGGGTTATTACGATCGACCTTAGCTTGTCCTGCCATGCCTTTTTCATCATCCGCAGGATAAAGCGGTTCTTTCAGCGCTGCAAACTTGCCAAAGTATTGATCACCTTCTTGGTAAATTTCTACCACTGCCTTATCATCAGGCGTAGACCAAGACCCTACTATTTGGTTTGCATCAGCCCACACCAAGCTGGTACTCACTATCCATACAGCAGCAGCAATCACTGCAAAAGCTGCAGATTTAATGACTTTAGCAATGGTTTTTTCAAAATCTAGGTTAATCGCATTAACATGGCTTAAGGTTGTATTCTTTTTCATAATAATTCTCTTTTTATTACTAAACCAAAAATTAGCCGAACAATTCAGCTAGTTTTGCGCCTGGATCTTCAGCGCGCATAAAGGATTCGCCGACCAAAAAGGCGTTCACGTTTTTATCTTGCATTACTTTTACATCGTCTTGAGTATGGATACCACTTTCGGTCACGATTATTCTATTGTCAGGCACAATGTCTAGTAGGTCAAAGGTGGTTTGCAAGGTTAAATCGAACGTATGAAGGTTACGATTGTTAATACCAATTAACGGCGTTGATAGTGTTAAAGCCCTCACTAGCTCTTGTTGGTCATGCGATTCAACCAGCACATCCATGCCTAATTCTTGCGCTAAATCAGATAACTCATGCATTTTCTCATCTTCTAAACAGGCCGCTATCAATAGAATGCAATCTGCACCAATAGCTCTAGCTTCAAACACCTGATACACATCGACAATAAAATCTTTCCGAATAACAGGTAAGGCACAAGCTGAGCGCGCTTTTTGTAGATAGTCTTCATGGCCTTGAAAAAAGTCAGCATCAGTTAAGATAGACAAACAAGCCGCGCCGCCTTTTTCATAACTTAAAGCCAAAGCAGCTGGATCAAAGTCTTCTCTAATCACGCCTTTACTGGGAGAAGCTTTTTTTATTTCTGCAATCACCGCAGGCACACCTTGCTCAAGCTTATATTGCATCGCTTGGGTAAAACCTCTGGGTGCCATATCACCTGATGCATTGTGTTTAATCTTTAGCTTTAAGTCATCAATAGAGACTGTTTTTTTACGTTCTTCAATTTCTTCAAACTTACGCGCTACGATGCGCTTAAGAATTGTTGGAGTATCCATTAGGCATTAAGCTCTTGAGTGAGTTGGATCAAATCTTCAAATTTTTGTTGCGCGCCGCCGTTAGCGATCACTTGCCTAGCTTTTTCAATGCCAGCGCCAAGATCTTGCGCTAAGTTGGCACAATAAAGCGCGGCCCCTGCGTTGATGAGCAGCATATCAAGTGGCGCACCTGGAACACCTGCAAACGCTTCTTTAATCAATTCTAAGCTGCCTGGTGCGTCCTTAACCACCAAGGGCTCTAGGCTTTTGTGAGACAAGCCATAATCGTCTGGGTCAATCTTGTATTCACAAATTTCGCCATCTTTTAGCTCCACCACAAACGTGGGCGCAGCAATACTAATTTCATCTAGGCCGTCTTCAGAGTGAACTACCATCACATGTTTGCTACCCAAACGTTGTAGTACCTTAGCCATAGGTAACTGCCATTTACGATCAAAAACACCCAACACCTGATGCGGCGCACCGGCAGGGTTGGTCAGTGGGCCTAGGATGTTAAACAGAGTTCTAATAGCCATCTCTTTGCGAGGGCCAATGGCATGCTTCATTGCACTATGATGAGCCGGGGCAAACATAAAACCTACACCTAGCTGATCAATGCATTGTGTGACTTGCTTCGGGCTTAGCATAATATTTACGCCTGCTTCTTCAAGCAAATCTGAGCTGCCGCTTTTGGATGAAATTGAACGGTTACCGTGTTTAGCAACTTGTGCTCCAGCGGCCGCTGCGATAAACGCACACCCAGTTGAAACATTAAAGATACCTGAGCTATCACCACCGGTACCGCAAGTATCAATCACATGCTCACCCTGAGCTTCTACACCCGTGGCCAAAGCGCGCATTGCAATAACGGCACCTGTTATTTCATCAACGGTCTCGCCTTTCATACGCAAGCCTACTAAAAAACCACCCACTTGAGCTTGAGTCGCTTCGCCTGTCATGATCAGATTCATCACAGCCTGCATTTGTTCTTGGCTTAAGTTTTGGCAATCAGTTACGGCCGCTATGGCCTGCTGCATATTCATGGGTAACCCTTGGTTAGCTTAGCAATTAGGAATAGGTCTACTCTAGCAAATTACTTAGGCAAAAATTAGGCTTTATCGCGCGCTTTTTAAAATAATTTGGTCTTTTTTAAGGCTCACATCTGCGCTTGAGAAAGTTTTTTAACAGATCATGGCCTTGATGAGTCAAAACAGCCTCAGGATGAAACTGCACGCCCTCCACAGCCAATGTTTTATGGCGCAAACCCATGATCACATCTTCATCCCCAGCATCATTCAAACACCACGCGGTGGCCTCAAGGCAATCTGGCAAGCTATGGGATTCAACCACGAGTGAGTGGTAACGTGTCACCTCCAAAGGCTGAGCTAAACCTTCAAAAACGCCTAAATTTTTATGCGACACTTGGGAGATTTTGCCATGCATCACTTTTTCTGCGCGCACCACATTGCCACCAAACACTTGGCCTATGCTTTGGTGGCCTAAACAAACTCCCAGTACAGGAATCTTGCCGGCAAAGTGTTCTATGGCAGCCATGGAAATACCCGCCGTATCTGGGGTGCAAGGCCCAGGAGAAATGACCAAATGATCAGGTGCGATTCGCTCAATGTCTGCAAGGCTAATCGCATCATTTCTATAAACCACTACTTCAGTGCCCAATTCACGAAAATAACGCACTAGGTTGTAAGTGAACGAATCGTAATTATCGATCATTAGTAGCAAAGGAAAACCTCGTTGGAAATTTCGTTATCAGCCAAGTGATATCAGAATTGTTGATTATACGCCCTGGCAAACAAGACGCCTAGCGTGCATTAGCTCTTGCTGATCGAAACCCTCTAAGCCCAATCATCATTACCCCTGTCACCACCAGAAGATAGATCGCCATGGTGAGAGTAGCTTGCTGAAAGCTGTTACCAAGATCCACAAGATAGCCCAACCAAACAGGGCCTAAGGCCGAAGCAAACACCACAAAAGTCCAATACAGACTCTTGATCGCTCCCAAATGCCTTAGCCCATAGCACTCAGGCCATAGCGCCGATTGGGTGGTTTGTGACAAGCCAGAACCTATTCCTAATAACACCATATAAGGCCATATGACAAAGTAGCTATCCACCAAGTTGATCATCAAAAGAGCACACACCATAGGCACCAAGGCGAAAGGCATTAAGTTAAGCGCACTAAAACGATCAATCAATTGGCCAGACACCACCGCCATAAAAGTGGCCACGACCGAGTAAAGTAAATAATTGCCTGTCATAAAGGCATGCGACCAACCTTTTTCGTCGGCAAGGTTTAAATGATGAAAAAATAATGCGGTGCTAACCAAAGAAGTGGCCGATAAGGCAGGAAGAATAAGGTAAAAGCGATAATCTTTGAGCACTTCCCTGCGCCGCCATGACTTAGCCATGACAAGCTTATGCTCACCGGAGGCGCTTTTATCTTCTCCTGCTTTAAGGCGCTTTTCGTAATTAAGCTGGCGAGCATTATGGCCACGCAATAACCATAGGCTCATAGGCATCACAATTAACAAAATGAACAAACCCACCCCAGTAAAGCTCCAGCGCCACCCAACTGCAGCAATAGCAAGCACCGCAATGAAGGGTAATATCGCTTCTCCTGCCGCAAAGCCTATAGCCACCATGGCGGTCGCTTTGCCGCGCTGCTTTTCAAAATAACGCCCCATAGCCGTATAGGCCACATGACTCATCAAGCCTTGTCCGGCTTGGCGCAGCATAAACACACCCACCACTAGCCATATCACATGACTTACTTGCGCAATAAACGCGCACCCTATGGCTAAACAAAGAATCACAAAAAACGTGTAACCTTGAAGTGGCACTTTATCGATCAGCTTACCGGTTATAGGCAACACAGCAGCGCTTAACAAAGTACCCACCATATAAATGATGCCCCATTGAGTATGGCTCATGGCAAAATCTTGCTGAATCGCGTGACCGAATATGCCAATAAAATAAGTTTGGCCAAACGAAGACGCAAAAGCCATCAATAAGCCAAAAGCGACAAACCGAGTGTGGTTTTTTATAAGCTGGCCGTATGAACCTAGAATCATCTTTTAAAATCTCAAACAGTGAAGTAGCGACAATAGACAAGCAGGCTATGATGAAGCGCCAAGCGTTGCCATCCATCTAAGCCCTTGCTGGGTTGTCGTTTTGGGCCGGTACTCACAGCCTACAAACCCTAAATAGTCACTTTGGTCAATGGCTTTAAACACTGACTGGTAATCTAACAAACCCGTATCTGGTTCATGCCTATCTGGTACCCCTGCAATTTGAATATGTGACACAAAAGGCAGCACCTGTTTGAAACGGGTTAGTGCGTCGCCCTCAAATTTTTCACAGTGGAAAAAATCAAACTGCAAACCTACGTTTTCGGCATTTATTTGCTTCAATAAACGCAATGCTTGAGCTTGGGTAGACACCAAATAACAAGGCATATCAATGGGATTAATGGCTTCAATAGTTAAATTTACACCCACCTTTTTAGCCTGTGCAGCCGCCCAAATAAAGTTAGCGACGTAGGTTTGTTCAGCTTCCTCTAAAGCCAATCCTGAAGGCACCAGACCTGCCATAACATGTAGCAAGGGTTTACCCATGGGAAGCGCATAATCAAGCGCTTGATACACTGAATCCTTAAACTGTGACACCCTACTTGGGTCACAAGCCATACCCCGCTCTCCCCCTTCCCAATAGCCAGCACTAGTATTCATCAGTACTTGCTTTAAGCCACTTTCCTCCAAGGCCCCAACCACTTCGGCCACACTAAAGGCCTCTGGAAACAGACTTTCTACGGTTTTAAAGCCACTTTTAGCAGCTAACGCATAACGCTTTAGAAATGGCTCTTCATTAAAGAGCATAGAAATGTTTGCACACAGCTTTGGCATGGGGATAATGAAGCCTATCAAATTAAGGTGCTAGATCACCACAAAGGGGCAGCTTATCATGAACACAAAGCCAACTATAGGCTTCATTGGCCTTGGTCTCATGGGCCAAGCTATGGCGAAAAACCTAATCGATGCAGGTTATACACTTCACCTGCATAGTCGCACTAAAAGTAGCGCGGTTCACCTTGTTGAAAAGGGTGGGCACTGGTGCGAAACGCCCGCCCAATTGGCCCAGAGGGTGGGCGCTGGCATTATTACTATTTGTGTCACAGATTCTACAAGTCTAGAGCAAGTCATGACAGGTGAGGCAGGTCTATTGAATGAGCTGTGTGTTGATGCCTTAATAATCGATATGGGAACGAGTCGTTTTGAGCTAACCCAAACACTGGCTCAAGGCGCAAAAGCATTGCAGGCAAACTATATAGATGCCCCAGTGTCAGGGGGGCAAATTGGCGCACAACAAGGTAATCTATCAATTATGGTCGGGGCAAACGATACCCAGCTAAAGCGAGCCCAAGCTTTGTTTGATGTGCTAGGCAATAAAACGACTCATGTGGGCGGCGTTGGATGTGGCCAGCTTGCCAAAGCAGCCAATCAAATGATTGTGGGAGCTACGCTTAATATTGTGAGTGAGGCTCTTTATTTGGCCCAACAAAATGGCGCTGATCCAGCTAAAGTTAAACAAGCATTAACGGGTGGGTTTGCAGATAGTAAGATATTACAAGTGCATGGCCAACGTATGCTTGATAGAGACTTCACACCGGGAGCCAAAGCCACAACACAACTCAAAGACTTACAACAAGCCCACGATTTAGCGAAGCAAAGCCAGTTGAATTTACCTTTAAATGAAGCCTGCCTTAAACAGTGGCAGGCCATGGTAGATGCGCAACTTGGCCACTTAGACCAAGCCGGTATCTTAGCTTGGGTAGAGAAAAATAATTAAAGCTTTTTGGGTATTCAAAGAGTTTATTGCAAGCTAAGGCCGTACGAACTGCATGCTTGTTGGACAAAATAAGCGACATCTTTTTCCTGGATGTCGGCTTGTTTCATCAATTTTAAATGGCGCCGTTGTTTTCCCGCTCCCTCTAAAACACCTTTGTCATCGGTAAAGCTAAATCCTTGAGAGAATTCAACAGATAGATGATTTTTGTAGGTATAAATTCCACCCACCAAAGCTTGATCCACTTTAAACGCTAGGCCGCCATACTTTACATCCTCAACAAGGTCATGTTTGGCTTCAAAGAAAAGTGCGCGCAGCGACATAACAAGTTCAAATTGATCCGTGGATATAAAAGCAACATCCTCCAAAAATTGATTAACCTTCTGGTTTGATGATAACTCCATGGTCACTGCCTCATACTGCCTGGTAAAAGTAATTGACTGTTATTGTTCAGCTAAAGCCTTTAAAGCTAAGTTCATTGAATCCAGCATAGCGGGGACATTTTGCGCCACAGATTTAGACATCAATGGGGCCATTAAACCTTTGAAGGTTTCAATATGAATAAGGTGAGTGCCTTTTTCAGTAGCGCTTAGTTCAAAAATTTTGTCATTTGTAAAAATAAACCCAGCCATCATTTTGGCCCGCCAATGCAATACAGCCTCTTTCTCCAAGGCTATTATGGTGGGGCTGTACTTTGGGCCGTCCGAACCCTTTTCTTTGCCTGTCATGGTGATATTTACTTGCTCACCTATACTTGGCTTGCCACTTGAGCCATTAATTATAGGGCTCCAGTGGTGCCATTGATCGACATTCTCGATGATCTCCCAAACTTTAGCTGGCGGTGCTTCTATCTCAATTTGCGTTTTTATCTCTTGCACAAGATCATCCTCAATTTAATTCAATAGCCTTAGGCCTACCTCTTGAAAATAGTATAGCGCCTTAAAATTGCAACAACCAAAAAAAAGACCGATACACAGTCTTTTTTTGTTGGGCTATCGCCTTATGTTTTTTTGCTTTATTGACCTAATAAGAAGTTTTGCATTAGCTCTTTGCCACCTTCGGTAGCAAAAGATTCTGGGTGAAACTGAATACCCTGAATAGGGTAATCTTTGTGCTTAACACCCATTATTTCATATGAATTCGAGCCTAAATCGCCAACCACTGCGGTCACTTCAAGACACTGTGGCATCGTTTTCGCTTGCGCCATCAGCGAGTGATAACGCATCACTTCTAATTGATCAGGGATGCCCTTAAAAATCGCCTCGCCATTATGACTTATTGGGCTGATTTTGCCGTGCATTGGTAAATGAGCTTTCACAACATGACCACCAAAACAATGCACAATGCCTTGCATCCCCAAACACACGCCCAACAAAGGAATTTTTGGCCCAAGCTGGGTGATGACCTTGGCACAAACACCAAAGTAGTGCTCATCATCAGGCGAACCTGGGCCTGGGGAGATAATGATTCTATCGGCACCAGCGGCTTCAATGTCTGCAACACTAACCTGGTCATTGCGCGCTACGATGACTTCAAACTCGTTAACCAAGCCATTACCCTTTGCGGTGGCTAGCACCTCACCAATATATTGATAAAGGTTATAGGTAAAGGAATCATAGTTATCCACTAAATACACCGTGAATTTTTCTTGGTTCATGCCTTGTCCCCCATGAATTGCTCTAACACTTTTAAGGTGCCTGCAAACTTACGCTGTATTTCTTTGTATTCATCCTCTGGGTTGGAATCATAGACATTGCCACCACAAGTCTGAACATAAGCCTTGGTGCCATTGGCAAAGACAGTGCGGATAGGAATTGCAAAGGTGCAATCGCCATTAAAACCAAAATGCCCGACAGCACCGCCATAAGGACCTCGACCATCAAGTTCTAAGTCGTCAATAATTTTCATGGCTTCAATTTTGGGAGCTCCGGTTAAGGTGCCGGCGGGGAAGTTACTCGCTAAAGCAGAAAACATATCTTCGTTTTCTTCCATAATCCCCACAATTTCACTAGAGATGTGCTGCACATGGCTAAAGCGTTTAATATCCATCAAGCTTCTTACTTTTACGGTACCAAAACGGGCCACTCTGCCAATATCGTTGCGATGTAAATCAACGATCATATTGTGCTCCGCGATTTCTTTAGGGTCGTTAAGTAACGCCCTTGCCAATGCCGTGTCCTCTTCTGGCGTGGCGCCACGTTTTGTTGTGCCTGCTAGCGGATAAGTTTCCATTTCGCCTTGGCGTAACCGGAACAATAATTCAGGGCTTGCCCCAATGACTTTTTGTTCGCCAAACTTAATGTAATACATTTGTGGCGACGGGTTCACGATACGCAATTGCTCGTATAAGTTGATGCTATCGCCCACCATGTCAAAGCGATACTTAAAGCCGACTTCACATTGAAATATTTTACCTTCAATAATGTCGCCCTTAACTTTCTTAACCGCGTTAGCATGTTGCTCACGGTCCATATCTTCACCTTGCGGCGTCACTTTTAAAGGGCCAATGACAGGCGCATCGCTTCTGATCAACTCTTCAATAAGCTTGATCCGGTTTTCTTCGTAATGGAAGTAGATCAATTCTCCCGTCATTTTATCGTAGATCAAACCGTCTTTATAAAGGCCAAACTTAAAAGCATCAAAGGCATCACTGGCCTTAAGGCTTAAGCTTGGCTCAAAATAGTTCATAGCATCATAGCCGATATAACCCGTTAGCCCGCCTGCATAGCGTCTGCTAATAATATTTTGCGGCACTATTTCGCGCAGCAAATAATAGGGGTTTTCACTCTCATAAGAGTCCACCTTGCCGGCTCGATCAATCGTATTAAGCTGATTACCATTTGCCCAGAATATTTGTTCTGGATCAAAACCAATAAGTGAATAGCGTGAAATATGACTGTCTTCACCCAATGATTCGAGCATATAACAAGTGTCAAAACGCTGTTCAATCTTTTTAAATAACTCGAAAAAATCACACCCTGAGGTGACAGTAAGGTAACTTGGCTTGCGGGCCATTTTAATTTTATTTGGACGCATCAATTTTATAACTTCCAGCTTTAAGGGCTCTTGAACCTCGGGTTACAGTAGCAATACCTACCCCGAGTTGTTGGGCTACTTGGCGCTGTGACAGGCCTTTGGAGAGCAGCTCAAATATTTGTAATCGATTAATCAGTTCTTGTTGCTCGTATGGTGTTAACAAACCCTCAAGCGCAGCCAACATCGCTTGAGCATCTTTTTGGCTAGTTAAGTAGTCAACGACAGGAGTTAATGGGCTTGTTTTAGGCATCTTGAGAGTGAGCAAATAATGAACTAATGTATCAATGTACTAGTACACTAGCATATGTGAAAAATTTTGCCAAGCCCTAGAGTGAATCAACCACCCAAGTAGGCTCACACAAAGCAATGTCTTCACCATGATTATAGCCACCCCTCACTCCAAGGCTTGGCATACCACACGCTTTGGCAGCATTAATGTCATTACTGGAGTCACCCACCATAAGGCATTGGCTAATGTTAAAATCCATTGCTTTTGCAGCTTCGATGAGCGGCATGGGATGCGGTTTCTTTTCGGCAAAGGTATCGCCAGAGTAAACCAGGTCAAAATAGTCTAAAAGGCCAAATTTAGATAATAAGGGCGCAACAAAACGGCTGGGTTTGTTAGTAATTACGCCCTGTTTTATGCCGGCTTTGTGAAGCCTGCTTACTAACAAAGCAACACCTGGATAGAGGTTAGACTGGTGATTATCTAACTCTTGATAAGCATCTAAAAACGCTTGCAAAGCCATTTCAAACCTTGGGTCGTCATCCTCTGCAATGAATTGGCCTGCTAATATACGCTGCACTAACACAGCGGCACCATTGCCCACCCACGCTTCTATTTGGGAAAGCTCAGGCTCAGCAATGCCGACCGCTTTAGCCATCTTTAAGCTTGCAAGATGCAGATCAGGCAAGCTGTCAAGCAAAGTGCCATCTAAATCAAACAAAACCAGTTTAGGCGTAAAACCGATGGCGTTGAATAGCGGGATCATAGTTGATGTTTAGATTGATGCAAGTTCTTTGCGCATCAAATCAATCGTAGCCTTATAGTCATCAGTATTAAAGATGGCTGAACCGGCGACAAACGTGTCTGCTCCTGCACGAGCTATCTCAGCGATGTTAGCCACCCCAACCCCGCCATCTACTTCCAAGCGAATGTCTAGGCCACAATCGTCAATGCGCTGGCGCGCTAACCGCAGTTTATCAAGGGTAGAGGGAATGAATTTTTGGCCCCCAAAGCCTGGGTTGACCGACATTAACAAAATCATATCCAAACGCTCCATCACATGGTCAAGATGATGCAGTGGTGTGGCTGGGTTGAACACCAAACCGGCTTTAGCGCCACCATCTTTAATCATTTGCAAAGAGCGATCTATGTGGTCAGAGGCTTCAGGATGAAAAGTAATATAAGTAGCACCCGCTGCTAAAAACTCTTCAATCATACGATCAACAGGCTGTACCATTAAGTGCACATCAATGGGCGCAGTGACACCATGGTCACGCAAAGCTTTACACACCATTGGGCCAATCGTTAAGTTAGGCACGTAATGGTTGTCCATTACATCAAAATGTACAATGTCTGCACCTGCTGCCAAAACGTTATCAACTTCTTCACCAAGCTTGGCAAAGTTGGCGGATAAAATGGAGGGTGCGATTTTAAAATCAACCATGGGTTCTATTCCAATATTTTAGGTCTAAAACTACTTACGCGACTTTTTAATGGCGTCGTAAGCAGCCTGAATTTCTTGAGTTTTTTGTTTTGCGATCAACATCATTTCATCGGGCAGACCACGCGCTACTAGCTTGTCTGGGTGATGCTGGCTCATCAATTTGCGATACGCGCTCTTCAGTGTTTTGGTATCACAATTTGAGTCTACACCAAGCACACCGTAGGCTTGTTTCAGACCACTGACACCTTGGCCTTCAAATTGCCCATTACCACCGCTTTGGTGAAATGATTGCTCCGATTTCATACGCGCTGCAACGGCATCAAATTGCTGTTGAGTGATGCCTAATAACTGACAGACTTGGGCAAGAATAACACCTTCAGATTGGCTAAATTGCCCATCGACAAGCGCTGCTTGAAGCTGTATTTCAATGAACATTTGTTTAACAGCAGCGTTATTAACCAGTGCGCGCCTTAGTGGTTCTAAAACTTGAACTAAATCAAAATCACTGGCTTTTCCCTGGTTAAAGCAGTTGATGGCACGGGTACGGTGTTCGCCTGTCAGCTGCATCTGCACCATGACTTGCTCGGCGTAGCGAATTTCTTCGCTAGTGACATGCCCATCAGCTTTGGCAATTTTACCCATCACACAAAAAGTAGCGTCAAAAAACGCCATTTGAGCTTTCGCTTGAGTCCAGGTTTCAACACCCGCAACACTTCGGATCAGTTTATCTAGGTAATAACCTAGAGCTGCTCCAAACAATATTCCACTTGGGCCACCGGATAGGCCTATTAAAGCGCCCAATAACAATCCTGTTCGATGGCGAGCCATATTGGCACCAAAACTATAACCGTTCACATGCTTACCTGATTTTTCTGAGGTGTCCTATAATAAGCTGCACAGCGAAAAAGCGCCATATCGAACCTTTGTAAAGCAACTAATTTGATAAATTTATCCTATTAGCCAACATTAGGAGCACCAATTTTAATTAATTTGGTTTAAACTGTCGGCGTCGTTTTTTTTGAGTCACGCCATTGTTTTGGTCTACAACCTCGGGGCTGTTTTGTTGATACATATGCTAGTGAATAAAACTCCATTCATCATTGTTAGTATACTCGCTCTTGGAATTAGCCCTTATACTGCTGCGAACCATGAACCTAAAGGTTTAAACTGGCAACCCAATGCGGCTACAAACCAAGCATTCTGTGGTGGTTACTTACTACCTTATAAAGCTCAAAGCTCTGACTCAGACTTGCCACAAAACAAGCGCCCTATTAGCACTAACGCAGATACTAGTTCGTACGAGAAAGGTGTTATGCGCCTTGAAGGTGATGTTGAGTTGGTGCAGGGTGACTATAAAATTACAGGCGATACAGCCAACATCGACAGTGATTCCGGCACCATTGATATCGATGGGCATGTTGAGTTTTTAAGACCCAACATGATCATGCAAGGCGACCATGGATTTTTCAACCTAGAAGCGTCCCAAGCGCGCCTTGATCAGGCTCATATTGCCTTACCCAGCAGCCAACTTAGGGTCAGCGCTGACACCATTGACTATCACAGCGATGAAACCATCACCATGGACAAGGGCAGTTTTACCTTTTGTCCGCCAGGAGACAATGCCTGGGCCATTCATAGTAACGACATACAGCTAGATCCAAACACAGGTTTTGGAGAAGCCAATAACGCGGTATTAAAACTAGGCAAGGTCCCGGTGTTTTATTTACCTTGGATGAGTTTTCCCATAGATGATCAGCGCAAAACAGGCTTTTTGTTTCCTACGCTTGAAAATTCTAGCCAAATGGGCCTGGATGTAAGCACACCTTATTACCTTAATTTAGCGCCTAACTATGACGCGTTAATCACCCCTAGAATTACCCAAAAGCGGGGCTTTGGCTTAGGTATCAATGTAAGGTACTTAGGCCTAAACAGTGAACATTCTATCAATACTCATCTGGCTTTAAGCGACCCAGAAGCAACCAGTAACAGGTGGCTTTTAAACTACGCACAAACAGCCCAACCAAGCCCCATGCTCACCACCAGCATCAGCTTAAACCGGGTGAGTGATGGTGACTTTTTTAGCGATTACGGTTTAACTCGAGGCGATCAAAGCGGCCCACTCAAAAGCAGTGCAATAGTTAAATTAAACAGCCAGTCGCCTTGGTTCAAAACCGCTAGCATTGAGGCCATCAATTACCAGAACCTTGATCAAAGCACCCCAGCATATAACCAGCTGCCCCACGCACAACTTACCGGTGGAAACAAACTAGGTGATTCAAGTCCGTTAATAGGCAACTACACATTAGACCTGAGCCATTTTAAAAGAGACACGACAGGCTTAACAGGGGCAGCCAAAATCACCGGCTTGCGCACGCACTTTGTACCCTCTTTGGCGACTGAATGGGTCAACCCATATAGTTTCATTAAGCCCAAGCTAAGTCTGCCAGTGACTTTTTATCAACTCAACGATACTCCGGCAGCGATAAGTGCCAAAAAGACAAGAGCAATACCCCAGTTTGAACTTGATACCGGAGTGCTTTTAGAGAGACCACTTACAACAGGGTTTACCCAAACTCTGGAACCCAGGTTGTATTACACCTATACACCTTATCGCCAACAAGATGATGTGGCTAAATTTGATACAAGCCTAATCAGTAAACCTTTGTATACTCCCAACCGCTTTAGTGGCTTGGATCGAATTGGCGACAGCAACCGTGTAACTATTGCAGTGGATAGCCAATTTTTGGATCAGTCTGGGTGGCAAAAAGCCAAACTGTCTGTGGCTCAAATCCATTACCTAAGCGATCGTAAAGTGCAACTTAACAGCACCACTGACGCTGACACTGAAACTTTTTCGCCTATTTATGGTCGGATGGATTACCAATTTTCAAAGCAGTGGAGTTCGGGCCTCGCTCTAGATTGGAGCCCTCGCTCAGGAGAAATAGAAGCCACCAGTGCTAACATGAAATACCAGCTGAGCCAGAGTAAGTTGGTAGATTTTAAGTACACCGAAACAGCCAACAGTTCTCAACAAGGTGAAGTGTCTTTAATTTGGTCATTAGCACCCAAATGGACACTGATTGCGAAGCACAAAGAAGATATCCTCAACCAACAACTCCAAGACGGTATTTTAGGGATTGAATATGCAAACTGCTGCTGGAAAGGCCGTTTTGCCAGCAGAAGCTGGTTGGTCGATGAATCAGTAGGTTTGGAGCATGGCTTATTTTTTGAGTTATCGCTCAAAGGCCTTGGCCAAAGTGATAAACAATTGACCAGTGGCGAACAAGTTCGCATGGCAGAATTTATGAAAGGAATAACAGGCTACAATGAATACACTGAGTAGATTGAGCATTTGTTTAGGGTTTATAGCTGCTTTGGCTATGGCCCCAATATCTTTGGCCGCCGTAAAAATCGATAGTATTGCTGCCATCGTCAACGATGACATCATATTACAAAGCGATCTCTCACAAAGGCTTGCTCAAGTTCAGTTGCAATTTAAAAGCGGCAAGGTGAAATCTCCAGGAATAGAAGTACTCATGCAGCAAGTGCTAGAGCAGCTCATTATTGAAAACATACAATTACAATTAGCAGCTCAAAAAGGGGTGTATATTGCAGCGCCCACCTTAGACCTGGCACTGGAGCGAATTGCAAAAAGCAACCAACTATCCATGCTGCAATTAGAACAGGCAATTTTAGACTCAGGCGAAACCGTGGTGCAGTTTAGGGAGAAAATTCGTCAAGAGCTCGCCATCAAAGAGATTCAAGAAACATCGATAAATGCCCGTATTCGTGTCACTGAAAGAGAAATTGATCGCTACCTAGCCTCTAACCAAGGCCAAAAGCTTGCCGATTCAGAATATGAAATTGGCCATATACTAATAAGCCTTAGCGAAAAACCTGACGCAGCAGAGCTTGCGACAGCCCAACAAAAAGTTAAACAAGTGTATGCAGCCCTTGGCCAAGGTGAAAGTTTTGCCAGCACCGCAGCGACTTATTCAGACTCGCTCAACGCCCTTGAAGGTGGCAACTTAGGTTGGCGCAAAGGCAGTCAACTACCTACCCTATTTGCTGACCCCATTAAAACCATGCAAGTGGGCGAGTTATCTGAGGCTATTCGAAACGGCAGCGGCTTTCACGTCATTAAGCTATTAAATAAGCGGGGTGCAGGGGTTCAATCGACAAAGCAAACCAAGGTTAACCACATTCTAGTGTTACCCAATGAAATTCGCACGCCAAACGAAGCCCAAGCATTAATTGAGGAGCTGCATCAACGCTTAGTGAACGGGGCACAGTTTTATGATTTGGCTCGCGCCTTTAGTGATGATGCCAATTCTTCTGCCAACGGTGGTGATTTAGGCTGGATCAATGACGGCCAACTGCCTAAGATTTTGCAAGATCAAGTGAATGCCCTTGCTGATGGTGAACTCAGCGCACCTATAGAAAACATGAATGGCTGGCATTTGGTTCAAGTGGTAGAACGACGAACCAAAGATGTAGGCAATGAAAATCTTCGCTTTCAAGCTAAAAGAGCACTTACGCAAAGCAAATTTTCTAATGAATTAGAGAACTGGTTACGCGAAATTCGAAACGAAGCTTACGTAGAGATCCGCTAATGCTAAAAAGAATTCTTGTCACTGCAGGAGAACCTGCAGGCATTGGGCCAGATTTATGTTTAAGTCTTGCAGGCAATCCTAGCCAGCAATTACAAGACACAGAAATAGTGATTGTGGCAGACATGGGCCTATTGCTAGATCGGGCTTCATTACTGGGTTTATCTATAGATTTTACCTACGCCGACCTTAAAGATGACATCACGCCCACCAAAGAGAAACAGTTAAAAGTATTGCATGTTCCTTTAAGGGTAGAGAGCCGTCCTCACCACTTAGACGCAGACAACTCGCCCTATGTGCTGAACACCCTCAACATTGCCTGTGATGCTTGCTTAAACGGCCACGCAGACGCTATGGTGACAGCGCCCGTGCACAAGGGCATTATTAATGACTCAGGTGTGGCTTTTAGTGGTCATACGGAATACTTGCAAGAGCGGTGTAAGGTCGATCAAGTGGTTATGATGTTAGCCTGTGATGCGATGCGTGTCACTTTAGCCACAACCCACCTGCCCTTAAAAGATGTTTCTGCGGCCATTACCCCGCAGCTTTTGAAACAGACCCTAGGGATTGTTAACGCCGAGCTGCAAGTTAAATTTGGTATAGAAAAGCCATGCATCTATGTCTGTGGGCTAAACCCTCATGCGGGTGAAGATGGTCATCTTGGCACTGAAGAGCTGGATACTATTATTCCAAGCTTGAATGAACTTCGAAAAGAAGGTTTAAATCTAGTGGGGCCACTGCCTGCAGACACTTTGTTTAATCCAAATAACTTAGCCAGAGCTGATGCAATAATGGCAATGTATCATGACCAAGGTTTACCCGTATTAAAATACGCAGGTTTTGGTGATGCGGTGAATATTACTTTAGGGTTGCCCATTATCCGTACTTCTGTAGATCATGGCACTGCCATTGATTTAGCAGGTACAGGCAAAGCTAATAGTGATAGCTTACTTAAGGCCACCCATAGCGCTTTAGAGCTTGTTTTAAAAGGCCAATAGCGCGAAAAAAGGCTTACAGGGATTTAGTGGGTTTGAAACTCATGCACCATAAGTTGCTCAAACGCCAAGGCTACCCAACCACTCACTAACATATCGAACCATTGCTCCACACCGCTACAGGCCACTACAATGTTGCCATAGACGAAGGAGCCGTAAAAAGGTAAGTCACCTTCTCTAAGGTTTGAAGGGTGCTGCGTTGGGTTAACAATATTAGCCTGCATATCGCGCCAAGCTTGTTGGGCTTTGTTGCGGGCGAAATCATCAAATGGTTTTTCCCACTCTTTACCACTTCGAATAGATTCTTGATACAAAATAGCCGCATCAAAATCTGATTCCCAAGGTTTTAATCGAGGGTCCATAATGACAATGTGCAGCTCTTTTCGATTAGTGCGCTCAAATAACGATTCAATTGAAGGTTTTACAAGTGCTATCGCTTGCTGTGCTGCTTCTGCGTGGGTCATGGCTAATTATTTCTCAAACAAGGCTTTTAAAAGGGCTAAAGTTTGGGCTGTATGCGCCTAACGCAAGAGCATTAGGCGACACCTAATAGCTCTACTTCTTTAAATCTAAGAAGTAATCAAAGATTTCTGGCACGTTGCCTTTACCTTGGCCAGCATCTACCGCCGCTTGAAGGTTGGCTGAAGTGCTTTGTGCAATCAAAGTTTGGCTACCCAAGTCACTGACCATTTCAACAAAATAGCCAAGGTCCTTATTGGCATTATCTAATGAGAAGCCAAGGTCACTCACACCATCTACGGCGTAGTTCTTACAGAACTGCATGAAAGGTGAGTTAGAAGGCCCTGCTGACATAATGTCAAATAATTGCTGACCATCAACGCCTGCAAGTTTAGCTACAGCAAACGCCTGAGACATAGCACACACCGTAGTCATACCCATAAAGTTGTTGATCAACTTAGTGGTGTGGCCGGCGCCAAGTGCACCAAGATGGAATACGTTCTCGCCTAACACATCCAGTACAGGCTTAACTTGTTCAAAAGTTCCTTTGTCGCCAGCTGCCATGATGTTTAGCAAGCCATCAATCGCGTGAGCTGGGGTTCTACCTAGGGGCGCATCAATCATGCCCACGCCTTTAGCAGCAAGGTCGGCACCAATTTTACGCGTAGAAGCTGGAATAGAAGTGCCAAAATCAACCACTACAGCACCTTCGTTAATACCTGCCAAGATACCATCATCAGCATAGATCAAGCTTTCTACTACGCTAGAGGTGGTCAGACACAACATGACAATATCGCTGCTTTGTGCAAGCTCTTTAGCCGATTTGGCTTCAGTGGCATTACCACGCGCTAAAACGGCATCCACCGCTTCTTTACTGCGGTCAAGCACGCTAATGTCAAAGCCGTTGCTTTGCAAGCATTGCACCATATTGCCGCCCATCACGCCTAATCCAATGAATCCAATCTTTGGAAGTGTTTGATCAATCATAATTACCTACCCATTCTAAAACTTGTTATTACTTACTCATACCTTGGTGTTTGAGGATGAATTTGAATTCATACTCTTCCATTCCAAGGTGTAAGGCCTTTAATTTTTTATGTGTTGCTATTGTCACTACCTAAGGGTGACCCCAGATGAGCCAGCTAACAAACACTCTACTTCAGTTAGCGAGGCCATAGAATTATCGCCTGGCGTTGTCATCGCTAATGCACCATGGGCATTACCGTATTCAACTGCTAACTGAAGGTCATCTTTCTCCATCAAACCATAAATTAGGCCTGCTGCAAAACCATCACCACCACCCACACGGTCCAAAATTTCTAAATTTGAAATCGCGTTAGATTGATAAAACTTTGAGTCTCCCCAAGACACCGCCGACCAATCATTTTGGCTAGCACTTTTTACCTGGCGTACCGTAGATGAGAACACCTTAAGGTTTGGGAACTGCTCAATCGACTTATTAATTAATTTTTCAAAGCCAAGGGTATCTAAATTATTCTGCGATTCACCTTCTAGCTCAATCCCAAGCAAGCCTGGAAAACCAATCATTACGTCAACATAGGGCGCAAGGGCTCTGTTTACCGCACAACATTGCTCCAAACCACCCCGCTTTTGCCACAAAGAAGCGCGATAATTTAAATCATACGACACAATAGTCCCAAACTTTTTGGCCGACATCATCGCTTCTAAGGCCACCTCGTGAGCTTCAGAAGACAAGGCTGCAAAAATGCCACCTGTATGAAACCAACGAACGCCTAACTCACCAAAAATATAATCCCAATCAATGTCGCCAGGTTTAATCTTTGAGGTTGCACTATGGCCACGGTCTGAACAACCTACTGCACCACGAACGCCAAAACCACGCTCCACAAAGTTCAAACCGTTACGAACTGAATGCCCGTAGCCATCGTAGTCGAACCATTTAGAATGAGAGATATCCACCCCACCTTGAAGGATTAAATCTTCAAGCAGTAAGCCAATCTCATTCTTTGCAATGCCTGTGACTAACGCTGCGCGTTGCTCAAATACTTTGCTTAAACCACGCGCAACGTTGTATTCGCCGCCCCCTTCCCATACGCGAAAATGACGAGTCGATTTAATACGCTCTTCGCCTGGATCAAATCTCAACATCACTTCACCCAGAGAAAGGATGTCGTAACGGCAATCAGATTTGGATTTTATCGTTAACATTTTTTCTTAATACTCAATCAGGGCCTGCTTCTAGCTGACCCTATGTTTCATTTAGGCTTCGTTCCAGTTCGCGCAGTTTCTTAAACTTTCGGTAACTTGTAATGGCCATCACAATCGCTAAAAACAAAAATGCTGCACTAATTGGACGGGTCACAAAGATGCTGAAGTCATCATGTGAGAGCATGAGAGATCTACGCATATTCTGTTCTGCCATAGGCCCCAGTATAAGGGCTAACAGAATAGGTGACACTGGGAATTTAGCGTGCTCCATAAAGTAAGCCACTACCCCAATACCTAACGCTAAACCCACGTCCCAAAAACTAAAGCGCATCGAATAAGAGCCTACAATACATAGTAGGAAAATAATCGGCGTAAGCACTTTGGTATCAATATTAATCAGTTTCGAAAACAGCCTAGCTCCGCTCAAGCCAACGAACAGAAGAACGATCTGACATAATATCATACCTGCAAAGATAGGGTATACGATCTCAAGATGATCCCTAAATAACAAAGGCCCAGGCTGGAAGCCATGAATGGTTAATGCGCCCAACAACACAGCCGTTACAGCGTCCCCTGGCACCCCTAGGGTGAGCATCGGAATCATGGCTCCACCTGTGGCACCATTATTTGCAGACTCAGGGGCTGCAACACCTTCAAGGGAGCCTTTACCATACTCCTCTGGGTGTTTGGAGGTTCGTTTTGCTTCACCATAGGCCACAAAGGCTGCAACGTCTGCACCCAACCCTGGAACACTACCGGTAAAGGTGCCCATGCCACCAGATTTGAGCATGGTCGGTAACAATTGTTTAACTTCTTTAAAGCTGGGTAAAATTTTACCCACTTTAGATTTAACCTGAGGTACCACTTCCATTTTTTCAATATTACGAAAAACTTGAGCAAAACCGAACAAACCAATCAACGCGGGAATAAAAGTAATACCGCCCAAAAGGTTCTCATTGCCAAAGTAGAAACGCGGCACGCCTGATAAAGGGTCAAAACCAATGGTGGTAATCAACAAACCGACGATGGCAGCAATGGCGCCTTTAAGTAATGACTCGCCAGAGATTGAGATAATCATGGTGAGACCAAAAACTGCCAAAGCAAAGAATTCTGGGGGACCAAATCGAAGGCCAAAAACAGCAATTTCTGGCGCCAAAAACGCCATAATTAACGCACCAATACTGCCACCTACAAAGGATGCAATGGTTGCGACACCAATTGCTTTACCTGCCTCACCTTTTTGAGAGAGTGGGTATCCGTCAATTAAAGTAGCGGCGGCAGCCGGTGTCCCTGGGGTTCGAATTAAAATGCCGGAGATGGAGCCACCATAGATGCCCCCGGTAAAGATACCCATCAGCATCAATAAGCCTTGCACTGGGTCAAGGCTAAAAGTAAATGGTATTAATAAAGCACAGCCCATGGTGGCTGTTAAACCTGGCATGCAGCCAACGATTATGCCAGCCGTTACACCAATCAAGATAAACAGCAAGCTGTATGGGTTACTAAAAATAGTTTGAAACGCGTCAAACAAATATACAAAACTCATCGTATGCTTCCCACTACCCGCCTACAGGGCGGTTTCAAATATCCCTTGCGGGAGCGGTATTTTTAAAAAGAAATGGAAAATACAAAAAACCACAGTGCCTACAATCACACTGGCCAGTATTCTAACAAGGTGACCTTTTTGACCTAAGAAAGTCATCGACACGTACAAGAATAAAACCGTACCAAGGTAAAACCCTAAAAGCTGCATGACATACAAGTATGCAATCGCTATGGCTAAAGTGATGGCGGCCTTGAATAGACCAGGCTTATTTATGGCCTCAAGGCTTTTAACGGCTTGCCCTCTAAGTGCTTGGACAATGAGCCCTAGCGAACAAAGAAACAACAACCCTGATAATGCTTGAGGAAAGAAATTTGGGCCGTAGCTGTTAACTCCCCTACCCACGTATTGCTGTGCATACTGGTAGATGGCCACACTGATTAGGCAAAGAACAATGCCCACAACAATATCGATACGTTTGCTATCCATTATTGTCACACTTAATAAATAGCCTGCCCGTCAATTAGACGGGCAGGCGGTTAACATCGAGGTTATAAAAGAACCTGTATTAGTTCAATAGACCCACTGCGTCTAGAGTTGGCTCAAGAACTTTTTCCATGTTTCCAAGGAAGCTTTCAAAGCCTGCAGAGTCTTCATATACCAAGATCAAACCTTTTTGCTTAGCAAGTTCACGGAACTCAGGATCGTTGAACATCTTCTTGAACCCTTCTTCCAAAATCGCAACGCGATCGGCTGGAACACCTTTTGGCAATGCCAAACCACGCCAGTCCATTACAGGAGCGTCAATTTTGTAACCTGCTTCAGCTAACGTAGGTACGTTAGGGAAGGCTGGGTGACGGTTTGCAGCGTTCACTGCAAGAATGTCAACCTGACCTGCTTCATACAAGTCTTTTACTTCATCGATGCCAGTAGCAGCTAGAGTCACGTGACCACCCAATAGAGCAGAACGTGTTGGTGCGCCACCAGAGAATGGGATGTAGTTGAATTCTGCATCATGAGCTACGCCCAAAGAAGCTGCTGACAAATGCCAAGCTGCACCAGCGCCAGTGTGACCAAGAGTCACAACACCTGGGTTTGCTTTAGCATCTTGAATAACGTCATCCAAAGAAGACCACTTAGAACCACTCTTCACACTGATAGCGGCAGAGCTTTGGTTAAGTAGTTGTAGCAATTCATAGTCACGGTATGAAATGTCAGAAACACCCATTAGTCGGTATGTGCTCAAACCAAAAGTAATCATACCAACCGTATAGCCGTCTGGACGTGCCATTTTAGTTGCACTCATACCAACAACACCAGCACCGCCAGTTTTGTTTACAACGTTAACGTTAACACCAATGTACTTCTCAGCGTTCTTAACTAAAGAACGTGCAATGGTGTCAGTACCGCCACCCGCTGACCAAGGCACAACTAGTGTAATGTCTTTTTCAGGGAAAGCCGCAAAAGCAGGCGAGTTAAACGCGAAAATAGCCGCGCATAAAACTAACATTTTTTTCATGTGTTAAATCTCCAAGTTATTTTTATATGCAAGTCATGTCTCTAATCAACTAAACTGCTAGCTTTTTGGGCTATTGACTGACTTGCCTCTGTTGTTTCATATAAAGAAACAACGATTCGTATTGTTGTACGAAACTTTAAATTACAGGTTACGAAAAAACCTGTCAACAAAATATTTGACATCATGAAACATTGTTTCGTAATATGAAACCCATGAATATAAATGATAATAATAAACTCAACACAGTAGGCAAAGCCATCGCTGTTTTTGAAACCATAATTCAAGCTAAAAAGCCTTTAAGCATTAAAGAAATAGCTGACCAATTGGACATCAACAAATCGTCTTTGCATCACCACGTTAAAACGCTCACTGAATTTGGTTACTTACAACAGAACCCAGAATCAAGGCGTTATGACATTGGCCTTAACCTAGTGCGCACAGGCCAAGCTTATTTGCAGCGCCTGGATGTGCGCGAAAGAGGCCATGGTTTTTTAGAACAACTAAGCAAGCAGCTCAACGAAACCGTGCACATGCTAGTGTTAGATAATGATGAAGCCGTGTATGTGGACAAGGTAGACGTTCATCACCAAGCTGGCTCACTTCAGTGTGCTTCTTTTATTGGTTTGCGCACCGATGTATATTCCACCGCCTCGGGCAAAGTATTGTTATCAAATTTAGAGCAAGGTGCGCTTAATAAAATTCTTGCTAAGCTTGCGCCTAGACAAATCACCCCCCACACACAAACCGACATTACAGCATACGAAAAAGAACTGCTTATCACCAAAGAACGAGGCTATGGGTTAGACCTGCAAGAACACTCCCTAGGATTACAGTGCATCGCTGTACCGATATTAAATCTACACTCACAATGCGTTGCTGCAGTGAGTGTATCCTGCCCCATTGCAACCATATCCAGTGAAATGCTAGAAAGTGAAGTGCTAGAAGCTTTACAAGCAACGGGGCGCAGAATTTCAGAAGCTATGGGCTACATTGGCCCATAATATAAGGCGCTCAAGCTAGGCAAAGTCACCTAAGCTTTAATAAACACCAAAGACTTTGCCTACACGTTTCCTATCCACCGGCTTTTAGGGGATAATCTGGCACCATAATCCATACAGCACTAACCTAAGAGATTCGCATGGCAAGCCCCTCTCCTCATAAGGCTAGGAAAAGATTCGGCCAAAATTTCCTTCAAGATCAAGGCATTATTCGGCATATTGTCGCCTGTATTCGTCCTAAAAAAGGTCAGAAAGTTGTTGAAATTGGGCCTGGCCTTGGCGCTATCACCGAACACTTGCTGGCTAGCTTAGGTGAGTTAGATGTTGTAGAGCTCGATAGAGACCTATTGCCTCACCTTCGGATATCATTTGCAAGTTACGCTAACAACTTACGCATCCATGAAGCTGATGCTTTGCAGTTTGATTTTTCAAGCTTGGCTTCAGCTAATAATCAAGCCTTGCGTATTGTAGGCAACCTGCCTTACAACATATCTACCCCGCTTATTTTTCATTTATTAAGCTACACCAACCTAATAGAAGACATGCACTTTATGCTTCAAAAGGAAGTCGTACTCCGATTAGCTGCAGGGGCAGGAACCAACAACTACGGGCGCTTAAGTATCATGGCCCAATACTTTTGCAGAATAGATAATCTATTTGAAGTGCCACCAGAAGCATTTGACCCAAGACCTAAAGTAGATTCTGCTATAGTACGTATGGCGCCATATCGTGAATTGCCGCACACAGCCAATGACTTCAAACACTTTGAGCAGCTGGTAAAGAGTGGTTTTGCACAAAGAAGAAAGACCCTAAGAAACAACCTTAAAGGCATTGCAAATGATAACCAGTTGCAAAGTTTGGGAATAGACCCTAGCATTCGCCCTGAACGCTTAAGCGTTGGCGACTTTGTTGCTATTAGCAATTTATTGACACAAACACCGAGTTAGATCACACCGATGAGCAACCCAGACAACAATCACGACCCTGAATATAGTTTTGACATAAAAATTAAAACTGAATTTCTAGCTGACCAGTCAGAGCCAAGCCGCAACCGTTATGTGTTCGCCTATAAAATATCCATTACTAATAATGGCCAACAAAGCGCGCAAGTAATGAATCGTAAGTGGGTCATTACAGACGGCGATGGCAAGATACAAGAAGTGGCTGGGGAAGGCATTGTAGGCCAACAACCCGTTATTGACCCAGGCCAACAATATCAATACACAAGTGGTACAGTGTTAGAAACCAAAGTAGGCAGTATGACTGGGTTCTACGGCATGCTAGGTGCAGATGGTTATGAATTTGATACTAAAATTCCGTTCTTCACATTGTCATCACCTAACGCTTTGCACTAATTAGAAACAGCCATGGCAAGCTATGCAGTAGGTGATATACAAGGCTGTTTAGATTCGTTAAAAGAGCTCTTAGACAAAGTTGGCTTTTCATCAGCTGACTGTTTGTGGGTGGCAGGCGACTTAGTCAACCGTGGCCCAAAATCATTAGAAACCCTGCGTTTTATTCACAATCTAGGCGCCCAAGCACAAGTGGTATTGGGCAATCACGACCTCCATCTATTGGCACTTTATTCCAACCAAACACAAGTGTCACCCACCGACACGCTAGCCCCTATTTTTAGCGCCAATGATGGCCCAATGCTTTTACACTGGTTGCAACAGCAACCGCTACTTCATTACGACCAACACTTTGACACTGTAATGACTCACGCAGGCGTGCCCCCGTGCTGGGATTTAGTAAAAGCGCAAGAACTTGCCAATGAATTACACGATGTACTTCGAGGCAGCCAAGCCAGTTTCTACTTTAAACACATGTATGGCGCCAAGCCTGCTCTATGGCACGACCAACTTGAAGGCATGGATCGTTGGCGCTGCATTACCAATCATTTCACCCGCATGCGTTTTTTAAACGCCGATGGCAGTCTTGATTTATCACACAAGACCAAAGCAGGCTCAAAAGGCACAAGCAGCGCTTCTTTGACGCCTTGGTTTATGCATCAAGGGCTAGTCACGGCTCGGCAAGTGTTTGGCCACTGGGCTGCTCTTGAAGGAGAAACTGGGCTAGACCAGGTGATAAATCTAGACATGGGCTGTGTTTGGGGAGGCCGCCTTAAACTGATGCGTTTGGAAGATGGGCAATGTTTTAGTGTGGCCTGCGAAACGCTAAAGTAAGCCAAAATTGCACTCAAAGCGCACAAGCACTAAACTGCGAACCACATTAACAAGGAGTAAAGTATGTCTGAAGTTCTCTCCATTGCCCCAGCCGATGTAATGGACAAAGTGGCACAAGGTGCCTACCTTGTAGATATTCGTGATTTAAATAGCTATCAGCACAGCCATATTAAACAAAGCGAGCGCATCGATAATGAAACTTTGCCCGATTTTTTACGTGCAGCGGACATGGATAAACCTGTGATCGTATGCTGCTACCATGGCATTAGCTCCATTCAGGCAGCAGGTTTTTTAGCCCAACAAGGCTTTGATGAGGTTTATAGCCTAACTGGTGGTTTTACCGCCTATTCCTTCGCTCACCCTGAAAACTGCAACACACTTTGAGAGCTCGCCACTATGGCCACAAACAACACCTACTTAGTTGGCGGCGCCGTTCGTGACGCCCTACTTGGGCTTAGCGTGCAAGAGCGAGATTATGTCGTAGTGGGTAGTACTGCTGATGAAATGCTAGCCCAAGGCTACACCCAAGTCGGCAAAGATTTCCCGGTATTTTTACATCCCCAAACGAAAGAAGAATACGCGCTAGCAAGAACCGAGCGTAAATCAGGCCAAGGTTACAAAGGCTTTGAAGTTCACGCCGCAAAGAGCGTGACCCTAGAAGAAGACCTATTGCGCCGGGACCTCACCATTAACGCGATTGCCCAAACCCAAGAAGGTAAGCTAATCGATCCATTTGGTGGCCAACAAGACCTTAATGCAAAAGTTTTACGCCACGTATCACAAGCTTTTAGCGAAGACCCACTGCGCGTATTACGCACAGCAAGATTCGCAGCTCACTTGCACCACCTAGGTTTCAGCATCGCCCCACCAACCAAAGCACTGCTCACAGAAATCACCTTAACGGGTGAGCTTTCAACACTTGCCAAAGAACGTGTTTGGCAAGAAACCCAAAAAGCCTTGGGCACAAAAAGCCCATGGGTCTATTTTGAGGTATTAGAGGCCTGCCAAGCGTTGCAGGAATTAATGCCAGCTGTGGCAGAGTTGCTTCAAAGGCGACCCAAGGCACTAGCTACCCTTAAAGTGCTGAGTGAGCAGAACACCAACACTAAAGCGCGCCTTAGTGGTTTGTTGTACCAGCTGAACAAACCACAAATTGAGGAACTGGCCAGCCACATTAAAATGCCCGGGCACGTAAAAGACTTGGCTTTATCGATCAGCAACTATCAGCGTCAGCTAAGAGCTTACAGCGAACTGGATGCCACCCAGAAACATCAAGTGTTAAGCAACCTAGGGCTACTAAAAAGTACCGGTGAGTTGGATCAGTTATTGCATTTATGTGAAGCCATCGCAAAAAGCCATGAACCATTATTTGGTTGGCCATCACCTAAACACGAAATTCTTTTAGACGTTGAACGCGTGCTAAGCGTAAAACCCGCTGAACTTATGGCGCAAGGATACTCAGGTAAAGCATTAGGGGAAGCTTTGAAAAAAGCTCAAATAGAAGCAATCACACTTTAATGAGCGGTGGGGATTGGCTAAATTTAGAAGCTTTGTAAATGTCTTGGATACGCTCGCCCTGTTTTGGATGCATTAAATCAGGCGCTATATCTAACAGTGGCTGCAGCACATAAGCGCAGGTGAGTATGTCGACCCTTGGCACATTTTTAGTGTCATCTACCATGTTACCAAACAGCAATAAATCCATGTCCAAGCCATGGCTTGTGGGTTTACTATTTGGATCAGCAGGCCTTTGGCGACCATATTTGGTTTCGGTATCAGCAATCCAACGTATCAACTGAGCATAGCTTAGCTGGCAATCAAAGCCTACCACCATATTATGAAAGTCTGGCCCGTCTATACCAACAGCAGGGGCTAGGTATATGGGCGACATATTGAGCTTACCAAAACACTGTTCTAGCTCAAAAATACCCGCTTTAAGGCTTGAAGCAGGCTCAATATTAGCCCCTAACCCCAAATAAACCCTAGTCATTAGCTAGGCTTTTGACCACGTTCAATCATAACACCCACATCTTTTGCGTTGGCAATCGCATCTGGCTTGCCCAACTTAATGCGCACAAAAGGCACTGGGAATTCTTCTAAAATCAGCCCAGCCACCTCTTCGGCCATAGTTTCTACGAGCAAAAACTCGCTTTGTTCAACAAACTGCGTTAAACGATCCGACACCTCTTTATAACTCACGGTACGATCAATGTCTTCGGTGGATGCAGAGGCTGTGATGTCGACTGCCATTTCTACATCCAGTACCACCTTTTGGCGAATCTTGCGTTCCCAATCAAAAATGCCAATCACTGTGTCAACGCTCAAACCGTGTACATATACTGTGTCCATTGTGGGTTCTCTCTAGTTGGGGTGCTTTATGAGGCTTTGGTTTCTACCAGCGGCAATTCATTTAACGGCCAGCGCGGGCGCACCTGTAAACTAAGGTCATCCACTTGCCCTGCTGCCAAGCGTAAAGCGCCAGCATATGCAATCATAGCCCCATTGTCGGTGCAATACTTGGGCCTTGGGTAATACACTTGCGCTTGAAGTTTGGCGGTTTCACTGGCTAATTTTTCACGCAACTTAGTATTGGCACTTACACCACCTGCCATGACCAAGGTAGATAGGTTAGTTTGCTGCAAAGCGCGGCGACACTTGATGGCTAATGTGTCTACCACGGCTTGCTGAAAGGCCACCGCAATATCAGCTTTATCTTGTTCGCCTAAAGATTGCTTTTGTGCTTTGATTTCTTGAATGGCATAAAGCACTGCGGTTTTTAAGCCACTAAAACTCATATCCAAGCCAGGGCGATCAATCATAGGCCTTGGGAACTTGAACCGAGCTGCATCCCCTTTAAGGGCTAAATTGGCTACTAACGGCCCACCTGGATAATCTAAATCCATCATTTTAGCCACTTTATCAAAGGCTTCACCAGCGGCATCATCTAAAGACTCACCCAAAAGCTGATAGTCTCCTAAAGCTTGCACATGCACAAGTTGAGTATGGCCACCTGACACAAGCAAAGCCACAAACGGCGGTTTAGGTGAATTTTCTTCTAGCATAGGCGCCAATAAATGACCCTCCATGTGATGCACGCCTATAGTCGGTACATCCCAAGCCATACCTAGCGCCCGCCCTGTAGCTGAACCCACCATTAGAGCCCCAATTAAACCTGGGCCTGCAGTATATGCAACACCGTCTACATCACCGTAACAAAGCCCAGCGTCGCTGAAGACCTCGCGCATTAAAGGCACTAATTTTCTAATATGGTCACGTGAAGCAAGTTCTGGCACCACCCCACCATATTCAGCATGCACAGCGACTTGAGAGTATAAAGCTTCAGCAATAATACCCTTGTCGGTGTCGTAAATAGCGACCCCTGTTTCGTCGCAAGATGTTTCTATACCTAATACGCGCATGAATAAGCCATTGTTTATTGGTGGGCTGGTGTTAGGGGGCAAATTTTACCTTTGATCATAACTAATGACCACACGTAGCCATGCATTTGATAAATGTTTCACAAACACGCTCATCTAGCTTAAAAATGGGCTTTACACCGGCCAACACATAAGAGTAAAATATGCGGCCTTAATCAATTAGGACCACAACCCAAAAGTTTAGAAACCCGCGGGATGTGTTTAAAAACATTAGGATTGCTGCCAACTGCAGCCTCCACAATTAGGTAAAAATATGCCAGCTGTAAAACTGAAAGACAACGAACCATTTGATATTGCCCTACGTCGCTTCAAGCGCGCTTGTGAAAAAGCGGGTACTTTAGCAGACGTGCGCAAGCGCGAATTTTACGAGAAGCCAACTAGCGTTCGTAAGCGTCAAGCTGCTGCTGCAGTTAAGCGTCACGCTAAAAAGTTAGTTCGCGAAAATCGTCGTCACGTTCGTTTGTACTAAGCTTTACAGCTTTTATAACAAACCAAGCACGATAAGCTTTAATGCCTAACACCCAAGGGCATTAATACAAGCAATACATAGGGGCGGTTTTTCAGTTACCCGCCCCTTTGTTGTTTCTGACGTTTAAGCATTTACGCCATGATAAATGATGTTAAACTTTCACCCTCTTTTCATTAATAACTGAAACCACAAAGGCAGAACCCACCATGTCAGAATTAAAGCTTCAACTTAAAGACGCTCAAAAACAAGCCATGCGTGACAAGAACAAACCTCGCCTTACCTGCATACGCACTATGCTTGCTGAATTTAAGCGCATTGAAGTGGATGAGCGCATTGAGCTAGACCAAGCCCGTGGCTTGGCAGTACTTGATAAAATGCTTAAACAACGCCGTGACTCAATCAGCCAATACGAAGCAGCAAACCGCCAAGATTTAGCAGACATCGAACATGCAGAAATGAGCGTGATCCAAGAGTTCTTGCCCACCCCACTAACTGAAGAAGAAGTGGAAGCCTTGGTTGCACAAGCCATTAGCGATTCTGGTGCTAGCAGCATGCAAGACATGGGCAAAGTGATGGGTATTCTTAAGCCGCAGTTGCAAGGCCGCGCAGACATTGGCAAAGTAAGCGGTAAGATAAAAGCACAACTTGCTTAAGCTGTTATAAAAAAAGGCATAACTATTGGCCTCACGTATACCTCAATCATTTATTGATGACCTTCTTGATCGCACTGACATTGTAGATTTGGTGGATGGACACGTAAAACTTAAAAAAACAGGCCGCAACTACTCCGCCTGCTGCCCTTTTCACAAAGAAAAAACCCCTTCATTTAGCGTCGCACCCGACAAACAATTTTATTACTGCTTTGGCTGCGGCGCAGGTGGCAATGCCATCGGGTTTTTAATGGAGCTAGAAAACTTAAATTTTCCAGAAGCGGTAGAAGAGCTGGCTAGAAAAGCTGGCCTTAATGTTCCAAAAGATGACAGCAGTACAAGTAAAGAAGCTTCTGCTGCAAGCCAAGCAAAGACCCAAGCCAGAAGCCAAGCCTACTCACTACTAACCCAAGCCAGCCAATACTATCAAAGCCAATTGCGCCGCCACGCGGATCGTAAAATCGCTGTAGAATATTTAAAAGGCCGAGGCTTAAATGGCCAAATTGCGCAGCGTTTTGGCGTAGGTTATGCGCCTGCTGGCTGGCAAAATTTAATGCAAGAACTCGCACCTCAAAAAGAGCAAGAACAAGCCCTGATTGATGCCGGCATGGTGGTAGAGCACGAAGAAACAAAACGCCGCTATGACAGGTTTCGGGAACGCATTATGTTTCCGATAAAAGACTACAAAGGCCGCGTGATTGCCTTTGGTGGTAGAGTGTTGGGCGATGAAAAGCCCAAATACTTAAACTCGCCAGAAACGATGGTTTTTCACAAACAAAAAGAGCTATACGGCCTATACGAAGCCCGTCAACATGAGCGCAATTTAAAACGCATCATGGTAGTAGAAGGCTACATGGACGTAGTGGCGTTAGCCCAAAACGACATCAACTACGCAGTAGCCACGCTTGGCACCAGCACCAGCAGCTTTCACTTAGAGCGTATTTTTAAGCTAGTCAGCGAAGTGGTTTTTTGCTTTGACGGCGACTCAGCAGGCCTTAAAGCAGCAGACAGAGCATTACACACTTGCTTGCCTTTTATGGAAGATGGCCGCCAAGCACGGTTTCTTTTATTACCCGATGGCGAAGACCCAGATTCAGTAGTGAGAAAAGAAGGCAAAGAGTCCTTAACCGCTAAAATTAGTGAAGCAACACCACTTAGCGATTTTTTGTTTCAGCGCCTAAGCCAAGATTTAGACCCCCATAACCTAGAGCACAGAGCAAAATTAGCCACTGATGCCAGCCCTTTAATCGCTACTTTACCTAAGGGCATTATGCGCAGCATGATGCAAGCTAGGCTGAGTAAAATTACTGGCCTAGACCAAGACACACTGGCAGAATTAAGTGCCATGAAAGCCCCTGTGGTAGCAGAAGAAACGCCCAATGACGACCAAGAAACTAGGCGTGAAGATGGTGGTGCAGCCAACGAAAACGCCACCAGAACCACGGGCAACTCACATGGGTATGAACACTATCCCATGCACGCTGATCACGGGCCTGTGGATGATAGCCCAGAACACTGGCCGGATTCTCAATACCTTACCGGCCAAATAGAGCCTCACGAATTTGTAAGTGCGACCCAAACCAGCCAGCATTTTAATGCCCCGTTACCCAAGGTACAAAACCCGGCGCAAGCTGCCATACGAGTGATACTAAGGCACCCAGAAGCAGTGCAAACAGTGACTGAAATACCCCGCCACCTGCACGAGCTACAAATGCAAGATGCGGGCATATTGATTCAAATTTTAAGCACTGTGCAGGCCATGCACACTCAGCTTAAAAGGTGGCCCAGCCCTGTCGAACTGCACAGCGAATGTGCTTCTTGGGAAGCTTGGCCAATGCTGCGCCAGCTTGCAGCAATAGAATCTTTATTGCCACAAGGCAACTACCCAGGCCAGCTTGAAGAGGCCATTAGCAGGTTGCTAGATCATCACTTTGACGAACGTTTTAACCAGCTTCTTACCCTAGCATCGCAACCCAATGCTGATGCCAGTATAAAAAAACAGCTAAAAGAGCTGTTAAAAGAGAAAGAAGAGTTGCAAAAACGGTTAAAAAGTAGACAATAGACACACCTACGGATCTTATATGATTCACGGCTACGGGCGGCATGCTAGGCATCGCAAAAACAGACCCTTTACAGCCATCGCCTCGTGCAGGTTTCAAAAAGCACACATTATCGGCATTCCCTTATGTTTTGTGGAAGAACACGCGTTTTTCTAATATAATGGTGAGCTGAATTTTTATTATACGAACACAGACTAAAGGCTTGTCATGACCGCCAACGAACAGCAACAATCACGACTCAAGCAACTCATTACCAAAGGTCGTGAGCAAGGTTTTTTAACCTACGCAGAAGTTAACGATCACCTGCCACAAAACATTGCAGACCCAGATCAAGTTGAAGACATTATCGGCATGATAAACGACATGGGCATTACCGTGTCAGAACAAGCCCCAGATGCTGAAACTCTTCTAATGACAGACGGCGATTCTACCGATGAAGCCGCAGCAGAAGAAGCCGCAGCAGCCCTAGCAGCAGTAGAAAACGAAGCGGGCCGCACCACCGACCCAGTGCGTATGTACATGCGCGAAATGGGCACCGTGGAGCTTCTCACCCGTGAAGGCGAGATTGTGATCGCCAAGCGCATTGAAGAAGGCCTACGCGATGTGATGTCTGCTTTAGCCTACTACCCAGACAGCGTCATCACTATCATTGATGTGTACAAGCGTATTGCCGAAGAAGAAGGTCGCCTAAGCGACTTATTTAGTGGCTACATTGACCCAGATGGCGAACCCAATCCTTCTCCAATCAACCCAACTACCGTTGTTAAAAGCGACGATGACGAAGAAGAAGAAGAAGAAACCGACAACGGCCCAGATCCAGTAGAAACTGCCGAGCGTTTTGCAGAGCTAGAAGAGCAGCTTGTAGTGGCCCTTTTAGCCATTGAGAAACACGGCCGTGAAAGTAAGCAAGCCCAAGACGCTTATGCACACCTAGGCTTCTTATTCTCGCCACTTAAGCTTGTGCCAAAGCATTTTGAGTCCGTAGCTAAGTACCCACGTGCTGCCCTTGCACAAATTCGCGCGCAAGAAAAAATTATCAGTAACATTTGTAACCGTAAGGCAAAAATGCCACGCGAAGTATTCCTTGCTCAGTTCCCTGGTAACGAAACCAACGTAGACTGGGCGGATGAGCTGATTGCTAGTGGTGAATCATACGCCCCCGCTATTCGCCGCAACGCAGTAGACCTGCGCCGTGCTCAGCGCAAGCTTGCCATGGTGGTAGATGAGGCAGGCATTAGCCTAGAAGAAATTAAAGAAATTAACCGTCGTATGACGATGGGTGAAGTTCGCGCCCGTAGAGCCAAAAAAGAAATGGTGGAAGCTAACTTACGTTTGGTTATTTCTATTGCAAAGAAATACACCAACCGTGGCCTACAGTTCCTAGACCTTATTCAAGAAGGCAACATTGGCCTAATGAAAGCGGTCGACAAATTTGAATATCGCCGTGGTTATAAGTTTTCAACTTACGCCACCTGGTGGATTCGCCAAGCGATTACTCGCTCTATTGCCGACCAAGCTCGCACCATCCGTATTCCGGTTCATATGATTGAGACAATTAATAAGCTCAACCGTATTTCACGCCAAATGCTTCAAGAAATGGGCCGCGAGCCTACCCCCGAAGAATTGGGCGAACGTATGGAAATGCCAGAAGATAAAATTCGTAAAGTGCTTAAAATCGCCAAAGAACCTATTTCTATGGAAACCCCCATTGGTGACGATGAAGATTCTAGCTTAGGTGATTTTATTGAAGACAACTCTATGGATTCGCCAATAGATTCAGCCACAGGTGAAGGCCTAAGAGAAGCCACAAGAGACGTATTAGCTGGCCTTACACCACGTGAATCTAAGGTATTACGCATGCGCTTTGGTATTGAAATGAATACCGATCACACCCTAGAAGAAGTAGGCAAACAGTTTGACGTAACCCGTGAGCGTATCCGTCAGATTGAAGCCAAAGCCCTTCGTAAGTTGCGCCACCCCATGCGTTCAGACCACCTACGCAGCTTTATTGAAGAATAATCTGCTGTGATGAAACGAGTGCGTTAGCTATGGTTTTTGACCTTGCTAACCCACTCGTTTTTTATTGCCCAAGGAAAACCTCTCACCTAAGGGGCCCGCATGCCAAACCCTTTGTCTAAGTCTACCCAACTTATTGGCATGCTTAGCGCCATTTTTGCCAGCGTGTTTTTCTCTGCCACCGACGTCATCATAAAGTTTCTAAGTGACACTTATGCGTTGCACCAAATTTTGTTAGTGCGCTCGGCCCTGGGCATCATAGGTATTGTGGCAATTTTGTGGGTTACTCAAAATAGCGTGCAAAAACTAAAGACCCACCACTTACCAAGGCATCTTATTAGAGGCTTAAGCTATGTGATAGCTAACATGCTGTTTTTTATGGGTTTGGTGGCCATGCCATTGGCCGATGCAGTGGCCATTTTCTTTATCAGCCCAAGCATCATCGCACTGTTTTCTATTGTGTTCTTAAAAGAACACGTCAGCATTCATCGCTGGCTTGCTATAGCCCTAGGGTTTATTGGCGTGATCGTTATGGTAAAACCTGGCAGTGATCAATTTGTAACCGCCTCTCTTTTCCCTCTGGGTTCAGCCGTGTTTTATGCACTGCTACACACCCTTACGCGCACCATGCGAGCCACAGAATCAGCCTCCACCATGACGTTTTATATCCAACTATGCTTTGTGATAATGAGCGTGTTTATGTGGTTGGTGGCAGGTGAAGGCCAATACCAGGATGCAAGCAACCCTTCGCTTAACTTTCTGTTAAGGCCATGGGAGCAAGTGGATCTTAGCGACTTATATTTATTACTCACCTTAGGTTTAGTGAGCACCCTAGCAGGCTATCTTATTAGCCAGGCCTACCGGTCAGCAGAGTCCGCTTTGGTGGCACCTTTTGAATACGCAGCCCTGCCATTAGCCATGGTGTGGGGCATTGTGGTGTTTGGAGAGTGGCCAAGCCTTACCACCTTAATAGGCAGTGGCTTTATATTAGCTTCGGCTTTTTATACCTTATACCAAGAATCACGGCCTTTACGCCTTGCTACTTAAACTTATTGCGTGAATTAGCCCAAGGGTCTGCATGAGTAGCAATATCCTGTGAGGATTCGCTGGCAGGGGCTGATGCGCTAGTGGTGGAGCCTGGTTTCAAGCTTTGTTTAGCCCCAGAGCTTTCACCCCAGGGTGACTTAGACGCAGGCTTATTCCAAGCTTTATCTTTAGTGGCGTGAAAAGGCTTAGCCGCACCCTTGCCAGTGCGGCCCGCTAAACGGTCATACTCATTGGCCCTAGTTTCACGTTTATCACGAATCCGTTCGGCATCTTCAAGGGTTAGCTCTAAAGGCTGCCCTGGCGACTGGCCTTCAGGAATGATTCGATCGCGCGGTGGCAGCTCATATTGGTCGCTAGACACCTTAGGCAAGCTTTTAAACTTGTACAAATAAAAGGCCTCTACCTTTTCACGAGCCCATTGGGTTTTCTTTAAAAACTTAACGCTAGATTCAATGCTAGGGTTGGTTTTAAAGCTGTGGATGTACAAATACGCATGCAGAATTTCAAACCCATAATGGTCCACAATCTCGGTGAGCATGGCTTTAAGTGTTAAACCGTGCAGCGGATTGTTTTGGTAATTAATTTCTTCTGACATACTTTGTTGCGCCCAATCTAATGTAAGGGTGTGATTATACCTTAATGCCCTCCTGGATGTGGGCCCCTTCTAAAAGCTTATAATGCCCTACTCATCTAGAGCCATTAAATATTTGATTTAACAAGCTTGAATCTTGATCTAAACCACCAGCACGGGTATCATGCGCTCTCCCATTCGGGCCTGTGGCGCAGCGGTTAGCGCAGAGGACTCATAATCCTTTGGTCGTCAGTTCAAATCTGACCAGGCCCACCATATTCAATACCCATCGCAGCCATGCGCTGGGACATATTAGCCCAGCTTAGCACTGGGCTTTTTTGTGGATGTAAAATGTATTCAACTAAAATCCACCCTAAGTTGAATTTCGTTCATGTAAGCTGAACAAACATCACCCTAAACACCAATTGAAGCCTTTATAATGAATTCAGTTCACTTAAAGAGGTTTTATCATGTTTTTCGAAAAGTTCACTCCCATTGCCCAAGTGCACCATAAAACGGCTCAAGATAGCTTGCATTGCCCTATCTGCAAACAGGCCCTAGAAAACGAGCTACAAGAAATCCAACCTTGTGAACACCTTGCTATTGTCTTTGACCAAGCCGGTCATCATATCGAATTTGCTGACACGACGTTTAATCAACGCGTTGATGAGAAAGCCATTGAATTAGAAGAATTAGATGGTTTTGTGTTGGCCCAACTGGGTTATAAAAACGAACTATTAGCCATGGAACAGACGCGCCAAGGCAGTTGGAACCGTCAGTTTGTCGCCTACAACCTGCAATAACTTAGCCTTACTCATGAAACACTAAAAACGCGCCCGATTAAGTCTTGAAGGTTTACCCAACCACAGGGACACAATCTCATTTTTAATAGGTGACCTACGGGTTGGAATACATAATCGATAAACACCTCAAGTGGTGATCAGCCCATAATTAAGCGATTATTTATTAGTAAAGGTTTATGGTATCTTTTGAATCTACACAATCAATCTAACGATCGATGAGGTATTCAATGAAAGCGACTAAACTTTTATCTATGGGGTCATTAGGTTTGTGCATTTTTGTGACTTCCTTTGCGGTCGCTGCCAATGATCAGGCGCCTGAGCTTTGGCAAGCAACGTCTGAAAAAAGTGCCCATTCCATATACTTTCATTCCCACCCCAATACGAGCCTTTTTGAGGTTAAAACCGCATCGGATGAAAGCAACGGGCTTCAAACCATTATCAGTGGTCAACTCGATGCATTTTCTGATAATGACTTTAGAAAAGCCTTTTTATTCGCGCACTTTTCAATTGTGCTCATGTTTGAAACTCCAGAAAATTTTGCTGCGATGGTACAACGTGATTGGCCAATGCTTTTGAGCCCAAAGAAAGTCACATTTTTAGAAAGTATAGAAGGCTCTGAGGTTGCCGAGCAAGACGTAAAAATAGTGGGCCAAAATGGGGTGGCTCATTATATAAGGTACTTTTTTACAAAATCACAAGGCACATGGAAAATTTCAGGGGTAGAAATGATTCGCTCATCAGGAGCATTTGTTTAGGGTCCATTAATTTGATGCCCAATAGACAACCAAGCACATGCCACTACCAAGCTTAAAGCCTATCCAAAATAAAGTGGTTATTAAATGCAGTATTAGCGCTCTACTATGGTCCTAAAGGTTAAATTAACCCTGGGTATGGTTATTTTTTTAGTGGGCGCTAAGCGATGCAACCAGTGGCTCTGGGTTTCTCCTTGCATCACTAGAAGGCTGCCGTGCTCAAGCATTGCGCTGTGGGTTTGGTGGCTGGTTTTATGCTTAAAGGCAAAACTGCGCTCGGCCCCCAAACTAATGGAAGCGATGGCACCGTGGCGCTTTAGTTGGTGTTCATTGTCACTGTGCCATGCCATGCCTTCATCACCGCTTTGGTATAAGTTAAGCAGGCAAGAGTTATAGGTTTCCCCAGTAATGGTCTCAATCACCTTTTTTAATTCAAGAAGTTGCGGTGTAAAGGGTAATGCGCTGCGGGTGATTTTGGAATAAGTGTAAGCAAATGCTTGGCTGCCATACCAGGCCACTTGGCGCTTAGTGGTGATTTTTTTATCAAACACTATGGCCTGATCATGCTGCCATTTTATATGAGTCAAAAAGTGCTCAAAATAATAATCGGCTTCTGCAAGCCCAAGCACCACGCCATGATAGTTGGCCTGACCTTGGCTTGGCAGAATGTTGATGGGCGGGTCTAAGCGTTGTGAAAACAAGCTCATTATTTCCTAATCCTTTTAATCATCCAAAGGCACCACTGCGAAAGCCTTGCCAGCACAATACAAAACCAGCACTAACTCAGCTTTTATCAAGTTTACCAGGCGCACTTTTATGAGCCTTGCCAAGGGGTAATTGCAGCATGACAGAATCTAACCATTGGTCAAACTTGTGACCTATATTTTTCACTAAGCCCACTTGCTCAAAACCCATTTTCTTATGGAAATTGATCGACACATGGTTATCAGAGCCACCCACTACAGCTATCATTTGGCGAAAACCTCGCACTTCGCATTGCTGCACCAGGTCTGTGAGTAGCTTTTGGCCCACACCCATGCGCTGTACCCCATCGGCAAGGTAAATAGAATTTTCTACCGTAAAACGATACGCTGGCCGGCTTCTATAAGCCGAAGCATAAGCATAACCCAATAATTGATCTCCCAAACATGCAACCCTGTATGGGTAGCCTGCCTGAACGACCTTATTTTTTCGCTCTATCATTTCATCTAATGAGGGCGGCAAGTCTTCCCAGCTAGAAATGCCATGTAGCACTTCAAGCTCGTATATGCTTTTTATAGCCGGCATGTCCTGTGCCTGCACGTCTCGAATAATTATTTCATTTAACTCAATGCTCATGTTTTACTTTACTCATTGATCATCATAATCTGCCAAACGCCCTTTAAGTTCAGTCAACCTAGCGCTAGCTGCTCACGCCAACCTGCTCTGGGCTAAGCAGCCAATTAATAAAATGTTGCTTAGCTGCCAAAGGCTCTTGAGGGTTGGTTTCTACTAAATAATAGTCCCAATCTGAAACAATAGTAAAAGGTTCAATGGCACTCAGCATCCCTTTTTGCACCAGGTCTTCCACCAAACTGCCCCAGCCTATACCCACACCCTGGCCCGCAATGGCGGCCTGAATAAGTAGAGTGTAGTTGTTAAATGTAAGCACAGGCTCACTGGGGGTTACTTTACTTTGCAACTGCTCGAAAAAACCATGCCATGTTAGCCAGCCATTACCTGCAATGTCGCCTAATTTTAACAACGGCAAGGCTGCCAATTTTTCGGGGCTGTCTATAGCGTCATATTGGGCAATCAATGAAGGACTGCCAACAGGAAATACTTGGCCTATGGATAGCACATGCGATCTGTATTCGCTGGGTTTGCCTTTAGCAAACACGATAGACACATCATTTTGTTCGGCATCAAAGTTCATCGCACTTTGCGAGGTCACAATTCGCACTTCAATATTGGGGTGTTGCTTTCTAAATTGCGCTAAGCGTGGCAACAACCAAAAAGCAGCAAAAGAAAAATCTGTTTCTACATTTACATAGGGCCGATCGGGAGTGTGCTGCAATGTTTCTATGCAGCTAGCTATTTGGGTAAAGCCACCGTGCACTTGTGAATATAGGGCAAGGCCAGCATCAGTCAGTGCTACGCCTCTATATATGCGTTTGAACAAAGCGACATTCAATCGCTGCTCTAACCCACGCATTTGCTGACTGACAGCCGATTGGGTAGAACCTAGTTCACAAGCTGCAGCGGTGAAGTTTAAATGACGGGCTGCCGCTTCAAAAATTAACAAGCTTTGTGCAGATGGAATCATCTTACTCAATAACATTAGTTCACCTTATGATTTCCATTAATTTTCAACCCGTTTACATGCCTAATGCTGCTGTTAGAATAGCCTGCATAAGTGTGCTTTGAGCCCATTATAAATGAACTAGAACCGATTGAGCCCTAAGCTTATCCAAAGCCTTTGAATACTCAATTGGCGTTACGAATAACATTAGTACAGAAGGTATTAAGCTATCATGAATATTGAATTAGTAACACCTGCTATCGGCGCTGAAATTTCAGGCCTAGACCTTAATAACTTAACCTTGGCGCAATACGATGACATTTATGATGCTTTGATTGCCCACAAAGTGATTTTCTTTCGTGACCAAGACCTTACACCCCAGGGCCATTTAGATTTTGCATCAAGCTTTGGTGAACCTGAGCCGCCCCACCCTATTTACCCTAATGTGGAAGGTTATGAACGCATTACTTTGCTAAAAACTGGTCCAAAAAGTAAGCCAGATGCCAACGACTGGCACAAAGACATGACCTTTAGAGCCGAACCGCCTTTTACCAGTATTTTGCATGCAGTGAATGTGCCAGCAACAGGGGGCGACACCCTTTGGGCCAACACTAATAGCGCCTACAATGCGTTGCCTAAAATGTGGCAAGATTATTTAGCAGACAAAGAAGCCATCCATGACATAGGCACCTTTAGAAACGATCTATATGCTAGGGGCGGCATTGAGGCGGTGAATGATGGCCTTAAAAGCACGGGATCTGCGGTTCATAAAATTGTGGGCACTCACCCTGTCACTGGCCTAAAATACTTGAACATTAACCAATCTTTCACGCGCCATATAATTGGCGAAGTACAAGGTGAAAGTGACCGCATTTTGCAATTTTTGTATTTGCACATGGCCAAGCCAGAGTTTCAGGTACGCTTGCGCTGGCGTAAGAATACGGTAGCCATGTGGGACAACCGTATTACGCATCATTATGCCATTTCAGATTATTTACCTAATGAGAGGCACATGCAGCGTGTTACAGTAATACGCGACAAACGTGAACCCAAGCCTTAGCCCTTTTGTAGGAGCGCTAGATGAACAACGAAGCACTTGTTATTGAAGTCACCCGTGGTGGTTTTGTTGAAAACAGCCACCAAGTCATTGCTGTCATTTGTGATAGCAAAGGCAATCGTCACAGCACGTGGGGCAACGGTGACCAATGGGTGTTTCCAAGATCTACTGCCAAACCGTTGCAAGCTTTGCCGCTCATTTTAAGTGGTGCAGCCCAAGACTTAAATTTAACCCAAACCGAAATTGCCATGGCTTGCTCTAGCCACAATGGTGAAACCCAACACACACAAGTGGTGAGCTCTTGGTTGTCTAAGCTTGGCATGGATGAGCACACCCTAGAGTGCGGCAGTGATTGGCCTTTATATCGGCCTGCAACCGTGGCTTTAGCTGATGCAGGCCAAGCAGGCTGTGCCTTGCATAACAACTGCTCTGGCAAACACTGTGGGTTTTTAAGCTTTGCGCGCCATCAAGGCATCGATACCAAAGGCTATGTTCACCACCAGCACCCTGTGCAATTGGCTGTGAATGATGCGATGAACCGCATGATGGATTTAAACGTAACCGACTACCCGCGCGGTGTTGATGGGTGTTCTATACCGACTTATGCACTGCCTTTGTCCAATTTAGCCATGGCCTTTGCACGTTTTGCAACCGGTGATGGCTTACCTAGTGATTGGCAAAAAGCCTGCCAGACTTTATACCAGGCTATGGCTAGCGAACCCTTTTATGTTGCAGGTAGCACGCGTCACTGTACCCATGTTATGCAAGCTTATGGTGGCCAAGTGGTCTGTAAAACAGGGGCTCAAGGCGTATTTGGTGCAGCCATACCAAGCCTTGGTTTAGGTATTGCATTAAAAGCAGTCGATGGTACTACTCATGCTGCAGAAGTGGCGTTGAATGCGCTAATTCGTTACTTGGGTATTCACCCCACTGATACTAATTTTGAACAAAACATTAAGCTTTACAACCGCAATAAAATCAATGTCTCTACGGTACACTCGCCCGTTATTTAAAAGCCTACACTGGCTATTGCTAAAGCGCCTATAGAGGATGCTAGCAGTACTTTTAAAACACCCCAACGCAACCTAAATAGTGCTATTGCACTCAGCGCGCTAAGCCCAAGAGCGACATAGTTTGCGCTTTCAAAACTTGGGTTCATGACAACTAACGGGCCTAGTTTGGTGGTGTTTATCTGGGCAAAGAACACATGCAAAGATAACCAAATAGAAAGGTTCAGAATAACCCCAACTACAGCAGCGGTTATGGCTTGTAGAGCCGCTTTTAAGCGAGACTGCGAAGCGATCCATTCAATGTAAGGAGCCCCAGCAAATATCCACAAAAAGCAGGGCACAAAAGTAGCCCATAACACCACCAATGCGCCTTGCACCCCCATTAAAATGCCACCTTCTCTGTAGCCTGCTAAAAAGCCTACAAACTCATTCACCAAAATAAGCGGCCCGGGCGTGGTTTCTGCCAGGCCCAGCCCATGCAACATTTCAGTGGCGCTTAACCAACCAAAGTCACTCACCACATCTTGGCCCAAGTATGCCAACACAGCGTAGGCACCACCAAAAGTAACCACCGCTAGTTTAGAGAAAAACACCCCTATTTGAACCAGCAGATGATCGTCTAAATAAAACCCCATAAGCAGTAACGGCAGCCACCAAATAGCCAACCATATCAGCACTGTAGCTAAGGTTTTAGATAACGAAATTTCTACAAAGGAAGTATTTTCTGATTGGCCTTTACTGCCAAACAAAAAACCATAAGCGCCTGCTGCCAATATAATAAGAGGAAACGGTAAAGCTAAAAAGAAGATCCCTACAAAAGCCAAAGCCGCAATAAACAAGTGCGATTGATGCAACAAAGCCCGCTTTGAGACTTTCACTAAAGCTTCAATCACAATCACTATAACGGCTGCCTGTATGCCTACAAACAGAGTATCGACGATAGCGATGTCGCCATATAGCGAATAACCTAGCGCCAATAGTAAAATCATGAGCGCGCCAGGCACTACAAACAACAAACCTGCTAATAACCCACCCAAAGTGCCGTTGAGCCGCCAGCCAGTATAAGTGGCTAGCTGCATGGCTTCTGGCCCTGGCAAGAGCATACAAAAGCTTAACGCATTTAAAAACTGCTGCTCACTTAACCACTTTTTATGATCCACAATTTCACGGTGCATCAAGGCAATTTGCCCTGCTGGGCCACCAAAGGATAAAAAGCCTATTTTTAACCAAATTTGTAAGGCCTCAAATAAAGTTGGCCTTGCGCTTGTTGGGTCTAAATTGCCCCGCTTATCATTACCCATGCATAGTTTGCCTGTAGCTATTTTATGGCTTAAGTGTGGATTTAAGCCAAGCCATTATTTAGCTTGCTATTTTGTCACCAAAACCAAATTAACTAAAGTATTGGATACTTGGCTTTAATTGCCAAATCTATTTCAGGGCTAAGGTAATTTGGCTCATTAGCCAGTAATTGCTTGGCTTTGATGTTGGCCCTTTGCCAATGATCCATTGCGCCGCCTTCTTGCCAAACTATAGGCTCATCACGATCGGCCACTTTAGGGTAATAATAATCGCGCTCCATAGACACCATGGTTTCTGGCGCGTCAATAAAATGACCAGAGCCTTGCACGGCAGCTTTAATAGAATCAAACCCTAGGTGTTCATCGTTCACTTCAATGCCTTTTATAATGCGGTGTACGTGGGAGTGCATCTCATCATCCATCACAAAAGCTTCAAAAGATACGCCTAATAAGCTTGCCATCATGCCAGAAGATTCGTACACCATATTGCCACCGGCTAAACCACAGGCCAGTGCAGACAAGGCTTTTTCCATGCCCATTTGGGCATCTGGGGCTTTGGCATCGGTCATGCTAGAAGCACAGCCAGAAGGCAAGCCTAAGCTATTTGAAAGTTGCGCTGAGGCCGCATTTAATAATGCCATTTCACCTCCACCACCACGAAATGCACCAGTGCGAAGGTCGATCACCAATGGCCAGTTTGAAAAGATCATTGGGTAGCCAGGTTCAAACACATTCACCATCACCAAAGCCGCAAGGGTTTCAGCCAATGACAAAGCCAAAGTACCCGCTAATGGTGCAGGTGAGGTTGCACCTGTCATACCTGCCACAATGTTGCTCATCGGCACGCCATGTTTCATGCACTCAAGGGCCACCATGACTGCATCTTCACCATATTTTAAAGGCGAAATAACTGGGCTAATGTGAGCTTTACAAAACGGCTTCTTCGCAAACTCACCTTCACCACCCATGGCCATATCAAACATTTCTACAATGGGCGCTACATGCTCAGGCAGGGTAAAACTTGTGGCTACAGGCTTAGTGGTGCCTTTTAAAAGAGCATAAGCAGTGTTGACGTCTAACGCGTACAAATCTTCTACATCAGTGGCTATACAACAACGGGTAAACCAAGCAACATTAGGCAGCTGATCCACAAGCTTAGTGAGCTTGTGCAAATCATCTAAAGTGGAAGAACGATAAATGCCAGTGTCTATGTCTAAAGTTTGCACAGCAGCACCGCCTGTACCAAAGTACACCTTGTCACCACCCACTTCTATATCGTGCTTTGGGTCTCTCCCATAAAAGGTGAATTTTTTACAAGCCCCTTCAATAATACCCTCAACCATTTCTGGCGGGTAACACAGCCTGCCCATATCATTAAGCTTAGCGCCTTTTTCTAGGGCTTTATCCAGTAACACTTGGGGCACATCAGCCATGCCTATTTCATCTAAAATACGCAAAGATTCTTTATAAATGCGCGCCACTTGATCTGGAGTTAAGGGCGTGTACTGCCCCCCAGCTTGACCTGGGGCACAGGGATTAATCGCCGGGGGTTTAGCACGCTGAGCGTGCTTTGCTGCTCTAGCAGAGGGTCGCCTAGCCATGGTTTTCACCCGTATCCATGCTGCGTGGTTTTAAATTTTCTGGGTCGTACAAGCACCGCTCTACTGGCGTTGCCTTGTAGTCTTCACCGATCACCCGAATGCTAAACGCATCTGTATTTTTAACGGCTGTGCTAGTCACGTAGGCGTAAGCTAAGTTTTTTCCTAACCTATGGCCGTAGCCACCAGAGCTAACTACGCCTACTTGTTGGCCATTTTGAAAGACCGGATCGCCGCCATGAGCTGGGGCAACATCGCTCATTATTTCAAAGCTGACTAACTGGTGCCCTAAGCCTTCATCGATCGCCTTTAACAGCGCAGTTTTTCCTACAAAATCTGTTTTGTTTAGGTTTACAAAACGCTCTAAGCCAGCTTCCATAGGGTTAAATTCATCAATAATATCTGCTTTCCAGTGTAAATAGCCTTTCTCTAAACGCATAGATTCAGTGGCATACAAACCAAACTTACTCAGCTTAAAGGCTGCACCTGCCTCGCTCATTAATTGCCACACTAAATACAGCTGTTCATTGGGCACATGAAGCTCATAGGCCAATTCGCCTGAGAAACTGACACTCATCGCAGTGACTGCAGCGTGCCCAAGCGTCATGGGGCGCACTTGCATCCAGCCAAAGCCACTTGCGCTCCAATCACACCTTGGCGACATCGATTGCAGCAGCTCACGTGATTTAGGCCCTGCTACCACCAATATAGTATGGCTTGCGGCCATTTCTGTTAGGCTCACTGAAGCTGGTTTACTTTTTAGCAAGTAATCTCGGTCATGCCACTCTGCTGCTGCGGCAGACCCATACCAATAATGGTTGTCGCCTAATTTGGCTAAAGTGGCTTCAGTGAGCATACGACCATTTTCGTTAAGCAAATAACACAAGCGCACTTGGCCCACTTGAAGTGGGGTATTGCCGCACACTAAATGGTCTAACCACTGCTCTACTCCCTCTCCTTTAAGCTCATAGCGGTTAAAGCCCGAAACTTCCATCACCCCCACATTTTTTTGTAAGGCGGAAATTTCTTGGGCCACCACTTCATAAGATTCGTTAAATCGATAGCTGGCCGTTTCGCTAAAATCCTCAGTCGGCTTGAACATCAATGCACGTTCCCAGCCATTCACAGTGCCCCACACCGCGCCCAATTGGTCTAGCACTGGGTATAGTGGCGTAGTGCGCGCAAGCCTTCCGGCTGGGCGCTGTTCATGGGGCATGTGGTAGTGAAATTCGTTTTGGTAATCTTCTATTGCCTTAAGGCAGGTGATCTCAGTATTGGCGTATTGGGTAAATCTGCGTGGGTCGGTGTACCAGGAGTCCCACTCCGATTGGCCAGACACAATGATCTCAGCCAATATTTTGCCGTGGCCACCACTTTCGCCAATGCCTGCACGAAGACCAATAGCACAATATGCATTTTCTACCCCAGGAATAGGCCCAATCAAAGGCGCACCGTCTATGGTATAGGTGATAGGACCATTAATAATGGTGTGTATACCCACAGTTTGCAGCGCAGGTAAGCATTCAAAAATACCTTCCATGTTGTCTAAACAACGATCCAAATCATCTGGGCATAAAGCTTTGGTGAAGTCTGGGCTAATGCCATCCATGCCAAAGGTTTTACAACCTTGCTCATAAACACCGACCAACAGGCCATGTTTTTCTTGGCGACAATAAAAGTCATCACGCGGGTCTCTAATAATAGGCACCCGTTTATCCAAGGCTTGCAGCTGTGCCATGGGTTCGGTCAAAAAATACATATGCTCCATGGAAGTCACCGGATGACTGACACCTAGCATGTTACCCACTTCATTCACCCTGTAGCCTGTCGCATTAACTACTTTTTCACAGGTAATGTCGCCCTTTAGGGTATGTACGATAAATTCGCCATTGGCTTTTCTAGTGATGTTTTCTACTGGGTTGAAACGATACACTTTGGCACCTGCTTCACGGGCTTTTCTCACCATTGCAAAGGTAATGCCAGCTGGGTCTATGTCACCATCAAGTGGATCCCACCAAGCACCTAATAAGCCTTCTGGGTTGATTAATGGGTGGCGCTTGGCCACCTCATCAGCATCAATGAATTCCATATCTGCGCCCATGCCATTTGCCATACCTACCATATGTTTGTAGGTATCAACTTGAGCCTGAGTGCTAGCTAGACGCATGCCGCCAGTAAAGTGATAGGCAAAGGGGTAATCTTCATCGTTGGCTAGTTTTTTATACAGGCTAATACTGTGGCGCTTTAGTGCAACTGCCGTTTGGTTAGCGCCAAACTGCGTCACTTGGGCGGCGGCGTGCCAAGTAGAACCTGATGTGAGCTCATCTCTTTCTACCAGAGCAATGTCGGTCCAGCCATGATCGATGGCCAAATGATAAAACACCGAGGCACCCGCAATACCGCCACCAATCACCACAACGCGCGCATATGAATCTACTTTTTCACTCATTAAAAACCTCAGATATCCAGCCTTAGTGTTAAGGCGCTCATTTTTATTATGGTTTTAACTTACTGCTGAACAAAGCATGGCACAAGCAAAAACTCTTGCATCATGGTTCAAAAAAATTTAACAATAGGGGTATGAAACATACCCTGCCACCCCTTGACTCTTTAAAGGCCTTTGAAGCCGCTGCACGGCTTTTAAGCATTACCTTAGCGGCCGATGAGCTCTGCTTAACAAAAGGCGCTATTAGCTACCAAATTAAACGTTTGGAACAACACTTGGGCCAGCCTTTATTTAAACGAACGACACGGCAAATATTGCTCACAGATGCCGGGCAAATGCTTTACCAAACCACCCAAAAAATATTTACAGATTTGTCAGCCCAGATACGCCTACTGAACCAGCAGCAACAACATAATTTGGTGATTGCGGTAACAAGCTACGTGGCGCTGCGTTGGTTGTCTCCCAAATTGGCTAGCTTTTGTGCCAAACATCCAAGTATTAACGTTATTATTCAGCACTCTGTTAGCCAGCCTAACTCCAATAAACAAGGCGCCGACATCAGCATTCAGTGGCAAGAATGCACTGCAGACTTAACAAGCGAGCAGGGTATTCACTTGCCTATGCCTATGTTTGCAGTAGCAAGCCCAAGCTTAATAGAGCGTTACCACATACTTGAAGGTGGCTTAGATGCGCCTGAAAATCTAGGCCAAGAACCTTGGGCTAATATTCCTTTGTTATGTGAAGAGAGAGATTTAGATATGTGGCAACTTTGGTGTAACGGCCAGCCACTGCCTAACCCACGCCACATGATTGAAGATGCCAATGTGAGGGTGCAAGCAGCGATCGATGGCCAAGGCATTATGCTGGCCGATGCCCTCATGGAAGCAGAGCTTAATAACTTAAGTTTGGTGTGCGTCAGTAAAGCCAAACTTTCTGGTTATGGGTATGTCATATCACCCCACTCTAGTCACCCCCAAGTGACTTTGTTAATGCAATGGCTACAAAATTAGAAAACCCTGTATAACTAGTGTTATCAGCCAAAAAAGTAGCTATAGTGAGGCACCAATCACTATTTGCACTGTGCCTTATGTCCACTACCCAAGAAAACCTTAAAGGCATGCTGTATATGACCCTAGCAATGGGGTCATTTACGATGGCCGATTTGGCACTTAAGTGGGCCTGTGAAATATTACCGACAGGCCAAGTCATCTTCATTTTAGGTATAGGCTGCGTCGCCCTTTTTTGGTCTGTGGTAAGCCGTAACAATGAAGTGGTTTTAACCAAAATATTTTTTCATCCAGCGGTGATGCTGCGCACCATTGGCGAAGCGGTGGCGGTGATCTTCATTTTCATGGCACTCATTCATTCGGCATTTACTTCGGTGTCGGCCATTTTCCAAACGCTACCTTTATTGATGACCTTTATCTCATTTTTGTTTTTAGGTGAAAAAGTGGGTATTCACAGGCTACTGGCAGTCGTGATTGGGTTTGTGGGGGTGTTGTTTATTATTCGCCCAGGCGTAGATAGTTTTGATGCCTACTCACTGTATGCGGTCGTGGCGGTCATTGGCATGGCCATGCGAGATGTTGGCTCACGTTTGTCTCCAGCTGGCGTTTCAGCATCAATGCTGGCCTTGTATGGGGCTATGATGTTTATTGGTGTGGGCCTAGTGATGATGTATTTTGAAGGCGCCAAAGTACCTAATACAAAAGCGAACATCTATTTAGTTGCCATGATTGTGTTCTCAGCCTTTGGCAGCTACTACGCAACTGCCGCCATGCGCGTGGGCGAAATATCTGTTATCAGCCCACTAAGATACACCCGATTGTTTTTTGGTTTGTTGATTGGGGTAGTGGTACTCAAAGAAGAAGTGGATTTCACTATGCTCATAGGTGCTGCAATTGTTGTATTAGCGGGGTTATATGTCTGGTTTAGAGAAAAATACCACCCGACTGCTAGCGAAAC
>CAXHZX010000008.1:0-92251 GCA_964022265.1 uncultured Oceanospirillaceae bacterium | reverse complement strand
ATGGTGCCGACGTTTACGTGCGGCTTATTTCTTTCAAACTTTTCCTTAGCCATGATAGCCTCCGAACGTGGCGGCTACTTGGCCGCGCTAAGTTAAACAACACAGCCCTCAATAATTGAGTAAACTGCAGATAACAAGAAGGGTAGATACATTTCTATATCTACCCTTCAGAATTTACTGTGCCCCACTGACCTTATGACAATGGAGCTCTAGGGCGGAATTGAACCGCCGACCTCACCCTTACCAAGGGTGCGCTCTACCCCTGAGCTACTAGAGCGTATAACGCACTAAACTGGCTCTATTAGCCTTGAAAAGATTCGCTATAGCCAACCTTTTACAAAATGGAGCGGGTAGCGGGAATCGAACCCGCATATACAGCTTGGAAGGCTGTCGTGATAGCCATTATACCATACCCGCAAAGAATGGTGGTGGGAGGTGGATTCGAACCACCGAAGCTTACGCGTCAGATTTACAGTCTGATCCCTTTGGCCACTCGGGAACCCCACCTCAAATATTCTTCAACAGGAACTGGTGCCGGCACGAGGAGTCGAACCCCGGACCTACTGATTACAAGTCAGTTGCTCTACCGTCTGAGCTATACCGGCTTAATTGCCTGTGCTCCTGAACTCAGGAGGGGCGTATAATACTTAACGAATTACTCGGATGCAAGCATCAATGATGATTTTATTAAAGTTTTTCAGTGTTTGTTAGCTTCGACCATCAACGCCAAGCCATCTAATACTAAACCCTCAATATAGGTATGCCCAAGCGCTTTTGCCAGTGACTCTCCATCGCCACCACAGAGCAAGATTGAATACCCTTGTTGCTGAGCTTGATCGATCAAACCCTTCAGCCCATGATGGGCCATCTGACTGCAGCCACTAAGCACCGCTTCGCGGGTATCTTTACCCACGCTGGCTAAACCAATGTCAGCATGCATTACCTTTATATTTGCAGTATCGGCGTTTAATGCGTTCGACATTAACCTGGCACCTGGAATGATATACCCTCCCTGATGGCAACCGTCTGCGAGAATATAATCTAAAGTAATGGCACTGCCACAATCAACGATGCACACCTTGTCTTTTGTAATCGTCCTGGCTGCAACCATAGCAAGCCACCTGTCCACCCCAAGGTTAGCTACGTTATCATAGCCATTACGTAGGTCTTGCCACTGATCTTGGGTCTCAATTTTTTGTGCGGGCACATCAAATTTTTGAGCCCATGCACTTAGGGCATCGCTTACTTTTTGTGGCCCCACACTTGCAAAAGCCATTGCCGATGATTGATTAGGCAGCGCTTTGCATAACTCATCAAGATCGACTTGAGATACTAACAGGGCACCCGATGCTGTCACAGCACCTTGCTCTTGCACCCGCCACTTGAGGCGAGTATTACCAACATCAATCAGTAACATACTCATCCTTATCATCTAGAGGCCTTAAGCTAATTTCACCGCCACTATAAGCACTGATCTTGTGATCTGCTTCTATCAACAAAGCACCCACTTTATTAACCCCCCTACAGAGTCCTTCAACACTCTTGCCTGGCACCAGCAATTTTACCCGCTTATTTTGATAATAATGGCTGGCTTGCCATTCGTCTCTAGCCGGCTCAAACCCGTATTGAACAAAGTGGAGCAAACGCTCATTCAGGCGCAAAAGCATCTGGGCTGCGATATTGTTTCTGCTTAGATCATAACCCAATTGGCTAAGGCTAACCCATGGCTGGTCAATATTGTCATTCGTTTTTAAGTGCACATTTAAACCGACACCCATCACCACTTGGCATGGGCCTGTTGCGTCGCCACGCATCTCTAACAGAATGCCGGCAAGCTTTTTACCCTGCACCAGAACATCATTTGGCCACTTAAGCTCAACGCCCTTCACCCCTAAATCCGACAGTGCCTGCTTTAACGCTAGACCTACAATCAAACTTAAACCTTCAAGGGCGGCCGCACCACCTGAAAAATTCCAACCCAATGATAATGCAATATTTTGGCCAAACGGAGACTGCCATTGCCGACCTAAACGTCCGCGACCAGCCGTTTGAACCTCCGCCAGCACAACTTCGCCATGAATGGATTGATGTTGCTGCAAGTGCAGAAGTGTTTGATTAGTGGATTCAAGTGACATGTGCAATTGCACATCAAAAGGTGGGTTGAGTGAGGGCAATTGGCGCTGTATGGCTTCTACATCTAAAAGGTCTAAGCCGCCTGCTACACGGTAGCCTTTGCCTCTAACCCGATGCAACTTAACCCCAAGCGCTTCTAGCCCTTTCAGCTGTTTCCATACCGCAGCCCGCGTCATGTTCAGATGCTGACCAAGGCTAGTTCCTGAATGAAACTGCCCATCGGCTAATAAATGTAACAACTGATTTAGGCTTGTTAAGGACATCTTAATTAGCGCCTTCAGCACACTCTCTTTTATGGGTGACCATTATTTCTTTTTGGCCTTCTTCTTGGCCTTGTTGACATGCTTAATCAAACGCTGCTTTTTAGTGATTTGGCGTTGTGACAGCTGGTTCTTTTTACCATCAAATGGGTTGTCACTGGTGCGGAATTCAAAGCGCACTGGAGTGCCTCTTATCTTCAGCACTTTAATAAATTTGTTTTCTAGGTAGCGCTTATAAGTGGTGGGCAGCGCATTCGTTTGGTTGCCGTGCACAATAAAAAGAGGTGGGTTAGATCCCCCCAAGTGAGCATAACGTAATTTGATTCGTCGCCCATGAACCAAGGGTGGCTGATGATCTTCAATCGCATCTTCAAGCAAGGTAGTTAGCTTATTAGTGCTCCACTTGGTGAAGGCACATTTATGCGCCTCTTCTACTGACTTATACAAATCTCCTACACCAGAGCCGTGGAGTGCGGAAATGAAGTGAATGCGAGCAAATTTGGCAAACTCTAAACGCGCCTGCAGCTCATGCTTTACGTGCGCCTTGTCATCTGCGCTCATACCATCCCACTTATTAACCGCAATGACCAAGGCTCTGCCTGCATCGATAACAAAGCCTAATAGATGCATGTCTTGCTCTGTAAGACCTTCGTGAGCATCAACCACAAGCACCACTACGTGAGAGTCTTTAATCGCCTGTAATGTTTTAACGATGGAAAACTTTTCTACCGTTTCAGTCACACTTCTGCGGCGCCGAACACCTGCAGTGTCTATTAAGGTATAGGGCTTATCATTACGTCGGTAGGGAATATAAATACTATCTCTAGTAGTGCCCGCCTTGTCATACACGACCACGCGCTCTTCACCTAGCATACGGTTCACAAGGGTAGATTTACCCACGTTAGGCCTTCCCACCACGCCAATACGAATACCACTTTCAGAGTCTTCAGGGAATTCGTTAGCTGCTGGAAAGGGAGCCAAAACATCTTCAATAAGCTGACTCACACCGCGCCCATGGGATGCTGCTATAGGCCGAGGAAGCCCTACAAGACCAAGGCCATAAAAATCACCCAAAGCGACATCTACATCGATACCATCAGTCTTATTCACCACTAAATAACAAGGCTTTTCACACCTTCTAAGGTGATCCGCGATGAGCTCATCAGAAGGGTTTAGTCCAGCCTTACCATCCACTAAAAACAAAACGGCATCGGCCTCTTCAATTGCCAACAGCGATTGCTCTGCCATCACCTGATCGATACCAGCTTCATCGCCGCTAATGCCACCTGTATCAATAACGATATAGTCCCGCTCTTCAGTTTTTCCCTCTCCGTACTTACGATCACGGGTAAGGCCTGGAAAGTCTGCGACCAAGGCATCACGCGAGCGAGTTAGACGGTTAAAGAGTGTGGACTTACCCACATTTGGACGCCCTACAAGGGCAATTACGGGATTCATAAATAAACCAATTATTTCAAGCCTAAACGAATGAGATCACCGTCTAAGCTGAGTAAGAAAATAGCATCTTGGTAGCCCAGGCCACCTACTTGAGGGCCACTAATGCCCAACTTTTTGCGACCTATGAAGGCTCCATCGTCAAGGTTTAACAAATGCGCATGACCACTTGCATCTAACACAAGTACCTTTGAATCCAGCTCCATTGGCGCGGACAAACCACGATACTTCAGCGTTTCGTTCTGCCACAAGACGTAGCCTTGCTTCGCATCATAGGCCAGGATTACACCACTTTCATCAATCACGATCACCGCTTTGCCTAACATTAGCGCACTGGCAGCGCTGGATACCGGCTGCTGCCAGACCACTGAACCGGTAAGAGCATCCATCGCCACAAGATTGCCCTGATATCCGGTGACATACAATAAACCATCTACCAGATTAACCGCGCCATCAATATCAACTAAGCGCTCAATTTCTGATCGCCCTTTTGGAAGGCTAATGGCTTTTTGCCAAACCACACCACCTGTCTGGTTGTCTATGGCAACTATTTTGCCATTAGCAAACCCTGCATAGGTGTAAGCCTCGTTCACAAAAGGCGTGCTGGTGCCCCTTAAAGTTAAGCTAGGCAGGTTTGCAGCATAAGACCACTGAAAAGAGCCATCAACAGTTGAGTAAGCGCTCACTTTTCCATCGATGGTCTGCAACACTACAATGTTACTATTAGCTTGAGGTGGAACTAAGGCCTGACTAGAGGCATTAACTTGCCACATTAATGCACCATCATCTTGGCTTACAGCAAAAAGCTTGCCGCTTTTAGAGCCCACAAATAGCTGGCCTTCAAAAGCACCCACCCCTGCAGTGATGGGTGAGTTTAAGTCTAGACTCCAACTCTTTTCACTGGTTTGTGCATTGACTGCAGACAACTGACTCCCTGAAGCTGCGTAGATTATATTATCCACTAATACCGGTAGCATCACCCCAACATCACTAGCAAAGCCATCGCCTACCGAAACAGACCAGCCCTTATCAAACTGAACCTGAGGCTCAAATGATGTTAATTGGGTTGGCACAGGCAAAGTGCCACCCGATGAGGAACATGCAGTGATAGTGATCAACGCAAAGCAAGCCATTAATAATCGTAATGGTTTAGCACCCATGGTAGAAGCTCCTTTGATCATCTTTGTACGCATGTCAGATTTGTGTAGTGACTCAATTTACTGGGCTAAATTGTCCAGCTTTAAACCTAAAAGCGGCTTACTTAAACCATCACTAACAGCCATAACAGAAGCTTGTGTATAGGCTTCTTTTGCGCCGCTAGTATCGCCCTTAGCTAACAATATATCTGCGCGAGCTTCAAGACGAGAAAGTTGCCAAGCGTCTTCAGCGTCAACTAACAACTCAAGGGCTTTGTCATACTCACCTTGAGCACTTAACACTTTCGCCAACCGCACTGTTGCAATCGCATTCACTTCAGCGTCGCCTTGCTGACTAATAACCCAATTCAGCTGGTTTGCAGCTGCTGACAAATTAGCTTCTTGCACTTCAACACGAGCCACCATAAGGGCCGCTAATTGCGCATAAGTACTGTCTTCAAAATCAGCTCGAAGTTTGTCGCTGTTACGGCGAATTTCTGCTATTTGATCATCTGACAACTGACCCTCAGGCGCATTAGTCACGATTTGCTGAAAATAAACACTGGCAGTTTCAGCCTGATTGAGCTGATGGTCTTGGTAAGCTCCCCAACCATAAACACCACCAATCGCTACAATCACGGTGATAATCAATGATTTGCCGTTTGTATTCCACCAATTCTTCAGTGCTTCTACTTGTTCTTCTTCTGTCTTCATTTCGGCCACAACCAAAAACTCCTTAATACTGTTTGTAATTATTAAATATGTTCGGCAACGTATGCTGAAACGTCACCAAAAGATATGCTTTTTTGCTCACTCTGGCCTTGCAATGGCTTAACCAGAACGTGTTGCTTTGCTAATTCGTCTTCGCCCAAGATCAAAGCATACGCAGCGCCGCTTCGGTCGGCTTTTTTCATTTGACTCTTCAGGCTGCCACCGCCGCAATGCCATAGCACTCGTAAACCTGGGTTATCTGTGCGTAATTTTTCTGCCAACTGCATGGCTTCAATACTGGCATCATCACCCATATGTACTATGTACACATCGGCTTGCTGATCAAGACCTTCAGGCTGCAAAGCCCTTTCTTGTAGCAACAAAATCAAGCGCTCAACACCCATTGCCCAACCAACGCCTGGAGTTGGCTTTCCACCCAATTGCTCAATCATGCCGTCATAACGACCACCACCGCATACCGTGCCTTGAGAGCCTAATTTATCAGTGACCCACTCAAACACAGTTTTGCAATAGTAATCTAGGCCTCTCACTAGGCGAGGGTTCACCTGGTAACTAATACCTGCTGCATCCAACAATTGCTTTAAGCGCTCAAAATGAATGCGCGAATCATCGTCTAAGTAGCCATAAAAATCAGGGGCATCATTCAATAGTGCTTGAGTATTTGAATCCTTACTATCCAGCACTCGTAGCGGGTTAGTGCCCACTCTGCGCTGGCTATCCGCATCTAACAATTGCATGTTAGCTTCTAAAAAGACCACTAAATCTTTGCGATAAGCTGCACGCGCCTCAGAGCTACCTAGAGTGTTCAACTGCAGGGTGACCGAGTCCTCAAGACCTAGCTTTCTCCAAAGCCTGGCTGTCATCATGATAAGCTCTGCATCTACATCTGGACCATCAAGCCCATAAACTTCAGCGCCAAACTGATGGAACTGGCGCTGGCGACCCTTTTGGGGGCGCTCATATCTAAACATGGGGCCATGATACCAAAGCCTTTGAACTTGGTTGTAAGTAAGACCATGTTCTAGAGCCGCGCGTACACAAGAAGCCGTACCTTCCGGGCGCAAGGTCATGTTGTCGCCATTGCGGTCTGCAAAGGTGTACATTTCCTTTTCTACAACGTCTGTAGCTTCCCCAATTGAACGACAAAAAAGGTCGGTTTTCTCAGCAATGGGCATCCGGATTTCTTGATAACCATATTGATCAAAGACTGACTTCACTTGTGCTTCAAAGAATTGCCACAACGCTGTTTGGTCGGGCAATATATCGTGCATACCACGAATGGCTTTTATAGACGCCAAAATGTGTTCCTTATTAAATGCTGGGATAACCAATAACGACAAAGTTATTTTGTCAAAGTTACCCTTGCGATGTCTTTTCTTGTATTGGGCTCTAAGTCAACGGCCATGCCATCAAAAGTAATCTCGCCCACAGCTGAAGAACGACCCAGCAGAAGCTCTACTGGAGCAGCAACGGCTTCAGAAATAACATCACCTGCGGTGTACAAATCTGACAGCACCATCTTGCCATTAGCATCCTTAATTTCTACCCAGCAGTCTGCATCAAACACTATGTACAACGCACCTTGACCAGGTGCCAATGCAGAAGCAGATTCTATAGCTGGTAATGCTTCATCGACCTCTTTTTCAAGCACTGGCGCTTCAGGCTCAAGCGCTATTTCTGGCTCTTGGGTTATCGCTTGCACGTCAGTTTGCTGGGCCGTTCCAGCGGGCTCAATAACAAGCTCAGGCGCAGCACTTGGCTGCGCACCAAGAGTTCCTTCAACCTCGGCGTCATTGCTTTGGAGCAAGCTAAGATCCAACAACTCATCATCTGCAGTCGCTACAACAATTTCTTCTTCCACATCATCAACTACGACAGCCATGCCGTTTTGGCTTTGCCACCAAAATATAGATGCTGCGACCAGGCCTGCGACAAACAAAACAGAAATCACTTTGACCCACGTATCACTTGGATTGCTTTGAAAACTTGGTTTGCGAATAGCAAGCTTGGGCTTGCCCTTATGATTTGGAATACCATAAACCTCATCAAAAGCAGCCACTAACGCCTGGCCATCTAGACCGACGTGGCGAGCGTAAGAACGGATATAACCGCGAGCAAAAACATGACTTGGGATTAGTGTGAAATCATCTTCTTCGATGGCATTGATCACTTTTGAAGTAAGATGCAAATCACGGGCTGCCTCTTTTTGAGAAAAGCCTTTGTCTTCACGTGCTTCGCGCAGCAGGTGCCCAGGAAAACTTTGTAATTGACCCTCTAGCTCTGATTGGTCTTTCATGTCTAACGATTCCATTTCATTCACTATTGTTTGCCTTTATTACCTATTATTATTTTTATCGCGTTAGCGAGCTCATCAAAAAGCAAGATGGCTTAAAAACGCGTTTGATAACGTCCACTTTTTGGACTCTACCAAAGAGCCTAAGTTCCTTACAAACTGAGGCCGTTCAATGTTTTTGGTTTCCGTTACAAAACCTGTTTGGCCTCTATTCTTGCAGCATGTTCAGCACTTCTTCGAGTGCGATCTTTCACTTGACCCACAAGTTGGCCACAAGCTGCGTCAATATCATCACCGCGCGTTGAGCGAATCGTGGTTATGATACCTGATTTTGCCATAATCCGTTGAAAAGCTTCAATTTGTGGCCGAGGGCTGCGGCGGTAATCTGATCCTGGAAATGGGTTAAATGGAATCAAATTAAGCTTACATGGTACCCGCTGCAATACTGAAGCCAGCTCACGCGCATGCTTTGGCTGATCATTTATACCGTCAATCATGGTGTATTCCATGGTGATCACCCGCTTATCAGTCAGGTTTTCAAGGTAGCGATTACATGCATCCAACAAGGCATCAATGTTGTATTTTTTATTCACTGGCACTAATTCGTTACGTAACAAATCATTAGGAGCGTGCAAAGAAATAGCCAACGAAACATCAGTGATCTGGCTCAAACGGTCGATTGCTGGCACCACACCAGCGGTACTTAATGTCACTCTGCGCTTAGACAGGTTGTAGGCGTTGTCATCCATCATTAATGAGATGGCAGGTGTAACGCAATCAAAATTAAGTAAAGGCTCGCCCATGCCCATAAATACAACGTTAGTGACACGCCTAGGGCCATTTGGGTCTACTGGACCAAACGATTTAATAGCAATTCTTAGCTGGCCCACGATCTCTGCCGAAGTTAAATTTCGATTAAAGCCTTGTTTACCTGTGGAGCAGAAGCTACAGTCAAGTGCACAGCCTACTTGCGAAGAAACGCATAAAGTGGCTCGATCACCATCGGGGATCAACACCATTTCTACCTTATTACCACCTGCAACACCAATGACCCACTTGCGTGTTCCATCTTTAGAATCACCACGATAAAGCACTTCTGGCTCAACGATTTCAGCTGTTTTAGACAACTTTTCACGCAACTGCTTGCTGACATTAGTCATGCTTTCAAAGTCATCAACACCAAACTGGTGGATCCACTTCATCACTTGAACAGCTCTAAATTTAGGCTCATTCATCGTTTTGAAAAAATCTTCCATCTGTACCTGAGAAAATCCCAGTATGTTTGTCTTTGCTGTAACTTCGGACATGATAAGACCTGTAATTAATACTCGTTTTTGCGTCGTCATTTATTTGATCTAAACGCAATGCGGCGTTCACAAGGAACGCCGCACTTTGCAAACTGTTATTGCCCTTGGTAATGCAACCAAGACATTAACAGACTACTTTAACCGATAGCGATTAGCCACCAAAGAAGTAGGCAATTTCACGCGCGGCCGACGTAGTAGAATCAGAGCCGTGAACTGCGTTTGCATCAATTGATTCTGCGAAGTCGCGACGAATTGTGCCTTCAGCAGCTTCTTGTGGGTTAGTTGCACCCATTAGGTCGCGATTCATGTTAACCGCACCTTCACCTTCAAGAACCTGAACAACTACGGGACCAGAAGTCATGAAAGCAACCAAATCACCAAAGAAAGGACGCTCGCTGTGCTCAGCGTAAAAGCCTTGAGCTTCAGCTTCTGACAATTGCTTCATTTCCATATTCACAACTTTAAGGCCGTTAGCTTCAAAGCGAGACACGATTTTGCCAATTACATTTTTTGCTACAGCATCAGGCTTGATGATGGACAGAGTGCGTTCTACCGCCATGGTATTCTCCAAACAGTGGACCCATAAATGGGCTAATATTAAAAAGCTAAGTGTACCTTTACAGGTACTGAAATTTTGACCGCGTAATTATACGCTGTTTTTTACGCCTTTAATAGCTTCAAGAGCCTTAATCCATCTCCTCAATCCATGCAGCCTGAATGGCTTCAAGGATCTTTTCGCCACAGCGATTTGGATCATCTTCAAAGTCTGGCAGTGCCAACACCCAATTCATTAAATCTGTAAACCGAACTAAACGCGGATCTACATCTGGGTGAGTCTCGTACAACTCGATCGCAATATCAATCGTGTCTGTCCAAAGCATACTCATAGAAAACTCCTTTGATTTAAGCTTGCTTTAATGCGCTTCAGAAACAATATTAATCGTGTATTTTGGAATTTCAACAACCAAATTTTCATCAGCAATCACTGCTTGGCAGCTAAGCCTAGAATCTGGTTCAAGACCCCATGCTTTATCAAGCATATCGTCTTCCAAATCATCAGACTCTATCATTGAGTCAAACCCTTCACGAACGACAACGTGACAGGTGGTACAAGCGCATGACTTTTCACACGCATGCTCGATATCAATACCGTTTGCTTTGGCGGCATCTAGAATAGTTTGTCCAGCTGGTGCTTCAAAAACTTGACCATCAGGGCACAGTTCTTCATGGGGTAAAATTACAATTTGTGGCATTTCAATTAGCTCCTAAGCTTTTCACTGTGATCATGATTCAAGTTAAAGTTGATCTACAGCCTTGCCGGCAAGGGCACGTTTAATACTGTCATCCATCCGCACGGCGGCGAAGGCGTCACTGGCTTTTGCCATAGTTTCTATCTGCTTAGCAATGGCATGATGATCCTGGCCATTACGCACCTCTACCAACATGGCAATTTGCGCTTCTATGGCTTGTTTCTCTTGAGTGTTGAGAAGCCTTTCGCCATCCTCTTCAAGCGCCATACTGACCGCCTCAACAAGGCGATCTGCCTCAACTTGCTGCTCTCTTAAACTACGAGCACTGCGATCACTTTCTACATTGGTCCAGCTTGCTTTGATCATATCAGCAATCTGTTCATCCGATAAACCATAAGAGGGCTTCACTTGCACCGAGGCATTCACACCTGAGGTCAGCTCTCTAGCGCTCACTTCAAGCAAACCATCAGCATCAACCTGGAAGGTGACGCGAATTTTTGCGGCACCTGCAGCCATCGCTGGAATGCCACGCAATTCAAAACGCGACAGAGATCGGCAATCTTGCACTAGCTCACGCTCGCCTTGGAGCACATGGATAGCCATTGCAGTTTGACCGTCCTGGTAAGTGGTGAATTCTTGCGCACGAGCAACTGGGATCGGGGTGTTACGGTCAATAACGCGCTCCACTAAGCCACCCATCGTCTCTAAGCCCAATGACAAAGGCAAAACATCCAGCAGCAACAGCTCATCACCGGTTTGATTACCTGCTAGAACGTCAGCTTGGCGAGCTGCGCCAAGCGCAACAACTCGATCTGGGTCTATGTCTGTCAGAAGCTCTTGACCAAAAAAGTCCGAGACCCGTTGTTGCACTCGCAGGGAACGTGTAGAGCCACCCACCATAACAATATTAGCGACATCAGACAGCTTAATCTTGGCATCTCGTAAGGTACGCTTAGTTGCCCGTATCGCTTTGTCGATAATCGGATCTAACAGGGCGTCCATTTGATCTCGAGACAGAATTAAGTCTTCAAAAACTAGCTCGCCCGGGAACTGGGCAAAAGACAAAAGCGCTGTTTCACTCTCACTTAATTGCTCTTTTGACGCACGTGCCAGTCTTAATAAGAAGCGTTGTTGAGAAACATCTAACTGGGCAGGAATCTTGCGCTCTTGGCGCATCCACTCTGCAATGGCATGGTCAAAATCATCGCCGCCAAGGGCCGAATCACCGCCAGTGGCCAACACTTCAAACACCCCTTGCTCCATACGCAAGACTGAAATATCAAATGTGCCGCCACCAAGATCAAACACAGCAATGGTGCCTTGATCTTGCTGATTTTGCTCTAGACCATAAGCAACAGCTGCAGCGGTTGGCTCATTGAGCAACCTAAGCACCTGAATGCCAGCTAATTGGGCAGCGTCTTTTGTGGCCTGTCTTTGGGCGTCGTCAAAGTATGCAGGCACCGTGATTACTGCTCCAACAAGCTCGCCACCTAAACTGCTCTCACCTCTTTGAACAAGTGCTCGCAAAATGTCTGCCGACACTTGTACAGGGCTTTTCAAGCCAGACACAGTATTTATTAGTGGCATGCCCTGATCACAAGCTTCGAACAGGTAAGGCATGTTATCGCCGAAGCGCTTCACATCCTCTAGGCCTCTACCCATGAGGCGCTTCACCGACATTACGGTGTTAGAAGCATCATCCACAAGGTGGGCTTGGGCGTTAGCGCCAACTTGCGGCGCATCATCTGCAAGATAGCGCACTACCGATGGCAATAAATGTTCGCCACGGCTGTTTGGCAAAGTGTCGGCTAAGCCACTTCGTACACTGGCTACTAGCGAATGAGTGGTTCCTAAATCAATCCCAACGGCAAGTTTTCGCTGATGTGGTTTGGCACTTTGGCCAGGCTCTGCAATTTGCAACAAGGCCATGAGCGGATTCCTTAATCAAACAGCTCATCTTCTAAAGAAGAGAGCTGGTCCTGTAATTTAACGATGAACTGGAGTTTGCGGACTGCAGTTTCAGCAACCCCTAGGCTGAGTTCGCCATAGGCTGAGGCAAATTCATTTTCTAATTGTAAAGCTTGAGCTTGAAGAGAGGCTGACATGGCATCAATTTGTGCCTCAGGATCTGCTGCTGCCAAGATATCTTCCAGCGCTTCTCTTAGCTCAATTTGCTGGAGCAAAAAGTCCATGGGCATGCTGGTATTACTGGGCGACAAAGGGTCCATGTCGTTAAGCTGTAACAGATAGATAGCCCGCTTCAATGGCTCTTTCAAGGTCTCGTAGGCTAAGTTGAGGTAAGCAGTGACTTGCACCGCCTGCCTTTGTTCGGCTTGACCTTCCGACATGAAACGGTCTGGATGGAATTGGTGCTGGAGCTTATGATGGGTTTTGCGCAATGCCGTTAAATCTACGACAAAACTACGGGGCAAGTCGTAAGACGTAAAAAAATCTGCCGTTATATCCATTTTTACTCAGCACCAAGGGGCATTTAAACGTTAAAACTTTCACCACAACCACATTCACTTTTTGAATTTGGGTTGTTAAATTGAAAGCCTTCGTTTAGGCCTTCTTTGGCATAGTCAAGCTCGGTGCCATCTAAATAGAGCAGACTTTTAGGGTCAATCACCACCTTTACACCCTTGCTGTCAAAGATGGAATCTTCTGCAGAAATCTCATCTACAAACTCCAAAATATATGCCATACCCGAGCAGCCGGTTGTGCGAACACCTAGGCGAACGCCCTGGCCTTCGCCACGGTTAGCTAAATAGCTATTCACGTGATCAGCAGCTGCCTGTGTTATGGTAATAGCCATTACGGCCTCCTCATTAAGGCGCAGAAAGCGCCTTTCATTATTGCTTGCTTTTGTAGTTATCGATTGCTGCTTTGATCGCGTCTTCAGCGAGCACAGAGCAGTGAATCTTTACAGGAGGCAAAGCCAACTCTTCAGAAATATTTGAATTACGAATCTCACCGGCTTGATCCAGTGTCATACCTTTCATCCACTCAGTGACGAGTGAGCTTGATGCAATCGCTGAACCACAACCGTAGGTTTTAAACTTAGCATCTTCAATAACGCCATCATCGTTAACCTTAATCTGAAGACGCATTACGTCACCACAAGCTGGTGCTCCAACCATACCCGTACCAACGTGAGCATCTGCTTCGTCCATCTTGCCCACATTACGTGGGTTTTCATAATGATCTAGAACCTGTTCGCTATATGCCATGTCCTTATCCTCTTAATGTATGTCATGTTCTAACAGCACTATTGTGCTGCAAAATAATTCTATTAAACCTAAACCTTTAGTGAGCTGCCCACTGCACTGTATCTAGATCAATTCCATCTTTGTGCATATCCCATAAAGGCGATAACTCACGCAGTTTATTCACTGCATTCAAAGACAGCTCAATGGCTTCGTCAATGTCTTGTTCAGTTGTAAAACGGCCAATACTAAAACGGATTGAGCTGTGAGCTAACTCATCATTCATTCCCAAAGCACGAAGCACGTAAGAGGGCTCCAAACTTGCAGAAGTACATGCAGAACCAGAAGATACAGCCAGTTCACGTAGAGACATCAGTAAAGACTCACCCTCTACAAAGTTAAAGCTAATGTTTGCATTACCGGGCACCCGTTGAGTGGGGTGGCCATTCATGTAAACCTCTTCCATGTCTTTCACGCCATCCCATAAACGCTTGCTTAGCACCTTGATGCGTGCGTTGTCGGCTGCCATTTCCTCTTGTGCAATCGCAAAAGCAGCACCCATACCCACAATTTGATGCGTCGCTAAAGTGCCAGAACGCATACCGCGCTCATGACCACCACCGTGAATTTGTGCCTCTAGGCGAACCCGCGGCTTACGGCTTACAAACAAGGCGCCAACGCCTTTTGGACCATAGGTTTTGTGCGCTGAAAATGACATCAAGTCCACTTTTGCTGCACTTAAGTCTATTTCAATTTTGCCAGTGCTTTGAGCTGCATCTACATGAAAAAAGACTTTGTTAGCTCGTGTGACTTCACCGATGGCGGCAATGTCTGTAATCACACCAATTTCGTTATTCACATGCATTAAAGAAACTAAAATAGTGTCTTCACGAAGTGCTTCTTGCACTTGCTCTGGGCTGATTAAGCCGTCGGTTGTTGGATCAAGGTAAGTCACTTCAAAACCTTCCCGCTCTAACTGGCGACAGGTATCAAGCACTGCTTTGTGCTCAATTTTTGAAGTAATAATGTGCTTACCTTTTTTGTGATAAAAGTGAGCCACACCTTTAATCGCAAGGTTATTTGATTCTGTCGCACCTGAAGTCCATACAATTTCTCTAGGATCAGCTTTTACTAAGTCTGCTACTTGGCGGCGTGCATTTTCTACAGCCTCTTCTGCCTGCCATCCATAGATGTGTGAACGAGAAGCCGGGTTACCAAAGTTCCCCTCTTGCGTTAAACAATCACACATTAGTTTAGCAACCCTTGGGTCTACTGGTGTCGTTGCTGAGTAGTCCAAAAAAATAGGCAATTTCATGTATATTCTCCACTGTTAGAAACAGCTAGTAGTCAATCTTAAAACTTTTGAATAGGTTGTTAATCGTTTACAAAATTCAGAAATTCGGCAGTGCTTGACTGCCCTTGCGGTCCATTCGCATTGGCTTGGCCTTGCCTTACCAAATGAGCCAAACTGATGCCACTTAAAAAAGAGTGTATTTGGTGGCTTAAATCCGTCCATAAATGATGCGTTAAACATTTATTTCCAGCTTGGCAGTTTTCCGTACCTCGGCATCCAGTTGCATCCACAGCTTCGTTTACCGCATCAATCACCTGCGCCACAAATATATCATCGGCACTTTGGCGTAAACGATAACCACCACCTGGCCCTCTCACGCTCTCCACTAAGCCTTGGCGACGAAGTTTTGAGAACAATTGTTCTAAATAAGAAAGGGATATGGTTTGGCGCTCAGAAATATCAGCCAAACTAATGGGCTTATCAGACGCATGGATAGCAAGATCTAACATTGCTGTCACAGCGTATCTGCCTTTTGTTGTAAGCTTCATCTTTGAACCCGTGCTTTACCAGAGGACGCCATATTACTAAAACCCGACTATTTTAGTCAAGTATTAAACGCAGGTGTTTATCAGCAATTTTTATGGCTTGTTAAGTTCACTAGGATCGATGGTTGATTCAAAATCAGCATCATTTAAAGACGGTAGAGTTTCATCCACAAAGGTCGCATCTAGCTCGCTCATTTTGGTGGCAACACACTCCAATTTGCGATCAACCGCATGCATATGATCAAGGATAGCGGACAAAGATTTAGCCACTGGGTCGGGCAGGTCGCTACTCATGCCATAAGCATCAAACTTGTCCGCTATGTCTTGGCGCAGCTTTTGTTCTGCTTCAGTGGGTCTTTCAATGATACGACCAGGAATACCCACAACTGTTGCACTGGCAGGAACTGCTTTAGTGACCACGGCATTGGAGCCTACTCTGGCGTTTTCACCGACTTCAAACGGGCCTAATATTTTTGCGCCAGCGCCCACTACCACTCCATTGTGGAGCGTTGGGTGCCGCTTGCCTTTGTCCCACGTTGTACCGCCTAGTGTGACACCGTGGTAAAGCGTGACATCATCACCAATGATAGCGGTCTCACCAATAACGACACCCATGCCATGGTCAATAAAAAAACGATTACCAATTTGAGCGCCAGGGTGAATCTCTATACCGGTGAACCAACGCGCAAAGGTAGACATAAACCGGGCCAACCATTTGAGCCCTATATTCCAGAAAGTGTGGGAAATACGATGCATCAAAAGCGCATGCAAACCCGGATAACATGTTAGCACTTCTATAAAGTTACGCGCGGCAGGATCTCTGTGGAACACTGATGCTATGTCTTCTTTTAGATGTCTAAACATGACCTTAATCCTAAATTGATGAACCCGTTCTAATACTTGCTAAGCTATATGGTGACTAACGCAGCTTATTCAACGTGCGCTGCGTGGCCGTTAAAATACCCCTTAGAATATTATGCTCGATCCGATCCATACGCGCCCGCACATAAAGCCTTCTTAACCTTGCCATTAGCTGCCTTGGGCTTTTAGGATCGAAAAACTCTATTTCCACCAACACTTCTTCCATGTGCTCAAATAACTTTTCCATCTGATCATTGGTGGCAAGCTCCTCATCCCACTCGGTGCCCCAAATGGGCGCTGGAGCATCATCTTTTTGAGCGGCCAAATGCGCCATACGCAGCTCATACACGATGACCTGCACTGCAGCTGCCAAATTAAGCGAGCTAAATTCTTCATGGGACGGAATGTGCACATGAAAGTTACACAAGTGTAACTCATCATTGGTTAAACCTCGGTCTTCGCGGCCAAACACAAAAGCCACAGGATGTTTTGGAAGCTCAGCCAAGGCTTGTGCGGCAGTTTCTCTTGGGTTAAGTAGCGGCCATGGAATGTTACGGCTACGTGCGCTAGTTCCCACGACTAAACCACAGCCTTCAATCGCCTCTTCCAAAGTGTCTACAACCACTGCATTTTCTAACACATCTTGTGCACCAGCAGAACGGGCATCCGCCTTGCCACTTGGAAATTCTCTAGGTTCTACCAAAACTAGGTTGCGAATACCCATATTTTTCATGGCCCTAGCGGCCCCGCCGATATTGCCAGGATGAGAGGTGTTAACTAAGACAATACGCGCGTTGTCCATTAAATTTTGCATGAGCACTGCTGACCTAAAGTATGAATGAATTTCTATCGGGCAATAATAGCGAGATTGACCAATTTTGTCGTGGCTAGAATGCAAATTACCAGGCTAACTGGGCTTTTTTAACTCTTTTTTGCTATACTGCGCGTCATTGGCGCTGGTGCGCCCCGTTCTTTATAAACTTTAAGGTAATTCTCCCATGCTTCCGCTAATTAATATTGGCTTGCGCGCCGCGCGTATCGCTAGTGAACAACTTCTCAGATCTATGGAACGTCTGGATATTATTCACGAAGAAGGCCAAGAACTAGAAGGCCACTTGCTCAAGCAACTTGAAGGTGCAGAGCGCACGATCGCTTATGAAATCCACAAAGCTCATCCAGAGCAAGGTGTCGTAGGTGCCGTGGCTGGTGAAATGAACACACCAGAGGAGAAACCGACTAAAGTTTGGCACATTAGTGCCATTGATGGGCTTGATCAATACGCCCACAGCTTACCTATGTTTACCCTAACCATGGCTTGTTATGAAGATGGCAAGCTAGCTCACTCTATTATCATTTGCCCATCAAGCGGTGAAGAATTTTGCGCAAGCAAGGGCCGCGGTGCCCAACTGAATGGCCGCCGCATCCGGGCAAGCAAAAGAGCCACGTTATCTGGTGCTCAAGTGTTTGGTGGCGGCAATCAAAACCACGAAGACCTTACTGATTTTGATCGTGGCCAAAGTATCACTCGCAATTTATTTAGCCAAGGTGCGACTAATTACTCGCAATTAAGCACGAATATGGCCCTTGCTTATACCGCTGCTGGGCGCTTTGATGCCCTATGGCACACGCAAGTAGACACTAGCAGCGATGCAGGCTTACTGATGGTATTAGAGGCAGGCGCCCTAGCCGCAGACTTTAATGGCGGTGCACCCATGAACAAAGGCGAGCTTGTGTGTGCGAACACTAAACTACTAAAGCTAATGCTTAAAACTGTGCATAGCGCTTAACGAGCACCATCAAAAAAGCCCGCTGCAATGGTAGGTTAAACAACCATTGCAGCGGGCTTTTTTTACGCCTTTTCAGAGCCTTTATTTAAGGACGGCTCACTTCTTCTTCGAAGTCTTGCTCAAAACCTTCACCCTCTTCAAAGCCTTCACCTTCAATGACTTCTTCTTTTGGAGGAATGATAAGATCCTCATGGCTGATACCAAGCAGAAGCAGTACGTTGGCCGCAACGTAGATTGACGAATAGGTGCCTACTAATACACCGATAGTTAACGCTATTGCAAAGCCTCTAATCAGCTCTCCACCAAAAGTAATTAACGCAATTAACACCAGCAAAGTAGTGATCGAGGTCACCAATGTACGGCCCAAAGTTTGGCTTAACGATTCGTTGATAATTTCTATTGCAGTGCCTTTTCGAATTTTACGAAAATTCTCTCGAATACGATCCGACACCACAATCGTGTCATTCAATGAATAACCAATCACCGCTAAAATAGCAGCGAGTACGGTGAGGTCAAAGTCTAGCCTTAACAAAGAGAATACACCCAGCACAATTAATACGTCGTGCGCTAACGCTACCACTGCACCAACAGAGAACTTAATTTGAAAGCGTATCGCAACGTATAGCATCACAATCGCAAGCGCCATCAGCATGCCCAAGCCGCCTTGTTCGGTTAGCTCTTCACCCACTTGGCTACCTACATATTCTGAGCGACGAAGTTGCACAGGCGTATCTGAAGCACTTTGCAGTACAGATAACACTTGCTCACCCACTTTGTCATTAAAGGCTTGCCCTAAACGCACTAAAACATCTTTTTCAGAACCAAAATTTTGCACTACAGCATCGTCAAAACCTGCGCCTTCAAGCTCAACCCTCACATCCACCAAGTTAGGTGGCTGCTCGTAGCCCACCTCAATTAAAGTTCCGCCTGTGAAGTCTAAGCCAAACTGCAACTTATTGATTGCTAAAGAAGCCATTGCCCCAAAAACAAGCACCATAGATAGAACGCCTGCTATTTTTCGCAGTGCCATGAAATTTATTATCTTTACGCTGCTCATTTGCTTGCTCCCATAAACAAGGGCCAAATTTTTAGATCCGTTAGCTTCCTACCACCATACACTGCATTAACCATGGCTCTGCTCACCATAATTGCCGTGAACATGGAGGTAATAATGCCGATTGATAATGTCACCGCAAAACCTTTCACTGGGCCTGTACCCACAGCGAACAAGATAACCGCCACCAGCAAAGTGGTGATATTGGCATCAAAAATGGTGCTGAAAGCACGCTCGTAACCAGCATGAATGGCGGACTGTGGCGAAGTACCTGCTCGAAGCTCTTCCTTTATTCTTGAGAAAATGAGCACGTTGGCATCCACTGCCATACCCACAGTGAGTACAACACCTGCAATACCAGGCAGTGATAGAGTGAAACCGAGCAATGACATCACGCCCGCTACAAGTAGTAAGTTGAAAGCCAGTGCCACATTGGCAATCACGCCAAACACACCATAAAAAGCCAACATAAACACCACCACTAAGGCTAAGCCTATTTGCACAGACGTTAAACCTAGGTCAATGTTTTCTTGCCCAAGGCTTGGGCCTACCGTACGCTCTTCCACAAAATACATGGGTGCTGCCAATGAGCCTGCACGCAGTAATAAGGCGAGTTCAGAAGCTTCACCAGCTCCATCTAGGCCCGTAATACGAAAGCTATTACCCAAGGCTGTTTGAATAGTCGCCAAAGAAATGATGCTTTTCTCAACATAAGATTCACGCTCATCAACAAGCTGACCGCCCACTTCAACGACTTTAACCCTAGACTTATGCTCTACGAAAACAACCGCCATACGTCGTTTTACCGCATTACGAGTGACACGATTCATAAGCTTGCCACCTTGGGAATCAAGGTCGATATTCACTTGTGATGAACCGGTTTCATCAAAGTTTGATTGTGCATTTGAAACGCTGGTACCACTTATAATCAAATCTTTTTCAAGCGTCGCTCTGCGCTCTGGGTTATTTCTAAAGGTAAACTCTTCAGTATTAACCCTGGCTTCGCCTGGCTTAGCTTCTAAACGAAACTCCAAATTCGCTGTAGCGCCAAGCACACGCTTAGCCGCCGCAGTATCCTGCACACCTGGCAACTGAACAACAATACGGTTACGACCTTGCCTCTGCACTAAAGGTTCGGCAACGCCTAGTTCGTTGACGCGATTTCTAAGGGTCGTTAAGTTTTGATTAACGGCATAGTCTTCAATTTCACGCACTGTTGATTCATTAAGAGAAACCATAAGATAAAATGCATCTGCATCATCTTCAGCATTCATCAAAAATTCGCTGTAATTTGACTTCAACAAAGAGCGAGCATCATCACGCACGGCTGCTTCGTTGAACTTAATACGTAAACTGCCGTCATCTTCGTTAGAAACACCCCTATAACGTAACTTTTCAGCTCTTAGGGAGGTTTTGATCTCACTCACGTACACATCTAGGCGTTGAGCCACAGCTTGAGCCATGTCTACTTCTAGCAAAAAATGTACGCCGCCACGCAGATCCAGACCCAATTTCATTGGCCCTGCACCTACGTTGGTCAACCATTCAGGTGTAGTAGGAGCTAAGTTCAATGCGGTCAGGTATTTATCACCCAGTACAGCGCTTAGCACCGCTTTTGCACGCAGTTGAGATTCAGAATCTGACAAACGCACCAGTAGGTTTTTATCAGTTAAGTCAACGCCTTTGGCGGCCACACCTGCATCAGCTAGTGCGTCAATGGCATCCTCTTTAAGCTGTTCGTCGATTACGGTTGCGCTTCTTGCACCAGAAACCTGAACAGCCAGATCATCTGGGTATAAATTGGGTAGCGCATAAAGCCCGCCAAGGGCTAAACCGATAATAATCAGTAGGCTTTTCCATAAGGGATAACGATTTAACACAGGCGTTCCTTGAAAAACGAATCATAAAAAAGCCTTGTCCAAAGCTGCTATAAACACTTGGAATTAAGGCTTTTTAACTTTTTAAATTAAATTGACTTGATAGTGCCTTTAGGCAACACAGAAGCCACAGCAGCCTTTTGAAAATGTGTTTCGACACCTTCAGCCAACGTAAGAGTCACAAAATCATCGCTTACTTTTGAGATTCTGCCAATAATGCCACCACTGGTTACCACTTCGTCACCCTTAGACAGGCTGGCCATGAGGTTCTTATGGTCCTTTGTACGTTTGGCTTGCGGACGCCAAATCATAAAATAGAACACGGCAGCAAAAATCACCATCATGAACAACAAAGAAGTTGTATCACCTTGAGCTGGTGCGCCTTCAGCCATAGCTGATTCAATAAAGAAACTCATATTATCTCCAAAATAATTAACTAAAAATTAAACTCTAACTTAAAGCAGGCGTAGCTAAGCCACGCTTGCTATAGAAATTATCGACAAAGTCGTCCAATTTACCTGCTTCCAGTGCTTCGCGCAATCCCGCCATCAAGCTCTGATAGTAATGCAAATTATGAATTGTATTCAGCTGCGCACCCAACATCTCTTTACATTTATCTAAATGATACAAATATGCACGGGAAAAATTCGCGCAGGTATAGCAACTGCAATCTTTATCCAAGGGCCCTGTGTCGGTTTTATGCACGGCATTGCGAATCTTTACTACACCGTCAGAAATAAACAGATGGCCGTTTCTTGCGTTTCTCGTCGGCATAACACAATCAAACATATCTACACCGCGCCTCACGCCTTCCACCAAATCCTCTGGCTTACCTACACCCATTAAATAACGGGGCTTATCAACCGGCAGCTTGGGTGCGGTATGGGCTAATACTCTTAGCATGTCATCTTTAGGCTCACCCACTGACAAGCCACCAATAGCAAACCCATCAAAATCTATTTCGCTAAGGCCTTGTAAAGATTCATCTCTTAAATGCTCATACATGCCACCCTGCACAATACCGAATAAGGCTGAAGGGCTATCCCCATGGGCATCTTTACTGCGCTTAGCCCAGCGCATTGAGCGCCTCATTGAAGTAGCCGCTTCCTCTTCTGTGGCAGGGTACGGGGTGCATTCATCAAAAATCATGACTACGTCAGAGCCCAGCTCACGCTGAACTTGCATAGAAGATTCAGGCGTCATGTACACTGTGTCTCCATTAACTGGAGACTGGAACTTAACGCCTTCTTCATTAATTTTTGCACCTAGGCTGAACACTTGAAAACCACCTGAATCAGTGAGGATGGGCTTATCCCACTTAGCAAAATCGTGCAGGTCGCCATGCAAATTAACAACTTCAGTCCCAGGACGCAGCATTAGGTGAAACGTGTTGCCCAAAATTATTTCTGCACCAGTTGCTTCAATATCACGTGGCAACATACCTTTAACTGTGCCATAGGTACCCACCGGCATAAAACAAGGTGTTTCTACCGTGCCACGTGGAAAAGTAAGCCTGCCTCGTCGCGCTTGGCCACTTTGTGCCAAACGCTCAAAATTCATAAAACAACTACGGCTCATAGGAGCTCCGATTCTGGTGCTTTTGGTGTCACTAACATCGCATCACCGTAACTAAAAAAACGATAGCGATGCTCAATGGCTTCAGCATAAGCATTCATTACATTATTTTTACCAGCAAACGCACTCACTAGCATCAGCAAGGTAGATTCTGACAAATGAAAGTTGGTTACTAATGCGTCTACACTTTTAAACGTGTACCCAGGATAGATAAAAATATGGGTCTCATCTTTGTATGGCGCTATTTCACCTTTTGCACTTGCGCTCTCTAGCGCTCTTACACAGGTTGTACCCACAGCTACAACGCGCTTGCCTTTAGCTCTGGTTGCTTTCACGCAACTTGCTACTTCTTCACTTACTTCTACCAACTCACCATGCATATGGTGATCTTCTATGCGATCTACCTTAACAGGCTGAAATGTACCCGCGCCAACGTGCAAAGTAATGTAAGCAAATTCAACACCTTTGTTTGCGATGGCATCAAGTAAGGGTTGGTCAAAGTGCAGCCCGGCTGTAGGCGCAGCGACTGCCCCATGGTGCTCACCAAATACAGTTTGGTAACGTTCACGATCAGCCGTGTCATCGGGGCGATCTATGTAGGGAGGCAAAGGCATGTGGCCAAGGCGCTGTAAAACATCTAACGCCTCATGACCCTCATCCAGCAAAAGCTCAAATAAAGCATCTTGGCGTGCAACCATGGTAGCCCAGACCTGCCCCTCTAAAAGCAGTCTTGCACCGGGTTTTGGAGCTTTACTAGAGCGAACATGAGCTAATATCTGCCGATCACCCGTCAGGCGCTCTACTAATACTTCAATCTTGCCACCGGATTCTTTGGTGCCAAATAATCGGGCTGGAATCACTTTGGTATTGTTTAAAACCAGTAAATCACCTTCTTCAAGAAAATCGAGAAGATCCTTAAACCCACCATGCTGTATCGCACCCGTGCCGCCGCTAAGCTGCATTAATCTGCTCGCTGTGCGATCGGGAGTGGGGTATCGTGCGATGAGCTCGTTAGGAAGCTGAAAACTGAAATCTGAAACTTGCATGTACGTTTAATGGGGACTCTAGATCAAAACCCAAGCCATAGTTGTTTTGGGGAGCCAATAATAACAAAATACGGTGGTTTGGCACAGGCGTATTTAAAGCTTATTAAACCCCAAACGCCCTTTTTAAAAGCATAAAGTAAGCTTAGGTCGTTGACGCTAAAAAAGAACTCTGTATAATTCGCCCCTCAATGTGCCAGTGTGGTGAAATTGGTATACACGACGGATTCAAAATCCGTTGCTTCGCGGCGTCCCGGTTCGAGTCCGGGCACTGGTACCACTCACATTGAAAGCCTCATGATACCTAGAGTACATGGGGCTTTTTTATGCCTGAAGAACAATTTCCTGGGATAACTTCGGTCATAGATTCTTGCTTATCTGCGCCGATTAAGGCTTCCTCTTGATGACTATTGCCTAGTCACTTCTTTCAATTTATAAATTAGCAGATGTCGTAACACCATAAAATTCACTATTTGTATGTCCGTAACGACTGGAGCTGCGTTACGAATGTCTGACTAAAGTAAGCTTGGCTTAATGAACAGCATAATCACGGATCCCGCTTGGCCTGATAACTCTGTGGCTTTGGTAACATCAGAAAAAGTTCAATTACTTAAATTGTTTTAATAAAAACTATGCCCATGCAGGACTGCACAATAAAGCTAATGAGCTTATAAACCCAATGCACCAAACTAGCGTACGCAAGGTTGATTTATCACTTAAGTAGTAAAAAATATAAGCCACCCGTGCGATGATGTATGTAATCGCCAAATAGTCAATCGCACTGGACACAATGCCAGTCGCTGTGGCAACGAGGATACCGGCAGCAAAAATAGGGAAGCTCTCAAGTTGATTTTGATGGGCAGCCAAAGCACGTTTGCCCAACCCATCTAAGCTAGCCTGCTGTTGTCGTGGGTGATTATTATCGTAGCCTTCGGGGCTTTTGTACTGTGCACGAAATAATGGCGTCTTTGAAAGAACATGAAGTGACCCTGCTATAAAAAGACACCATAATGCGATCGACATATGTTTAACTCCATAATATTGATATGCCTATTTTGCTAATGGCATAAAAAAGTCATTACTTTAAATTCATCAAACAGAACTAAGAACAGAAACAAAACAACTAGATAGCGTGGTATAAAGGTTTTTGGCACAATCTTAAAGAGGTTTTGACATTAGAATTTTATCAAATACCAAATCTATAGCGCCTGATAAATGCAAAGCTGATTCAATCAATACTTTAATAGAGAATGTGTATGGCAAAAATGGTTAAAAAGGGCGACTTGCCGCAGAAAATTTGCGAAACATGCAACAAGCCCTATGCATGGCGCAAGAAGTGGGCTCGTGACTGGGAAAATGTGCGCTACTGCTCACAGCGCTGTAAAACCGACGCCAAACGTGAGGCCTAGATAATAAGCTTTAGGTTTCTACGGCGGCTGCGGCCAATGAAATAGAAACACCCTGCTGCAATGACGATTCCAACATCAAGACGAGCCTATATTTCTATGTTGGCTCGCTAAATATGAAGGCCTGAGTGCTGACAGGCCTTATCAATAGAGGAACCTAGCCGACGATAGATACGTCTTCGGCCTGAATACCTTTGTCGCTTTCTGTCACACTAAAGCGGACTCTTTGGCCTTCTAGCAATGACCTATGACCTTTACCTCGTATTGAGCGAAAATGGACGAATACATCATCGCCTTGGTCTCTAGTTACAAAGCCAAAGCCTTTGGTGACGTTGAACCATTTGACTGTTCCAGATTCACGATTTGGGTCGTCATCCATTTCATCCCACTGAGCATCATCTTCTACCCCAGGTGAGGTGAACTTTGCGCCCGTTGCAAGCGTTGCAACCCAGAACATAATAAAAGCAACGCCTGCCACCAATTCAAATTGCGTGCTGACGATGTTAGAGCCCTGGACAATTTCATCTAAAATAAACGGTAATGCCAAAGCGGCAACCAAACTAATAATAAAGCTGTATAAAAATAATGTGCGTCTCATAATGAATCGATATCTCTAATTTTATTGTTTTAATTCATGTACTGTATCGCGACCTATGGCTAATTGGGTTTGCTAGCGAACATAAAGTCGGTACAATCTCGCAAGGTTATAGAAAAACCTGCTCACGATCAAATGCTTGGTTTATAAAACAGCGTTTTTTTTGCAACAACTTGGTAATATCATGACTAATACCGCCGATATCGTCGAATTACAGCAACAAATTGCTTTTCAAGAGCAAACCATCGATACCCTAAACACGGTTGTCAGTGAGCAGCAAAAAGACATTACTCGTTTAGATCGGGCATTAAGCTTGCTCGCTCAACAAGTAAAAAATTTGCAACAAAATAATGACGGCGGACAAAGCACACCAGAAGCAAACCAACCGCCACCACATTACTAAAAAGCTAGCTACTAAAGCTTTTTTTCACATACACATCAAAGCGATTAGCCTTACCTTCTAGACTAAACATCGGCTTTTTTTGATCAAGGAAAGGGGCAATTCTAGGCCTTTTAACCACGACTCTATGGCTAGCTAACGCAAGCGCTGGCGCTAATAACCCGTCGGCATCGGCATCCTCGCCTACAATATCTCTAAATACGGCCATTTCTTTTTTCACTTGTGCAGACTTACGTGAGTGAGGGAACATCGGGTCTAAATAGATGACTTGAGGAGCGTCATCACGCCAAGCTTGCATCACAGACAAAGCATTGCCTACCAACAACTTCATGCTGGCAACAATTTCGCCGACATCAAAATCTAATTCGCCGCGCTCCAAACCATTTTTTAGAAGCGCCCGAACCACAGGCTGACGCTCGGCCATTGCAACTTTACAGCCAAGGCTTGCTAACACAAAAGCATCACCACCTAAACCTGCGGTTAAATCAAGTACATGAGGATACACCGCTCCCTTCAGACCCACAGCCTTAGCAATTTGCTGACCTTTACCACCGCCAAACATTCGCCGATGACGAGCTTTGCCTTCTGTGAAATCAACCCGTACCGCACCACAGCGCCCATCAACGGGTTCAAGCCCTAAACCTTGAGAAGTAAAACGCAGCAAAAATTCATAATCTTTATTGGCTTTTTTGATCAGCGGCAGGCCAAGCTCGGTGGCTAAGGCTTTTTCTAAGCCCTGGTACCCTGCGGTGATAATCGCTATTTTAGTATTGGAAAGATCAGCCAACATAAAGCCACTCCCAATAAAATTCGGTAGGCTACAAAAGGCCACATGCCTAGGCGACTGATCACCTTCATAAACAGGACAATACACACCCAAGCACTGATAAATGATGCGCCCAGCGCAAGCCACAAAAGACCCCATTGAACTTCAATCGTTTCAGTAATTAGCTCAAAGCTAATAAGGCTTGATGCTGCAAGAATAATAGGAATAGAGAGTAAGAAAGAAAACCTTGCAGCAGCTTCACGGGTATAACCCAACATCAGTGCTGCGGTCATGGTAATGCCAGATCTTGAAGTACCAGGAATCAGTGCAATGGCTTGTGCAAAACCTATGATAAGGGCATCACGCCAACCTATACTAGCCATAGAATGAACGCGACGACTGCGCCAATCTGCGATACCCAAAAGTACGCCAAACAAAAGAGTCGTACAGGCTACTACCCAAAGTGCTCTGGCGTTTAGTTCAATCCACCCTTTAAACACCAAGCCAAACAACACCGCCGGTATTGTTGCCATGACAAGCATCAAAGCTAAACTGGCTTGGGCATTAAGCTGCCCGTCACCTTTCCATTTAAGCAAACCGAGAACCATGACCATTAAGTCTTGGCGTAAATAGATCACTACCGCAAGCAAACTTCCCAGGTGCACTGCAACGTCAAAAGTTAGCCCTTGATCTGGCCAGCCAAGCAATAAACTTGGAAACAGTAGATGCGCGGAACTTGAAATCGGAAGAAATTCAGTAATCCCTTGAATTAACGCAACTGTAACTGCTTGAATCCAATCCATGAAAAACTCTCTTTAGCTTGCCAGTGGAATTATTGATAGCGAGGCAATTTTTGCCAAGTCACTTCGTCCCGCAAATAAACCGGTAATGCGTCTTCAGGATCACATTGGCGACCTAACGCATAGTCTGCCGCGGCTAGCCTAACCATTTCTAAGGCTCTAGGTGCTAGTTCAGAATCTACGGCTTTGGCAGCATCAGTAATGTTTACAGGAAGCTCTTTTACCCCCATGCCACTGCCACAAGCAATATATTGTGCAGTTAATACTTTCACTTGAGAGGGCGCACAGACTCTTTCTGCAATTTGAGGGATAACCAGCTCAGGGTGGCTTTCATCAATAAGGTATTCACCCCAATACACTTCACCCATGCGCGCATCCAAGCTACAAGCATAACCCAAATTCTTTGAGTGCTGGCTTTCATGTGCACGAAGTGCAAGGGCAGCTAGGGTTGAGATGGGCAACACTTGGCAACCGATACCAAATGCTAGGCCTTGTGCCACTCCAGCAGCTATACGTATGCCTGTAAAAGAGCCTGGACCACGTCCATATGCAATGGCGTCAAGGCTTTCCATAGACACACCTGCTTCTTGCAACAGCTCTTTGACCATCGGCAGAAGCCGCTTTGTATGCGTTCGCTCAGCAAGCTCTTCAGCCCCGACTAAAAGGCCTTCGCTACTCCAAAGCGCAACGCTACAAGATTGACCAGAAGTGTCCAGTGCCAGAATATAGGTCATACTAAAGTTACTTATCAAGCGCCAAGAAAACAGCCTCTTTAATATCACTGACACTGCCTACACCTTTGATGTAGTGATAAGCAGGCGCTGATGGATCTCCAGAAGAGATCAAGCCTTTGTAGAAATCGACCAATGGTGCAGTTTGCTCATGATACACATTAAGACGCTGCCTTACGGTGTCTTCTTGATCATCGGCACGTTGCACCAAATCTTCACCGGTGACATCATCTTTGCCTGCAACTTTAGGTGCATTGAAAGTGAGGTGATACGTGCGACCTGAAGAAGGATGCACTCTACGACCGCTCATGCGCTTAATGATTTCTTCATCAGCAACGTCTATCTCAACTACACCATCAATTAAAATATTCGCCTCTTTTAAAGCGTTTGCCTGAGGTATAGTGCGCGGAAATCCATCAAACAAAAAGCCAGCAGCGCAATCGTCTTGAGCAATCCGTTCTTTAACGAGGTTAATGATTAATTCATCAGAGACCAAACCGCCTTCATCCATAATTTTTTTAGCAATTTTACCAAGCTCAGTTCCAGCTTTAACTGCTGCACGTAGCATATCGCCAGTAGAAATTTGAGGGATGCCATACTTTTCAGTGAGGTATTGCGCCTGCGTACCTTTGCCGGCACCAGGGGCGCCCAAAAGAATTAACTTCATGATTAAACTCCAAAATTTTAAATGCTGTGGGCCTTATGAAGCGCAGTAGCAAAAGCTATGTCGCAAGCATAATCAGACGCCTTAGCAAATAGGCCATATTTAAGACCCGCTTGCTAAGAAATCTAGACACTCAACCCATAAACGGCCGCGTAGTTTACCCAAAACTGCGCTTTAACGCCATGTTGATCGAAACATTGCCGTTTATAGCCACTATTCATTGAGTTTTTTGGCTAAAGACCTTTGCTTTTGGCTTGTTGCCAGCCAGCTTCCATGGTTTCTAAACTTGCGTTTTCTAAAGCCTCACCAGCCTCTATTATCTGGTTCTCCAAATACCTAAAACGCCTTTCAAACTTGGCATTGGCTTGACGCATGATTTGCTCTGGATCCTGCTTTAAATGCCTTGCCATATTCACACAGGCAAACATTAAGTCACCTAACTCTTCCAAGCTATGCTGCTTATCATCGTTTGCCAAAGCTTGCTCAAATTCTGTAAGCTCTTCTTTCATATTGCTCAGCACAGGCTTGCTGCTAGGCCAATCAAACCCAACATTGGCGGCACGTTTTTGCAGCTTTGCGCTTCTTTGCATAGCGGGTAACGCCGCGGGCACATCATCTAACACTGAAAGCTGTTGCTTGGCATCACGTTCACCCTGCTTTATGCTCTCCCAGCGTTTAAGCACTTCCTCAGCCCCAATGTTTGGGTTACTTTGCCCACTTTGCTCACCGTAAACATGGGGGTGGCGGCGGATAAGTTTGTCGGTCATGTTTTCAGCGACATCAGCAAACTCAAAGCTGCCCTCCTCTTTTGCTAACTGGCAGTAAAAAACAACCTGAAACAATAAATCCCCCAGCTCATCTTTAAGCTGGCCACGATCACCAGATTCAATGGCGTCGGCCACTTCATAGGCTTCTTCTAGGGTATGCGGCAAGATACTTTGGAAGTTCTGCTTTAAATCCCAAGGACAACCTCCATCTTTGTCTCTTAGCTGAGCCATAACATGGAGCAAATCCTGCATGGCATCATCGGTTTTAAGTACTTTTTTAACCATTTTTTTGACGCCTCACATCTAACACATTGGGTAGTTGGCTTATTTTATCAAGCACACGGCCCAACAAGTCTAAGCGTGGGATATCGATCGTGATGGCAATCGATACCGAATGTGATTTTTTATCTACAGTACTCGCAACGTTACCTAAGTTCACATTTTCATTACCCAACACCATAATCACTTCACTTAACAAACCAGGACGATCCACAGCTTCGATGAAGATATCAACAGGGTAAGTGTGCTCACTGCTGTTAGACCAGTTCACTTCGATGATACGCTGGCGATCACGCTCTGCCATGTTCATAACATTCTGGCAGTCTTGACGATGCACCGAGACACCGCGCGTCAGCGTAATAAAACCAGTGATTGGATCCCCTGGTACAGGCTTACAACAATTGGCAATGGTAGTGAGCAAATTCCCCACACCTGCAATTTGAACATCGTTACCTGTGTCTGAACTGGCTTTAGACTTACCGTTAATCAGGCTTAAATCCAGCTGTTTTTTGGCCTTAAGACTCGGTTCTACTTGTTGCTGAGCAGCATTAATCACTTGGGCTAATCGAAGATCACCTGCACCCAGTGCGGCATACATATCATCTTCATGCTTGAAGTTAATCGCTGTCGCTATAAGTGCGTAGTCTACCCCAGTAATAGCCATACGGCGCATTTCGCGCTCAACCAAATGCTTACCTGCGCTGGCGTTCTTTTCTTTGTCTAACTGTTTAAAGTAATGCCCAATTTTGGCCCGGGTCCGCCCAGCATGAACATAACCTAAGTTTGGGTTCATCCAATCTCTACTAGGCGCCCCACCCTTTGATGTCATGATTGAAACTTGATCGCCGGTTTGCAACACATAAGTTAAAGGCACAATGCGCCCGTGTATTTTTGCACCACGACAAGTGTTGCCCACTTCCGTGTGAACACGGTATGCAAAATCTATGGGGGTGGCGCCATTAGGCAAATCCACCACATGCCCATCAGGTGTAAACACATAGATACGATCTTGGGCTGCATCGCCTTTTACCTGATCAACAAATTCATCGCCATCACCGACTTCATCGTGCCACTGCAATACTTGGCGCAGCCAGGCAAGCTTATCATCATAAGAATTACCAGTGCTGTTAACATCGGTGCCCTTGTATAACCAATGCGCACACACACCAAGCTCGGCTTCATCGTGCATATCAAAGGTTCTAATTTGAATTTCAACAACTTTACCTTCAGGCCCAATCACCGCCGTATGCAATGAGCGATAGCCATTTTCTTTAGGCGTGGCAATATAATCATCAAACTCTTGTGGAATGTTACGCCACAAGCCATGCACTATTCCCAAAGCGGTGTAACAGTCAATGAGCTCAGGAACTAGGATACGCACGGCACGAACGTCATAAACTTGAGAAAATTCAATGCTCTTACGCTGCATTTTGCGCCAGATACTATAAATGTGTTTGGCTCTACCCATCACATCTGGCTCAATACCTGCACCTTTAAGTTGATCTTGCAGGTTGGTGAGCACTCTCTCGATATAATCTTGACGATCCATACGACGCTCATCAAGAAATGAGGCAATTTCTTTGTATGCATTTGGCTGCAGGTACCTGAACGAAAGATCTTCTAATTCCCACTTAATGGCACCAATGCCTAAGCGGTGGGCTAGTGGCGCGTAGACATCAAAAACTTCCCTTGAGACTAGGTAGCGCTTTTTTCGGTCTGCATTTTTAACAGCCCTAATGGCACATGTTCTCTCTGCAAGCTTGATAAGTGCTACCCGCACGTCATCAACCAAAGAAACTAACATCTTGCGGACATTAGCAAGTTGGCCTTCTGACTGGCCTAGGATGCTGTCACGAGTAGGGCTTTGGAGGCTGCTAATAGCGGCCATTTGCAATACGCCCTCGATAAGCGATGCAACCACCGGCCCAAAATTATCTTTGACAACTTTGAGGGCAAGCTTATCTTCGCGCACAGCACGATACAGCACCGCGGCGACTAAAGTTTCTTCGTTAACTTGGAGAGTGGTTAAAATTTCGGCCATTTCCAGACCGGTGCGAAAACAGTCCACACCCTGGGTAGCCCACACGTCTTCATTTAGACTTGCATAGTCTCTAACTTCTTGTGCAAGTTCACAGGCTTTTTGAAGGCGCAAGGTGTCTGGTAGCTCCACCACTTCTTGCAGCCCTGCCAACCAGGTTTGAATGTCTACATTGCCATCTGCATTGGTAGGATGGTCTGCGCGTACTTGAACCATGTTTAAATTCCATCTAACAACATCGCCAAAGCCCGTTGTCGATTGTTATTCCCTCATCATTAGGATGCGATTACTTTCGCACTAACAGTGCCATCACTTCTAGATGAGGTGTGTGTGGGAACATATCAATACATCCCACCTTATCTAATTGTAAACCAAGTGCACCAAATTCTTTCAGGTCACGTGCCATGGATGCGGGGTTACATGAAACATACACTACTCGCTCTAGAGGCTGACCCTTTAACAGCTTCGCAAGGCCCTTAGCACCTGCGCGCGGTGGATCTAATAACACTTTATTAAAAGCCTTCTTTTGCCATTTTTTTCGAGCGCTCTCATCAAATAAGTCTGATTGCTCAAAGTCCACTAAGGCTAAACCGTTTTCCATAGCGTTCGTTCGGCCCTGTTTCACCATCGCATAATCACCTTCTAGAGCTAGAAGGGTTACTTGTTGGTCAGCCATGCTGGCAATAGGCAAACTGAAATTGCCAACACCACTAAACAGATCCAACACCTGATCCCCTGCTTCAGGCGCGAGCCATTGTATGGCTTGGTCAATCATACCTTGGTTGACCTTAGCATTAACCTGCACAAAATCGTGCACAGAAAAGCCAAGATTTATCGCCTGGCCTGATTCTTTTGCAAACACTTGATAGCTTAATGTCGCGCTATTTCCATTGAGCCATAGATCCTCAACGTCGTTTTGCTGACAGACCAAACTTACGCCTAAATCCTTGGCAAAAGTAGACATCGCTTGCTGGTCATTAGGCGCCAATGCGGAGGATACCTTTAAGCTAATATATTGACCCGAATTAGCTTGTAAAAGTTCCACGTGAGTTACTTTTTGAGTGTCCTCAAGCGCCACTAGCGAAGCATGCAAGGGTGTAATCAGTGCGGACAATGCAGGCTCTAATACTGGGCAGTCTGAGATAGGTACAATGTGCTTATGGCTATCTTGACGAAAACCTAGAAGCAACGTCTTGCTGTTTGCAAAATAGCGCGTAGCAAGCTGCGCCCTGCGCCTATAACCCAGAGGCTCTCCCACAATAGGCTGCGCCCATTGTTTGGGCTGGATATTGGCCAAGCGCTTTAACTGCTCTGCAATCGCTGATTGTTTTGAAGAGACTTGGGCACTAGGTTCTAGGTGTTGCAGCTGACAACCACCGCAGGTTTCATAAACTTTACACACAGGAGCCACACGATCTTCGCTTGCCAGCGCAACTTCCAATAATTTAGCTTCAGCATGGGTTTTATGATCGCTAAGTACTTCAGCCTTCACAGATTCGCCTTTCAAAGCACCTTTGACAAATATTGTTTTGCCCTGCCAGCGTCCAACTCCTCTGCCGTCATGGCTTAGGTTTTCAAGCTCAAGGTTGATGTGTTTGCCCACAGGCAAAGTCACAATTTCCACATCAACTAGATCTTGAGAGCGTTTCTGCTTTGCCGATGCTGCTGGTTTTTTAAGTTTAAGCTTGCGCTGTAAAGGCGATAAACGAGACATGATTATGCAAATACTCCAGTGGAGAGATAGCGATCACCTCGATCACAAATAATACAGACAATAACGGCATTCTCTACTTGCTTAGACAAACGCAATGCGCCAGCAACAGAGCCCCCTGATGATACACCCGCGAAAATGCCTTCTTCTTTGGCTAAAGCTTTCATGGTCGCTTCTGCTTCAGCTTGATCCATGTCGATAATGGCATCTACCTTGGCGGCATCAAAAATACTCGGCAAATAAGCTTTAGGCCAACGCCTAATACCTGGAATTTGGGATTCAGGATTAGGCTGTAAGCCGTGAATTTCAATCGCTGGATTTTGTTCTTTAAAATAAGCGGACAAACCCATTATGGTGCCAGTGGTGCCCATAGAGCTAACCATGTGGGTAATCTTGCCTTGGGTTTGCTGCCAAATTTCTGGCCCAGTGGTACGATAATGAGCAAGCGGGTTATCAGTGTTAGCAAACTGATCTAACACCATACCTTCACCACGCTCTTGCATAGCAAGGGCAAGGTCTCTCGCACTCTCCATGCCTTGTTCTGGGGTTACGGTAATGAGTTCAGCACCGTATGCCGCCATCGAAGCTTTACGCTCCGAGCTCATGTTATCAGGCATGATAAGCTTCAAACGATAGCCTTTTATTGCTGCCACCATTGCCAGTGCGATACCAGTATTGCCGCTAGTAGCCTCTATAAGTGTATCGCCAGGTTTAATATCGCCACGCCTTTCAGCCTCATTAATCATGCTCAGTGCCGGGCGATCTTTAACAGAACCTGCAGGGTTATTGCCTTCAAGTTTAGCAAGAATAATGTTGCTGGTATTACCCGGCAAACGCTGTAAACGCACTAATGGAGTCTGGCCCACATATTGATCTATGGTAGGAAACTCATGCATATTAAACTCCAAGTAATATTTTTAACTTAGCACCACAAAGGCTAGGGCTTGCTCTACTTCATCGGCAATGCTGATGTGTGCATGCTGACTACCTATTTCTATTTGGCGCTTTAAAGCGCCAGCGCTAAGAATTAACAAAGGCGCTCCCATTTCATCATGTTCTATCTGCATCTGTTGGAATGAAACACCTCTTCCAATCCCTGTGCCAAGGGCTTTAGCGGCGGCTTCTTTTGCAGCAAAACGCTTGGCCAAAAAAGCAGCCGGCGCACTAGCTCCGTCAAACTGGGTCATTTCAAACTCAGTCAATATTCGCTGTGCAAACTTTCTTCCTGTGCGCTCTAACGCTGCCTCTATTCTAGCGATAGTAACGATATCTGTGCCAATGCCTTTAACCATGATGTCTGTGCTTAGAAGATTTAAACGCGGCTAGGGCGGTGCGGCTCTCGTGCTGCAAGCATGAGCGATTTCATATTTTTAACAGCCTGGGGCAAGCCGACAAACAAAGCGTCTGCTATCAGTGAATGACCAATATTTAACTCATTCATCTCAGGAATTGCCGCGATAGCTTCTACATTTTGTAAATTAAGCCCGTGCCCACCGTTTACAACCAACCCTAGCTCACTGGCATAGGTTGCTGCTTTAGCGATGCGTTGCAATTCAGCTAATTGTTGGGAGTGTGATGTTGCATCAGCATAAGCTCCTGTATGAAGCTCAATTAAAGGGGCTCCGGTGCGTTTAGCCGCATCAATTTGATCAGTGTCTGCATCGATAAATAACGACACCTCTATGCCCACAGCTTGCAAGCGTTGGCAGGCTTGTGTGATTTTTGCCTCTTGAGCCACGACATCAAGGCCACCTTCAGTAGTGAGTTCCTGGCGCTTTTCCGGCACTAAACAAACGTAAGCTGGCACTATTTCAACGGCAAGATCTACCATCTGGTCCGCTACTGCCATTTCAAAATTCATGCGAGTTTGCAAAACTTGCGCCATAAGACGCACGTCGCGCTCTTGAATGTGGCGTGCATCTTCTCTTAAATGAACGGTAATTCCGTCTGCCCCAGCTTGCTCTGCATCAAGTGCAGCTTTCACTGGATCTGGATAACGAGTACCGCGGGCTTGGCGCAAGGTAGCCACGTGATCTACGTTTACACCCAGCAAAATCCTATTTGGATCAACCATCTTACCTTCTCCTCATTGTCACTGAGCTAATTTCTTACGGCCTATATGGTCGTGTTTGAGCCGCTAAAAAAATTTCGACTTTGCAGTGGTTTGCCGCCTAATATCTCATTTAAATTGGCCCGTGCCATATATTTGGCGACTTTGAGACACTGACTATTGGTGTAGTTTCCAAAAGCAAGCTCAAGCAATATTGCGCCGCTAATGGCCGGCACTTTTGAGTCATCTTGCAAAGGGTCAATTAAACACACGCCCTGCAGCGGCACTAGCTTATAACTTTTCTCACTTTCTACAGGGTGAGCACTTAAGTAATCTTTATCAAGCACCATATGATAACCCAGTTCGTCCATCAGATGGACCTCAAAAGGGCGCAAACTCTGTTCTAAAATAGGATTGTCCATCAGGCCATTAAGCAGAGTTTGGTAGTAGGCAAAAAGCCTTGAATGTGGATCATGAGCAGCCAACAAATTGAGCAATAGCTCATTAGCATACAGGCCGCTATACAAACAATTTCCTGTGATACCAAGGGGCGGGCCTGCGGCATCTAATTGAACACAGGTCCGTAATTCATTGCCACCGCTAAAGCTAACCATTAACGGCGTAAAAGGCTGGATTAAAGCTTGTTTTGCAGGCTTTTTACCCTGAGGCTTTCTAGCGCCATGAACAATGGCTGAAACTCGGCCATCATTGAGTGTGAATAAGTCAGCAATAACACTCGTTTCCCGCCAAGGGCGGCTATGTAAAACGTAGGCGGGTTGCTGCTCATTCACAAGTTAATCTAATCCGTCATAGCCCAAGCTTTGCAAGGCGCGCTCATCGTCAGACCAGCCACTTTTTACCTTCACCCATAATTTAAGCATGACTTTACACTCAAACATACGCTCCATATCCACACGGGCATCACGGCCTATTTGCTTTATGCGGTCGCCTTTGTCTCCAATGAGGATGCGTTTTTGCCCTTTGCGCTCTACCAATATCAATGCGCCAATATGCAATACTGGGCCGTCCTGTGCAAATTCTTCAATCTCAACCGTCATTTGATACGGCAGCTCATCGCCTAGCTGACGCATTATTTTTTCTCGAATAAGTTCAGCGGTGATAAAACGCGCACTGCGATCAGTCACCTGATCTTCTGGGAAAAAGTGCCTGCCATTGGGCAATTGCTCAAGCACACACTGTTCTAGCTGATCTACCGAGGTGCCTGTATGCGCAGCAATAGGAACTAACACAGCATTGGGTAGGCGCTGTTGTATTTCTTGTAAGTAAGGCAATAGAGACTGTTTGTCATCTAATATATCAATCTTATTGATCGCTAAAATAACCGGGCAATTAGCGGCTTTTACCTTCTCATACACATGCTCATCAGCATCGTTCCAGCGTGTCCGATCCACCATGAAAATTACCAAATCCACGTGTTTTAGTGCACTTGATGCCGCCTTATTCATATAGCGATTAATCGCTTTATCAGCCTGATCTAGATGTAATCCCGGTGTGTCTACATACACAACTTGAACATCACCCTCTGTCTTAATACCTAAGATTTGATGGCGCGTTGTTTGTGGTTTACGAGAGGTTATGCTTATTTTTTGACCTAAAATACGATTAAGCAAAGTAGATTTACCTACGTTTGGCCTACCTACAATGGCCACATAACCACATTTACTGGTGTTGTCTTTTTGGGCTTCAAGCCAGGTCTCTAAATCGCTCATATAGTTTTCTACTGTTAAGACTCTTGGCCAAGTTTCTGTAAGGCCAGTCGAGCAGCCTTCTGTTCTGCGATGCGTCTGCTTGGCGCTTCGGCTTTGGTGGGCTTATCAAGCAAACTGCAACGGCATTCTATGATAAACATTTGATCATGGTCTTGCCCACTCACACCGGTTAAGTCATAAACGGGCAAATCTTCTTTTTTGGCTTGTAAAAATTCTTGCAGGCGTGTCTTTGGGTCTTTTTGATTATCAGATAAGCTAAGATTATCCAACCGCGACGCAAACCAAACCATAATTCTTGCTTGAACGACAGCCATACCAGCATCTTTATAGATGGCACCAATGATGGCTTCTGTCGCGTCTGCTAAAATTGATTCTCTTCTTTGGCCGCCACTTTTTAATTCACCAGCCCCTAATTTAAGACAAGGGCCAATCTGCATTTCATTGGCAATTTCTGCCAAAGTAACGCCTTTAACTAAACCAGCTCGAAGCCGGCTGAGTTCGCCTTCACGGGCTTTAGGGAATTTTTCAAACAATGCATTAGCGATAACAAAGTTAACGATAGAGTCCCCTAGAAACTCCAATCTCTCATAATTACGATGCCCACACGAGCGATGGGTAAGCGCCAATTGCAAAAGGGACACGTCGACAAAGGTGTAACCAATGGCAGTGCAAAGTGCATCGATCTTTTGCTGGTAGGCGGTTTGGGCGGGCGCTTTCATAATTATTGGATGCTACCTGCCGTACTAAAGTTTGGCAAACTAAAGAAGTTTTCCCATTGCATCCAAACAGCAACCGCCTTGCCAGTAATGTTGGCTTCAGGCACAAATCCCCAATAACGGCTATCGTTACTGCCGTCTCTATTATCACCCAAAACAAAATATTGGCCTTCAGGAATAGTGACTTTACCGTTTTGGCCACTATTTTTGTTACGCCATATTTGGTGGGTAATATCACCTAGCTTTTCTTCATAAATCTCAGTGTTAGCAGAGGCATCACCTAGGTAGGTTTGTGTCATTTCTTGGCCATTGAGATAAATCACTTTATTACGCAGCTCGATCGTATCACCTGGCACGCCAACCACTCGTTTAATGTATTTAATTGACGGGTCTTTTGGGAACTTAAACACCATCACATCACCGGCTTTTGGTTCGTTAAATTCTAGTACCTTGGTACCCAAAACAGGCAGCCTAATGCCATATTCAAACTTATTTACAATGATAAAATCACCTACCTCAAGCGTAGGCAACATAGAACCTGAAGGGATCTGGTAAGGTTCCATAAAAAATGAGCGTAAAACAAGCACAAATGCCAAAACAGGAAAAAAGGAGCGACTATTTTCGGCAAAAAAGTTTTCCTGCAATATTTTTTGCTGATCTTCTTCAGGCAGCTGATTTGCAGAGCTTTCCATAGCTAGGGCTAATGCTTTAACTCTAGCTGGCTTCCATAGCCACACATCAAGTGCATAACCGACACCCAATACCAGCACCAAAACGGTGAGTACCAATTCAAAATCAAATTCCATGACTTAAAATCTCCTTAACTATCTAGCTTTAATACAGCTAAAAATGCATCTTGAGGTATTTCAACACTACCTACCTGCTTCATGCGCTTCTTGCCTTCTTTTTGCTTAGAAAGTAACTTCTTCTTTCGGCTTATATCACCACCATAACACTTGGCAGTTACATTTTTGCGTAGCGCTTTTACGGTGGTTCGAGATACGATATTGCCGCCAATAGCTGCCTGAATGGCCACATCAAACATTTGCCTTGGAATAAGCTCTTTCATTTTTTCACACAATGAACGGCCTCGACCTTGGGCGTTATCTTTATGCATGATCACCGCTAATGCATCTACCCGATCACCGTTAATCAAAATATCCAAACGCACAAGCTTAGCTGCTTGGAAACGCACGAAATTATATTCTAATGAAGCATAACCACGGCTTACAGACTTAAGCCTATCAAAAAAATCTAGCACCACTTCGCTCATGGGCATGTCATAGGTGAGCGAAACCTGGCTTGCGGTAAATTGCATGTTCTTTTGTACACCGCGTTTTTGTACGCAAAGGGTAATCACATTACCCAAGTGTTCTTGTGGAACTAGTATGTTGGCTTCAACGATGGGCTCACGCATTTCTGCAACACCGCCCATGTCAGGCAACTTAGACGGGTTATCAACGTAAATAACATTGCCGTTATTCATCTCCAACTCGTAAATTACTGTGGGCGCAGTAGTTAATAGATCAAGGTTATATTCACGCTCCAAGCGTTCTTGAATGATTTCCATGTGCAACATGCCCAAGAAACCACAGCGAAAACCAAAGCCTAAAGCATCTGAACTTTCTGGCTCATAAAACAGCGAAGCATCATTTAAGGCAAGTTTAGCAAGTGCTTCACGAAAATCTTCATAGTCATCGGAGCTTGTGGGGAAAAGACCCGCGTAGACTTGCGGCTGAACCTTTTTAAAACCTGGAAGACTAGGGACATCTGAAGTTTTTACATGGGTAAGGGTATCACCTACTGGCGCCCCGTGAATGTCTTTGATGCCTGCGACAACGTAGCCTACTTCGCCGGCTTTCAAAATGCCTGTTTGATTACGCTTTGGGGTGAAAATACCAATGTTTTCTACGCCATATTGCATGCCAGTAGACTTGACGACAATCTTGTCTTTCTTTCTTAGCACACCATTTTTAATACGTACTAAGGACACAATGCCCAAATAGTTATCAAACCAAGAGTCGATAATAAGGGCCTGTAATGGCTCTTCTTCATCGCCCTCTGGCGGGGGTACCATTTCAACGAGTTGCTCCAGCACATCCACCATACCCAAGCCACTTTTTGCTGAGGCCTCAACAGCATCAGAAGCATCAATACCGATCACTTCTTCGATCTCTTGTTTTACTTTGTCTGGGTCGGCCTGAGGCAGATCCATTTTGTTTAAAACAGGAACCACTTCCAAACCCAGCTCAATGGCTGTGTAACAGTTAGCTACCGATTGTGCCTCAACACCCTGAGCCGCATCAACCACCAACAAAGCGCCTTCGCAAGCCTCTAGCGAGCGTGACACTTCGTAAGAAAAATCCACATGCCCAGGCGTATCGATGAAGTTTAGCTGATAGGTTTGGCCATCTTTACTGGTGAAATCTAAGGTGACACTTTGAGCCTTAATGGTGATGCCACGCTCACGCTCAATATCCATAGAGTCTAAGACTTGCTGCTCCATTTCACGGTCAGACAGGCCACCACACATATGGATAAATCGATCAGCAATTGTGGACTTACCATGATCGATATGGGCAATAATTGAAAAGTTGCGGATCAAGGGGTTGATGGCCATGGGATGACTTCCAAGTTACCGTTGCTATGAATTCTAGCGTAGGGGTATAAAAGTGCGAAATTATATCCTAAATAAAGCAAAAAAACCGCAGCTGACTTAACTGCTGCGGTTTTGTTAGGGCATTTTAAGATTAAACCACTAGGTTTTTTCTTTATAGCGTACTTTATGCGCTAAAGTATTATTTCTCAGCTTTTTCAGCATGCATGGCTTCGTATTTTTCTACCTGTTCTGGAGTCAATAGCGCCATAATTTGCGCTTGTGTCTGGCCGCGCTGAACAAGCCTTTGAGTCATAGCTTCGCCTTGCATCATTCCTATTTCTTTTGCCAGTGCTAAATATGCGTCACTGCCGGCTTCTAAAGAACGCAGTTTCTCAAGCTGATCTTGCATCGCCTGGCGATTCTGCATCATTGAATCTTGCTGGGCCTGCATTATTTCTAACATGGCCTCTTCTTGAGCTTCACTTAGGTCCAATTTTTTTGACATTTTGCGCATCATTTTTTTGGTGCGCTGTTTACCTTTTTTACCCTCAGCATATTTACCACCATGCTCACCATGCATGCCTTTTTTATGATGACCTTCCTTACCATCTGCAAAAGATGCTTTAGCACCAAGCAAACCCACAAGGGCAAGGGTTGGGATAATAATTAAATTCCGTTTCAAATTGCTGTTCATAAATTTTCTCCTGTATAGATTGACGGGTTATTAACTACCCCTCTACTATAGCGAGCCTGCGTGTGAGTGTGGGTGAGCGTTCTGCAAAGGTGTGCAAAGTTAAATTGATTTAGCCATCCAGGCTTGCCAAACACTCTAATCCACTTGCGCTAAGTTACCTTTTTCCTGCAACCAGGTCTTGCGATCACCTGCACGTTTTTTGGCCAGCAACATATCCATCACTTCCATAGTTCCATCACCATGCTCTAGGCTGAGCTGCACTAACCTTCTGCTGTCTGGTTTCATGGTGGTTTCACGAAGCTGCGATGGATTCATCTCTCCCAAGCCCTTAAACCGCTGTACATTGACCTTGCCTCGCTTTTTCTCTGCTTCGATGTGATCAAGCACACTTTGTTTTTCATTTTCATCCAGCGCGTAAAACACTTCTTTGCCAATATCGATACGGTAGAGAGGAGGCATGGCAACATAGACATGGCCAGCCGCAACTAATGGCTTAAAATGGCGAATAAACAAGGCGCATAAAAGTGTAGCGATGTGCAAGCCGTCTGAATCGGCGTCGGCTAAAATACAAATTTTGCCATAACGCAGGCCCTCTAAATCATCCGCACCAGGGTCAACACCTATGGCTACCGCAATATGATGTACTTCTTGGGAGGCCAGTATTTGCCCAGAGTCTACCTCCCATGTGTTCAATATTTTACCTCGTAGCGGCAATATCGCCTGAAACTCACGTTCACGCGCCTGCTTTGCAGAACCCCCAGCCGAATCACCCTCAACCAAGAATAACTCGCCTCGACTGACATCTGTACCACTGCAATCTGCAAGCTTGCCAGGCAGCGCTGGTCCTTGCGTGACCTTCTTACGAATCACTTTTTTACCGGCTCTTAGGCGTTTTTGAGCATGGTTAATAACCAACTCCGCTAACGCTTCACCCTCGTCAGTGTGCTTATTGAGCCAAAGGCTGAACGCATCCTTTACCTCACCAGAAACGTAAGCCACGATCTGGCGCGAAGATAGGCGCTCTTTTGTCTGGCCTGAAAATTGTGGGTCTTGCATCTTGACTGATAAAACAAAACAACACCGATCCCAAATATCTTCAGGCCCAAGTTTTACACCCCTTGGCAGTAATGCCCTAATTTCACAAAATTCTCTAAGCGCATCTAACAAGCCACTTCTTAGGCCATTCACATGGGTACCACCTTGAGCAGTGGGAATTAGGTTTACATAACCTTCTTGAGTAAGGTCGCCACCCTCTGGCAACCATTGCACTGCCCAGTCTACGCCTTCAATTTCGCTCTTACGGCTACCAACAAAGGGGGTTTCAGGCAGGCAATCATAATTTTGGTTGGCACTTTGCAGGTAGTCATCCAAACCTTGCTCGTAATACCATTCGTGCTTTTCTTTAGCAGCGCCGGTTAAGTCACTAAAGGTGACCCGTAGACCGCTGCATAAAACGGCTTTAGCTCTAAGTACATGTTTAAGCCGCACAATAGAAAATTTTGGTGAATCAAAATATTGAGGGTCGGGTGAAAAAGTAACGCTTGTGCCGGTATTACGCTGGCCAACGGTGTCTACAATTTCAAGTTCGCTCGTCTTTTCACCATCAGCAAAACCAATTTGGTAAACCTGGCCATTGCGTCTAATCTTTACATCCAACTTTGAGGTCAGTGCATTCACTACTGAGATGCCAACGCCGTGAAGACCACCAGAGAATTGGTAATTCTTATTGGAGAATTTACCTCCAGCATGCAGGCGCGTAAGGATAAGCTCCACACCACTCACCCCTTCTTCAGCATGCAAATCTACTGGCATGCCACGACCGTTATCGGTCACAGTGAGTGAGTGGTCACTATGAAGGGTTACGTCAATTTGATTAGCATGCCCTGCTAGGGCCTCATCTACCGAGTTATCAATCACTTCTTGGGCTAAGTGATTGGGACGACTGGTGTCTGTGTACATACCCGGGCGTTTTTTAACCGGGTCTAAACCACTTAGAACTTCAATGGAATCAGCTGTGTAATTGTCTTGTGACATAGGGCGTATTCACCAATAGAGTCTTTACAGGGAACGACAGGAGTATTTGCCGCTCATATTTAAGCGTTTTATATTAGCAGTAATTAACCACTAACTCAGGGGTTTTGCCGCCTTGTTTTGAATAATTTCACAATTTAGGCAAGCGTTTAACTTCTGTCATTATTTGGCCATCATTTAGTAATGTAAGCAACCTAAAGCTTGGGCCTAATTCTGACTCCACTTTATACTCATCTTGCTCACATACAAATTGCACCGCACTTGAAGGGGTTGCCATATATCGCACGGCGCCTGAAAAGCGGTCAAACTCTTGATGCACATGACCACATACCACAAGTTTAACTTGGGGATATTTCGCGATCAAAGCGTTAAATTCGCTGGCATTGCCCAGCATGATTTCATCTTGCCACATTGAATTTACGGGTAAGGCGTTATGGTGCATAAACACGCATAAGGGCTTTTCACTAGAGCCTATAAGCACCTCTTCTAGGGCATTCATTTGGTCATTGGATAAGCTTCCACCACCTTGGCCATCCGCGTGCTCGGTGGTATTTAGCATGATTAATTGCCAATGGGAGTAATCGAGCACTCTTAAATTTGCTACATCTTGAGAACAGACCTGCTGCATTAAATTAGCATCGTCATGGTTACCCAACATCCAAACGCAAGGCACCTTTAACTGACTAATTTTTGCATTGAGCCTTACATAGGCGCTGTGGCTGCCGTGATTACTCAGGTCGCCAGAGAGAACCAAAAGATCAAAATCGCCATTTTCTTTGACCCATTGCAAACATTGTTCAAGGTGCGCGTCAGCATCTATTGCCTTGTATAAGGTTTTGTTATCGGGCTGCAAATGGCAATCGGTGATTTGAACAATACGCAAGGTCATTGGTTAGCCCACTGCTTTGTTAGTCTTTGATAATTTACATTTAACCATTGGCACGCGATGATAATAGCTGCGTTAGAAAGCTGACCTTGCTCTAACATTTTGATAAAGTCTTGACGTTTTATGATATGCACCTTGATATCCTCTCCCTCAGTGGGCAATCCAAATACACCCCCTAGCAAAGAGGCGTTCACCGGCGCACAGTAAATGCTCAGCTCTTCATTGCTGCCCCCTGATGTGACCAAATACTTTGACACCAGCTCCAAATCCTTTTCATGGATGATAGCACCCGATTCTTCCATACATTCTCGCACTGCCACTTGTTCGGGCGTTTCTTTGGTGTCGATCATGCCGGCGACCATTTCAAGTTGCCATGGGCCGCTTTCATGCGCCATTGCACCCACTCGAAACTGCTCCACTAACACCACTAAATCTTGGTCTGCATCATACATAAGCACAGCAACAGCTGGCAGCCTATGCACTAGCTCACGATTAAGCTCTTTGCTAGTGCCGCCTGCAAATAAGCGATGCTGAAGCTTGAACTTTTCGACTTTATAAAAGCCTTGATAAACAATATTCTGGTCAATCACCTGCACATCTTTAAGGTCGAAGGTGGGTTTATACATGGCTTAAGCAACCTTTGTTAAATTGCTGATGGGGTGTCAGCCGGGTTTAATTTATTGGCCAGTGCGAAAGCTTGTTCAACACAGTCACCCACAGCCACTCCATCACGCCAATTACTTCGAAGGTGCAGCCCCGGAAATTGGCTTAAGGCATTCTCAACCTGCTCAATACGCGCTAAGTGACCCAAGTTATATTGGGGTATGGCCTTGGGCCAAAGGCTTTCTTCATACCAAAGTGGCTCGCCCACAATGCCTAAGTAGGCTGACAGTTCTTTGAGAATAATCTGCACCCGTTGCTCAGGTGTCATGTTTATGACATCTGCGCCTCTGGCGCCTCCTATAAAAACGGTCATCAAATGCTGGTCGTTTGGACATCGGTTAGCAAAGATACTTGATGGGAAAAGCACCCCAAGTGTTTTTTGTCGCTCTTTAGAGGGCAGCAAACAACCAAACCCGTCCAATGGATGCTGTATTTGATCCTTGTAAAATGCCATTGTGATACTTGCAACAGCTGGGTATTCAATGTCCCTTAACGCCTTAACAGCCTTGTCCATGAGATCATCATTTGGCCAAGCTAAATCATCAATTATCCTTGCCACTTGAGCAGAAGGCACTGCCAATATTACTTCTTGGGCTTGCCATATTTGATCGCCAGACCTCACTTGATAACCAAACTCAGGACTAAATGTAAGGCCATCAACTTGGGTGTTGAGAATAATAGAATCACCTAGTTTTTGGGCAATGGCATTAGGCAGCGCATGTATTCCCTGATCAAAACTCATCATCGCGCCGTCTAATTTAATGGCGCTAGGCTTAGTTTCAAGATTTTTTTCAGCCGCTTTAGCTTTCATTTTAGCGATACCGCCTAAAATCATAGAACCATGTTCAGTTTCTAAAGCCTTAATTTTTGGCACCGCTGCATCAGCTGACAGTCGCTTTGGATCACCGGCAAATACACCTGAAATAAAGGGGTCTATCATCCAATCCATTACTTCCTGACCTAACCTTCGTGTTACATAATCAGCGATGCTTTCTTCTTTGCTCACCCGCCTAATTAAGGGCTCAATCAGCAATCGTAATTTGGCAAAAACACTAATCACAGGTGTCGTCAAAGCTTCTTTTAAGCTTCCTGGTAAAGCAATTACTTTACCTTTTTTACCTATGAATCTTTTGTGGGCCGACTGATTCGCTAAAACAATGCTCGAGCCTAAATCTAGCTGGGCTATCAGTTGCGCCATGGCTTGACGATTATTAATAAAGGAATTGGGGCCGCGCTCCCATAAACAGCCATTTTTTTGAACTGTTTGCAGGTTACCACCGACTTGATTGCCCGCTTCTAAAACGGTCACAGAAAAGCCTTTTTGCTTCAAAAACCATGCGCTTGCCAGACCAGAGATGCCAGCACCTATCACGACAACGTGGCTTTTTTGTTCCAAATTTTCTGGCAGATCCGGAAAAGGACCCGCGGTTTTTTTAGGTGGCAATGAATTACTTTGCATCGTTTTTACCCTTGGCTTTAAGCCTATGACACAATATTATTTGTGGCCTAAATAAGTTTTAATTGCCGGATCGTCTTGCTCTAAGAAAAATGGGCTAGCACCTTGCCAATGGACTTTATCTTGGTGGATAAAGACCACTTCATCAGCTAATGCTAATGCATCTTTTGGCTCATGAGTGACCAACAATACGGTAAGCTTATGAAGACGCGCTAAGTGCTTTACTAACAAGCTCATTTCTTGCCTTAAAGCTGGATCCAAAGCGCTAAAAGGTTCATCTAACAATAACACAGGTTTACGGCGAACTAACGCCCTGCCAAGCGCTACTCTTTGTCTTTGGCCACCGGATAACTCACTGGGCAAACGTTGGCCAAAACCACCCAGCCCTACTTGCTCAAGGGACTGGTTTACATCTTCAATTTGCTGTTTAGTTAACTTTAAACTGGGCGCGATTCCAAGTGCAACATTATTAAACACCGACATATGAGCAAACAAGTTGTACTCTTGAAACAAGCTTGTTACAGGTCTTTTTGAGGGCTCTAAAGTATCAACGCGTTGCTGATCAAACATGATTTGTGCGGCGCCGTGATCGGCTTTGATAAAGCCTGCAAATAAATTGAGTAACGTTGATTTTCCAGAACCACTGGCCCCCATTACGGCTACTATTTGACCTAACGGAATTTGCAGATCATAGAAGAACTCATGGTCCCCTAAGCGGCAGCTTACTCCCTGAAAATCAATCATCTTTGCCCCCACACACACGTTCAAAAACCACGAAAATAAACAAACACAAAACCAACAATACCGACGCCGTTACGCCTGCCGCATCAGCTTGGTAGCTACCTAAACGTTGATACATCAATAGCGGCAGGGTTTGAAGATCAGGCTGACCAAATAAAGCAACCACACCAAGATCACCAGCAGACATAGCCCCAACTAATGCCAGTGCCAAGCCGATGGGCTTACGTAAGATAGGCCATTCAATTTTGCTAAACCTATGCCAGCCCTGCACCCCGATACTAGTGCACAGACGGCCATAGTCACTCTCAATTTTCAAATAAGCCACAGACATGACACGAAGCACATAAGGCAACCCCATCAATGCGTTTACCCAGACTACGATATAAAGGTTAATTTCAAATACATTAACGTGTGGGCTTAGGCCAATGAATAAGCCAGTTGCCAAAACCAAAGGTGGCACCACTAGAATAACCGAACCCATCCATTCAACCGCTAGTGCCGCCTTTGGGTTAATAACATTGAGGTGGCGGTGGGCAAGTAATAGCCCTGCTGCCATTAATAAGCTTAACAAAGCTGACCCTAAAGCCACCCATAAACTATTACCAAAGGCATTCCACAAGCGTAAATCTGCCAGCACGTCTAACCAAGCCGGATTGATTGCTGCAATGATCACAGCCAACAAAGGCAGCAAAACTAAAAGTGTTGCCACACAAAGTATGCCAGCATCAAATGCTTTGGCCCATACTGAATTTAAGTCTGGTCGCAAATTCTTGGTCGTCGCGTCAATGCTTACAAACACATCAACTGGTTTGCCTAGGCGTAAACCCATCCATAAAATCAAACCACAAAAACCCATCTGAAGAACGCTTAAATACACCGCTTTAGCGATGTCAAAATCAAACCGGATGGCTTGGAATATAGCCACTTCAATGGTGGTGGCCTTGGGTCCTGCGCCCAATGTCATAACGATAGCAAAACTTGTGAAACACAAAGCAAAAACCAAAGCACAAAGCTGGGGTAATATGCTCTTTATATGGGGCCATTCGATGTGACGCCACAGTTGCATTGAGCTCATGCCCAACTGATTTGAGAGCCGCCAAGTTTCTGAGTTTATGGTGTCAAACCGTTGCAGTATTATACGCGTCGATAGTGGTAAATTAAAAAATACATGGGCCAATAAAATACCGATCAAACCGTAAACATAGCTATGAGCTTCACCCCCAAAATACACCCAAAGCTGGTTAAAATAACCGTTCTTGCCGTGTAGCAAAATGATCCCATAAACAGCAATGATACTAGGCACTACTAACGCCACACTAAAACACCTTAGCAATAGCCACCTACCCCAAAAAGACTTGCGTCTAGCCAGCGCACGCGCCACCAATAGAGCACACAACACACTGATTAGCGTAGATAACGCTGCCTGCCACCATGAAAACCAGACGACCCTCCATAAGTAACGATCACTGACATAGTCAAGCCATTGTGCGTTATCTAAGTAGGAAACGAAGGCCCAAAGCGCACCCAATACAGGCATCAAAACTAACATGAGGCTTAACCCGAAAAGCCCAAACCATTTCGGTGAGGCGTTGCTAAATCGCATTAAGCCACTTCGCTCCCAAGGGCTGCTGTGTAGATTTCAAACCATGTTTGCCGATCAAGATGCACACTAAGTGCACTGGACAATACTTTAATACGGCTCAAATTATTAGTTCCCATGACCGGTAAAATGTTAGCTGGGTGTTTGAGTAGCCATGCTACGGCCACTGCTTCGGCAGTGGTGTTTTGTTGGTTGGCAATGTTAGATAAACAGTTAAAGACGGCCTTGCTTTTTGGGTCGCTAAGATTGAATAAGGAACCTCCACCAAGAGGTGACCAGGCCATGGGGTTGATTTTTCTCTCTTGCAAAAAAGCGATATCGCCATTAGTAAACGGGCTAATTTCCATCACACTAATTTCAATTTGATTAGTGACAAGCTGCGTATCCATGGCTGATTGGAGCAATGTCCAATCATGAGGTTTAAAATTGGATACCCCAACGTTTGCAACCTTTCCAGAAGCGACCAGTTCATCTAAAGCTTGGCCTGTTTCTTCATGATCCATGAACGGGTCAGGGCGATGGATTAACAAACAGTCAATATGCTCAATCTGCATTTGTGTTAAAGAGGACTCAACGCAATAATTGATGTGAGCTTTAGAGGTATCATAATGTTTCACTCGCATACTTTGGTATCGCCCCATCGGAGCAACGATACCGCATTTTGTTATTATCTCTAGCTCATCTCGTAAGTGAGGGGCACAAGACAAACATTTTCCAAGTAGGCCTTCAGCACGATAGCCGCCATAAATATCAGCTTGATCAAGGCTTGTAATGCCTTGCTCTAAACACGCTTCTATTTTGGCTTGCACAGAAACTGGCGAGATGTCGCCGTCATCACCCAAACGCCACATACCGTATATTATGCGGCTTAGCTCCAAATCTTTTGATAGTGCTACGCGCTGCATCAGTGCTCTTCTCCACTAGAAATTTTGGAGTGCGACATACCAAGAGCCAACTTAATGTGACTTAAATGTTTTGCCAGCGCGCCTTTATTTTTTTGCACCAATAGTGCACCTGCCTCGCCCATGCTTTGGCGTAGGTCTTGATCAGCTAATAGGTGTGTTAAATCGGCCAATAATTCAGAGTTAGTGGTCACCTTTAAAGCCTTCACTTGTTCTAATTGATCGCATACTTTTGTGAAATTAAAGCAGTGCGGGCCCATGATGACAGGTTTGCCCAAAGCCGCAGGCTCTAGGGGATTGTGCCCCCCAATGTCAGCAAGGCTGCCACCAACAAACACTAGGTCAGCTTGCCTATAAAAATCGAGCAATAGGCCCATTTTATCCACTAGCAAAATATTTCGTGAATGCCTAGGTAATTGATGCTCGTTGGTTAATGCGTCAGTTTGATCGATAGCGCTGTACCTTTGCCAGGGCAAACCCGTCTGCTCACATAAATCTGCCACCTCATCAAACCGATTCGGGTGCCTTGGCACCAACACTAGGGTGCCCTCAATTTCTTTTGGCAGCTGCATCCAAGCCGAAATTAATGCACTCTCTTCACCAATACGAGTACTACCGCACACCCAGGTGAGGCCAAAAGGAATAAATAAACCCAAGTCTTCATGATGCTTAGGAACATCAATGTCATACTTTAAACTGCCAAGCACGCTCACTAAGTTTTGATCGGCACCCAAGTTAACAAACCGATCACAACTGGCCTCATCTTGCACAAAGATCCCAGTTATTTTTTGCAGCATCGGATTTATTAAAAAACCAAATCGCCCGTAAGATTTTTCTGAGCGTTCAGACAAACGACCATTTACTAAAAAGGTAGGAATGTTTCTAAGAGCGCAGCTACTAATAAGATTTGGCCAAAGTTCAGTCTCCACCAGCAATAGTGCTAATGGCTTAACCCGATGGAGCATGATGGCATTGGCCAAGCCCAGATCAAAAGGCAAATAAGCACAACTGACGCTTTCATTGTGGCGAAAAAGCTCTTGGGCCCGCGCTTGTCCGGTTACACTTGTGGTGGTCACAAGCACCTTTTGGCCTGTCTCTTTTACTAAGCCAAGCACAAGTGAGGCTATAGCATTAACCTCACCAACACTTGCTGCATGCACAATTATTGGCCTACTTGGCTGTTTTTGATGCCAACCATAACGCTGCCAAAAACCGCCTCTAAATTCTGGGCGCCGCCAAATAAACAGCAGATGAAAAGCCACTACCAAAGGCAAAACTAAGTAGGTCACACAGGTGTAAAGGAAGAGTGCCACGGGTACAAAATAACCTTTTGTTTGTTAAACTAATGCGAATTATTAACATTAGTGACGCCAACAACAATGAAAATTGTCAACTTAATTTCCGGCAAAGACCTAGGCGGACCTAAGCAAACGTTTTTGCATTATAGCGATAATCTACGCCAATTAGGTCATCAAGTCACTTCTGTCATTCGGCCTAAGGCGCAATTAGAACCGCTGTTAAAACAACGCGGACTAAACTATACCTGCCTTGCATATCCAAGAACTAGACTACCGTTATTAAAGCATATGGCAGTAGCCAAAATCAGGGGGCTACTATTAGAAGAAAGCCCAGATTTGGTGATTGTGCACAAACCCGTTGATGCAGTTCTGGTAAGAGCCGCTATGCCTGCTCACTGCAAACTAGTTTTGATTTTACACAGCTACACTGAAAATGGCATAAATGCCGCTGATTTATTGGTTTGCGTTTCACCTGTACTTGCAAATTTTGCCAGAACAAAGGGCTACAATGGCGCTTTAGAGGTCATTCCTAACTTAGTAGAGATCGCCACAGAAGAGCCAAGCTTTAAATCGCTTAAAAAAACACCTGTTATTGCTTGCATGGGCATTTTAAGGCGCACCAAAGGTCAAGACATTTTATTACAAGCTGCTGCCATTCTAAAACGACAAGGGCTTGAGTTCGAATTAGTGATTGCCGGCAAAGGCCGCTGGCAAAGAAAAATTGACCAATCAATTAAAGATCTCGGGCTAAGTAATATCAGCACCCGATTGAACTGGATTAGCAACCAAGAGCGCGACAGTTTTTTAGATAATGCTGACATAGTCTGTCTACCTTCACGCGGAGAAACTTTTGGCATGATAGTTATTGAAGCCATGGCTCGAAAGCGCTTAGTGGTGGCGACCAAATGCGGAGGGCCACAAGGCATTATCAAAGACCAGGTCAATGGGCTCTTGTGTGATATCGATGCACAAAGCCTTGCAGAAACATTAGCTAAAGCGCTCCGGCTCAATGAAAAAAGTTATCAGGCTTTATGTGAAGCTGCCTATCTGACGGCAAAAAACACCTACAGCCAAGCCCCTGTGCGAGAGCAAATTAAGCAACTACTCACCAAACTTTAAACGCTTCTAACAAAGATCAGCTCGAATCAGGATTAAGTTTCTGTATGGAACTGTAGCTGATAAAGGTGAGCATAGACGCCCCCTTCTGAAAGCAAGCTCTGATGGCTACCTTGCTCCACAACTTGGCCTTTATCCATGACTAAAATAACGTCTGCTTGTTCTATCGTAGAAAGCCTATGGGCAATCACTATGGTTGTGCGGCCCACCATAACCTGCTCTAAAGCTTCTTGAATATGCCGTTCAGACTCGGTGTCCAAAGCAGAGGTGGCCTCATCTAATACTAGTAACGGCGCATCCTTAAGAAGCGCTCTAGCAATGGCAATGCGTTGGCGCTGACCGCCAGACAAGAGCACGCCTGATTCACCCACCATGGTGTCTAAACCCAAACTCATACGATCAGTAAACTCGGTCACTCGCGCTGCTTTAGCAGCGTCCATAACTTGCTCTCTAGAGGCGCCTTGCATCGCACCATAGGCAATGTTGTCAGCAATGGTACCGTTAAACAAAACAACTTGCTGGTTTACCAAGGCCACCTGCTTTCTAAGGTCTGCGCGAGAAATATCTTGAATATCATCGCCGTCAATACAGATGTGGCCCGCCTGAGGCTCATAAAAGCGCAACAATAAATTCACTAAAGTAGACTTTCCGCTCCCAGAACGCCCCACTAAAGCGACCACCTGGCCTGGTTGAATGTTTATAGTCACCTGCTGTAACAGGGGTTGTTTGTCATAGCTAAAATCGACGGCTTTAAAATCAACTAAACCTTTCACTCTACCAATCGACTTTGTACCCCTGTCAGTTTCAGGTTGTTCATCAAGTAGAGAAAAAATACTCTGCGAAGCGGCAATACCCTGCTGCAAGATGCTATTGATCTCAGTCATCGAACGCAAAGGCTTAGTTAACATGCCAGAAGCCGTGATGAAGGCAATAAATTGCCCCGCACTCATGGTGTTAATAATATTTGGATGCAAAGCTAAATAGATAAGGCCCGCCATTGCAACCCCTACAATCATTTGTACTAGAGGCGTGGAGATGGATTCAGCCAAAACTAATTTCATCGCTTGCTGACGGTTGTTATTGCTGGCTTTAGAAAAGCTCTCACGCTCTTGCTTTTGAGCGCCGAAAACCCTAACCACTTCGTAGCCTTTAATCACTTCACTGGCGCTTGCAGTCACTTGGCCCATACTATCTTGCAAGTTAGAGCTAATATTTCTAAAGCGTTTGGCTGCTTTGCCCACAATCCAACCAATAAATGGGCCTATGGTTAAAAATACTAGCGAAAGCTGCCAGTTGAGGTAAAAAATGTAAGCCAGTAAGCCGACAATGGTGAGGCCTTCACGCACAAAAATCTTAAGAGCCTCAGTAGCTGCACCAGTGAGCTGCTCTACATTAAATGTCAGTTTGGATAATAAAGTGGCCGAGGAATTACGGTGATAAAAACTGGCCGGAAGCACCAGCAAGCGATCAAAAATATCCACTCGCATTTGATGAATCAAGCGTCTAGCAACATAGGTAAGGCCATAATTGCCTAAGAAAAATCCAATACCGCGCACTAAAAAAATGACAATCACGGCAGCAGGAATAAATATCCTTGCCCGGGCATCACCGGATTCGACACTATCCACCATGTATTCCATTAAGCTTGCAAAAGCAGGCTGAGTCAGGGCAAACAGAACAAACCCCAAAATGCTTAGGCTAAAGGCCGCTTTGTGTTGAAACACATATCCTAAAAGCCGCTTATAAGCTTGCCACGCCCCCAGTGATTGGGGATGATCTTCAGTGGTTTGGTTGCGACTCATTGATTGTCCTTGCTGAAAAATAGAGCCTTAGTTTCTCTGGCTGGTGTTGCTTGCTCAGTGTAAACTATGACCTTGTTATTGATTCATTTTACCCTTAACAGGGTGATCTTTTTATAGTGTACCAACACTTTATGCCACAAAATCATCCAATACCGCGTAAATTTTACACCTTAAAATACTGGCCTATTTGGTTAGGTATCGCTTGCCTTCGCCTTATTATCATCTTGCCTTGGCATTGGCGTATGGCCTGTGGCCGCGCACTTGGCAGCCTATTGTATCAGCTATCTAGTCGCAGAAGATCGATTGCAAAAACCAATATCGCCTTGTGTTACAGCCACCTGAGTGCGCCGGATCAAGCAGCTTTGGTTAAACAAACATTTAAAGACAATGGCATTGGTGTTATTGAGACCGCAATGGCTTGGTGGAGTTCCCGCAAACAGTTCACCCACAGGGTCTCCATCGAAGGCGCCCATTTAATAGAGCAGGCGCAAGATCAAGGGCGCGGCGTATTGTTAGTGGGCGCTCACTATACCAGTTTAGATTTAGGCGGCATCCTACTTGCCCCAACCTTTCCCTACTACGCCACTTATCAGCGCCATGGGAATGAGTTAATGGATGAAATTATCAGTCGTGGACGCCTGTCTCATTTGCCAGGTATCGTAGAACGAGAAGATATTCGCCAAGTCATGAGACTACTCAAAGAAGGCAAAACAGTATGGCTTGCCCCTGATCAGGATGTAGGTGCACAGCGGTCAGTTTTTGCCGATTTTTTTGGTATAGAAACGGCAACCACACCCATCATTAGTCGCTTAGCTTCTGCTACTGGAGCAAAAGTTTTGCAATTTAGCCATCACAGAACCCAAGCAGATCAAGCGTATGAGTTAAAGATCAGCGATGATCTGCCAAACGTTCCTAGTGGTGATTTGGTCGCTGATGCAAACGCTATTAATAGCGCCATTGAAGCTCAAGTACGCATGTATCCCAGCCAATACCTATGGCTTCATCGGCGTTTTAAAACACGCCCGCCAGGCACTAAAAGTTTTTACTAACCCACATTTATAGACCTTTCAGCTTTAAGTTTGGGCTTACATAAAAGCTTGCCATATTTGCTGCACTCGTTGGCGCTGTTCCTTTAGATATTGGCCAAACACCTGGCCTTTTTTGTTTTGTAAACTAAGACGATGTTCTGTGGCTCTAATCAACTGATACGCTTGTCGTAAATCTTCGGCTTGAACGCTTGTCAAAATATCGCACTGCTCAAAAATCTCAAGAATGCGAATATTATCCGTGTAGGTCAGCACCTCTGGATACTCAAAGGCATAGGCAAGCACGCCAAACTGCACCATAAACTCAATATCAACCATTCCACCTTCGTCATGCTTTAAATGAAATTGCGCATTCGCATCATCAGTTTTGGGCTTAGTCGCAAGCTGTTCGCGCATTTTGGTGCGCATGTTAACCACGTCTAGTTTCAGTTTTTGCTGGTCTCTTTCTTGCCCTAAAACCTGCCTTCGAACCCGATAAAACGATTGAGCTAGCGCTTCACTGCCAGCAATGACCCTTGCTCTCACCAAAGCTTGGTGCTCCCAAGTCCAAGCGTCATTCAGCTGATAGCGCTTAAAAGCGGTTAGCGTAGAAACTAACAAACCCTTGGCTCCATCAGGCCGTAATCTCATATCAACTTCGTACAGCTGACCGGATACTGTCACCGTGTTCAGGTAATTGATCATGCGCTGACCAAGCCTGGTAAAAAACACGCTATTAGCAACTGCTTTTGCACCATCAGTTTCAAGCTCTGAGGGCATATCATAAACAAACACAAGATCTAGATCTGACCCATAGCTAAGCTCCCAACCACCAACTTTGCCATAACCCACAACTATAAAATCATCACACGCACCTTGCTCATTTTGGGGTTGTCCATGGCGCTCACTAAGCTGGCGCCAAGCTAGGTTTTTCACCTGCCCCACAATCGCCTCAGCAACATAGGTGAGTTGATCACTGACCCTCATTAAAGGCAACCTGCCAGTAACTTCCTGCGCAGCAATACGCAACAAATGCGCGTGCTTAAAGTGCCTTAAAGCCTCCATAATTTGCTCAGCATCTTCCTCTGGTATGCGCAGCAGTGATTGTTCAAGCTCCATTTTTAATGCGATCGCATCTGGCACACTAAATAGGCTATTTACATCTAACAGCTCATCAAGCAAGGAAGGCTGTCGCGCTAAAAAATCCGCAAACCAGGGGCTAGCAGCACACAGTTCGACCAATAACTTCAGCGCTGAAGGGTTCTCAAGCAGCAGTGCTAAATAAGCTGAGCGTCTTAAAACGGCCTCAATCAATACCAACACTCTGGCTATCGTGACCGTCTTGTTTTCTTGTTGCGCCGCTAAAAACAGCACTTGTGGCATTAATTTGGCTAACCTTTCTTGCGCGATCGGCTGCATCATTTGTGCAGTTCGGCTTACTTGCAGTGACCACAATTGCCCCAGCAGCAGGTCGGTCTCTTCAAAGCCTTGTTCAACTAATACTGCACTCCACTCTGGATGGGGCTGATATTGGTCGGATTGGCTGGCCAGGTGCACAATTTCATTCCACAGCTCTGCCAGGGGGTCCTCCTGCTCTAGAGGCTCATGGGGCTGCTTTTGCGCAACAACAAGATCAAACTGTTGATGAATAAACTTTCGTGATTGATCTATGCTTGCCTGCAAAGCTTGCCAAGTATCAAAATTTAGAGCGAACGCAATGCGTTCTTGCTCCAGTGGGCTTTTGGGCAAGTCTTGAGTTTGCTGATCATTGACCGCTTGAAGTGCATGTTCAACATCTCTTAAAAACCAATAATGTTGGCGCAGACTTTGTGCCTCAGCTGCAGTTAAATCTAATGTTTTAGGCAGCACTGATAGCACTTCCATCAGCTGGTTGGTGCGCAGACGAAGGTCTCTGCCCCCTCGAATGAGCTGAAACGCTTGTGCGATGAACTCAACTTCACGAATACCACCTGCACCTAGTTTCACATTTTGTTGCAAGCCGCGCCTTCGCACTTCGCTAGCGATCATTTTCTTCAAACTTCTTAGGGATTCAATCGCACCAAAATCTAAATACTTTCGATAGATAAACGGCCTTAACAATTCCAACAATTTGGCACCCTGATCCAGATCACCTGCAATCACCCGTGCCTTTATCAATGCATAGCGTTCCCACTCTCGACCTTGTTGTTGGTAATAAATTTCCATCGCATCAAAACTGAGGCATAACGCTCCACTGGCTCCGTATGGTCTTAACCTCATATCCACACGAAATACAAAACCTTGGGCGCTGATAGCATCAAGGGCTTTGATTAAACGCTGACCAAGGCGTATAAAGAACTGCTGGTTATCGATGCTGCGCTTGGCGCCTTCAGTCACACCTGCCTCGTTATAACTAAAAATCAAATCTATGTCTGAAGACAAATTCAACTCTTTGCCACCCAATTTACCCATACCCAAAACGACTAGATATTGAGGGGTGCCTTGGGCATCTGTGGGCTGACCCCATTGCTTTACGCTATCTTGATGCAGCCAACTTAAGGCCTCATCAACACAGACATCAGCTAGGTGAGATAACTCTTCAACAAGGTTTTGGGTTTCGCATAAGCCACATCGGTTGCGCCAGATTAACCGCACCTGATGAGCATTTCTAAATTGCCTTAATGTGTCATGAAGCGAAACTTCCGCTTTGACCATGGCTACTGCATGCGCCAGTTCTTGTTGCAATTGCTTTTTATTAAAAGCTGAACCCAAGAAACTAGGGTTCATTAGGCTAGGTTTAATGAGGAATGTTTGGGCTGAAAATGGGCTTGCCACAATCACTTTTATCAGCTGTGTTTGCAGGTATGGCTCTTCCCAGACCTTCTGATTTTCGGGTTCAATCTTTTCAAACCAGCGAACCGTCTCCATTCTTAGCTGCTCATGCAAGCCAGCGATGAGTTTCTGATTTTCTGTCGTAATGAGGATCAAGTCCAAAACTCCTTTTCAAACAACAAGGTTGAAGCGCCGTTTAGCTGCCTTATCAAAAGGCAATAGATGCTGTGGGTGTGCTTAGGCTAAGACACTAACGGAAAGTGACGCGCACAAGCAAGCGATAGATCAAAGGAGCCATTGCAGTATGTTTTCAAAGCCTTAAAACGCCCATGTTTTGGGCAAGAAAATGCTGGCAACCAAGATAAATTATAATTTTTGAGCAATACCCAGTTAACCTAGGGTTATTTTTCTGACTTAGAGCCCGTTGTGTGATTGACACAGCGGCCTCAGCGCGGCTTAATAGTGGCTGTAAACAGTCTAATCTATAGGTAATTTAAAGTGATCGAGGCCAATCAGCAATACGTGAACTGGTTTCGCCATTCTGCGCCGTATATCAATGCTCATCGGGGACGTACCTTTGTCATTTATCTACCGGGTGAAGCGCTAGCTCATTCTAATTTTGCGCATACAATTCATGACATTAATTTGCTCAACAGCTTAGGTGTGAAGTTGGTATTGGTCCATGGTAGCCGCCCTCAAATTGAAACGAGCTGCGACAAGGCGAATACCCAGGCCAAGTTTCACAATGGTTTACGGATTACCGACTTAGCTCAGCTAGCACTGGTTCAAGCCACTGTTGGCCGTCAAGCCATGCAACTGGAAGCTCGATTTTCTATGGGCATCGCAAACTCGCCAATGCACGGGTCTAGAATTAGGACCAGTCGTGGCAATTTTATCACTGCCCGCCCAATCGGCGTAAAAAATGGTGTCGACTTTGCCTATACAGGTGAAGTGCGAAGAGTCGACTCGCACGCCATAAGCAAGCAGCTTGATGACGGCAATTTAGTGCTTATTTCATGCTTAGGTTATTCGCCTACAGGAGAAACCTTCAACTTAGCAGCGGCCCAAGTTGCAGGCCGAGTTGCAGCAAGCTTGCAAGCCGATAAGCTCATCGTATTTGGCAAAGACCGAGGCATTACCAACTCGCGCGGCGAAACAGTGGCAGAGCTGCTGACCCGGGCAGGCCACAGATTAGTGCACCAGCATCAATCAAGCGGAAACAGCTGGACCGATTTATCGATGAACATCGATGTTTTATCTAGGGCTTGCGATGAGGGTGTAGCTAGAGGCCACCTGCTTAGCTACGAGGAAAATGGCGCTTTGTTAAGCGAGTTATTTAGCCGCGATGGTTCAGGTACAATGGTGATCAAAGAAAGTTACGAACAGGTTCGTAACGCCAACATTGATGACGTGGGTGGTATCTTACAGCTGATAAGGCCCCTTGAAGATGAAGGTGTTCTGGTGCGTCGCTCAAGAGAATTACTTGAATCTGAGATTCACTACTTTAGCGTAATTGAGCGAGACAATGCTATTATAGGCTGTGCTGCATTGTACCCATTTGACGACGCTCGCCAAGGCGAATTGGCTTGCATGGCAATAGATGCCGATTACCGTGGCGGTAACCGCGGTCAGATACTGCTCAAGCATATGGAACAACAGTCCAGCCACATGGGCCTACAAACCCTGTTTGTGTTGACTACGGCTTCTTCTCACTGGTTTATTGAGAATGGTTTCGTAGCCGGCGACATTGCTGACTTACCTACTCGCAGGCAGTCACTATACAATTTTCAGCGCAATTCCAAAGTGTTTAGCAAAGAATTGCGCTAACTTAACTTAACAACTTTTTATACAAGGCACTTATCTCATGCCCATTTATCGTTCTAAAACCTCAACTTCTGGCCGCAATATGGCAGGTGCTCGCGCCTTATGGCGAGCTACCGGGATGACCGATTCAGATTTTCAAAAACCCATCATCGCAGTGTGTAACTCTTTTACCCAGTTTGTTCCAGGGCATGTTCACCTTAAAGACATGGGGCAATTGGTTGCACGCGAGATTGAAAAAGCAGGCGGCGTAGCGAAAGAATTTAATACCATTGCTGTAGATGATGGTATCGCTATGGGACACGATGGCATGCTTTATTCTTTGCCATCTCGGGACATTATTGCAGACTCAGTAGAATATATGGTGAATGCCCACTGTGCAGATGCCATGGTTTGTATTTCTAACTGTGACAAAATCACCCCAGGGATGTTTATGGCGGCGATGCGCCTTAATATTCCATGTGTATTTGTATCGGGTGGCCCGATGGAAGCGGGTAAGACCAAGCTTGGTGATCGAAAGTTAGACCTTGTAGACGCTATGGTGATTGCAGTTGATGATACCGCAAGTGATGAATCTGTCGCTGAATATGAACGCTCAGCATGCCCGACATGCGGCTCTTGCTCTGGCATGTTCACAGCCAATTCAATGAACTGCTTAACAGAAGCTTTAGGCTTGTCATTGCCTGGTAATGGTAGTTTATTGGCTACTCACGCAGACCGTGAAGAGCTATTTCTAGAAGCCGGGCGCACTGTAGTTGAGCTTTGCAAACGTTACTATGAAAATGATGACGAAAGTGCTTTGCCAAGAAATATCGCAAACTTCAAAGCCTTTGAAAACGCCATGAGTTTAGATATTGCGATGGGCGGCTCTACTAATACTATCTTGCACTTATTAGCAGGTGCACAAGAGGGCCTCATTGATTTTGACATGAGCAACATCGATGAACTTTCAAGAAAAGTGCCTCAGCTTTGTAAGGTAGCGCCAAGTACGCCTAAATACCACATGGAAGATGTGCATCGTGCAGGTGGCGTGTTTGGTATCCTAGGCGAGCTTAACCGAGCCGGCCTTTTGCATTCAGAATTAGCCACAGTGCATAGCCCAAGCCTAGAAGAAGCGCTGGCTAAATGGGACATCACCGTGACCCAAGATGAGGCCGTAAAAGAATTTTACAAAGCTGGCCCTGCCGGCATCCCAACCCAAACTGCATTTAGCCAAGCGACCAGATGGCCAAGCGTGGATGATGATCGCGCAGAAGGCTGTGTGAGAGATATGGCAAACGCCTACTCTACAGAGGGCGGCTTGGCCGTTCTAACGGGCAACCTTGCTGAAGATGGCTGTGTGGTTAAAACTGCAGGCGTAGACGAAAGCATCTGGTTGTTTGAAGGCCCCGCTTATATTTGTGAAAGCCAAGACCAAGCGGTTGCTGATATTTTGGGCGACAAGGTTAAAGAAGGCGACGTTATTGTAATCCGCTATGAAGGCCCTAAAGGTGGCCCAGGTATGCAAGAAATGTTGTACCCTACTAGCTATCTGAAGTCTAAAGGGTTAGGCAAAACTTGTGCTTTGCTAACTGATGGTCGTTTCTCAGGTGGCACCTCTGGCCTATCTATTGGCCATGCTTCACCAGAAGCTGCAAGTGGTGGCAACCTTGCTTTAGTTGAGCAGGGTGATCGTATTCGTATCGATATCCCTAACAGAACCATTGATGTGTTAATTAGTGATGATGAGATGGCAAAGCGTAGAGATGCGATGAATGCCAAGGGTAAGGATGGCTGGAAACCAGAAGCTGATCGTCCACGTTCAGTCAGTTCAGCCCTTAAGTTTTACGCTAAAACAGTCACTAGCGCGGACAAAGGTGCAGTTAGAGACCTTAGTCTGCTGGACTAAACAATGCTAATGCCATGGCCCAATGGGTCATGGCATTTTTACTTTAAACCTTTCGATCAAGCACTAAATAGCTAAAATCAAATGGGTTAGGCTCTTCAGCAGCCACATCTTCTCTGGCTACTTCACTCCAATCTTGGGCATTTAATGCCGGAAAATAAGCATCGCCCTCTACTTTACGGTGTACTCTTGTAAGATACACACGATCAGCTAATGCTAAGGCTTGCTGGTATATTTGTGCGCCGCCAATGACCATGATTTCATCTGCGCCGTTGATTAAATTAATACTCTGGCCTAAGGCAATCGCATCTTCTAAACTTGCAACCACTTTTATGCCTTGGGCGCTATAATCTGCCTGTCGGCTAATCACGATATTATCGCGGCCAGGCAATGGCTTCCCGATGGATTCAAAAGTTTTTCGCCCCATAATCACAGGCTTACCCAAAGTCATGGCTTTGAAATATTGCAAGTCGCCAGGTAAATACCACGGCAGTTCATTATTACGGCCAATGACGTTATTTTCAGAGGCCGCAACGATTAGAGCAAGGCTCATACGGCCACCGCTGCTTTGATGTGTGGGTGTGATTCATAACCTACCAATTCAAAGTCATCAATCTTAAAGTCAAAAATGTCGGACACATCGGGGTTTATACTCATGCTGGGTAAATCCATGGGTTCACGAGAGAGTTGCAAATCGACCTGTTCTAAGTGATTAGAATATAAATGAGCATCGCCTAGTGTATGAACAAATTCACCCACCTCTAGGTGACAAACCTGGGCTATCATCATGGTTAAAAGTGCATAGCTTGCTATGTTAAAAGGCACCCCTAAAAATATGTCTGCACTGCGCTGGTATAACTGGCATGACAGTTTTCCATCGGCCACATAAAACTGAAACATCATATGGCAAGGCGGCAAAGCCATTTTTTCTACATCAGCCACATTCCATGCGCTAACAATAAGCCTGCGAGAATCTGGGTTAGTTTTAATTTGATCAATTAATTGACTAATCTGGTCAATGTGGCTGCCATCAGGCTTAGGCCATGAGCGCCACTGTGAGCCATATACTGGGCCCAAGTTGCCGTCTTCATCGGCCCATTCATCCCAAATACGAACACCGTTATCGCTCAAATATTTGATGTTGGTCGAGCCTTGTAAAAACCACAATAGCTCATGAATGATCGACTTCAAGTGTAACTTTTTAGTGGTTAGAACAGGAAAACCTTTAGATAGATCGAAGCGCATCTGATAACCAAAAACACTCAACGTGCCGGTACCAGTACGGTCTTCCTTTAACGCACCGGTATCACGGACATGTCGCATTAATTCGAGATACTGCTGCATATAAAAAACCCACCCAAGATAATAAAGACTCTATTTTAACCTTTAATAGAGATCTTTCGTACTAATAAATATAACCCAACACCAATCATTGGCAAACAAAGTAGCTGGCCTTGAGTCATCCAATCAAAAGCCACATAGTTTAAATGGGCATCTGGCTGGCGAGCAAATTCAACAATAAATCGCTGCAGGCCATAGCCCAGCAAAAACATGCCCGTTACTTTAAGTTTTGCCCTAGGCTTTGCAGAATATAACCAAACCAGCGCAAACAATAGGATACCCTCAAGAAATAATTGGTACAGCTGAGAAGGGTGCCTTGCTAGACTATCAACGTGAGGAAACACCATACCCCAGGGCAAACTGGTGGGTCGCCCCCAAAGCTCGCCACCAATGAAATTACCTAAGCGCCCTGCGCCAAGTCCCATCGGAACAATCGGCACCACAAAATCGATAAGCTTGGCATAGCTAAATTTATACTTGCGAACAAACCAAAGCCCACTTAAAAGCACCCCTATAAAGCCACCGTGGAAAGACATACCGCCCTCCCATATCCTAAGCAAAATAGCGGGGTTTTCTAAAAACGCTTGGAATTGATAAAATATGATATAGCCAAGCCTGCCACCGACCACAACGCCTATCGCCCCAAAGAAGATAAGATCACTTAGCTGTTCTTTCGTGATACCCACAGCTGCAGCCCGCTTATTGCCGAGCCAAAAAGCAGAACCAAAAGCCAAAAGGTACATGAGCCCATACCAATGGATTGATAATGGGCCTAGCTGAATTAAAACTGGATCAATATTAGGAAATGTGAGCATTTTTATCCTTAAAACCAGACGCTGATAAACATTCTTAGACCCGTTAATAATAACACCCAAGCAAACAGTTGCTTTAACATTTTTTGCGACAACCGATGGGCAAGCTTTGAGCCATACGAGGCAAAAATAAAACTAGTTGCCACCAAACCCGTTAAAGCGGGTAGATAGATGTAACCCAAGCTAAAAGGCGGTAATAAGGGGTTCTCATAGCCTAGTACAGCATTAGATATAGCTCCTGAAATAGCGATAGCAAAACCACAAGCACTGGCTGTAGCAATGGCTTTTTGTATGGTTAAACCACGATTGGATAACCAGGCGACTAAAAGATTGCCCCCGCCGATACCAAATAACACCGAAACCCAGCCAATACCCACGCCAACGCTACTAAGACCAACACTCGAAGGAATGGCTAATGAACCTTGAGTGCCTGCTGAACGCATCATTCTGACACCTATAAAAATAGCAAACACACCAAAGCTAGCTTGTAGGTATAGTGCAGGAATACTAAGGGCAGTATTCACGCCAACCACAGATCCCAAAAGCATCCCTAAAGCAATAGGCTTAGCGATAAACCATTGAATGGCAGACTTTTTTTGATGTATGCGAATTGCAGATACAGAAGTGAAAATAATATTAGCAAGCGAGGTAGCAATCGCCATATAAAACAAGATCTCTGGGTCAATTCCCTGCAAGGTAAATGCAACTACGAGCACGGGCACGACTATAATGCCCCCGCCAATACCAAATAGACCCGCAAGTAATCCTGAGATTGCGCCAAGAGCCATATAGCTAATAAAGATCATGCATTCACATCCACAGGGTAAAGAAGCTATTATCTACGCTCTATGTCATAAGCGCAAAGTATAGAAGGGGCTGTTTTTTATGTGTTTGATCGTTTTTGCCCACCAGCTACACCCTGATTACCCACTCATTTTATCATCCAACAGAGATGAATTTTTGAGCCGCCCAACGCAGAATATGCACTGGTGGAAAGACATCAACATACTAGCAGGCAAAGACTTACAGGCAGGTGGAACATGGCTTGCAATTCACAAAAACGGTCGTTGGGCAGCGTTAACTAATTACAGAATGTTCAATGCAAAAGAGGCCCATGAAGAAGACCAAGCACCGCCGCAATCAAGGGGTAGACTGGTGGTTGATTTTCTAAGCCAAGACGGCTCAGCGTTGGCATTTGCAAAGACTTTAGACATGGAAAAGTTCTCTGGCTTTAACTTATTACTGTGGGATAACAAAGATCTTGTGGTCTGCGCCAATAAAACACACTACGAACCTCAAGTACTGCCCAAAGGCCTTTACAGCCTGAGCAATGGCCATATTCACAGCACTTGGCCTAAATGTCAGTATGTAAAAGAAGCCCTATCACAAAGATTGAGTGCACCCCCAAGCCATGATTTTTTGCAAAAAATGATGCGCAGCACCGACATAGCGCAGGATCACTTGCTGCCAAAAACAGGGGTCGCATTAGCGCTAGAGAGGCGTCTTTCAGCTTGTTATATTGAAGTGCCTGAGTATGATTACGGCACCAGAACCTGCATCAGCATGTATCGAAATAACGCTGGTGAAATGGACGTTTTTGAAACTTGCTTTGATACGCAAACACCCAGTCACCAACAATTTTTTTGGACAATACAACAGCCATGAATACCGGTTTAATTTTTCTAAATGGCTTAGCCCTTAGTGGCGCACTGATCATTGCAATAGGGGCTCAAAATGCCTTTTTGCTCAATCGGGCTTTGCGTAACCAGCACCAATACTCTGTGGCACTATTATGTAGCCTTAGCGATGCAATATTCATCTGCTTAGGTATTTTTGGAATGGGTGCCTTAGTCCAGGCACAGCCGGGTTTATTACTATGGATTTCTATCGTTGGGGCTGTATTTTTGTTTGTTTATGGGGCGCTTGCTTTTAAATCTGCAGCTCAAAGCCATGCAATGAGTATAGATTATGGTGACGGTAAGTACTCACTAACAAAAGCTTTAGGGATTGCTGCAAGCGTGAGCTGGCTCAACCCTCATGTTTATTTAGACACCATGGTTTTATTGGGAGGTATCAGCAGTCAGTACGTAGGTTACGACAAAATATGGTTTGGCTGTGGCGCAGTGAGCGCATCTTTTATCTGGTTTTTTAGCCTGGCTTGGGGCGCACAATGGCTTATGCCAATATTTACAAACCCAGTTTCATGGCGCGTGTTGGATGCACTTATAGGGGTGATAATGTGGACTATTTGCGCGGGCTTAATTACCCACATAGCGGCTATGTAACCGAGTAAGTCCCGCAGCTTTTAGGTGTTCCTGAATGACTTGTTGTACCCCCTCAGCGCCCTCTTGAGCCACCGCACTTTCAAGCATTTGCTGCGCTTGAGCAAGGCTGAAGTTACGAATCACCGACTTCACCTTTGGCAAGCTTGAAGCGTTCATAGACAGGCTGTCATACCCCATTCCCATAAGCAGCAAAGCACCTGCTGGATCACCTGCTAATTCACCACACAAACCGACCGGTATATTGGCCTGTTTAGCGGCGTCAACAACACATTGCAACGCCATTAGAACAGCTGGGTGCATGGTGTGATATAAATCTGCAACCTGAGGATTATCACGATCTACCGCAAGGATATATTGCGTTAAGTCGTTACTGCCCACTGATAAAAAGTCGACCCGCGAAGCAATTAATTTAGCCTGATACACTGCTGCTGGCACTTCAATCATGACACCAATGGCAGGCCTTACAATGTCATACCCTTCCTCAATTAACTCTGCAAAGGCCTGATCTATCCAGCCTATTGATTCATCGATCTCACTCACATGAGTGATCATAGGCAACATAATGCGCAAGTTATCTAAGCCTTGGCTGGCTTTGAGCATGGCCCTAATTTGCACCAAAAATATTTCTGGATGATCCAAAGTCACACGGATGCCGCGCCACCCTAGAAACGGATTATCTTCGTTAATTTCAAAGTAAGGTAAATTCTTATCACCACCGATGTCCAAAGTGCGCATCGTCACAGGCAAAGGCGCAAAGCCCTGTAACTGAGCTTGGTAACACTCAGTTTGTTCATCTTCAGATGGAAAGTGCTCTTTGATCATGAACGGCACTTCGGTTCGATACAAACCAACTCCCTCTGCACCTTGGGCAAGCGAGCGGCTAATATCGATCGGCAAACTAGTGTTCACTAACAGGGGTAAAGTATGACCATCGTGGGTTTGTGCAGGCACATGGCGCAGCACTTCAAGCTCTTTGGTAAACGAATCTTCTTCTGCAATGGCTTGTTCGTATTGGCGCCTTAAATCTTGGCTAGGGTTAAGAAAAATTCGCCCCATATAACCATCAATCACAATTTCTTGGCCTTCCATACGGCGATAAGGAAAGTCGACAGCGCCCATGATGGTAGGAATGCCCATTGAACGGGCCAAAATTGCTGCGTGAGAGTTATTTGAACCCAATGTAGACACTATGGCCTTGAGTTTGTCGGCCGGCACCTCACCTAGCATCGCAGCCGTCACCTCTTCTGCTACAAGCACCGTTGAGTCGGCAAAAACGCGCTCTTCTGTATGGGTTTGTTGCAGCTCAGCCAGTATTCGTCTGCCCAAATCTCGGATATCCGAAGCTCTCTCTCGAAGATAAGGATCTTCCATCGCTTCAAAAGCCTTGATGTGCTGCTGCACTACTCTTCTTAAGGAGCCCTGCGCCCACTGGCCTTGGCGAATATGCTGAATAACTTCGCCTGCAAGTGCGTTGTCATCAAGCATACGCATGTACACTTCGAACAATTCTTGTTCTTGGTTTTTTAAATTACGAGCCAAGGTGCGGCTAATAATCTTTATTTTTCGCCTGACTGCCTCTAACGCGGTTTGAAACGCCTCAACTTCTGCTTCGGCGCTTCTACAAGCACGATCAGGAACTTTGGTTAAATCAGCTGGTGGTGCAATGACGGCAACATGTCCGATAGCCACGCCACCAGAACCACTCACACCTTCATAATGAAGGTCTAAACTTTCACCGGTCGCTAGCGTGTCTTGGCGTAGCCCTCCCCCTGTGGCTTCAGCATGGGCAACAAAGCCTGCAAGCTGCGCCGACAAAGTGATAAGCATCGCTTCTTCTTCAGTATCAAACTGGCGTTCTTCACTTTGCTGAACCACCAAAATACCAAGTACCTTACGGTGGTGAATGATCGGCACACCAAGAAACGAGCTAAATGCTTCTTCACCCGTTTCTTGCACATAATGAAAATTGGGATGCTCTGCAGCTCGCATGAGGTTAATCGTTTCGGCTTTTTGGCCCACTAAACCCACTAAACCCTTTCCTGAGGGCAGGTATGCTGAACCAATGGAGGCTTTATTAAGCCCTTCACTTGCCATTAACACGTAGTTGTCAGTTTGAGGGAAGTAGAGATAAATAGAACACACGTCGGTGCGCATCGCTCTTCGAACCTGGTGCACGACCAGCTTCAAGGCAGATTGCAAATCCTCAGCAGCACTCACTGCTTGGATGATTTTGCGCAAACTATCCAACATGCGGTTTAATCCTTAGCCCTAAGGTTATTGTTTTTGGCCTCTTCTAAACCGTCTGAACCATTGTGATACACGAGGCGAGAATGGCGCAAGCACAGCTCTTTCATGGCTCTGCGATACACTTCACGCTTAAAAGACACGACTTGATCCACTGGGTACCAGTAACTCACCCACTGCCAATCATCAAACTCTGGGTGATTAGTGGTGCCGGTTTGCACAGCTTCATCTTCGGCCAACATTTTTAACAAAAACCACTTTTGTTTTTGGCCAATACACAAAGGCTTTTGGCCTTGTCGAATCATGCGTTTAGGCAGACGATATCGCAGCCAACCGCGTGTGCATGCAAGCACTTCAACATGTTCTGGCGACAAGCCAATTTCTTCTTTAAGTTCCCTAAATAAGGCTTCTTCTGGCGTCTCGTTGGCATTAATACCACCCTGGGGGAATTGCCACGCATCCCATCCCAAACGTTTAGCCCATAGCACCTGCCCTTGGGCATTAGCCAGAATAATTCCTACATTGGGGCGAAAACCATCTTTATCGATCACGGCTTTTCACCATACAATTTTTAATTAACCCATTGTTCCACAAAACAGCAGGCAACAACAACTGAAGATGAAAATGAGCTAAAATATTACACCTTTGCGATGAACCCAGGATTTTTTATGCAACCACGATTGGCTTTGTTTGATTTAGACAACACATTACTAGCAGGTGACAGCGATCACGGATGGGGAGAGTTTATGGTTGCTGAAAACTTGGTCGATGCCAAAACCTACGCTGTAAAAAATGACGCTTTTTACCAAGATTACTTAGCCGGAACTCTTGATATGGTGGCTTATGCTGAATTTGCGCTAGAGCCATTAACCCAATACAGCTTAGGCCAACTCAGCCAGATCCATGACAAGTTCATGCAAACGATCGTCATCCCTATGATCGCTAAAAAAACCCACGCATTATTGCAGCAACATCGCGATGCAGGGGATGTGTTAGTCATTGTTACTGCAACCAACGACTTTATTACGGCTCCTATCGCTAAATACCTAGGCATCGATCATTTAATCGCCACTCCCACACAGTGCCTTGACGGCCGATACACGGGCAAACTCAGTGGCACGCCATGTTTTAAGGCGGGTAAAATTGACAAACTTAATGCCTGGATGAGAAAGCATGGTCATCGTATTGACGGCGCCTGCTTTTATAGTGACTCACACAATGACTTGCCATTATTAGAGCTTGTGGATCACCCTGTCGCGGTTGACCCTGATGACACTTTAAAAGCTCATGCACTTGCCAAAGGATGGCCGGTGATGAGCTTGCGCTAAGTGTTAACTTTCATACCAAGTTCTAAGAATTACCGACTTTAAATACTCGGTTTCAGGTATGGCAGGATGTACCGGATGATCACCGCCTTGGCCACCTTGCTCCAGCACTTGGCCCATACGACCATTTTTTCGACAAGCATCTTGCAGTAATTGGGTAAGGCGGCCTCTCTCTAAATGCATAGAACACGAGGCGGATACTAAAATGCCTTCAGGTTTTAATAGCCGCATAGCAAGCTGATTAGCCCTTTGGTAGGCCAGCTCGCCCGCTTTTATATCTTTGCGCCTTGCGATAAAAGCGGGCGGGTCGATAATAACAATATCAAAGCGTTCGCCATCCTCATGCAATTGCTTCATAGCCACAAAAGCATCGCCTTTGAGAGTATTCACCTTTTCACCGACTGAATTTCGCTGCGCTTGTTGGTGAACCAAATCCAAAGCCTGTGCAGAGGCATCTACACAAACAACTTCGCTCGCCCCCGCTGCTGCTGCTTGAATACCCCAGCCGCCAATATAACTAAAGACGTCTAGCACACGCTTGCCTGCTGCCAATTTTTGAACGCGGCGACGGTTTAAACGATGGTCATAAAACCAGCCCGTTTTTTGGCCATCCCAGACTGGCGCCAAAAAATGAACGCCATTTTCTTTTAAAGCGCAATGTTTGGGCACTTCTCCTTGTGCCACTCTTACATAAGACTCTAAGCCTTCAAGAGCGCGCATTTTGCCATCATTTTTTAACAAAATGTTAAGCTTCGGCACGACATGATTGATGGCGGCTAACAAGGGTTCTAATAATAATTCGATGCCGGCATTAGAAACCTGAACAACGATGACATCACCAAACCGGTCGATCACTAGGCCCGGAAGACCGTCACTATCACCGTAAATCCAGCGATAACTTTGATCGTCAAACAGTTGCTCGCGGCTTTGATAAGCGGCGTTAAGACGCATGATAAAGCGTTCTTGGTTCAATGGTTCATCCGCTTTTCGGCTCACAAGCCGGCCACAGATTAGCTGTTTAGGGTTAACAATAGCAGTGCCTAAGGCTTTGCCCTTGGCATCCAATACATTGGCTTGTTCACCTGGCATGAAGTTTTGCAGCGGTGACTTTGATACATCTATTTCATTGCTGTAAATCCATAGATGCCCTTGGCGTAAACGCCGATCAGCTTTCGCCTTTAAAATGAGGTTTGGCATTTATTCTTCGCACAAAACACTGTAAGCGTCAGCGTCCAAAAGATGATTAAGTTCATCGGTGTCTGATAATTTAATTTTCAACAGCCAAGCATCACCATATGGGTCTGAATTAACTAGCTCTGGGTCATCTTCAAGCTGTTCGTTAATTTCAACCACTTCGCCAGAAACAGGGGCATAAAGATCAGAAGCTGCCTTTACAGATTCAATCACACCAAATTCTTCTTCAGTAGAAAGCTGAGTACCCACTTCTGGTAATTCAACAAACACCACATCACCAAGCTGCTCTTGGGCAAAATCAGTCACACCAATGGTGACTGTGCCATCGCCTTCATTGCGAACCCACTCGTGGCTTGGAAGATAGCTTAAGTCTTGGGGTAAATTACTCATTATCGGGTCCTTATATCGTTTTTATCGTTTGGGGTTTTGTGAAAGCGGTGGCAGGTGAGAACCTACCCCCATTGCCTGTTGGGCTAAATGCTTTTTAATTGGGCTTAATTTTTGCACCCATGCCATGCCAGTATTGCGGAGTAAACTTAGCATAGGATGTGGGTTGGCGAACAATCTAGAAAAACTCTCCATCAATGCCATCATTCTTAGATTATCGCTGCGCCTTTGTGATTGGTAGTTTGCCAACACACTCAAGTCACCAATGTTTTCATTCTTTTCGCGGGCTACTATCAGCGTATCGACCAATGCAGCCACGTCTAAGAAACCTAAATTAACGCCCTGGCCTGCAAGCGGATGTATGGTGTGGGCAGCATCGCCAACCAAGACTAAGCCCTTTTGTATGTATCGTTTGGCGTGACGTTGCCTTAGCGGAATCACGTAGCGCTCATCGCAGGCACTCACCGTACCTAAGCGCGCTTCAAATGCCTGCGTGAGTTGATGACAAAAGTCGCTGTCTGACAAAGATTGCATAGCTTGGGCTGCATCTTTTGGGCGCGACCAAACGATGGAACAATAATGTGCTTCCACGCCCTCTTCCACTACTGTTTTTAACGGCAAAAATGCCAGTATTCCATCTTCGGTAAAGCGCTGCCACGCGGTATTTAGGTGAGCATGCTCTACTCTAACTCGGGTGATGAGGGCATGGTGAGGGTAATCCCATTCTCTGGTGGGTAGGCCTGCTAATTGCCTGATTTTTGAATTTCCACCATCCGCGCCCACCACAAGGGTTGCTGAAACTTTTGTGGCATCGGCAAAGGTCACCGTCCTCACGGCGTCCTCTTCTGGGCTAACATCGACAATAGTAGACTGCTGGAACAATTGATATTTTTTGTTAGCTAAGGCTTGGTGTAATGATGAAGTAATGGTGCAGTTTTCAACAATATGCCCCAAATATGGCAAGTGCTGTTCTTGAGCCGTAAAGCTGACCTGCCCCGTGCCACACGCATCCCAAACGCGCATTGCCTCATAAGGCTGTAGACGCGACAAAGCCTCTATATCTGACCATATACCAAGGTGCTTTAATAAATTTTCAGAAGCTAAACTCAGGGCCGACACTCTGGCATCAACATAGCCTTGTGGCCATTGAGTTTTGGGGCTCAACTGGCCAGATTCAATTAAAGCAACTTTAAAACCAGCGTCAACAAGGGCACACGCAAGGCTTGCGCCCACCATGCCAGCTCCTACTATAGCAACGTCGAACTGGCTCACAATTTCTTCTCACTAGTAAAGGTAGGGTCGCTTATTTTTGGCATTGCTAGCACCTTTGATACGGGAATATCCAAGCCCATTGCGGCCCGTGTGAATACTGTTTTCACTAACGGCAATTGTTCCATGGTAAAAAGCCCTAGCTGGCGCAGCACACTGTAGTGGCGTTTTTTTGTAGAAAACAGTTTCATGACTTTATCAGTTGTCGTAATAATTCGGCTTTGATCCTTGCGTGTGGTTGCTACAAATTCGTTTAAACAGCTAAGATCCCCAATCGGAGCACCCTTTTGACACGCCCCTAATACAGCTTCTGCTAAGGCAAAGTTGCCTCTTAACGCTAAATTAAAACCCTGACCCGCAATGGGGTGTAAGGTATGTGCCGCATTGCCTATAACGGCCAACCCCTGTCTTGCTTGTTCATTTGCCACGCTCAGGGCCAAGGGATAAACCTGGCGATCACCAATGGATAATAACTGACCCATTCGATAACCAAAGTGTTCATGAATTTCTGATAAAACCTGATCATCAGTGAGCTTGGCTAACTCTTCTTGGCGCGCTAATGGTTGCGTCCAGACAAGAGAAGCCCGATGCTTATCACCCACACTGGTTAAGGGTAAAACTGCCAATGGACCAGAGGAAGTAAATCGCTCGCAAGCAAGCCCACCATGGGCTTGATCTAATTCAACATTGGCTACTAAAGCCACTTGCTCATAATTCTCCACAGTGTCAAACATACCCAAGCGCTTGCGTAAGTCAGAACGACCGCCATCTGCCATCACCACAAGTTGAGTGGTTAGCGTATGTTGCTTACCTAAACGTGTATAGCTAAGCTGACTATCTTGGCGAGCATTGTCGATAGAAGTCACTTGGGCTTCGCCTATCAAGTGCACAAAATCACTGCACCTTTGTCTGATCTGATCTAAAAACACCGTCCCCATAGCTTGGTTTTGCAATACAAAACCTAAGGCTTCTTGCTGCACTAGATCTGCGCGCATGTCACTTTTCCATGGCTGACCCTGATCGCTCACCTCTATAGAACCAATCGCTTGGGCAAAGGGGCTAAGGTATTGCCAAACGTCAATACTATTTAGCAAGTTGCGGCTGCCAAGCGCTAACGCAGTTGCTCTACCATCTAAAAGACCTCTTTGGGCCGTGGCTTGGGTATCAAATGATTGAGTATCAAGCAGCGCAATGGATAATCCATAAGAGCTCGCTGTGCCAGCAAGCGCTAAGCACAAACTCGTTCCCACTAAGCCGCTGCCCACAATGACAATGTCATATGTGTTGTTGGCACCCAGCTTTGGTTGAGGTTGCTTTGTTGCTTGATCCATTATTGCGCCATTAAACTTTCGATATCTTCTACACTAACAGGTAGTGCTTCTGTAAGGTTACGATAGCCCGTTTTGGTAATCAAAATATCATCTTCGATACGAACGCCAATACCACGCCATTTAGGATCGATATCATGATCTTCTGGATCTATATAGATGCCAGGCTCCACGGTTGTTACCATGCCAGGCTTAAGGGCTCTTGATTGGCCATGGGTTTTATAAGCGCCTACATCGTGCACATCCATGCCTAACCAGTGGCCAATGTTGTGCATGTAAAACTTGCGGTAACTTTGTTCTTCAAGATTGCTTTCCAGGCTGCCAGCAAGCAAGCCAATCTTGATCAGGCCGCTAGTAATCACCTGAACCGCAGCCTCTTGCAGGTCGGTAAACACTGCGCCAGGTTTAATGGCTTTTAGTGCCGCTTGATGCGCAGCCAGAACTATTTCGTAAATTGTTTTTTGAGACTCGCTGAACTTGCCATTCACTGGGAAAGTTCTGGTGATATCTGAGGCGTAGTGATCTAACTCACAACCTGCATCAATCAAAACAAGGTCACCATCTTTTAACGGTTGGTCATTGTTAGTGTAATGCAAAATACACGCATTATCGCCACCCGCTACAATCGACCCATAAGCCACTCTCGCACTGCCTTGAGTTGAGAATTCATGCTGTAGTTCAGCACCAATGACATATTCATTCATACCAGGCCTACATTGAGTCATAGCGCGCTTATGGGCTGCTACGCTAATGTCACAAGCAAAAGACATCTGCTCTACTTCTGCCTCAGACTTAATAAGACGCATTTCATTAATGATGGGGTCAAGGTCTTCAATGCACCTTGGTGAGCTTTTGCCTTGGCGTGTTAAGCGTTTTAACTGCCTTAGCGTTGAATGCACTAAATTATGAGTATGTTCGTCGGAAAACTTATAAACAACTTGAGTGGCGCCATCTAGCATTTCCAAAAGCTTGTGTTCTAGGTCTTCACTAGCAAAAGCTTCATCCACCATTAGCGCCTCTGGCGCTTGTTCAATACCTAAGCGCTTGCCATGCCAAATCTCTTGCGATTTATCTTTAGCCTGACAAAAAACGACACTGGTTTGACCATCGCTAGTGTTGGATAAAACCAGAGTTGAGTGAGCCTCAACCATACCTGAAAGGTAGTAAAAACTACTATCTTGGCGAAAGTCATGTTCTACGTCACCATTTCTTATGAATACCTTGGCACTTTGAATCACAGCCACGCAGCCTTTTGGCAACTGCTGCATTAGCGCGTCACGACGATGCTTGAAATGAGAATTGGAAAGCTTATTCATTGGGTCGCCCTAATGCAATTTTTTAGCAGCTTCAATAGCTTGCGCTTCTGATACGGCATTAAATTCTGCGTATACCATCATCGCCGCCAACCGCACATATTCAACTAACTCTAGATAACTGGCTTCAGGGTCATCTCCATCGCCGTCTTCTTCAGCGTCATCGGCATCAAATGATACTTGAGCAATGCTGACCATATCTTCCATTGCATCGCTAATTTCACTAGAAAGCTTTTGTTTTTCACTATCAAAGCCTAAACCAAATCCGCTTAAGAACCCGCTAGTCCAAGCACCTAATGACTCAGCCCTAGATGAGAGTTCTGTATCATCTTCTGGTAACAACATTTGAAAACCAAAGTCTGCGGCACTCAATTGATCCAAGGCAATGTCATACAGAGCAATTAATTCTGCCTTGTCATCATCATCTTCTAACACTTGAATGTCCAAATGCGCCATCACCATGGCAAGCCAAGCTTGCGCATCAGCTCTAACGCCTGCGGCCAATTGGCCGGTCAAAATCCCATGCAGCTCTGAAGGCGTGCCAAAGGCGCCAAGTTCAACGAACATATCGGCAAAGTCATCAAATACGTAATTCAGTTTTGGTGCATCGTGAGTCATGGAAATCGCTCTTTCAAGAAAGTGCCTTTGATTATACCTAAGCCACCGCCATTCTCTAGGGCTTTTACACAGCCTCACTAGACAGCAGCATAATTTAATATAAAATCAAGAACATTACTTTTTAAAAACGTCTCTATCATGTCGACTATTAGTGCCATAGCGCACACCATTGATCAGCTTTTGACGCAACGCAAAGAGTTGCTGCAAGAGAACCATGAACTCAAACTGCACCTAAGCCGATTGCAGCAAGAACTGGTGCAAACCCAAGCCCCCATGAAAGTTCAACCTGATCACGAACCCAATCAACAACTTGAAGATAAGCTTAATCAACTGATTGAGCTTTTTGATCAAGTCACGGACATACCTCATGAGTGAACCGCAAACCGTACAAGTGTCTATTCTGTCCCAAAACTACACCCTAACTTGTCCTGCTGGAAAAGAAACAAATCTTTTACGAGCGGCCACCAACTTGGATGAAAAGCTACAGAACATAAAGGCCAGTGGAAGGGTTGTTGGGTTAGAACGAATGGCGGTCATGGCAGCCTTAAATTCTAGCGCCGAACTTATTGAAACCCAGGATCAATTGGCGACTCTAGAAACAGCTCTTGAACAACTGCATGAAAAAATCACATCATCGCTATCTCAAGACTGATGAAGATTTGGGTTTCATTCTGAAACACAGATGCCTATAATGGCCCCAGATTCCCTGTGGTGCTCGACATCTAATAACGTCCTTGAGCCGATTCATACACCCAGGGGGCTTCTCGCTTATGTTTTGTGCATGTCCACTTGCTGGAACGCCTTCCGCCTAAACTGAGGCTCCCACCTTGAGCCTTCGGGTTCAGGGCAATCATTAGAATCGCCACCTTGGGGAATCTTTTCCTTTTCCTTTTCCTTGTATTCCACGAATGGTTTTTACTTCACGTAAAAGTCTGTAAAACACTGCATCTACGTTCCTCAATAGCCTACTAATGTGGCAAACTTGAAACCAAATCTGCTCAAAAGATTGCTAGGAAGAAATTATGACAAGCCGTATTTTATTGATTGAAGACGACCAAGAGCTCAACGAGTTACTGTGCGAGTTTTTGGGCCTTGAAAATTTTCATGTCGATCAAGCATTTGACGGCGAGCAAGGCCTGAACATGGCGCTCAACGGTCAATATGATGTTTTGGTTATCGATATTATGATGCCAAAAATGAACGGCCTGGACTTACTAAAGCAATATCGCCTTACCCATCAAACACCCGTATTGATGCTCACAGCGCGCAGTGACGAAGTGGATCGCATTGTGGGGTTTGAAATGGGCGCTGATGACTATCTACCTAAGCCTTGTAATCCCAGAGAAATATCTGCCCGCATTAGAGCTATCTTACGCCGTGTTGAAATGGATAAAGCTGGGCTAGACGCTAATGGCCTTCGCCAAATTATAGTACGCGAAGACGTGGAACTTAATCACAACACTCGTATCGTGCTAAAGCAAGGCGAGCCCATAGACTTGACCAGCACAGAGTTTAATTTGTTGGCCAGTTTATTAGCCAAAGCGGGCCAAGTACTTAGTAAAGAAGAACTCACAGAGAACGCTTTGGGGCGAAAGCTGGCATTGTATGATCGCAGTGTTGATATGCACATGAGCAACCTAAGACGTAAATTGGGCCCATTTTTAAGTGACGAACCCCGCATTAAAACAATCCGCGGGGTTGGGTATCAATATGTCGTCAATGATTAGTTGGCTGTCTATTTTTAGAAGCTTGTACTGGAAAATATTTTTCTTTTTTTGGCTTACCCTCATTGCAGCTATTTTTGCTGTCGCTACATTGTCAGAAATTGTTGTACAAGAACGCTACCAAGACCAATATCAAAAAGTTGTTAAACTTGGCATTCAAGCTGCTGATATTTATGAAACCCAAGGCTCACCCCAACTCACTCAGTGGCTGCAATATATTAAACTAGAATATGGCATCAAGGCCTTCATGTTAGATGCAAGGCGCAGGCCCATAAGCTTAGCTCACTTGCCAAAAAACTGGATCGAATTCACACTTCCCCTATCCCAAAACCGATTATCTAAACGCAAAGCCAGAGGCTTTCAACCTTATAGCGTGTCAAGCACTAGTAACCGCAGCTATACCTTTGTGGCGGTCCACGACAACGACGACAGCCTCTATCCTAGCTGGCTAAGGCACTTACCTGTACTGCAAATTTTAACTGCCTTGCTTATTGTAGCCCTATTAACAGCGTTTATAACTTGGCGCATTACCGGTCCTCTTAGAAAACTCAGGCAAGCCACCGACGCTTTTGCAAGAGGTAATTTAGACACTCGATTAGCGAATATGACGCACCAAAAGAATGACGAAATTGGTGAGGTGGGGCTTGCCTTTAACCATATGGCAGAAAGAATCAGTTTACTGGTGAGTAATCAACAAAGGCTGTTCCGAGATATTTCTCACGAATTACGAACCCCACTTGCTAGGCAACAAATAGCGCTTGAACTATTGGCTAGGAAAATCCCTGATTCAGAACACCAATCATTGCATCGCATTGAGCGCGAAGTAGAACGAATGAATGAATTGATTGATCAGGTGCTGACATTGCTGCGCTTAGAACAAGCTGAGCAAAGCCCAAACACAGAAGTGTATGACCTTAGCCAACTGCTGAGCTCGCTCACTCAAGATGCTGAGTTTGAAACGCAATCGAAACATAAGATCATTCTTAAGCAGCCTAAAAAGAATGAACTGATAGGCCAACCGGAATTAGTATCTCGCGCTGTTGAAAACATTGTAAGAAACGCTCTTCGCTACACTTCAGAGGATGGCAGCGTATTCATTAGCGCGTTGGTGCACCAAGAATGCATTATTATTCGCATTGAGGATGAGGGCGAAGGCGTGCCCGAGGATTCTTTGAGGCGGCTCTTTGAACCTTTCTACCGGGTGGAATCATCGCGCAACCAACAAACCGGAGGTTACGGCGTAGGCATGGCCATAGCGGAACAAGCCATTAGGGCTCAAAATGGATCAATTAAAGCCAGCAATCGGCCAGAAGGCGGCCTAACGGTAGAAATTATCTTACCCAAAAAGCCAGCCTAGGCTTGGGTTGGGCCGTTTATCTCTAATCGATGTAAGGCATAACGGCAGCGATCGCCCGAGCGACTGCCTCATCCTTTTGCCCCACAGGGGCCACATAACGGATCGCTTCGCAGGCTTCGCTTTCACCTTCTAACTTGGCAATAACCCAAGTTGCAAGATACTCAGATGACATACACCCACCTGCTGTAGCCACTTTATCTTTGGCAATAAATGGCTGATTAAGCACCTCAACCCCAGCATCAATGACCCAAGGTTTGCTGGTAAGATCTGTGCAGGCGGGTACATTATTTAAATACCCAAGCTTTGCAAGTAAAAGGGTGCCAGAGCACTGAGCACCAAGCAATTGCTTTTGTGGATTTAGATTTAAGCGGCTAAGTATGCCGTCATCACTAGCGATGTCGCGAGTATAAACACCACTGCCAAATAGCACGACATCTGCCGTATTCGCAAACTCAAGTGGTTGTTGAGCCTTTACAGTAATCCCATTCATAGAGGTCACTTGTGGGCTGGGGCAAGTTATTTGAACCTTCCAGCCCTTATGCTTCATACGGTTTAAAATGCCGGCAGCAATGAAAGAATCCAGCTCGTTAAACCCTTCAAAAGTTAATACCGCAATATTCATATCATTGTTACCCTTTGAACCTAGAAAACTTCCTATTTAAGACTCTTCGGGTGCCAAAAATAATTCGTATGCTGGATTATTAGTTTCTTCATGAAAGGCATAGTCTAGCTCGTTTAAATAGCCTTCAAACTGCTCTTTGTCTTGCGCAGCTACCTGCATCGCTACTAATACGCGACCATAAGCGGAACCATGATTTCGATAATGGAACATCGAAATATTCCAGACCCGCCCTAGCTTCTTTAGAAACTTGAGCAATGCGCCTGGGCGTTCTGGGAAAGTGAAGCGATACACCACTTCATTTTCGACATTGGCATGGCCACCCACCATGTAACGCACATGGCTTTTAGCCATTTCATTATGAGTGAGGTCTATGGCATTGATTTGGTGGCTAGAAAGCTCACTCAGTAAGCCATCAGCCGCTACTTCACCCGGTTTCACCGTCACACCGACGAACACTTGAGCCTGGCTGGCACTGGCATAACGATAGTTAAACTCCGTGATATTACGGTCGCCCAAAGCCGTACAAAACTGTTCAAAACTGCCAGGCCTTTCTGGAATCTGTGCAGCAATAATAGCTTCACGGCCTTCCCCAATTTCTGCGCGCTCTGCAACGTGTCTTAAACGATCAAAGTTCAGATTAGCCCCAGATGCAACAGCAATAAGAGTTTGCTCTAGGGCGTTCTCACGCTCTACATATTTTTTCAAGCCAGCTAAAGCACAGGCGCCTGAGGGCTCAGTGACAGCTCTTGTGTCATCATAAATATCTTTAATCGCGGCGCAAAGCTCATCTGTAGTTACGGTGATCACTTCATCCACATAGTGCCTTGCTAGCTCAAAATTATGCTCGCCTATTTGAGCTACCGCAACACCCTCCGCAAAAGTGCCTACCTCTTTTAGTACCACGCGCTCCCCCGCATCCATCGCAGCTTTTAGGCATGCGGCATCTTCAGGTTCTACGCCAATCACTTTAATGTCTGGCCTTAGGTATTTTATGTACACTGACATACCCGCAATGAGGCCACCACCACCCACAGGAATAAACACAGCATCAACGCCGCTTTGCACTTGGCGAAGCAATTCCATAGCCACAGTGCCTTGGCCTGCTATGGTGTGCTCATCATCAAACGGGTGAATGTAAATCATGCCTGATTGTTCAACCAAAGAAAGTGAATAGGCGTAGGCTTCAGGAAAACTATCGCCATGCAAGATCACTTCTGCACCCATAGCTCTTACCGCCTTCACCTTGATATCGGGTGTGGTCTTTGGCATCACAATGGTGGCATCAACACCCAAATGATTGGCAGAAAATGCGACACCTTGAGCATGGTTACCAGCAGATGCTGCAACCACACCACAGCTTCTTTGAGCTTGTGTTAACTTGGAAATGCAATTGTAGGCGCCGCGTATTTTGAAAGAGTAGATAGGTTGTAAGTCTTCTCGCTTAATCAAAATATTATTACCCAATCGCTTCGACAAACTGCGGGCCGCATGCACGGGTGTTTCTTCAGCAACGTCATAGACACTGGCTGAAAGAATTTTTTTGATATAACGATCAAACATAGTCTTTCTTCTAATTGGGAGGATTAATAGATGCAACAAGAGCTTTAGAGGCCTTAGCGTTCATATTAATGGCAGAAGGCACTAGCGTCTACAATAGTATCCAGTAAATTCCTGTATAATGGGTTATCCAGTGTTCAATTCAACCGATACTATGACTCAAAACGAATTAAAACAGGCCGTTGGCCAAGCTGCAGTTGATCATATCGCGCCTCACCTTAATGCCCAATCAATTGTGGGTGTGGGTACAGGATCTACCGCCAACTGCTTTATCGACGCATTGGCGAAGATTAAGAACCAGTTTGATGCCGCAGTAGCCAGTTCTGAAGCCACTGCCCAGCGCCTAAGGGACAATGGCATCAGCGTGTTAGAGCTTAATGCAGTACCCCACATGCATTTTTATGTCGATGGCGCTGATGAAAGCGATCATCAGTTAAACCTTATTAAAGGTGGTGGCGGCGCTTTAACACGAGAAAAAATTGTGGCGGCCGTTGCAGAAACCTTTGTTTGTATTGCGGACGAATCTAAGCTGGTTGATGTATTAGGAGATTTTGCGCTGCCAGTAGAAGTGATTCCAATGGCTAGAAGCTTTGTCGCTAGAGCACTTGTTGGGCTTGGCGGTGAACCTGTATGGCGTAAAGACTTCATCACCGACAATGGTAATGTCATTCTTGATGTTTACGGTTTGGCAATCACAGACCCTAAAACCTTAGAACAGCAGATCAATCAAATCACAGGAGTAGTGACTAATGGGCTGTTCGCTCAGCGCCCAGCAGATGTTTTGCTGCTAGGCACTAGCGAAGGCGTAAAGTCGATTACACCCTAAAACAATACCCTACAGCTGATAGTGCCTGGAACTTGCTTTAGCTTCATCAAAGCAAGTTCTGAACAGCTAGCATCCACATCAATCACCACATAACCTACTTTTGAGTTGGTGTTTAAGTACTGGCCAGAAATGTTAATACTGTTTTCAGAAAACACATTGTTGATCTGTGACAATACACCAGGTGAATTGGTATGAATATGCAACAAGCGATGTGCACTTTCATGGTTAGGCAGTGATACTTCTGGGAAATTAACTGACGATAAACTTGCACCATTATCACAATAGCGAATTAGTTTATCAGCCACTTCAACACCGATATTTACCTGAGCTTCAACGGTAGATCCGCCCACATGTGGTGTTAATATCACGTTGTCAAAGCCTCGTAATGGCGAGATAAATTCGTCATCATTTGAGCGAGGCTCTACTGGGAACACATCAATGGCTGCGCCGCCAAGCTTGCCGCTTTCAAGGGTAGCTGCTAACGCATCAATGTCAACAACAGTGCCACGCGAGGCATTAATAAGAATGCTACCTTCTTTCATTTGAGCAAATTGAGCTGGGCCCATTAAACAATTCGTAGAAGGCACTTCTGGAACGTGAAGCGTGACAATGTCAGCGGTCATTAGTAGCTCGGCCAAATTGGCACAAGGCGAGGCATTACCTAAGCTTAGCTTGGTCACTTGATCATAGTAGATCACTTCCATGCCCATAGATTCAGCAATAATACCCAGCTGAGAACCGATTGAGCCGTAGCCTACGATACCTAGCTTTTTGCCCCTAATTTCATAGGAATTTTTAGCCGATTTAAGCCACTTACCATTATGCGCCTTAATGCTTTTTTCTGGGATACCCCTTAACAACAAAATGGCCTCAGCAATGACAAGCTCAGCAACACTTCGAGTATTACTGTATGGCGCATTGAACACAGGAATACCAAGCTCGGTAGCGGCTTCTAAGTCAACTTGGTTAGTGCCGATACAAAAACAACCCACCGCCATCAACTTAGGTGCTTTTTCCAATACATTGCGAGTTAATTGTGTACGAGAGCGAATACCCACAAACTGAGCATCACTGATCACTTCAATCAGTTTATCTTCTGGCAAAGCCGTTGTGTAAAAGTCGATGTTATCAAACCCTGCAGCTTGCAAAGCCTGCACAGCGGACTGATGAACACCTTCTAATAAAACAATTTTAATATGTTTCTTAGCAACTGGGGCGTGGTTAGATTGGATCAAAGGAGGACCTTTTGTTGGTTTTAGCGAAGAATTCCAAAGGCGACAATTATATTATTAAAAACGACTTATTAGTAGTCTCACAGAAATAAAAAAGCCCCTAAACATCTACGATGAGGGGCTTTTTTTATCATGGCACTCAGGCCATAAAGCTAATCAATGGTTAATCAACGCAATTTAAGCTATTCATCTTCCATATCTTTCATGGAAAGCTTAATGCGACCGCGTGCATCCACATCTAATACTTTCACTTTAACAACCTGACCTTCTTCTAAGTAGTCGGTTACTTTTTCCACACGCTCGCTAGAGATTTGTGAAATATGCAACAGACCATCTTTACCAGGTAGGATGTTAATAAACGCACCAAAGTCCACAATACGCTCTACTTTGCCTTCATAAACAGCACCAACTTCAGCTTCAGCAGTGATTTCTAAAATCTTTGATTCAGCAAGCAAAGCAGCGGCTTTGTCATCTGCGTATACGCGAACAGTGCCATCATCTTCGATGTCGATTGAAGCGCCAGTTTCTTCACACAAGCTACGGATCGTTGCGCCGCCCTTACCAATCACATCACGGATCTTATCTTGATCAATTTTGATGGTTTTCATGGTGGGTGCGTTGTCATTAAGCTCAGTGCGTGGCACTGAGATAAGCTTATTCATTTCACCTAAGATGTGGATACGAGCTTCATGGGCTTGCTCTAAAGCAATTTCCATAATTTCTTCAGTAATACCCTGAATCTTAATGTCCATTTGTAAGGCAGTAATACCCTCTTCAGAACCTGCGACCTTAAAGTCCATATCACCCAAGTGATCTTCATCACCTAAAATATCCGTCAATACAGCAAAGCCTGCATCTTCTTTAATAAGGCCCATTGCAATACCTGCAACCGGTGCCTTAATCGGAACACCTGCATCCATAAGGGCAAGAGAAGCACCACAAACTGAAGCCATTGAGCTTGAGCCGTTAGATTCTGTAATCTCTGATACCACACGAATGGTGTAAGGGAATTCTTCTTGGCTTGGCAACATCGCTTGAATACCGCGGCGCGCTAGACGACCATGGCCAATTTCGCGACGACCTGGACCCATGAAACGACCCGTTTCGCCCACTGAGTAGCTTGGGAAGTTGTAGTGCAACATGAACGGATCTTTGGTTGAACCCTCCAAAGAGTCAATAATTTGCTGATCACGGCTAGTACCTAGGGTAGCCACTACAATTGACTGAGTTTCGCCACGGGTAAACAAAGAAGAACCGTGAGCTTTAGCCAAAGTGCCAATTTCAACATTAATACCACGAACCGTTTTATTGTCACGACCGTCAATACGAGGCTCGCCAGCAACAACGCGCGAACGCACAGTGTGCTTTTCTAGCTTGCTCACCATGGCTAATACGTCTGATTGTGAAGGCGAGGTTTCATCTTCAGTGCACAAAGTTTCAACAGCTTGCGCTTTCACTTCGCTTAAACGGGTGTAGCGAGCCATTTTATCGCTGATTTGGTAGGCTTCACCCACCGCATCGCCAACGGCTGCCGTGACTGCAGATTTAAGCTGTGCATCTTCTTCAGCAGCAACCCAATCCCAAGTCGGTTTGCCAGCTTCTGCAGCAAATTCAGACACAGCGCTGATGACCGCTTGCATTTCGTCATGAGCATAAAGAACTGCCCCCAACATCACGTCTTCGCTCAATTCTTTTGCTTCAGATTCAACCATCAACACAGCATCAGCAGTACCTGCAACAACCATGTCTAGCTCAGAAGTTTCTTGTGCTTCAAAGCTTGGGTTCAACTGATATCCGGCTTCGTCTGTGTATGCAACACGAGCCGCCCCGATTGGGCCAGCAAATGGGATACCAGAAATAGCCAATGCAGCTGAAGTACCAATAAGAGCAGCAATATCGGTATCATTTTTCTTGTCAGCAGAAACAACCGTACAAATAACCTGTACTTCGTTCATGAATCCTTTTGGAAACAACGGGCGAATAGGACGGTCAATTAAACGACTGGTTAAGGTTTCTTTTTCTGATGGGCGAGCTTCACGCTTGAAGAAGCCACCAGGGATTTTACCTACAGCGTAGGATTTTTCTTGATAGTGCACAGATAAAGGGAAGAAGCCTTGGTCTGGCTTTGCTGTTTTTGCGCCGACCACAGCAACAAGCACTTGGATTGATTCATCAATAGTAACAAGTACGGCACCAGAAGCCTGGCGAGCAATACGACCTGTTTCTAAAGTAACGGTTTGTTCACCGTACTGGAATGTTTTGGTAACGATAGACATATATATCTCCATAAAATAATAAGACTGCAATCAAATGAGAGATCTAATCCACCAGTACACTTATTAGCTCGGTAGCTGTTAAATGTTTAACACCAAGCGAATAAGAGTACGGGCCGACCCTCTTTTTGTTTACAGTTAAAACAATAAAGGCTAAGTAACCACCAAAGGTCACCTAGCCTCTACAATGCCACACTCAAAAGTGTAAAGCGTGGCTTTCAAGTCTGTTTAAGCCTGCTCCATACAACAGCAGGCACAACCTACTCTAGCGGCGTAGGCCTAAACGACCGATCAACGCAGTGTAACGCGCTGCGTCTTTGCGGTTTAAGTAGTCTAGAAGTTTACGACGTTGGTTTACCATACGGATCAAGCCACGACGTGAGTGGTGATCATGGTGGTGCTCTTTAAAGTGGCTTTGAAGTGCCAAGATGTTCGCAGTTAACAATGCAACTTGAACTTCAGGTGAACCTGTGTCGCCTTCGCCAGTTTGGTAATCAGCTACAACAGCAGCTTTTTCAGCAGCAGATAGTGCCATGGTAATTCTCCATTAATTAATATGCCCTCTAGTACTGTTAACGCACTAGGGTGTTAGTTTTCGTTCTCACCGTGCATATTTACAGCGGAACTTGTTAAAGAAAGCCTAAGTGCTCATCAAGCGTTTAGCTTTTAAGCGGCCTTCTTTTTGCACTTCAGCAAGGCCAATAAAGGCCTCGCTTGGGGTAGCGTTTAAGCTGTAAACCCGAACCACATCGAATTCTTGGTAGTCAGTAGCATGGCTTATCACCTTACCCTGTTTCAACGCCTCAATTTCGTGGGCGGGTAATTGTACAGCATTTAATGTTAAAACGGCAGTGTCTGGCGGCATTAATAACTTATCCAGCTCACTAAAGGCAGGCGTAATATCAGGCCATTGGCCTTCTTCTAAAATTTGATCCTGAGTGGCTTCGTCAATAATCGCTTGTAAATCTTCCAAAGTGACCATTTGCTCGGCCACAAAAGGCCCTGCCTGCAAGCGTCGAAGCTGAGCCACATGAGCACCACAATCAAGGGCCAAACCTAAATCCTCCACAATACTGCGGATATAAGTGCCTTTAGTACAGCTAACATCCAGCTGTACCTGTGCGTTCTCAAAGCTTAATAATGCTAAGTTGTGAATCGTCACTTGGCGCGGTTTTACTTCAACTGTTTTGCCAGCCCTAGCCAATTTATACAAAGGTTGGCCTTGGTGCTTGAGGGCGGAAAACATTGAAGGGACCTGGCTAATTGAACCACGAAATTGTGGCAGCACAGCATTAATATCGGCCAAAGTGATATGGTCAGCAGACTTAGTTTCAACCACCTTACCATCTGCATCACTGGAATCAGTTCGCACCCCAAGCTGACCAATGGTTTGGTAGCGTTTATCAGAGTCCAATAAAAACTGGCTAAACTTAGTCGCTTCACCCAAACAAATGGGTAATAAGCCTGTTGCTAAAGGGTCTAAAGCCCCTGTGTGGCCTGCCTTACGCGCGCCAAACATTCGCTTAACCCTTTGCAAAGCATGATTTGAACTCATGCCAGTAGGCTTATCTAAGATCACAATGCCGCTAATATCACGGCCTTTTGGTTTACGGGCCACTAGTGCTTATCCAGCGTCCGTATCCTGCTCTGGGTCAGACGCCCTAGCTTGGTCTATAAGGTTACTTAGATAATTACCACGCGAAAGACTGTCATCAAAATGAAACCGCAGCGTGGGAACTATGCGAAGCTTCATGCGCTTGCCCAAATGGCTGCGCAAAAAGCCTGCTGCGCTATTGAGAGCCTTTACAGACTCTTCAATAGCTTGCTTGTCTTCACTGCCATTGAAAATAGTAACAAACACTTTTGCGTGAGATAAGTCACGAGAGACCTCCACAGCGCTTACGGTCGCCATCCCTACCCGAGGGTCTTTCACCTCGCGCTGGATTAACGATGCCAGCTCGCGCTGAATTTGGTCGGCCACACGCTGGGTGCGGCTATATTCTTGTGCCATGATCAGCCCTTACAAACTACGCTCAACTTCAACAGTATCAAAGACTTCAATTTGGTCGCCTACGCGAACATCGTTGTAGCTCTTCACGCCAATGCCACACTCAATGCCGTTACGCACCTCTTGCACTGCATCTTTATGGCGGCGCAGTGATTCTAATTCACCTTCATAGATCACCACGTTATCGCGCAATACGCGAATAGGCTTACTACGGTGAACCGTACCTTCTACAACCATACAGCCTGCAATAAGGCCCAACTTAGGCGAGCGGAACACTTCACGAACTTCGGCGATACCTACAATAGACTCACGTAGCTCAGGCGCTAACATGCCAGATAAGGCGGCTTTAACATCGTTAATAATGTCGTAGATCACGCTGTAGTAACGAAGATCAATGCCTTCTTTTTCGATCAAGGCTTTTGCAGGTGAGTCTGCACGAACGTTGAAACCAAAAATTACCGCATTGGAAGCCACCGCCAAGTTAACGTCAGACTCAGCAATGCCGCCTACGCCACTTGAAACCACCTGTACCTTAACTTCTTCTGTACCTAGATCCATAAGAGAGCTGGTAAGAGCTTCTAAAGAGCCACGTACGTCGGTCTTTAGTACTACGTTTAATACAGCAGCTTGGTTTTTGCCCATGTTCTCAAACATAGCATCAAGCTTCGCGGCTTGTTGGCGAGCAATCTTAACATCGCGATATTTGCCTTGACGGAATAAAGCCACTTCACGGGCTTTCTTTTCATCTGCAACAACAGCGAAGTCCTCACCTGAATCAGGTGTGCCACCTAAACCTAAAATCTCTACTGGAATAGAAGGTCCAGCGCTAGTGATTGGCTTACCATTTTCATCCAACATGGCACGAACACGGCCAAATTGCTGACCTGCCAAAACGATGTCACCCTTTTTCAAGGTTCCGTTTTGTACAAGAATGGTCGCTACTGAGCCGCGGCCTTTATCTAATCTGGCTTCTACAACAACACCTTTGGCTGGTGCTTCTGGTACGGCTGTTAGCTCCAAAACTTCAGCTTCTAAAAGCACTGCGTCAAGCAGGGCGTCTATACCGTCGCCATTTTTAGCAGAGACAGGCACAAACTGCGTTTCACCGCCCCAATCTTCTGGCACAACTTCACGGCTAGACAATTCAGTCTTAACGCGATCAACATCTGCGCCCTCTTTGTCCATTTTGTTGATGGCAACAATTAAAGGCACTCCCGCAGCTTTTGCGTGCTGAACTGCTTCTTCAGTTTGTGGCATTACACCGTCATCAGCTGCCACTACCAAAATAACAATATCGGTTGCTTTGGCGCCACGGGCACGCATTGCTGTAAACGCTGCGTGTCCAGGAGTATCTAGGAATGTCACCATGCCTTTGTCAGTATCTACATGGTAAGCACCAATGTGCTGAGTAATACCGCCTGATTCACCTGAAGCCACTTTAGTAGATCGAATGCTGTCCAATAAGGAGGTTTTACCATGGTCTACGTGGCCCATTACCGTCACCACTGGTGCTCTGGTAATTTCTTGGCCTTCGTAGTTGATGCTTTCTACCACTTCAGTTTCGATGGCATCATCCATCACTAACTTAACCGTGTGCCCCATCTCTTCAACAACAATAGTTGCTGTGTCTTGGTCAATCACTTGGTTAATGGTTGCCATAGCGCCCATGTTAAACATGACTTTAATCACTTCAGCAGCTTTCACTTTCATGCGCTGAGCTAATTCTGAAACAGTAATCGATTCAGGCAAATGCACTTCGTAAATCACTTTTTCAGTTGGCACCTCAAATGCATGCTCAGCATTACCTGTACGCTTAGGCGCAGCCAATTTGCCTTTGCTACGCGGGCCCTTGCTGCGACCGCGATCATCACGGTTATTAGGCTGCCTACCTTTGCCTTTGCCTTTGCCAGCAGGAGCACCGCCACGCGGCTTATCAGGCGTGGTGAATGTTTTCTGGTTAGAAGACTTCTTCTTAGCTTCTTCAGCCGCCTTTTGACGTGCTACTTCAGCATCTGCTGCAGCAATAGCTGCAGCAGCTTCGACTTCAGCTTTACGCTTTGCCGCTTCGGCTTCTTCATCCTTTGCAGCTGCACTTTGCTCTGCTTGAGCCTTCGCTTGTGCTGCAGCTTTGGCTTCAGCTTCGGCTGCTGCCTTAGCCGCTTCTTCAGCTTGGCGAGCCGCTAATTCAGCTTTTTCAGCCTCAATCACAACCGCTTGGTCATCTTCTGCAGATTTAACATAGGTGCGTTTTTTACGAACCTCAACATTTACAGTGCGCTTACCTGCAGCACCGGCTACTTTTAGGGTACTGGTAGTCTTGCGGCGCAGCGTTATTTTCTTTGGCCCATCGGCGCTATCACCCTCACCACCGTGGGCTTTTTGCAAGTGCGATAGCAGCGCTTTACGTTCGTCATCGGACACAGCATCAGTAGCCGCACGACGGCTAAGGCCTGCCTCTTCCATTTGGTTTAGCAAACGCTCAACTGGAACACCTACTTTCTCAGCTAGGGTCTTAACAGTTTGATCCGTCATAATCATTTTCTCCTGTCGGTTGGCGCTGGTTTATTCAAACCAAGGGGCGCGAGCCGTCATAATTAATTCTGCAGCTTTTTCGTCACTTAAGCCTTCAATGTCTGAGATTTCATCAACCGCTTGCTCAGCCAAATCTTCCATAGTGATAATGCCACGACTGGCTAACACAAATGCAAGGTGAGTATCCATTCCTTCCATTTCTAGCAAGTCTTGTGCAGGTTCTGATTGGTCTAACTGCTCTTCAGCCGCCAAGGCCTGATTAAGCAGCTTATCTTTTGCTCTTGTACGAAGCTCTTCGACAATGTCTTCATCCAAGCCATCAATTGAAAGCATTTCATCAAGTGGCACATAGGCGATTTCTTCTAAGCTAGCAAAGCCTTCTTCAACCAACATTTGTGCAAAATCTTCATCAATGTCTAAGGCGTCAATAAAGGTTTGAACCACGCCGCCCATTTCATCTTGCTGTTTGGCTGCGGCATCTTCTTCTGACATGACATTAATCGTCCAGCCTGTTAGCTCAGACGCTAGACGTACGTTTTGACCATTACGACCAATCGCCATAGCCAAGTTGTCGCCGCTGACTGCAACATCCATTGCGTGACGATCTTCATCAACGACAATAGAGCTTACCTCTGCAGGTGCCATAGCATTGATCACTAATTGGGCTGGGTTATCATCCCAAAGCACAATATCAACACGCTCACTATTTAGCTCACCAGTAACCGCTTGTACGCGCGACCCACGCATACCAACACATGCGCCAATAGGGTCGATACGACCGTCGTTCGTTTTAACAGCAATCTTAGCACGAGAGCCTGGGTCACGAGCTGCAGCGCGGATTTCGATCACTTGCTCGGAAATCTCTGGCACTTCAATTTTGAAAAGTTCCACCAACATTTGCGGGTCAGTGCGGCTTAAAAATAGCTGTGGGCCGCGGCTTTCAGTTCTTACTTCAGCCAATAATGCACGAATTCTATCGCCCATACGGAAAGTTTCACGACCGATTAATTGGTCACGAGCCAACAAAGCTTCAGCATTATTGCCAAGATCTACGATCACATTGTCGCGAGTCACCTTTTTAACGCTGCCGCTAATGATCTCGCCAATGCGGCTGCGATATAGCTCAACCACTTTCGCACGCTCTGCTTCTCTTACCTTTTGCACAATCACTTGCTTGGCGGTTTGGGCGGCAATACGACCAAAAGCTTCAGTGGGTAGTTCTTCACGAACCACATCACCCAGCTCAAGCTGTGGATTGGTTTCTAAAGCATCTTCTAAAATCAGCTCAGCTTCTGGGTTTGTGAAAACTTCATCAGTTACCACAGTCCAGCAACGAGTTGTTGTCGCTTCGCCAGTTTTACGATCAATAGCAACTCTAACATCACTTTCTTCATTGATACGCTTACGTGTGGCAGTTGCTAAGGCCAACTCAATCGCTTCAAAAATAACGTCCTTTGGGACGTCTTTTTCATTTGAAACCGCTTCTGCAACCAACAGAATTTCTTTATTCATTTCAAGCTCTCACTTAATTTGGACTAATAAAACCGAACTTAGAAGCGCGGTACAATATTGGCTTTTTCAATACTATCAAAAGGCAATAGATATTCTTCATCATCAATTTGCAACAACACGTCATCGCCTTCGATACCGCTTAGCAAACCTGTAAAACGTCGCCGACCATCAAAGGCCAAGCGCAGCTTTACTGTCAATTTTTCACCGATGCTGGCTTGGTAATGCTCCAAGCTAAACAAAGGCCTGTCTAAACCTGGGGAAGACACTTCTAGCGTGTACTCCCCTGCAATAGGGTCTTCTACATCCATAACAGCAGCCACTTGGCGGCTAACATCTGCGCACTGCTCTACGCCAATACCTTTGGCATGGTCTATATATACCCGTAAAGTGGTATGGCGACCTTGCGATAGGTATTCAATACCCCAAAGCTCACACCCGCACGCAGCTACTGCTGGCGCCACTAATGCTTCAATTTGTGCTGCTGCACCTGCCATTTTTTTATCCCAAAAACGAAAAAAGCCCCAAAAGAGGGGCTTTTTTTGACTATATGTATTCAGTCTCGAAGCATCACTGAGTGATAAAACGAACCCCTGAATTTTTCTTTATGGCTTGCGCCAAAGGCCGATGTAAAACATCTGCCTAAAAGTGGTAGCGGGGGCAGGATTTGAACCTACGACCTTCGGGTTATGAGCCCGACGAGC
>CAXHZX010000007.1:0-99118 GCA_964022265.1 uncultured Oceanospirillaceae bacterium | reverse complement strand
TTATATTTATATTTATATTTATATTTATATTTATATTTATATTTATATTTATATTGTATTTAACATTTCAATTAATCATATATTGTGCATATAATAATTTAATCGACTAATAAATATTGAGAGATATATTAATGAATCTTCTTGACGAACTCACTGCCACCCACAAAACCAGCCTTGGAAAGCGAAATGCGAGAATATTATTTATCACGCAGCAAGAAGAAATAGAAGCTGCATTGGACGCTGGTTTTTTACAAACTGAAATATGGGCACTATTGAACAAGAAAGGACAGATGCCAGTTCAATATAGTACATTTGCAAGCTATGTTAGAAAGTATATTTTGAATAAGAGACGATTTGATAATGCAAGCAATTAGACAGATAAAGGTTGTCTAATCGCAAGCCATTCTCACACTATTGGTTAGTGTAAGTAGAATAAGGCGTTTTAGTCTTCAGTAGATCTTGCATTAATAGTCCAGCCAAGCTCGTTTAAAACTTTATCAGCGTCGTAACCTCGAGAATCTGCCTCATTTTTTATATTGGTTTGCAAGAATTGATAAAACTCACGTTTTTCTTGCTTAGTTTTTAAGCGACCCAGCTCGTTTTTTATAATGAGCAACATATGACCTACTGTGCTGGTTGGTGCGCTATCCCCAAATATACGCTTGGTAGATTTGGTGCTAAGACCGACTAAAGTTGCCATTTTGTTGGGCGTTAGTGTCGGATCTATGGCTACTAACAATTCGTACACTTCATTCATTAAGGGTACTTTTGGTATCGGCGATAACTCAGGCCGCTCTAGCAGCATCCGAATCATTAAGGAATGCTGAATCAAAAGCTCTCCTTTCTCACGATTAGCATTTTTTACCCATTGGGCAGAAGAAAACCCGAACAACCATGACAGGGAAGCTATTCGTTCATTGAGTACCACTGATAACCGTTTTAATTCTTTGCCTGAAAGTGCTTTTGACAACATAGGTTTGACTAATTCCTAGGTTTGGAAAATATTAAACATTTGAGATCAATTATTATATACTAGTTTCGTGTAAGTGGCAGCTGAATGCCAAATTTCAAAAAATGATATTTCCTCGGATATGCAGTGCTAACGAATCTATGCAAAGCTTAATTTTTTATACCCAGTTTACCGAATCAGACGATGGCGATACCCACCATGAATTAGACCATTGCGTTCTAGAGATGATGGGATTGGAATCACCGCCTGGGGCTTTGTACACGGGCTTGTATGGCGCCTCGTCTAGTAGAAAGGCGTTTCCTGTTTTGGATGGCATGTTCAGAGAGCAGGGTAAACGGTGCTGCGCTGTTACTGCTGACTTTGATTTTAATGTTTTCCCGTTACGGTACACTGGCATTGATGCCAGGAAAAATGCCGATGACATTTTAATCAGCCAATCTCAGGTTCTAAACTCTTTAAGGCTCCGTCCTGATTTAAAATCACAAATAAAATCTCAGTGGAAAGACACGATGACCGAAGCGGGTGCGCCCACCAAACCGGAGCTACCCCAAGCCATCAGTCAAGTTAAATTGATTGATGATTTTCTTAGTCATTACCCTCAGGTAGAACTATTTATCTATCAAGTAATGTCTCCAGTTGGCCCACTTTCAGTGGGTAGCGTTTATAAAAAACACCCTAAAGTGTTAACTCCCTGGTTTGATATAGAAGGCACTGTTGCATTTAAATAATGGTCGGTTCAGTGCTATTTTTCCATAACCAAAACTTAAGCCGCGACAAGGCCCTCTGATTCGCGGCAATGATCAGAAAGCGCTATTGAAACTTCGCGTTTAGAATCGATTATTGTCGCAGCCCCATTCTCTTCTATGGCATTAATCACCCACATTGGCAATTCTTTAAGCACAATGGAATGAAGCTCACCACCAGATTCAGCATCATAGTAGTGCAGGGAAATCACTAACCCCATGTCCCCGCCCAAAAGAGGACCCGCATAATAGGTGAAATTAATAGACTCATCCAACGCTTCCAATATATCCGATACTATAATCAAAGGTATGCCTACTTTTGATACTTTAACTCTTGGCTTGCAAACTAAGTAACCCATTGCCCTTTACCCATCCTTCCATGCGTTCAAAAACTACCATGAAAGTTAGTCCAAATTTAAAGACTTGCAGAATTTATTTGTGTTAATTACTTCTTCCCGGTCTACGTTTAAGTTGCTGCAAGTATTGAGGCTTTGTTTACTAAGTTGACTAACATTTATAATTTGACCGCTCAAAAATCAATGCATTAATTATATGCCCTCCTAATTTACCTCCTGGTTGATATAGAAAACTGAGAAAAGGACTCAAAAACGTTGCCAACAAAGAATATTTAGGGTGTTACTTACAAGTTAGGCATTAAAAGAAAAACACGTTAAAACCTGCACTCTGTTTGAACCCAGGCATTGTGCATGTTATAACTAAATTCACTCTAGTCCAATGCGACAGGCATTGGCCCACCTCTATCTTTTTGGCTTATTCAATGAAACCTTGGTCTCCTTCTCGCTGGCGCGATTTCCCAATTCTACAACAACCTACTTATCCAGATTTGGAATCGTTTTCAAAAGTACGCTCTCAATTATCAAAAGTGCCTCCTCTGGTGTTTGCTGGAGAAGCGCGAGCTTTGAAAAGCCAATTAGCTCAAGTGACCAATGGCAAAGCTTTTTTATTACAAGGCGGAGATTGTGCGGAAAGTTTTGCTGAATTTAATGCCGCTAATATACGTGACACCTTTAAGGTGATGCTCCAAATGGCAGTGGTATTAACTTTCGCTGGCAGCTGTCCTGTAGTAAAGGTGGGGCGGTTAGCTGGACAGTTCGCTAAGCCTAGATCGGCGGATACCGAAACTGTAGATGGGGTAGAACTGCCAAGTTATCGCGGTGACATTATCAATAGCACAGAGTTTACCGCAGCGGCTAGAGTGCCAGATCCTGAGCGTTTAATGAAAGCTTATAACCAGTCTGCAGCAACGCTTAACTTATTGAGAGCTTTCGCCGAGGGTGGATTCGCAGATCTCAATAAAGTCCACCAATGGAACCAAGATTTCGTTAAAAACAGCCCCCTAGGAACGAGGTATGAAGCGCTTGCAGAACAAATTGATCAGTCACTCAATTTCATAAATGCCTGTGGACTCAATTCAGATAACACCCCTCAGCTGCATAAAACCAGTTTATATACTTCTCACGAAGCGCTTTTGCTTGATTATGAGCAGGCTCTCACGCGCCAAGACAGCCTTACCAATGAATGGTATGACTGCTCTGCCCATATGCTTTGGATCGGTGATAGAACGCGCCAACCTGATGGCGCCCACGTAGAATTTTTACGTGGCGTTAAAAACCCGATTGGTTTCAAAGCTGGGCCAACCATGAAAGCAGACGATATGCTTAGGTTGATCGATATTCTAAATCCAGATAACGAGCCTGGGCGCATCAACATCATTGCACGCATGGGTGCAGACAATATAGAAACCTACCTGCCAAAGCTAATAAGAGCCGTAGAAAAAGAAGGTAAAAAGGTACTATGGAGCAGTGACCCCATGCATGGCAATACCATCAAGACTCATACTGGATACAAAACCCGCCAAGTGAAAGACGTATTGCGCGAAGTAAAAGGATTCTTTGATGTCCATGCTGGTGAAGGCACTTATGCTGGCGGGGTGCATTTTGAGATGTCTGGCCAAAATGTAACCGAGTGCATGGGTGGCGCACATGATATTACTGCAGAGGGGCTTGGGGCTCGCTATCACACCGCTTGTGACCCAAGGCTTAACGCTGACCAAGCATTAGAGCTGGCTTTTCTAATTGCAGATACGCTAAAAAAAGCGAGGATCAACCGTAAGTAGTGGCCTAAACAGTGTCAGGTGGCCAAACAAACGGGGCCATCAGGCACACAGCAACACACCAAGATTTCTTCATCTTCAAGGGTGACTAAACTGTCTTGAACCCACTTCACTTTGCCAGCCGTTAAGCGCACTTTACACAGACCGCAGTAGCCCCCGCGACAATTGTAGGTCACGGGGATTTCATGCTGTTCCATGCTATCTAACAATGAAAACTCTTCACCATAAGCAAAGCTTTGCATGTCATTGATCGTCACAATAGAGTTCATTGTTAAGGGCTCTCCCTTTTAAACAACGCGATTTTTACAGGTCGAAGTCATCAAAGTCGGTATCGTCCATGTTACTGTCTACGGCGCCTACAAGGTATGAACTTATTTCTGCTTCTTGTGGTGCAACTTGAACGTTATCACTGACTAACCAAGCGTTCATCCAAGGTAATGGATTGCTGCGAACCTCAAAAATCTCATCAAACCCAAGGCCACGAAGTCGAACGTTAGTAATATAGTCTACGTAGTCGCTTAATATTTCAGCATTTAAGCCAATCATGGAGCCGTCTTTAAACAAGTATTTTGCCCATTCACGCTCTTGTGCAGCTGCTTCTTTGAACATTTCCACTACTTCGTCTTTACAAGACTCTGCGATAGCCACCATTTCTGGGTCATCTTGCCCGTTAGCCATTAAATTGAGCATGTGCTGTGTGCCTGCTAAGTGCAAGGCTTCATCGCGAGCAATCAATTTAATCACTTTAGCATTACCTTCCATAATGGCGCGTTCAGCAAACGCAAAACTACAAGCAAAGCTTACATAAAAACGCACTGCTTCAAGCACATTAACTGAAGCAATCGTTAAGTACAGTTGTTTCTTCAGAGCACTTAGATCGACGACGACCTCTTCACCATTAATTTGATGAGTACCTTCACCATGCAGGTTGTATTGATTGATCATCTCAATCAAAAGATCATAATAGCGGGTCACTGAATCTGCGCGTTTGACGATTTCTTCGTTATCCACGATATCGTCAAAGACGATGCTTGGGTCATCGACTACATTGCGAATAATATGAGTATAGCTTCGGCTATGAATCGTTTCGCTAAATGACCAAGTCTCAAGCCAAGTTTCAAGTTCAGGCAGAGAAACCACAGGTAAGAAAGCCACATTAGGGGATCTGCCCTGCACACTGTCCAACAATGTTTGGTACTTCAAGTTGCTCAGAAAAATATGCCTTTCATGGTCTGCCATTGCCATGAAGTCTTTACGATCTGTAGAAAGATCGACTTCTTCTGGCCGCCAGAAAAATGACAGTTGTTTTTCGATTAACTTTTCAAAAATAGGGTGCCGTTGTTGATCATATCGAGCAACGTTTACATTTTGTCCAAAGAACATAGGTTCCTTGAGGGCGTCATTTTTAACCTTATTGAAGGTAGAGTAAGCCATTTACGTCTCGTTAGTTCGCTGTGTTGTATTTAAGCTTTGGATTAGAGGGCTTGCTAAAGTTTGCAAGCACCACCTTCGCAACCATCATCTTGATCGTCGTTCGCTCCGTCACGTGTGTTATGGTAATACAGTGTTTTAACGCCATATTTGTATGCTGTTAAAAGATCTTTCAGTAACGATTTCATGGGTACTTTTTCGCCTTCAAAGCGCGCAGGGTCATAGTTTGTGTTAGCAGAAATAGCTTGGTCCACAAACTTTTGCATAATACCGACCAACTGCAAGTAGCCTTCGTTGTTTGGGATATCCCATAACAACTGGTAATCTTTTTGCAGGCGTTTAAATTCTGGTACAACTTGTTTCAAAATGCCGTCTTTGCTGGCTTTAACACTGACAAAACCTCTAGGCGGTTCAATGCCGTTAGTGCTGTTAGTAATCTGGCTAGAGGTTTCACATGGCATGAGTGCAGTTAAAGTACTATTACGCAAGCCATGCTGTTTTATCTGGCTACGCAAAGCGTCCCAATCTAACAACAATTCTTGATCACAAAATTTATCAACGTCTTTTTTGTAACTATCGATGGGCATTACATCTTGTGCATAAAACGTATCGTTATAGGCCGGACAAGCTCCTTGTTCTTGGGCAAGTTGATTAGAGGCCTTTAAGAGATAATATTGAACCGCTTCAAAGGTGCGGTGAGTCAGTGCGTTGCCAGAACCATCAGAGTACTTGGCACCATTTTTAGCTAAATAATAGGCATAATTTGTTACACCCACACCTAAAGTTCTGCGCTTCATGCTTGCTTCATAGGCTGCTGGCACTGGGTACTCTTGGTAATCTAATAGGCTATCTAAGGCTCTAACAATTAGATCTGCTAAGTTCTCTAGCTCATCTAAGTTGTCTAGTGCACCTAGGTTGAATGCAGACAAAGTACATAGCGCGATCTCGCCACTAGCATCACCAATACTATCTAATGGAGCAGTGGGTAAGGTGATTTCTAAACACAAGTTACTCATTCTCACAGGTGCCTTTGATGGGTCAAATGCGCTGCGAGTGTTACAGTGGTCTACGTTTTGTAAATAAATGCGGCCAGTTTGTGCCCTTTCTTGAGCAAACTTACTGAATAAGTCTACCGCTTTAACCACCCGCTTACGGATACTTTCGTCGGCTTCATAGGTCTTATATAGCCTCTCAAATTCATCCTGATCGGCAAAGAAAGCATCATATAAGCCCGGCACGTCAGATGGGCTAAACAAAGTGATGTTGCCGCCTTTGATTAATCTTGTGTACATCAAACGGTTAAACTGCACACCATAATCCATGTGGCGAGCTCGGTTTTCCTCCACCCCGCGATTGTTCTTGAGTACAAGCAACGACTCTACTTCTAAATGCCAAAATGGATAGAATAGAGTCGCTGCTCCACCCCTTACACCGCCTTGAGAACAGCTCTTTACAGCTGTTTGGAAGTGCTTGATGAATGGGATCATGCCGGTGTGGAACGCTTCACCACCTCTTATAGGGCTGCCCAAAGCACGCAAGCGACCCGCGTTAATACCAATACCAGCCCTCTGGCTTACGTACTTAATAATGGCAGAGGAGGTTGCATTGATTGAGTCTAAAGAATCACCACATTCAATCAAAACACACGAGCTGAACTGGCGCGTAGGTGTTCTAACACCAGCCATAATCGGTGTTGGCAGGGATATTTTAAACAAAGACACCGCATCGTAAAAACGACGCACATAATCAAGCCTTGTATCTTTTGGGTAGGTTGAAAATAAGCAGGCACCTACCAGCATATAAAGGATTTGGGCACTCTCGTGGATTTCACCCGTGACTCGGTTTTGAACCAAGTATTTGCCTTCCATTTGTTTCACAGCTGCATAGCTGAAGTTCATGTCACGCGAATGGTCTAGAAAGCTGTTTAATTGATCTAATTCTGCTTCTGAATAATCTTCAATCAAGGCGCTGTCATAACGATTTGAAGCGACCATTGATTTAACATGCTCACCCAAATGAGGCGGTTCAAATGCACCAAATGCGCGCTTGCGCAAATGGAAAATGGCTAATCTAGCAGCCATATACTGGTAGTCTGGGGTGTCTTCAGAAATTAAATCTGCGGCAGATTTAATGATTGTTTCATGAATATCTGAGGTATTAATTCCGTCAAAAAACTGAATTTGTGCCTTCAGTTCCACTTGCGAAACAGAAACGTCTTCAAGCCCGGCAGCTGCCCAGTCGATGACTCGATGAATCTTTTCTAAATCGATTTTTTCTTTTCGTCCGTTACGTTTAGTAACCATCAAATCTTGCATTGACTTGCCTATTTCTTTGTTAACTATTGCACTTTTGGGCTTAAAAGCTTTAATTTTCTAGCACATCGCAAGACATTAACAAATAGAGACAAAACAAGGCTAATCACTAGATATTGTGCCTGACAACATAATATGACACCAAATATAGACATATGCATTTACAAAATCAAGCTGAAAAGTTGTAAAAAACTCTTGTGCCACACTTGACAAGCGGCCAAGCCCGATCAGCTATGCTTCTCACACTAATTTAGCATTTGTTGTTTTTTTTGTAACTGATAACTCGGCAATCTCAACCCTGAAAATATGAGATTTGGAGCACACTCACTGATACAATAGGGTCACAAAATCGCAAGTGCGCAATAGGGATTTACACCATGAAGCAAAACACAGTCAAGCTAGGCAATTTAGAAGTGAGCAATTTGAAAGCCTTCACTCTATTTGGGGGCATGAATGTTTTAGAATCCAAAGACCTTGCCTTTGAGATTGCTGAACATTATGTGACAACAGCCAAGAAACTCAACATCCCGTATGTGTTTAAAGCCTCCTTTGATAAGGCAAACCGCTCTTCTGTAAACTCATTTCGGGGGCCAGGCTTAGAGAAAGGTTTAGAAATATTACAAGCCATCAAAACCACTTTTAATGTGCCCATTATCACTGACGTACATGAACCGTTTCAGGCCTCCATGGCTGCTGAGGTAGCCGACGTCATTCAACTGCCTGCCTTTTTGTCTCGCCAAACGGATCTCGTTGTAGCCATGGCAGAGACTGGCGCTGCCATTAATATTAAAAAAGCACAGTTTCTTACACCCCAAGAAATGCGTCATATTATGACTAAATTTAAAGAAGCCGGTAACGAGCGCTTAATGCTATGCGAACGTGGTAGCAGCTTTGGGTACAACAACTTAGTCGTTGATATGCTTGGCTTTGGCACGATGAAGGCCTTTGGAGCCCCACTTTTGTTTGATGTCACTCACGCACTGCAAATTCCAGGAGGCCAAGCCGAGGCCGCAGGTGGCAGACGTGCACAAGTGACTCAGCTTGCCTTAGCTGGCATGTCACAAGGCATAGCGGGTTTATTTTTGGAGGCTCATCCTGACCCCTCTAAAGCCAAATGTGACGGCCCTTGTGCCCTGCCACTCTCTACTTTAGAAAGCTTTTTAACACAGGTAAAAGCGATCGACGATTTAGTGAAGTCGCTACCAGCGATCGATACTCAAGGCTAAAGGCACTTTTAAAACCCCTGGCACACAAAGTCTGCATGAGATGCGGTTTGTTCGTGTTGATGGTGAAAACTCTCTGTAGCCTGCCAATGCTCAACCCAACTAATACTGGGTTGTGTGCGCGCTTCAAGCCTTTGGCGTCTGAGATCTGATGGAGTGTCTATAAAAACGGACACCTGGACATGGGGCCTAAGTGATTGACTCAATGAAAAAACACCGTCAATTAATATCACTCCCTCAGGCTTGATGTAAGTATATTGCGAAGCTTCACCTTCAATCCATGCAATGGGCTTGTAGCTTATTGATTGACCATTCTCAAGCGGGACCAGCACTTTGAGCTTAAAATCTTCTTCATTAAAATAAGCGGCTTTTGCGGCTGAGTTGCTTAGGGCGTCTCTTTGCTTTTTCGTTAATGGTTGGTAGAAATCATCTAGTGGAATCACTTGAACATGTGCCCACAAGCCAATTTCTTTTTTCAATGCCAAGCTCAAGGTTGATTTACCAGCCCCTCCGCAACCATCTATTGCAATAATTAGAGGTTGGTTCTTTTTATATCTGTGCTTTGCTACTTCAGCAATAGATTTAGCTTGATTTGACAAAATTGGCATATCTTGAATTAGTGTTATCAGAAATAAAGTGTCAGTTTAACATGCAGATGTAAAACGATGCTTGAGTTAGGCTAATGTTGGCGCAGGCACTTGCACTAGAGCACTTTGTTACCTAGTATCCTATTTATTACATTATGCTACCGCGCAACCTTAAAGACTATGCTCATTGTTATTTCGCCCGCCAAAACCTTAGATTTTGAAACCCCAAGCCATACCCAGGTATTTAGCCAGCCCGAATATCTTGATCAATCTCAGGGGTTAATTGATGTGTTAACCAAAATGGCGCCTCAATCAATCGCAAAATTGATGAAGCTAAGTGACAAGTTAGCGGCGCTCAATACTGCCCGCTATGGCAGTTGGCAGACTCCATTTACATTAGAAAACGCCAAACAAGCCGTACTCGCGTTTAAAGGAGATGTTTACACGGGTTTAGAAGCGCATACGCTAAGCGAGGATGAATTGGCTTATGGACAAAACCATCTAAGAATTCTATCTGGGCTCTACGGGTTGTTAAAACCCATGGACTTAATGCAGCCTTATCGTCTTGAAATGGGTACTAAGCTTGATAATCCTAAAGGCAAAGATCTCTATGAATACTGGGGCAGCACTATCACCGATAGCTTAAACGCAGAGCTAAGCGAATTTGAGACACCCACGTTAATTAACCTAGCCTCTAACGAGTATTTTAAGGCGGTTAAACCAAAAACTTTAGAGGCTAGGATTATCACTCCAGTATTTAAAGACTGCAAAAACGGCCACTATAAAATAATCAGTTTTTTTGCAAAAAAAGCTCGCGGCATGATGGCAAGGTACATTATTGAAAACAAGCTGACTAACGCCGATGACATCAAGAGTTTTGATCGCGCAGGATATTATTTTTGCGAAGCGCAAAGTAGCCAAGATCAGTGGGTGTTCTTAAGAGAACAGCCCGCCTAAATGACCAAAGCCAAAACAATGGCATAGCGCAGCGCTTTACCGAGTAAAATAAGGAGTAAGCAACGTTTAATGGGCCATCGCAATAATCCTGCTGCTAAACAAAAAGCATCGCCAATAACCGGCACCCAACTCAATAACAGTAGAACCATTCCATATTTTTTTGATTGCTTAAGTTGGGCGTCTGACAATGTGAAGGCAGATTTTATGCGGTTTTTTATTTTCCCCCAAACGCTTTGGCAAGATTCGGGAGCCACTTGCCAACCTTCTAGGCCTATTTTCTGAGCCGCAACTACCCCCATCAGCAAGGTAACATAAGCACCTAAAGTGTTGCCTAATGTCGCCACGGCCCATAAAAGAATGGCCTTGTCTGGCATATCCAATAGCATGCCTATCAGGAGAACTTCTGACCCCCCTGGCAAAAGAGTAGCTGCTAATCCGCTATATATAAACAGCGTCATCAAAGACATGGCTTAACTCATCGGATAAATAGATTCAGCGTACATGTGTAGCTCTTCTAAAATAGCGATTTGGTTGGGATCGTTAAGGCTTTGAGCCAGTTCATTCAGCTCTTTGGCAAATTGCTCAAAAGTGCGCGCTCCAGAAGCACTGGGATCCAGCAAACGCTCACTTCTGAATGCCTCCCAAGCTTGGAGCTCGTCACTTGTTAGTAAATGAGGGTAGTTACGTGCTTTTAACCGAAAGAGCATTGCCTCTAAGCGATCATCAGTGAAAGAAAATTCCGAATCATTCCAAGTCGTGGGGTCGCTTTGATGAACCTTATTCATTACCGCCCGGTCTCTATCACTAAAGAAGCCACCGCCATAGAGTGCTGCATCAGGATCTGCGGCTTCAAAGCCTGCTCTATCAGCAAAAGCTTGCGTAAGTTGGGCACATAACTTGGGGTCGCTCTTGAGGTATTCTAGGTGTGCTTGGCAGTCTGGCTTAGAGAGACTGAACTTTTGTGCATGCTCATCTGACAAAGTAGACATAGGAGCCACGATCGGGCATTTGTTAACTTGAATTTCAGTGACAGCGGGACGTACTGCGCCATTTTTAATTTGCCTATCACGCGCTACAAACATCAATTGTTGTAGCTCCTTGGCGTCCATACCACTCCATTGCCTAGGGTCTTGGCGCAGATCAAAAGCGAGCACGCCGTTATTGTTAGCTGGGTGTTTAGCAAATGGCGCTACCAACGAGAGGTAGCCATTGTCACGGCCATACATAGAGGATATGTGCAATTTAGGGGCGCTCATTTGAAGATCTAGTTGTTCCCAAACAAGCGCCTTACTTTTTAACTTGAATGCGTAATCATACAGCCTTGGCTGGGCTTCTTTTAGTAATCGGGCTAGCTCAATGGTTGCCCTTACATCTGCTAACGCGTCATGCGCATCGGTATGCTCAATGCCATTAAGAGGTGCCAGCTGATCCAACTTAAGTACTAACCTATTGTTATCATCACGAGGCCATTTAATCCCTTCAGGTCTTATCGATGATGCGATGCGCACTAAATCAATCAAGTCCCAACGGCTATTTCCACCTTGCCACTCGCGGCCGTAGGCATCATAAAAATTACGATAAAGTCCAAAGCGGGTGAATTCATCGTCAAATCGCAAGCTGTTATAACCCAGGCTACAAGTTCCTGGCTGACTCATTTCTTGGTTGATACGGGCCATAAATTCGACCTCTGGCAAGCCTTCTTGCAAACACTTCTGAGGCGTGACACCTGTTACTAAGCACGCATGTGGAGACGGCAAATAATCATCAGAAGGCCGGCAATACCACATCATAGGCTCGCCAATAGGGTTTAATTCTAAATCTGTTCGAATAGCGGCAAACTGAGATGGGCGATCCCACCTTGGGTCCAACCCAAAAGTTTCATAGTCATGCCATAAAAGTGTTTGGGTAGGATCAGCTGAATTGTCCAAGTGGCTTTTCCTTAAAAGGTAGCGCCGAATTTAACGACGATAAGTTTGGGCGACAAAAGGCATTTTACACACTCTACAAGGTAATTGCTTGCCACGCACAAGCGCAAAAACTTGGGTTTCCAATGCACAATAATCAATATCAATATAACCCATTGCTAAGGGTGCTCCTAAACTAGGCCCAAAGCCGCCAGAGGTGACATTACCGATCACCTCACCTTGCGCGTTTGCAATTTCAACGCCCTCGCGAACGGGTGCCTTACCTTCTGGCAGCAGTCCCACCCGGGCGCGCTTGGCTCCTTGGTTAAGCTCTTCTAGGATTATTTTGGAACCTGGAAAACCACCTTCACGCTCCCCACCCGTTCGCCTTGCCTTTTGAATACCCCAAGATAAGTTTGCTTGGACAGGCGTTATTTGCTGATCCAAGTCATGACCATAGAGACACAAGCCAGCTTCTAAGCGCAGCGAATCTCTCGCTCCAAGCCCGATCCACTGGACTTCATCAAAAGCCAATAGGCAAGATGCGACTGCTTCAGCGCGATCATTGGCCACTGAAATTTCAAAACCGTCTTCCCCGGTGTATCCTGCGCGGCCAATAAAACACTCGTGACCTAAAATAGATAAAGAACGCGCATCCATAAACTTCATCTCATTAACATCAGGAACTAAGCGGGCTAATATTTCTTCTGCCATTGGTCCTTGCAGGGCCAAAAGCGCTCTATCTGACAACACCTCTAGCTTAATAGACTCGCCAAAGTGGCTTTGCATGTGGGCTATGTCTTGCTCTTTGCAAGCTGCATTAACCACCAAGAAGAAGTGATCACCAGCATTAGTCACCATCAAGTCATCCAATATTCCACCTTCTTCATTGGTGAAAAAACCGTAGCGTTGTCGACCCTCAGCAAGATTGACATAGTCTGCAGGTATCAGAGCTTCAAGGGCTAGCGCGATGCTCTCCATCGAGGGTCCAGTTAAGCGCACTTGGCCCATATGAGAAACATCAAACAAACCTACTTTGGAGCGACAGTGCAAATGCTCTTGCTTAACGCCTAAGTTATATTGCACCGGCATGTCATATCCAGCAAAAGGAACCATCTTGGCCCCGGCCTCTAGGTGCATGGAATGGAAAGGTGTTGTTAACAAAAGGTCGCTCATATTAGGTTTCTCACTGCCTTAAGGGGTTTGATTAATCAGATGCCAAGTATATCAAGTTTCCTATAGGAAACAACATGCTAAAATCAGCTGATTATCAATGGTTTTAGCGCGCCACCACCCAAAGCACTAAGGCGTCCTCTTCACTAAGACTCACTAATGCATGCCCCATATTGGCATCATAGTAGGTGCTGTCCCCAGCGCTCATGGCCACAGGCTCATAAAACTCCGTATATAGTGCCAGCTCGCCCTCAAGGACGAGTAAAAACTCTTCACCCTCGTGTCTGACCCAGTCTGAAAAATCATCGAAACTTCTTGCTCTCACCTTCGTTTTAAAAGGCACCATTTTCTTTCGAGCTAGCTCTGTAGACAACAATTCATGCTCATAGGTACTTGTTGGACGAGACGTACCCTGGCCTTCTTTGGTAATGACTCTGCGCCCTGAGGCCATGCGGCTCTTAGGCTCTGCAAACAATTGCGGCATGTCTATTTGAAGCCCAGCTGCAAGCTTTTGCACGGCTGTGAAGGTCGGTGAAATTTGTTCGTTTTCAATTTTTGATAAGGTTGAGCGCGCCAAGCCAGTCTTTTGACTGACCTCTTCCAAAGTTAAACTTAAACTTCTGCGAATCTGCCTTAATCGCTTACCCAGTTGCAAGGGCTCTATATTGGCATTATTTCCAGAACCAGACTCAATCTTTAAGTCAGGTAAATCGGGCTGATCGGCAGACATATCGGCTCTCATAGTGTAAGTACGGAAATAGGATGCTAACACGGAAGATATCAAGGTGCATGTATCGCCTGATAGAGGGGCAATTTTTCACGAAAAACAACAAATATTTCCTATACGCTAATTTATTGATAGAATTAACTCTAAATGGTATATTAACGTCCGTTTTGGAGTCCATTGTGACCCGAGTTCAAAATTAAAATCAGGATCTAAAGTCATGAATAATATCCCTGCTGAATTATTGTATACAAACACACATGAATGGATTATCGACAACGGTGATGGTACTGCCACAGTCGGCATAACCCACCACGCACAAGAGCTACTGGGGGACATCGTATTTATTGAAGCGCCAGATGAAGGCCGTCAACTTGAAGCTGGCGAAGAATATACCGTCATAGAGTCGGTTAAGGCTGCTTCAGATTCATACGCGCCTATTAGCGGGGAAATCATCGCTTTTAATGAGACGTTAGAAGACTCACCAGAATTAGTCAATGAAGACCCATATACTCAAGGCTGGATCATGAAAATATCTTTGAGCGATGCAAGCGAATTAGGCGCTTTGCTAAGTGCCAAAGATTATGAAGAAGTCATCACTAGCGACGACTAAGTCATAACATCATCAGCTTTTTATACCCCGTGACACATCACGCTACTGTTAGCATGACCGCATTAAGGACTCCCTATGTCTACACCTACCTTTGAGCCCACGCCATTGTCCAAGTTATTGCAAAATGACGCTTTCATAAGCCGCCATATCGGCCAGAGCGAAAGCGATAATGAAACGATGCTAAAACGCCTTAACCTATCAAGTATGGATGAACTATTAGACCAAACCGTTCCTGATAGTATCCGACTAAAGCAACCATTAGATTTACCAAGTTCAAAAAGTGAGATTGATACCTTAGATGAGCTAAGGTCAATGGCTGCGAAAAACATTGTTAATGTGTCATGCATTGGTATGGGGTACAGCAACACCTTAGTGCCCAACGTCATCTTACGTAACGTCATGGAGAACCCTGCCTGGTACACGGCATACACGCCCTACCAGCCGGAAATAGCGCAAGGTCGATTAGAATCGTTGCTAAATTACCAACAAATGATTATGGACCTAACAGGCATGGAGTTATCCAACGCGTCACTGTTAGATGAAGCGACTGCCGCTGCTGAAGCCATGGCGCTTTGCAAACGTGCCAATAAAAAGAAAAGCATCCGCTTTTTTGTAGACGAAAACACACATCCGCAAAATTTATCTGTGATTCGTACTCGAGCCGAATATTTTGGTTTTGAAATCATTACCGGTGACCCTGCAACCCAGCTAGAAATGCATGATGTTTTTGGCGTGATTGTTCAATACCCAGGCAGTAATGGGGATATTTGTGACTTAAAAACCATTATTGACAAAGCTCACGAACAAAAAGCAATGGTGGCAGTAGCCGCCGACATCATGAGTTTAGTTTTACTTCAATCCCCTGGTGAACTCGGCGCTGACGTGGTGTTTGGTTCTAGTCAGCGTTTTGGTGTACCGCTTGGATTTGGGGGGCCTCATGCTGCGTTCTTTGCAAGCAAAGATAAATACAAGCGCTCCATCCCGGGCCGCATCATTGGGGTCTCTGTAGACACGCTTGGTAAACCCGCATTAAGAATGGCTATGCAAACACGCGAGCAGCATATTCGCCGTGAAAAGGCTAACTCAAATATTTGTACTGCCCAAGCCTTGCTAGCCAATATGTCTGCATTTTATGCCGTTTACCATGGACCAAAAGGGCTTAAAACTATTGCGTCCAGAATACAAAGACTAACCGCAATTTTGGCGACTGAACTTGAAAAATTAAGCTTGGTCGTGAACAATCAAAACTTTTTTGACACCCTAACCCTGACAGTAACTGGACAACAAGAGACCATTTACAATAGAGCTTTGGATGCGGGTTATAACCTTCGAAAAGTAGGCCATGATCAGCTAGGTGTAAGCCTAGACGAAACAACTCAGCCTAAACATGTCCAAGCCTTGGTTAATATTTTTGCTGGCACAGAGGTAGCCTTTGATATAAGCGCCACTGACCTATTATGTAGTCACCAAAACAAAGGCATGCCAGAAGGCATGTTGCGACAAGACGCTATTTTGCAACACCCAGTGTTCAACAGTTTCCATAGCGAAACTGATATGTTGCGCTATATGAAAAAGTTAGAAAACAAAGACTTTTCACTCGTGCACGGCATGATTCCACTGGGCTCTTGCACTATGAAGCTTAATGCAACGGCACAAATGGCGGCGGTCACTTGGCCAGAATTTGCAAACATGCATCCATTCGCTCCAGCTGATCAAACCCAAGGCTATCTTGAACTGATCCGTTCATTGGAAGCGCAGTTAGTAGAAATTACTGGCTATGATCACATTTCAATGCAACCAAACTCAGGCGCACAAGGCGAATATGCTGGGCTTGTGGCCATTAGAAAATACCAAGAAAGCATCGGTGAAGGGCATAGAAACGTATGCATTATTCCAAGTTCAGCTCATGGAACCAACCCAGCCAGTGCATCGATGGTAGACATGAAAGTTGTGGTTGTAGGTTGTGACGAGTTGGGGAACGTTGACCTTGACGAGCTACGCGCTAAAGCAGAAGAGTTCTCAGATCAACTTTCTTGCTTAATGATTACTTACCCCTCAACCCACGGTGTTTTTGAAGAAACAGTTGTCCAGATTTGTAAAATTATCCACGACCATGGTGGCCAAGTCTACATGGACGGTGCCAATATGAACGCCCAAGTCGGCGTTAGCAAGCCTGGGTTAATAGGCTCTGACGTATCGCATTTGAACTTACACAAAACCTTCGCTATCCCTCACGGTGGTGGTGGTCCAGGCATGGGGCCTATTGGCGTGAAAGCCCATTTAGCACCTTTCGTGCCCAACCATCCCGTTACCCCGGTTCATGGCAATGATAACGGCAATGGGGCTGTATCTGCTGCCCCCTATGGTAGCGGCTCGATATTGCCTATTTCTTGGGCGTACATCAACCTTTTAGGCTCGGAAGGTTTAGCCCTATCCACGGCGCAAGCTATTCTTAACGCCAACTATATGTCAGCTAGATTGGCTGAGCACTTTCCAATTTTATATCAAGGCCGTAATGAACGCATTGCGCATGAATGCATCATCGATATTCGCCCACTTAAAGAAACTACTGGGATTAGCGAAGAAGATATTGCCAAGAGGTTAATGGATTATGGTTTTCATGCGCCTACTATGTCTTTTCCAGTGGCAGGGACATTAATGATAGAGCCGACAGAGTCTGAACCAAAGCGTGAGATTGATCGTTTTTGTGACGCAATGATTAGCATTAGAACTGAAATTGCTAAGATTGAATCTGGCGAATGGAGCCCAAAACATAACCCTTTAAAAATGGCACCGCACACACAAGTAGACTTAGCCAGTCATGGTTGGAATCGTGGTTATTCAAGAACGGTAGCGGCTTTTCCATCTAGCCAAGTACTAGATGCTAAGTTTTGGCCCACGGTAAACCGCATCGATAATGTTTATGGTGATCGCAATTTAGTGTGCTCATGCCCGCCGATAGACGCTTACGAAGAAGTATAAAACTGCGTTTGAGCAATGCCCACTCTTTTCTTTTTGCGTGACGAGAAATGGGCGGGCTAGCCATGCGCATCTTAACTTTCAAATTTTTAGCATTTTTTACTTCCAGGGCGTATCAATACGCCCTATGACTTCCACCAAGCGGCTAAAAACACCGAGATAGCGACTCTTATTTACCGCTGTACGACTCCAACAGTGCAATATAAAGCTCCAAGACTAGCCTTCATAAGATAACGATTGACCATTATATATATTTACTATATTTTGCGACTAAATATGCCCCCCAAGACTGATATAGAAGGGACTTTGTGAAAGCTATCAACCAACTCCTACCTCTATATTTGAGCTGTGCCCTTCTCCTTATGGGTAATGGTTTATTGTTTATTATCATCCCCATGAGCATGCGTTTGGATGGCCAAGATACCGACGCTATCGGCCTGGTTATGTCCCTTTATTTTGTTGGCATGTTGCTTGGCTCTATGTATGGCAAGCACTTGATTAGTAGAGTGGGCCACATCCGCATTTTTGCCGCCTGTGCATCCGTTGCAACTATGTGTGCTTTGCTCCACAGCATCTGGTCTATACCCCTAGTTTGGGGGCTACTTAGAGTGCTCATCGGCTTCACCAACGCCACTTTTTTTATGACCATGGAAACTTGGCTAAGTGAAAGTTCTACCAAAGAAAATAGGGCCACAGTTTTGGGTAGTTACCAATTTGTGACCTACTTTGGGCTGGCTTTGGGTCAGCTCATGCTCAACCTTGCTGAGCCTCAAGATCCAATATTATATATCTACGTTTCAATGCTGTTTTGTTTGTGCATGATTCCTGTGCTTATGAGTCGCTCAGGTGGCCCAAGGCTCAATGAAACAGAGCCTATGGCGCTTTCAACCTTATACAAAACGTCACCGCTTGGTGTAATTGGCATTATGGTATCAGGCATCTGTTTAGGGGCTCTTTACAACATGAGTAGTGTTTATGGTGCTGACGTAGGTATGAGCAAAGGACAAATTGCAACCTTTATGAGTGCAACTATGGTTGGCGGCTTTTTATTACAGTTTCCAATCGGCAAATTAGCCGATAGGTTCGATCGTCGCACTATTTTAGTTTTAACCTTGCTTGTAGCCTGCATGTCAGCAATGGTTTTGCCTATCATGGCAGCTAGGGGAGAAATGGCTATCACTATCGCCTGCGCTATTGTATTAAGCGGCTCTCTTGCTTGTGTTTATCCAATTGCTTTAGCCGATGCGTTTGACCGACTTAAACCCACAGAAATGGTAGCGGCCAGTGGAAAACTGATCTTGGCCTACGCTACAGGCGGTGTTATTGGGCCTTACTCAGCCTCTTTAGTAATGAAACATCTGGGTGCTGAAGCTTTGTTTGGCTATTTGATCTGCGCTAGTTTAGCTCTAGTTGGCTTTGTTATGTATCGCATGAGTATCCGTTCTGCTGTGCCTGAAGCTCTGCAAGAATCCTTTGTTGTTCAAGGTATGACACCTATGGCAACCGAGCTTGATCCACGCACAGAATATAACAGCCTAGATGACATCGGCATTGCCGCAGAAACAGTTCTGTTGTTGGCAGAAGAAAACCCAGAGGATGTGGTTGAAATCGCGGTGAATGTGGCTCTGAATCAGCCTGAGGAAGCGCTTAACATTGCTCAGGCCACAGCTTACCATTATCCGGATCAAGCGGTCAGCTTAGCGACTAGCTTAGCTGACGAATTACCTCACCTAAAGCTTGATATCATTACCCACGTCGCAGGTTCAGCGCCACTTGCAGGTGCCGAGTTGGCAGCTTATATGTGTGGCTTAATTAAACAACAAGCGCTTGATCCACAAGCTAGTTTTAATGCTTTAAGCCGGCTTACCCTGAAGTTGTTAGACGAGGCTCCCTTGCAAGCGGCTGAAATTGCCGCGATTGTCAGCCACGAGATCGCAGATGATATGCCAGAACTCGTTGCCCAGATTGCAGTATTAGCTGCTCAGGCGGCTCCAGATCAGCGCGTAGAGGTTGCTACTGCTGTGACCCAAGAAGTGCCAGAAGCTATCGTTGAAATTGCGGCAGGCGTGGCTGAAACCATAGCGTCAAGCCCTGATGAAGAACTTCACAGCTTCTTGGCTGGGGAGGAGGATGACGACTATGTGGGTGAAGGAGCCGAACTTGCAATTGCACTTGGGCAAGAAGTTCCCGAACAAGCTTTTGACATTGCAACTACAGTGGCTGAAATTCTCCCAGAGGATGCAGCTCAAGTTGCTGAGTCTATTGCCCAGACAGACCCTGAAAATGCTTCTGAATTAGTTGAAAGTATCAGTGAAGTGGTACCTGAAATGGCAGAAGATGTCATGTACGCAGTGGCAAGTTCGCTACCAGATCAAGCAGAAGAGCTGCTACAAGAGGTGTTATTAGATGCTGAAAACAATCAACCATCAAGCGCACACGCTAGCTAGTTGGCCAGTTCTTTAATAGCGCATCTGCAATGCTTTGGTTGGCGTCAGGAATAACCAGTTGTGCCATTGCCTTCGCATCCACCCATAGCACGGGCTGTCCTTCTAAACCCACGGCAGTCCCTATAGCCTGCTTAGCTAAATAGAAGTACAAAGACACTTGTTTGTCTGAATAATCATGGTGTACTTCTTGAAACAACTCGGTGGCATTTGGATTTAATTCCAAGTTCACTTCTTCTTTAAGCTCTCTAGCGAGGGCTTGTTGATGAGTTTCGCCGACTTCGATTTTGCCACCAGGAAATTCCCACTTACCACCTTGATGCTGCCAATCGGCACGTTTTGCCATTAAGATTCTTCGTTGTGCGTCTATGACAATGGCTGCAACTACTTCAACACGTTTCATGCTTGTCATCATCGTTAACTGCGGTAGTCCGCATTTATTTTGACATAGTCATAAGATAAATCAGTAGTCCATACCGTTTGTTTCGTCTCACCTCGCTTCAAGTCAACCTTAATGGTGATTTCTTCTTCATCCATTACTTTTTGACCAGCAGCTTCTGTGTAGGTTTTAGCACACCCACCCTCTTCGACCAATAAGACATCACCTAAATGAATCGTGAGCTTATTCACATCCAAATTAGTGACGCCAGAATAACCTACCGCGCTCAAAATACGACCCCAATTTGGATCACTAGCAAACATTGCAGTTTTGGTGAGCGGCGAATGAGCAATTGCATAAGCAACCTGCAAGCACTCCTGCACATCAATCCCACCCTCAACCTCAACGCTGATAAACTTGGTTGCACCTTCACCATCACGAACAATAGCATGAGCCAGTTGTTGCATAAGGTCTGTAAGGGCAGCACTGAATTTCTCGACCAGTTCAGCGTCTTCATCCAAGCATAATGTTTTAGCACCAGTGGCTATTAACATGCATGAATCGTTAGTGGACATATCGCCATCAACTGTAATTCGATTAAAACTTTGCTCCACCGACTGATTGAGAAGACGTTGCGTAAGTTGTGGTGAACACTTTATATCAGTGGCAATAAAGGCCAGCATAGTGGCCATGTTAGGACGGATCATGCCCGAGCCTTTGGAGATTCCGGTGATACTAAAGGTTTGCCCTTTGTGCTCAATCTGAACGCTAGCACCTTTGGGCCTTGTATCTGTCGTTAAGATACCCCAAGCAGCATCCTCCCAACCATTAATATCAAGATTATCGATGGCTTTAGGTAAACCTTCGATTATCTTTTCAATAGGAAGCTTTTCACCAATCACGCCCGTCGAAAAAGGGAGCACTTGCTCAAATGAAAGGTTAAGCTGATCAGCAAGCGCATGGCACGAAGCCAATGCATCAGCATCACCTATGGCTCCTGTGCCAGCATTAGCGTTACCTGTATTGATCACAAAAGCCTGGGGGGCATTTATTTGAAGGTGCTTTTTGCACAACAGCACGGGCGCTGCGCAAAATGCATTTTTAGTGAAAACACCAGCAATAGTTGAGCCAGCCTGGGCTTGCATTACCACAAGATCTTTTCGACCTGGCGTCTTAATCGACGCCTGGGTAGTGCCTATTTGAAAGCCTTCGATTGGGTGATAATTTACTTTCGTTAATGGTCCAACTGCCATGAGTGTTTTCCTGGTAATGTATAGTCTTTAGCTTAACTTGCCATGACATTGCTTATACTTTTTACCAGAACCACAAGGGCAAGGTTCGTTACGGCCAACTTTAGGCGCAGCCGCTACAGCTCCACTTCCTGTTGAGGTATTAGACTCATCGCGACTTTGGTTTTCTTCATGCTGGAACTGCATCGCTTTTTGAGCCGCTTCACGCTTCTTACGTTCTTCAGCTTCAACTTCTTCTGGAGATCTTACTTGGACATTGCTCAAAATACGGATGACATCTTCTTTGATCGCCGACAGTAAATGCTGAAACAACTCAAAGGATTCTCGCTTGTATTCTTGCTTAGGGTTTTTCTGGGCATAGCCCCGTAAATGGATACCTTGACGTAACATGTCCATAGTGGCCAAGTGTTCCTTCCAGCGCGAGTCAATCACCTGCAACATGACTTGCTTTTCAAAGCCACGAATCGTTTCTGTACCAACAACACTGGTTTTAGCGACATAACTGTCAGTAATTTGAGCCTGAATTCTTTCACGTAGACCTTCTTCTTCAAGACGATCATCTTCATCTAACCATTGCTGAACAGGCAGGGTCATCGCAAATTGCTTTGTGAGCTCTTGCTCGAGGCCTTCAATATCCCATTGTTCTGCAAGGCTTTGTGGCGGTATAAAGCCATCGATCGTGCCATTCACTACTTCGGCGCGCACCTTGGTAATCACATCTTCAATGTCATCTGTAGACATAAGCTCATTACGCTGCTCGTAGACGACTGTGCGTTGATCGTTGGCGACATCATCATATTCAAGTAATTGCTTACGAATATCAAAGTTACGTCCTTCAACCTTACGTTGAGATTTTTCAATGGCATTGGATACCATGCGGTGTTCGATTGCTTCGCCTTTTTCCATTCCCAATTTTTGCATCAAACCTTTGATACGCTCTGGAGCAAATATACGTAGCAAGTTATCTTCTAAAGATAGATAGAACCTAGATGAACCTGGATCACCTTGACGACCCGCCCGGCCGCGTAATTGGTTGTCAATACGGCGAGATTCATGGCGTTCTGTACCAATAATGTGCAGACCACCGGCCTCTAGAACTAACTCGTGGCGTTTTTGCCAGTCTGCTTTTGCTGCATCAATGGCTTCTTGGCTGGCATCCTCGCCAAGCGCTGCTAATTCAACTTCTAGCTTACCACCCAAGCCTATATCAGTGCCTCGGCCTGCCATATTAGTGGCAATAGTCACGGCGCCAGGACGCCCTGCTTGGGCTATTATTGACGCTTCACGTTCGTGTTGTTTAGCATTTAAAACATTATGCTCAACCTTTGCATCTGTTAACGCCTTAGATACCATTTCCGACATTTCAATGGACGCAGTACCCACAAGTACAGGCCTTTGTTGCTCCACGCACAAGCGAATATCATCAATAATGGCCGAAAACTTTTCTGGCAAAGTCAGATAGATTAGGTCGTTCAAGTCTTGGCGTTTTACTTCAACATTAGTTGGAATCACTAACACGTCTAAACCATAAATTTGATGTAATTCAAAGGCTTCAGTATCAGCGGTACCTGTCATTCCGGCTAGCTTGTCATACAACCGGAAATAATTTTGGAAGGTGGTGGAAGCCATTGTTTGGCTTTCTTTTTGAATGGTTACGCCTTCTTTAGCCTCAATCGCTTGGTGTATACCTTCAGACCAACGACGACCCGCCATAGTTCGCCCAGTGTGCTCATCAACAATAACCACTTCATCATTTTGAACGATGTAATCAACATTGCGCACGAACACAACATGGGCTTTAAGTGCTGCATGAACATGATGTAAAAGCGATAGATTGGATGCAGCATATAAACTCTCACCCTGGACAAGTAGCCCAGCCTCTATCAACAATTCTTCAACAAACTGATGGCCTTGCTCGGTTAATTCTATGGATTTGTGAGATTCATCAAAAGTGTAATGGCCAGAGGGGGTTTCATCAGCCTCTGCTTCGGCTTGAATTTCTAATTTGGGTATCAAGGCGTTGATAGCCAGGTACATAGTGGTGTTGTCTTCTACCGGGCCAGAAATCACAAGCGGTGTGCGGGCCTCATCGATAAGAATAGAATCCACTTCATCAACGATGGCAAAATTTAATGAGCGCTGCACTTTATCTTTGGCGCTAAACGCCATATTATCGCGCAAATAGTCAAAACCAAATTCATTATTGGTACCGTAAGTCACATCACAAGCGTATGCTTCTCGCTTAACCGAATTATCTTGGCCTGATAAAATAATGCCCACTGACAAGCCTAATCCTTCATACAAAGGACGCATCCATTCAGCGTCTCGTTGGGCAAGATAATCGTTAACGGTGACGACATGCACCCCATTTCCAGGAATCGCATTTAGATATACCGCTAGCGTGGCTACAAGAGTTTTACCCTCGCCAGTGCGCATCTCCGACACTTTTCCCTGATGCAAAGTGATACCACCGATCATTTGCACGTCAAAGTGACGCAATTTCATAAACCTTACCGAAGCTTCACGACAAACTGCAAACGCCTCTGGCAAAAGCTCGTCTAAACTAGCGCCTGCATTGAAACGTTCGTTAAATTCAACACGTTTAGCCGCCAAGTCTATATCGGAAAGGCTTTGGCAATCAGACTCTAGCTTATTGATTTTACTTACAATTTTGTTAAACCGTTTTACTTCACGATCGTTTTTACTACCAAAGAGGGATTTTAAAATTTGTACCATTATCGTGTCTTTTTATATGCGCTTTTATGCTTGTTTTGGATAATTGAGATGCTTTTTATCTCTATTATTTACTATGGGGTCTTAAGCTTATTTTCATAGGCCTAAAACGTAAAAAGCTGGAGTTCTTTAAGAACACCAGCTTTTAATTTGCCTATTTTTAAGCTACAGCAGCAGCCTGGCTTATGTATGTAATTGGGGCATCAGCCTCATCATCAAAGGTCACCACTTCCCAAGCGTCCTCTTGCGATAAAAGCTCTCGAAGCAACATATGATTTAAACCATGACCTGATTTATGACCCTCAAACTTACCGATCACACTGCGACCAAGAAGATATAGATCACCAACGGCATCTAGCACCTTGTGCTTAACAAACTCGTCTTGATAACGAAGGCCGTCTTCATTTAAAACCCTAAAGTCGTCAACGGCAATTGCATTATCTAAGCTACCACCTAAAGCCAAATTTTTAGACCTAAGATACTCAAAATCTTTCATGAAACCAAAGGTTCTGGCTCTGCTTACTTCCTTCACATAGGAAGTGCTTGAAAAATCTAAATGTGTTGTACAGTTACGGCTTTCAAAAAGAGGGTGATCAAAATCGATAGTGAAGCCAACTCTAAAACCATCATAAGGCTCTAACGATGCCGTTTTGTCATCTTGATTTACTGTAATGGCTTTTTTGATACGAATAAATTTTTTCGGTGCGTTTTGTTCTTCAATACCCGCAGATTGCAACAAGAAAATAAACGGTGCAGCACTGCCATCCATAATTGGCACTTCCTCACTACTCAATTCTACGTATGCATTATCAATGCCAAGCCCGGCAAAGGCAGAAAGTAGGTGCTCTACTGTGCAAACTCGCACTCCGCCCTCAACTAAATTGGTCGACAATGTGGTTTCACCTACGTTGTCTGCAGTCGCTGCGATAGAAACAACCGGATCCAGGTCAGTTCGCGTGAAAACGATGCCAAGGTTAGCTGGAGCTGGCTTCAACGTAAGGTAAACCTTTTTACCTGTATGAATGCCAATACCCGTGGCTCTAATAATGTTTTTTAATGTGCGCTGTTTGACCATTATGTCCTATACCCTACACTTGGAAATACCAAGACTTGTAGTATTAAATGTCTGCCTTGTCAGTTAATAACTTCATTAAGCAGTTAAAGAAGCACTGGCTTATAAGATCTAAATCTTAGTCAGCCTGGCGCCGTAAAAAAGCGGGAATATCTAAATAACCGATATCTCCCTCAGAGCTGCTTGCAGCCTGTTTATCTAAATTTTCAGTTTCGCCAGTATCACCAGATAAATCTTTTACCGTTGGAAGTTCCATTTGGTCAGTTGTCTGACGTCTTACAGTATTATTGACCACACCTTTCACAGTTGGTTCAATTTGTTGTGCATAACCTTGGCCTAAGCCTGTTGCCACAACAGTCACTTTGAGTTCATCTGACATTTCTGGATCGATTACGGTCCCGATCACGACGGTTGCATTATCAGAAGCAAATTCTTCAATGGTATTACCTACTTCAGAAAACTCGCCAAGGTTCATATCTAAACCGGCAGTAATATTCACCAAAATGCCTTTAGCACCGCGCAGATCAACATCTTCTAGAAGCGGGCTTCTCACTGCAGCCTCAGCAGCTTCTCGAGCTCGATCTTCGCCACGCGAGATGCCAGTACCCATCATGGCCATGCCCATTTCTGACATCACCGTGCGAACGTCCGCAAAGTCTACGTTAATCATGCCAGGGCGTGTGATCAAATCTGCAATCCCTTGAACAGCACCCAGTAAAACGTCATTAGCAGTGCTAAATGCAGTCAACAAACTGCAGTTTTTACCTAACACCGGTAGCAATTTTTCATTGGGAATGGTGATCAAAGAATCCACATGTTCCGCCAATTCCTTTAGACCCTGTTCTGCAATTGCCATTCTTTTACGACCTTCAAATGGGAATGGCTTGGTCACAACAGCCACCGTTAAAATACCCATTTCTCTGGCAACTTCAGCCACAATAGGTGCTGCCCCAGTACCAGTGCCGCCACCCATGCCAGCGGTAATGAAAACCATGTCCGCACCTTGGAGAATGTTTTCAATTTGAGCACGGTCCTCAAGGGCGGCTTCTCTACCGACATTGGGGTTTGCCCCAGCACCTAACCCTTTAGTGATTTGGGAGCCCAACTGAACAACTGAACGAGCTTCCATGCCTCTTAAGGCCTGGGCATCGGTGTTCGCACAAACAAAATCAACGCCGTCTATTTCGCTAGACAACATATGGCTCACAGCATTACCACCGCCACCACCAACACCAATCACTTTAATGACCGCGTTTTGAGGCACGTTATCAACTAATTCGTACATCGCCTTGCTCCTAGTATTATTGTTTTTTCTGACTACAAATCCTATCGTAGCTCAGACTTTATTTTTTGCAATCAAACCTTGATCACAATTAAAAATTCGATTTAATCCAACCGGTAAACTTGGAAAAACTATTGTTCAAATTTTCTGTAAAACTTCCGCTATCACCTGCAGCACTTAACTGGCTTGGGCCTTCTTTTTGCGCATAATTAAGAAGCCCAACACAGGTAGAGTAAGTTGGGTTATCTAATAAGCCACTTTGGCCTAATGCACTGTGAGGTTTAGCCAAACGCACAGGCATGTGAAAAACCTCTTCAGCCAATTCTACCGCACCTTCCATCTGAGCAGTGCCACCTGTTAGAACCATACCCGCAGCAATAAGGTCTTCGTAGCCGCTGCGTCTTAGTTCAGATTGGATCAAGGTGTATAACTCTTCGTATCGGGGCTCTACGACTTCTGCTAATGCTTGACGAGATAAACTTCTAGCAGGCCGATCACCTACACTTGGTACTTTTATACTTTCAGAAAGGTCGGTCAGCTGAGCTAGTGCGCAGGCATACCTTACTTTAACGTCTTCTGCGTGAACCGTTGGGGTGCGAAGCGCCATCGCAATATCGTTAGTGACCTGATCGCCCGCCACAGGAATAACAGCGGTATGCCTAATCGCACCTGCAGTGAAAACAGCCACATCGATCGTGCCGCCGCCCATATCCACCAGACACACGCCTAGTTCTTTCTCATCTTCGGTAAGTACAGAATTACTTGAAGCAAGCGCATTTAGCACTATGGCATCCACTTCAAGGCCGCAGCGAGTTAAACTTTTTTCGATATTTTGGGCCACGTTATTTGCACAGATAACAATGTGCACTTTCGCTTCTAGCCTGACCCCTGACATACCTAATGGATCTTGAATGCCATCTTGGCCGTCAATGACGTATTCTTGGGGTAAGATGTGGAGGATTTTTTGGTCAGAGGGAATGGCTACTGCCCGAGCTGCGTCAATGACACGCTCCATGTCTAGTTCAGACACTTCGCCTGCTTGAATGGCAACAATACCATGAGAGTTCATGCTGCTGATGTGATTACCACCGATGCCAACAGTAACAGAATTTATTTTGCAGTCAGCCATCAACTCAGCTTCTTCGACCGCACGTTTAACCGATAAAACGGTAGATTCGATATTCGCAACGATACCCCTTTTGAGTCCGCGGGAATCTTGCGCACCAATACCCACCACTTGCAATTGGTCATCGTCACTTAACTCCGCTACCATCGCAACGACTTTAGAAGTGCCTATATCCAATCCCACAACCATGGGTTTTATTGATGTGTCTACCACCAAAAATCTTCCTTATTTGATGCTCCGGGCAAACTGCTCAAACCATCTATTTACATACCCTTTAATTATCCCACACTTTAGTCTAAAAGTGGTGTTTTATTAGTGTAAATAAGCAGCTATTTCGGCGTCTTTGGTGCCCATTTAGCTACCCTCTTTCCACTGTACAGAAATCCCATGAGCGTAACGCCCATCTATACGTAAAATCTGCTCTGATTTATCAACCAAATGTGCATGGTAGACTTTCATGAGGCGCTGCAACCTAGACAACACTTGCTCTCTGCCAAGTACAAAGGTAACGTCATTATCCAGTCGTAATTCGACCGCACCGCGGTTAGCCATCTTCATTGCATCAATACGCAGCCCATCACGACTGACCAACCAACTCATTTGGCGATACATCTCGCTCATGCTCCATGAGCTACCTGGAGGCCCATCTAGCTGAGGCAGTTTTGTGTATGAAGGGACCTCTTTTGGATCAACATTAACCACCTCACCCAAATGGTTAATGAACCCACCATCACCCCATCTAGCCATGAAAATTTGGGCAGAGGCCTCTACCATTAATCGATTTGGCCAAAGCCTGCTCACTTTCGCATCACTCACCCAAGGATTCGCCTCTACTTCTAACCTTATCGCCTCTAAGTCTGCTTTAAAAAATGAATCCGTCAAGCGTGCATTAAGTTGATTTTGAAGCATCACTTTTTCAGTATTTGGCACGTTAGTTTGCAAAATTACTTGGTCCAGCGGCCTGTTCACCCAGGGCTGGATCGCTTGCCAAATGAGCACACCAAAAGTGAGTAGAACCAAGAACAATAACGCTTTAGCTCCCCAACCCCATGGGTTTTTTTGCTCACTTTGATTAATAGCCATGATTACGACCTTGCCAATGCTAAGTTGAGTATCACAAGTGTTAACTCACCAAAGCTTAAACCCGCTTTCTTTGCTGCCATGGGAACTAAGCTATGGCTTGTCATCCCTGGGGTTGTGTTCACCTCTAGTAGCCAGTTTTCGCCATTTTTGTCTCGAATGACATCAATGCGGCCCCAGTCTTTACAACCCAAAACGTCAAACGCATTACGGCACTCTTCTTGCATTTGCGCCTGCTCAGATGGCTCCATTGGGTTGTCGAATAGATATCGCGTGTCATGGGAATAATACTTGGCTTTTAGGTCATAAAAAACATTGTCAGTTTCTAGCCGAATCACAGGTAATGCCTGATCATTTAAAATGGGGACAGTGTACTCATCACCTTCAATAAACTGCTCAGCCATTACTTCTCGGTCAAACCCCTGGGCCTGCTTAAACGCATTTTCTAACGCCGAAACTGTGTCAACTACACTAATCCCAAGGCTTGAGCCTTCATGCACTGGTTTTACCACCAAAGGCAAACCTAACCGAGCGGCGACATCAGCCCACCTACTTGTATGGGTAAGCACTTCATAGGCAGGGGTCTTCACCCCTTGCGCAAGCCATACTAGTTTTGTCATGAGCTTGTTCATACCTAAACTTGACGCTAAAACCCCACATCCGGTATAGGGTATCGACAAAAACTCAAGCACACCTTGTATGGTTCCATCCTCCCCACCACGACCATGTAAAATGATAAATGCTGCGTCCATGTTGGCATTTTGCAACTGCAAAATTGGATCTTGGCCATCTACACCCAGGTCAATACCGAAGGCATTGACGCCTACGCTTTTTAAATGAGTTAAAACCTGCTCTCCACTCATCAAAGAAATTTCTCGCTCTGCAGACGTTCCACCATAGATCACCGCAACTTTGTGCTTGGGAACTTGTAGCAGGTGTGGCCACTGTTGGGCTAAGTTTGTATCAAGCATTATGCACCTTCATTTTGTTCAATTTTATCCAACAGGGCTCTTGATATTTGCCCTATGTCGCCCGCTCCTTGTGTTAATAACAGGTCTCCATCTAATAGAATATTTTCTAAAACCGGAGCTACCGCGGCGCCGCGTTCTACGAAAACAGGATCAACCAGTCCGCGCGAACGAATGCTTCTGCATAAAGAACGCCCATCAGCCCCGTTAATAGGAGCCTCGCCTGCTGGGTATATATCTAATAGCACTAGCACATCAACACGCGATAGCACTTCTACAAAATCTTCGTACAAGTCCTTAGTTCGAGAGTATCTGTGTGGCTGATACACCATAACCAAACGCCTTTCTGGCCAGCCGGCCCTGATAGCATCGATAGTTGCTGAGACTTCTCTGGGATGATGACCATAATCATCGACCAAACTAGCGCTACCGCCTTTAGCTGGATAATCGCCCAATACCTGAAAGCGACGACCTACGCCTGAAAAGTGATTGAGCCCCTGCACTATATGCTGGTCCGATACTTCTAAGTCGGTTGCCACGGCCACAGCAGCCAATGCATTTTGCACGTTATGTTTACCTGGCATATTTAGGGCGATATCTAAATTTTCGTGACCTTTTCTGCACACCGTAAATGAGGTCACCATGCCGTTTTGCTGCACATTGATGGCTTTTATATCGGCGTTTTCATCAAAGCCATAAGTCATTAATGGGCGACTCACCTGAGGCAACACTTCATTAACAACCGGATCATCCACACAAACAATAGCCAACCCGTAGAAAGGCAAATTATGAAGGAACTCTACAAAGGTTTTCTTTAAGCGATTAAAATCGCCTTCGTATGTGGACATGTGATCCGCATCGATATTGGTAACAATCGAGGTGAGCGGCTGGAGATGAAGAAACGAGGCATCACTTTCATCCGCTTCTGCCACTAAATAAGAGCTTGCCCCAAGCTTAGCGTTACTTCCAGAACTGGTTAACTTGCCCCCAATCACAAAGGTAGGGTCTAGTCCGCCAGCTGCTAAAACAGAGGCAACAAGCGAAGTGGTTGTGGTTTTTCCATGCGTTCCAGCTACGGCAATGCCATGCCTGTAACGCATTAGTTCTGCCAACATTTGAGCTCTTTGCACCACAGGGATTCGTTGGCTTCTAGCGGCCATAAGCTCTGGGTTTTCTTCAGTCACAGCCGTGGATACCACAACGACGTGGGCACCATCAATGTTTGTTTCTTGATGGCCAATAAAGATTTGGGCGCCTTGATTAGCTAATCGCTGGGTCACTGGGCTTACGCGAATATCAGAACCACTGACTTCATAGCCTTGGTTGATCAGTACTTCGGCAATGCCGCACATACCAACACCACCGATGCCGACAAAATGAATCCGTTTGATACGTCGCATTTCCGGGATGGTATATTGGTTTGGTGGGATTATTTTAACCACGAGCAATCTCCATGCAGCATTGTGCTACAGCATTAGAAGCGCCTGGTGTTGCGCAGGCTTGGGCAGCAACAGACATGTTTTTGATAAGTGATTTGTCAAGCGCCAACTCCAGCAAATGCTGTGACAATAAAGCTGGCGTTAAACGTTTTTGATTAACAAGAATCGCAGCTCCAGCGCTTGCTAACACGCGAGCGTTAGCGCTTTGATGGTCATCTACGGCAAATGGATAGGGCACTAATATCGAAGCCATACCTGCACTAGCAAGCTCACTGACGGTCAGCGCTCCTGCCCTACAAATAACCAAGTCTGCCCACGCATAGGCTTCTCCCATATTATCTATGTAGGCCACAACATTAGCTTCTATGCCAGCGTTAAGGTAACTGTCTAATGTTGCTTTGTGATGGGCTGGGCCTGTTTGATGCCAAACTTTTGGACGCTGATCATGAGGCATTAACGCCAGCGCTGCGGGAACTATCTCATTTAAAGCAAGAGCTCCTAAACTACCGCCAACCACCAAGACTCTTAGTTCTTCGTGGGTTGAAACATGAGGCTTAATATTGGCTCTTAGGGGATTGCCGACCGTTTGAGCATAACCGTTTGCAAAACTACCCTCAAATGCCTGCAGAGTTTTTTGTGCAAGCGGCCTTAATAGCCGGTTAGTAAGCCCTGGAACCGCATTTTGTTCGTGTAAAATAAGTGGCACGCCAAACAGTTTAGCTGCTAATCCACCAGGGCCAGCAACAAAACCGCCCATACCTAAAACACAGTCAGGTTTAAATCGTTTGATCAGTTTTATTGATTGCCACAGTGCTTTACATAGCTTTAGAGGGGCTAGAGCCAAAGACAATTTTCCCTTGCCGCGAAGGCCTGTCACATCGATGCAATTTAGTTTGATATTGGCCTCAGGAACCAAGCGAGACTCAATGCCTTTTTTAGTCCCAAGCCACTCTACATCAAACCCTTGTTCTCGCAGTATTTCTGCGGTCGCTAAAGCGGGATATACATGGCCTCCTGTGCCAGCAGCCATGATCAATATTTTGCTTTTTCCGCCACTATTATTAGTCATATTGCTGAGCACCTTCAGCTTTTTGATCCTCAAACCACCGATCAACATCATCAAGACCAGACGTCACTTTAGGCTGGGTTTCATCAAATTCGCTCTGGCTAAAGTCTGGCTGGGCATCTGCTTTTGGCAGCATCTTGTTTTCCAGGGAAATTCTTAAAAGAATACCAATGCTTGCAGCACAAGCAAGCATACTGCTGCCGCCATAGCTAACAAATGGAAGGGTTAAGCCTTTGGTGGGCAAAAGGCCCAAATTAACACCGATATTGATCATGGCCTGAGCTGCAATTAACAAAATCAATCCATAAGCTAGGTAAGCAGAAAAATGATTGCCTAGGCGCTCAGCAATTTGCCCCACGTGTAAACCCCTAACAATTAACACTCCATAAAGGGCAACCACCACAAGCGCTCCAAAAGCGCCCCATTCTTCTGCCAACACTGAATACACAAAATCTGTGTGGGCTTCTGGCAGATAAAAAAGCTTTTGCATACTTTGGCCTAAACCTTCGCCAAACCAGCCGCCTCTGCCAAAAGCGATTTGGGCCTGGGTTAATTGGTAACCGCTTCCAAAGGGATCACTCCAAGGATCCAAGTATGTAATGAGCCGCTTGAGGCGATACTCGGCTGCAAAAATAGTTATCGTGCCCAAAGCTGCTGTGGCTAGAAGCACAATCGAGATGTAGCGTTTACGTAAACCTGCCAAAAAGAACATGCCTAATACGGCCGCCATCATTACCACAACCGCGCCAAAGTCTGGCTCCAATAGGAACAAAACAATATACGCACCCAGTACAAAAAGTGAGCGATAAAAACCTGCAAAGCTGTTTCGTATCTCTTCTTGCTGACGCACAAGATAGCCCGCCATAAAAGCGACAACTGCAATTTTTGCGAATTCTGAGGGCTGCAAACTCAAAGGGCCAATTGGGATCCATCGAGTACTTCCGTTGACGTTTTTTCCTAAGCCTGGAATTAATACCGCCACTAATAACAGAAACCCCAATAGCAGCAAGTATGGACTTTGTTTCTGCCAAACCTTAAGTGGAATCATCAAACAAACCACGAGGCTGACCACACCCATAAACATAAACAACAATTGGCGCTTACTTTGATAAAACGGGTCATCAAATTTAATGGCAACAACATCCATTGATGCAGATGTAATCATCACGTATCCAATAACGGACAAGGCAAGAGCTGGCAACAAGAGCCCAAAATCTAATCTTTTGGCGCGTACAATTTGCCACTGCTCAGCTATCAAACTCATGCCAAGGCCCTCACTAATTCTGAAAAATGAGTACCCCTTGCTTCAAAACCTGGATATTGGTCAAAGCTTGCACAGGCTGGAGATAAAAGCACTAAGTCTCCCTTTTGTGCGGTTTCAAATGCAACTTTCACGGCTTCGCCCATGTCTTTTGCAAAGGTTATGGGTGCTTTTCCATTTAACGCTTCGCCAATTTTTCCACCGTCTTCTCCCATGAGTATGGTCTGTTTACCATAGCGTTGAAGTGGTGCGACTAACCCTGAGAAATCTGCATCTTTGCCCACGCCGCCGGCGATTAAAATTATCTTTCCATCAATACCAGGCCCCATTCCATTAAGAGCTGCCACAGTGGCTCCAACGTTGGTTCCTTTTGAGTCATTAATATAATTCACACCATCAATGTTAATGACATGCTCACAGCGATGGGCCAAACCTGTAAAAGTTGCCAAGGTTCGTATCATGACATCCAATGACATTCCCACCGCTTCACCAAGCGCAATAGCTGCTAATGCATTAGCGACGTTGTGGCCCCCAGTCATTGCCATTTGGCTGACCGGCATGATGGGCTTAAGACCTTTCATTAACCATTGTTCACCATTTTTTGTAACCACACCAAACTGCCCCACATCAGGCTCACTTAGACTAAATTGAGTCTGGGCAACAGTGTCAGGAATCAGTGGTTTGGTCAGCAAATCATCAGCATTGACCACGACTGATTGACAACCCTGGAAAATGCGGTGTTTCGCCTGATGATAGGCCATTAGATTGTCATAACGATCCATATGGTCGGGGCTAATGTTTAACACACAAGCCACAGTGGCGCCCAAACCATGCGTTGATTCAAGCTGAAAACTGGATAGCTCCATCACGTATAGATCCACTTTGTCATCCAACAAAGACACGGATGGCTCTCCAAGATTCCCTCCCACCGCAACATTCATAGCCGCTTCTTTAGCCATTGCGCCCACTAAACTTGTGACCGTACTTTTCGCATTAGAACCTGTGATGGCAACAATTGGAGTGCCTGCTTGGCGAGCAGCTTCAGCAAAAACGTCAACGTCACTACGAATCGGAACTCCAGCTTTAGCAGCAGCTAATAACGCTGGCTCACGCATTGATACACCCGGGCTTAAGATGATTTGGCTAGCGTTTATGCACAAATCTTCAGGAAATTCACCTAGGCTAATCGAAGTGGAAGGTAGTTCTTTTTTGAGTTGCGCCAAAAACGGTGGTGCTTGTCTTGAGTCAGCCACCATGAACCGCTCACCTTTTTGAGCCAAATACTGTGCACAGGCAAAACCGGTTTTTCCTAAACCGATGATAAGGCTAAAACGGTCACTAACAATTAATGACATGGATAACTCACTCTCTTTTTTGTAATCACTTAATTATCTTAGTTTTAATGTTGCCAAGCCGATTAGCACAAGGATTACCGTGATAATCCAAAACCTGACAATAATTCTGGGCTCCGGCCAGCCCTTTAATTCAAAGTGGTGATGAATAGGCGCCATTAGAAAAATACGCTTGCCAGTTAATTTATAAGATGCCACTTGCAATATTACGGACACCGTTTCCATAACAAACACACCACCCATGATGAACAGCACCAATTCTTGTCGCACAATCACAGCCACTACGCCTAGGGCCGCACCCAGTGCTAACGCGCCTACATCTCCCATAAAAACTTGCGCTGGGTAGGTGTTGAACCATAGAAAACCCATTCCAGCACCGATGATTCCAGCACAAAAAACCACCAGTTCGCCAGCGCCTCTAATGTAAGGAATATTAAGGTACTCTGAGAACACTGAGTGACCCGTTAAATAGGCAAAAATAGCCAGTGCGCCAGCAATTAAAACTGTTGGCAAAATCGCTAATCCATCCAGACCATCGGTTAGGTTGACGGCATTGGAGGTGCCCACAATGACAAAATAAGTAAGTAAAATATAAAAAATGCCAAGGTTAATACCTACGTCTTTCAAAAAAGGCACAATTAATTCAAGTTCTTGCGGTGTTTGTGCGTTGTAATATAAAAAAATCGCTGCTCCTAATCCACCGACTGATTGCCAAAAGTATTTCCAGCGGGCAATGAGCCCTTTGGAATTTTTACCGACGACCTTACGGTAATCATCCACCCAACCCACAGCGCCAAACACTGCAGTGACAATAATCGTGACCCAAATATAGGCATTAGTTAAGTCGCCCCATAAAAGAGCACTTAAAATGATGGCCAGAAGAATCAACGCACCTCCCATGGTTGGAGTGCCTTGTTTGGAAAGGTGGCTCTCTGGCCCATCTTCGCGCACGAACTGACCAATTTGATTGGACTTTAGGCGTTCAATCATGAATGGGCCAATCGCCATGGCGATAAAAAGCGCTGTCAGCACCCCCATAATCCCCCTCATAGTAAGGTATTGAAAAACACCAAACGGACTATAATATTGGGACAAATAATCTGCTAACCATAACAACATGAGCTAGTTTCCACCTTTTGTTAATGTCTTTACGACGTCTTCCATATGACTGGACCTAGAGCCTTTAACCAAATAATTTAAATGATCATTGGGCAGCTTTTCAAAACGCTCAAAAAGAGCTTCTTTGTTCTGGAAAGCTTCGCCACAAGCCCCACCTTCTTCAACATAGCTTTCTACTGCGGAAGCCGACAAAGGGCCTAATCCAAAAAAGAATTCAATCCCGGCGGCGGCTATTTGAGTACCAATTCTTTGATGAATTTGTACTTCTTCTGAACCCAGCTCAGCAAGATCACCAAGAATAAAACAACGTTTGCATGGCTGATTCTTCATCACGTCAATCGCCGCTTTAACAGACCCTGGGTTAGCATTATAAGTATCGTCAATCACGCAAGAGTTTGGCGTTAAAGAGTAACTTACTAATCGCCCTTGGTATGGTCGCACTTGGTTTAAACCTTTTACCACTTGATCTAGAGACAAACCCAATGCTAATGCTGCTGCAGCTGCTGCCAGAGCGTTGGCTACGTTATGCTTACCTAATAGCTGGAGCGCAACGCTGCGCTGCTGCTGACCTAAATGAAGAACAAATTCACTACCATTGGCGCTCACTTTGATCGAGCTTGCGTATACGCTAGCCTTTTCGTTGGTTAAGCTAAAACTCCATACTCGCCTTTGAGATGCTATTTCAAACCAAGTGTCAAAACTTGGATCATCTAAATTCAATACAACTTGGCCCGTTTCTGAGAGCCCTGAAATGATTTCACCTTTGGCTTTGACAACACCTGCCAAACCACCAAAGCCCGATAAATGGGCTTCGTGCGCATTATTCAATATCGCCACATCAGCCAAAGCGATACGGCTGGTGTAAGCAATTTCGCCGACATGGTTTGCGCCTAATTCTAAAACGCGATAATCCACACCTTCACGCATTCCCCAAAGCGTTAAGGGCACTCCAATATCATTATTAAAATTGCCAACTGTGGCTTCCACTTGGCCGGCTTGAGCCAATACTTTTTGAAGCATTTCCTTGACCGTCGTCTTTCCACTGCTACCCGTCACAGCAACCACCTGACCATCTAGGCTTTGACGTTTTATCAAGCCAAGTTGACCCAAGGCCGTGCGGGTATCTGGAACCACAATTAACGGCAAGTCTGTATCAATTTCAGTACTGACCATCGCTGCACAAGCGCCAGCACTTTGGGCTTGCGCTATAAATTCATGGCCATCAAAATTGGGGCCCACTAATGCTACAAAAAGGTCTCCTGGACCTATGCTTCTTGTGTCAGTTGATACATCACTAAAGAAAGCCTGCCCAGTAATCTTGCTACCTGGAATACTCTTGGCGATATCCACTAAATCAAACGATTTCACTGGTGCCTCCGGTCATTAAGGCGCTTAACACCTGTTCTTGATCACTAAAGTGGATTTTTTTGTCATTAGTTTCTTGATAAGTTTCATGCCCCTTTCCAGCAATTAAAACAATGTCTGACGCATTTGCTGCTTGCATTGCATAGCTAATCGCTAAGCTGCGATCATTTTTTATGATGATCTCCTTAGTACCTGAAAACCCTTCGCAAATATCATCAATAATCTTTTGACTTGGCTCACTTCTGGGGTTGTCATCAGTCACGATGACATGATCTGCAAACTGTTCTGCAATAGATGCCATTTTAGCTCTTTTGCCTGTATCGCGATCACCGCCACAGCCAAACACAAGCCATAGCTGACCTTGACCAGAGTGCTCTTTTGCTGCGACTAAAGCTTTTTGCAAGGCATCAGGTGTGTGTGCATAATCGACAATCGCTTGAGGTTTTTTATCGTTTGAATCTTGTTTAACTAACTGCATTCGGCCAGGCACTGTAGCAAGATTATTGATTGATGCCATGGCGGTATTTAAATCAAAACCCTCAATTAAAAGTACACTTAAGGTTGCCAGCAAGTTGCTTAGGTTAAAACGTCCAATAATACCTACTTGTAATAGGGCGTCGCCTTTTGGTGTTTGCACCATTGCTTCTAAACCGTCACCATTTTGTACAACGTAGGATACGCCCACCTCAACCTGGGTAGACTTTTCAACGTCAGCGCTATAACGACAAACAACTACATTTGAAGCGATTTTTTTGAGCAACACTTCACTGAAATCATCATCTACATTGATCACTGCGTGCTCTAAACTTGGCCATTTAAACAGCCGTGATTTAACCTCGCCGTAAGCCTGCATAGTGCCGTGATAATCCAAATGATCCTGGGTTAAATTAGTGAAAATCGCCGTCTTAAAATGACACCCACTCAGCCTTCCTTGATCTAAACCGTGGGAAGACACCTCAAGCGCGCAGGCTTTGGCCCCAGCTGACAACATCTTGCCAAGTTGAACCTGCAAAGTAACTTCATCAGGGGTGGTATTAGGTGCATCCTCTAAAGCATCAATAAACCCATAGCCTAAAGTACCAATCACACCACAAGAAATCCCAAGCTGTTTATGGCACTGCGCGATGAAATGGCTACAGCTTGTCTTGCCGTTGGTTCCTGTTACCCCTATCAATGAAAGATGTGTACTGGGCTCATTAAAAAATCGAGCTGCGATTGCTCCTTGCTTAGCTGCCAGATTATCAACGCCGATAATGGGAACAGTGAGGCTGGACAGATCTAACCTTGTTGCTTGTTGCATATCGATAGCTACCGCGGCGGCTCCTTTTCCCTGCGCTTGCTCAATATAGCTGCGCTGCCGTTTTGGCTCCCCTAAACAAGTAATAAACAAGTCGCCTTGTTTTACTTGCCGGCTATCAGATGACACACCATACACACAAACCTCTGCCCAATTTTGAGCCTGCCTTGGCAAAGACATAAGTTCATGTAAGCGCTTGGTGTTCACATCCAACCTCACTGTTAACCTTGTAATGGCAGAAGATTATCTGGTGCCACATTTAAAAGCCGCAGACTCTCTGCCATGATTCGAGAGAAAACGGGGGCAGCCACTTCGCCGCCATAATATTGTTCACCCTTAGGGTTGTCGATAATGACTACACAGACCAATCTAGGATTAGAGGCTGGAGCTAAGCCTGCAAACACGGCCGCGTAAACATCATCGTCATAACCGCCATCTTTAGAGGGTTTGTGTACTGTTCCAGTTTTACCAGCGACCCGGTATGAGGGCACACTTGCACGAGTACCTGTACCGCCTTGCTGGGTTACTTTTTCTAGCATTTCAATCACTTGCTTAGCCACATGCTCAGGCATGACACGCTCTGCTTCTGGGACCTGCGTCTGTTTCAAGATAGACACTGGGCGCTTTAAACCATGGCTTGCAAATACATTGTAAGCTTGAGCCAGCTGTACTGGTGTCACGGCAATACCATAGCCGTAGGACATGGTGGCAAGGTTTATCGGGTTCCATTTTGCGTAGCTTGGCAATATTCCAGTGCTCTCGCCAGGGAAACCACTAGCAGTGGCTTGGCCTAGACCGAAACTATAAAAAGTATCTCTAATGCTGTTTTCTGGTAGTGAAAGAGCAAGCTTGGTCACGCCAACATTACTAGATTTAGTGATGATGCCGGTGATATCTAATTCACCATAATTGCGGTGGTCACGAATGGTTTTGCGCTTAACTTTCATAAAGCCAGGGCTTGTATCCACTATGGTTTCTGGGTCATATTGACCACTCATCAAAGCGGCAGCCACTGTCATGGGCTTCATGGTTGAGCCAGGCTCTAACACATCAGTGAGCGCTCTATTGCGCAAGCTATCAATGGACATGACTGAACGATTGTTTGGGTTATACGAAGGCTGATTCACCATCGCCAGAATTTCACCCGTCTCTACGTCCAATACAACAGCAGACCCTGAAGATGCATTATGCTGCTGTACTACCGCTTTTAATTCGCGATATGCCACATATTGCATGCGCAGATCAATACTCAAATTTAAATCTTTCCCAGGCTGAGCATTGGTTAATAGCTGCAAGTCTTTAACGGTTCGGCCAGTACGATCCCTTTGAATAACCTTAGCCCCTGGCGTTCCCCGCAACCAAGATTCATAAGCCAACTCCATACCTTCTTGGCCTTGATCGTCAATATTATTAAAACCCACTAAATGAGTAGCGACTTCGGCGGCAGGATAATACCTATTAAACTCCTCGTTACCGTGCACACCATCAAAATTTTGAGATAAAAATTGTTTGGCATCGGCTGGGCTCAAATGTCGTTTTAGGTACATGAATTCTTTATTTTTGAGTCTTTCCACCCGTTCCAAAAAAGCGACTTCAGGCAACCCCAAACTTTTGGCAACTTGTTTCGCATGGTCTAGATTCTTACCTAACACTTGTGGGTCTGCCCATAGGCTAACCACAGGCGCACTCACGGCAAGTGGCTCACCACGGCGATCTAGGATCATGCCGCGATGGGCTGGTATGGCAACCTCACGCACCATGCGAGCATCGCCTTGGCGCATTAAAAAAGAGCGCTCCGTAACGTTGAGCTGAACCAAACGCCAAGCCACAACGGATGCAGCGATCAATAAAATAAGCCACACCCAACGCATGCGCCATGGGTAATCGACACCGTTCATGGTTGACTCACCAAAATAATGTTTTTTGCCTCTGGCACACCCATCGCTAATTCTTGCGTCACCATAGATTCAACGCGACTGTGGGATGCCCACGCACTTTCTTCCAACAACAACTGCCCCCACTCCACCTGCATCAGATTGCGAGCTTTTTCTAACTGGTGTAAGTGATTTACATGGCCACGAGCCTCAAATGAGCTATAAATCACCATTTGAGCGGTTGCGATCAATAACAAAACCAACAAACAACCAGCCGCCATGGTATATCGATCGGCTTGCAAGCTTGCTCGCGCTAACCAGGCGTTGAGTTGTTGGCTGATATCTTTCATTTTATTTTTTCCGCGACTCTCATCACTGCACTTCTAGATCTTGGGTTAGCATCAATTTCCAATGCAGTTGGCTTTTTAGCCTTACCCATAAGCTTTAAGCGCCGCTTTAACATACTTTGGGTCACTGGCAGGCCACGCGGAATGTGGGAATCCCCTTTCGCGTGCTCCCTCATGAAGCGCTTCACTATCCGATCTTCTAATGAGTGGAAACTAATCACCACCAAACGGCCACCAGGTCGAAGCGCCTCTAAAGCGGCATCCAAACCCACTTCTAGGTCTTTGAGCTCTTGATTAATATGAATGCGAATACCCTGAAAAGCGCGGGTAGCAGGGTTTTTCCCTTTTTCCCACTTAGGATTAGCTTCTGCGATAATAGTGGCAAGCTGTTTCGTTGTGGCGATGGCTGTGTGCTTTCGATATTCGATAATTGCGCGCGCCATGCGTCTTGAAAAACGTTCCTCTCCATAATGATAAAGAACGTCCGCAATCTCTTCAGCAGAAGCTCTGGCTAACCAGCTTGCTGCTGATTCGCCTTCATCTGGATTCATGCGCATATCTAATGGGCCATCGTGCTGAAAGCTAAACCCGCGACTGGCATCATCAATTTGAGGAGATGAAACCCCAAGGTCTAGCAAAATACCGTCAACCTCTCCAAACCACTCATTATCTTTAGCGACAGTATCTATGTTGGCAAATGATGTTTGAGCGATAGACAATCTGTGATCTTTGGCCATCATTGTTTCAGCCTGAGCGATGGCCAATGGGTCTTTATCGAATGCTTGTAGTTTACCTTTTGCACTGAGGTGTTGAAGTACTAGGCCGCTATGTCCGCCGCGGCCAAAGGTACCATCCATATAAACACCATCAGGATCATGTACAAGAAGCTCAACGGCCTCATCAAGAAGGACGGTTTTATGGTTAAATTCTTGGGTCATTTCAGTTCCATTAATAGGGCCACCCACTCACTGACTACAAAGACAACTGATGCAAAAGCTCTGGCAGCTCTTGCGTGTCACTATTGACCTGCAAATACGTTTCTCGGCGCGCATTCCAAAGGGACTCGCTCCATAATTCGATTTTTTTACCCTGCCCTAAAAGGATCACTTTTTTTTCTAACTGTGCATATTCTCTGAGCAAGCTAGGCAACAAAATACGGCCGTTTGCATCAAGCTCAAGATCCGTTGCATGGCCAATTAACAGCCTTTGGATACGTCTTGCCGCAGGGTTAAAACTTGGGAGCTGTTCAAGCTTTTGCTGAATCAGATTCCATTCTGCAAGAGGGTAAATGAGCAGACAGGATTCTTCAGTGTCTATCGTCACCACCAGTTGCGCGCTACTAGCTTCTGAGTCGACATGGAATAGATCACGAAAACGCACGGGCATAGCCATGCGACCTTTAGCGTCTATATTTATTGAAGAAGCACCACGAAACATCAGCTAACACTCTTTTTTATTCTAAATAAGGGGAAAAAAACCACTTTTTCCCACTTATACCCACAATACAAGTGTAGATAGATGATACCTACATTGCAAGCGAAAAAAATAAAAGATAATGAGGCTAAATCAACCGATAAGTGGACTTAGATAGCTTGAAAGCAGGCCTGTAATCCTTGTCTTCGAGCCAAAACAAGAACGGGCTTATAGTACAGCGAAAAATGATCAGCCAGATCAATCTAGACTTAAGCTTTGACCGTGTTCTTTAAGCCATAATTTAGCAATTTTGTAATTAGGCATGGCTCTTTGTACTTGCGCCCAAAATTCGGCGCCATGGTGCATATGCAGCAAATGGCAAAGCTCATGCACCACCACACTGTCTACCACAAACTCAGGCGCCATCATTAGTTTCCAGTTAAACTGCACTTTGCCTGCACTCGTGCAACTGCCCCAGCGCGCCCGATAAGTTTTTATCTCAATTTGGCTTGGCGTTGCGCCCACACGTTGCGCTAACTCAAAAACTCTGTCGGCAAAGTGTGCTTGAGCTTGAGCTTTGTACCATCGAACTACAGCGTTTTTTACCCAGACAGGATTTGCCTTTGGCACGGTGACAACGAGCTTATCCGAGTCTGTTTGTACGCAATTAAAACGGCCTTTTTTCACTTCTAAGACCAAATTCCGATCCAGAAAGCGCACACTTTCGCCGCTCAGATAGCGCCTCACAGGTGCAGGCTCACTTTTTGTTAGGCTTGAGGAATTTGCATAAGATGCAAGTTTATCTAACAGAAGAACGGAGTGAGACTGCAGTATAGTTTTAAGCTGAGCCCGGGGCATTTTCATCGGTGCAAGCACAACCAACTGACCCGCAGTAACTCTAAACCCCACACTGCCCTTTCGACGCGTGCGTTTGATAGTGGCAGTAAACCCTTCGCATTCAATCGTTTCTTGGTCATCCAACAACATAAATCTTAGAAGTAGCCTAAATGTACGATCGATAAGTCTTTATTTTCAAGCTTTTCCCAAAGTAGCGTTTTTAATTCTTGCGGGAAAACCTTTATCGAATATAGCTCACTCGCACTAAACCACTTAGCTTGAGTAATGTTTCTTACTTCCCCCTCCAAGCCGTGCAAGTTATCTATGGAAACCTCACCTTGCCAACTATCTACAAAGTAAAACTGTTCAACATGGTAGATGTCTCTTGCAGGTTCAAAGAACTCTCTAACAAACAAAAGTTCGCCGACTTCTACACTAAGCCCAGCCTCTTCAAAAACTTCACGTTTAACCGTATTTCGGGTGTTACCATCTTTTGCTTCAAAACCACCCCCTGGCGGCACCCAATAACTCTTACCGCCATCATTCTCATTAACTAGCAGAATACGATCTTCATCAATTAACAACCCGGCTGCACGGATACGATGTCGCATAATTACCCTCAGTGTAAAGTGGAGCTGGCTCTAGAAAAAGATTGACGCATCCAGCCCAGATATCAAGGGCAAGTATAAGCAGCCAAGTTTCATTTACAAGCCAATCTGGGTCATACTAGAATTTAATGTTGGTAAAAAACCAAGCATCAAAGCTTATGGGGCTAATCTTACTGGGGACATACATATGAAATCCGAAGCCTTACCTAAAACCGGCTTTAAATCTGAATTTAGCAAACAACTCTCTGATGACTTGCATGCAGATATCGTTAAAGCATCACGTAGAGCGGTAAGAAATGCCCACTACACTAGTGACCAGGCAATACTAGAAAGGGCTATCTACAGTCTTTGCGAAGGGCTCTTGGTGATCACCAAGGAGAATGGGGCATGGCAAGTGGATCAAGCGGACTTAGTGGTAATGATCTCTCAATTGCTAGAAGACAATAGCGTTTCAAAACCTTAAAGGTTGGATCAATCGACAATGAAGTTAAAGGCTAGCCCAGCACGACTGAGTTAAAGCCAGAATAAAGGAGTGAGAAAGCCCGCCGCGTAAGCCGGGTTCTGTCGTGGACAGTCATTCATCTAGGACCTGCGTCGCCACAGGCCTCTTGCGACCTACCCGAACCCAGTGCGGGCAGCACCTATTGGGTTCCTATTTGGTCTTGCTCCAAGTGGGGTTTACCATGCCGTTAGTGTTACCACAAACGCGGTGCGCTCTTACCGCACCCTTTCACCCTTACCGTCCGATAAATCGGGTTGGCGGTCTACTCTCTGCTGCACTGGCCGTCGGCTCACGCCGCCCAGGAGTTACCTGGCACTTCGCCCTATGGAGCCCGGACTTTCCTCCCCTATCTAAACACTTAGGTGCAAAATAGCAGCGACTGTCTGGCGGACTTTCTCGCGCGCAGGATACCGAGTTTGATATAACCTTGCAAGGAGAACGAGCTATTGGTGAGTCGCTGATTTACCTTGCAACTCTAAAGCACGCGAATAGAGTGCCTTTTTCTTATGACCCGTTAGCGTAGCCGCGATGGCTGCCGCTTTTTTGATAGGCAACTCTGCTAATAATAAAGTTAGAATTCTTTCTTCTTCAACACCGATATCATCTAGCTCAATCGGTTGCGCCCCTTCAACCAGTACCACAAACTCGCCTTTTTGTTGGTTATGATCGGCTTTAAGCCATGCCAACACATCCTCGCTTTGGCCACCATAAACGGTCTCAAATGTCTTAGTGAGCTCACGCGCAAGCACTATTTTTCTCATGGGGCCCATCACCTGAATGAGGTCGGTGACTAAAGCCAAAATCCGATGCGGTGATTCATAAAATACCTGCGTGTGAGTGACACCAGAAATTTGCTCTAACTGTTGAATACGACCACTGCTCTTAGCGGGTAAAAAACCATAAAAACTAAATCGATCAGTCGCCAAACCAGAAACACTTAATGCCGCTATTAATGCACAAGGGCCAACCACCGGCACAACCTGGAAACCCTGATCTCTGACCGCACTGACCAAATGGTAGCCGGGGTCTGAAATTAGCGGTGTGCCAGCATCTGAGATCAAAGCAATACTTTGGCCCTGGGCCAGCTTTTCTAGCAGCAGTTGCAAGCGCTGACGCTCGTTATGGTCATGCACTGCAATCATCGGCGTGGATATACCAAAATGCTGTAGCAACCTACCACTGTGCCTTGTGTCTTCAGCGGCAATAACATCCACTTTTTTCAAAGTGTCCACAGCACGTGGACTAAGATCCCCCATGTTGCCAATGGGCGTGGATACCACATAAAGAATTGCTGTTGTCATTCCATTAAGCCTTTTACACTTGTTTGACCCAGCTTTTATGCTAGGCTTAGGGCTTTAGACTCAATCAAAGTCTAAAACTTGCGTATTGTAACCTAAACTTCGCACACCAGACTCACTTAGACACTTTTATGACCTTTAACCAACGCCATTGTATAAAATTTATTGGCATTTTGAGCAGCATCTTTGTGCTTAGTGCGTGTGAGCAGCAACAAACCATTCCACAGGTTGCCTCCGCTGCTGTGAAGCCTAGTGTGAAAAATGTCAAAGCCGCACCTGAGCTGCCCATTGTTATTAAAATAGATTTAACCCAAGATAAAGAACCAATCACCAATATTGACGTTCCAGCTGAGACAGCGGCCCCAACACAAACACCCATTGCGCCATCCACTAAAGCGATCAAACTGCAGATAGCAAAATTAGACCCAGCTGCGCCTACGGCAGATGATACAGACCTAGACCAGCGCCCCGGTGAAAAGCCATCACACTCAAAAGAGCTGGCTGAGGAAGCTGAGTTGGCCTCACAAATAGAGCTTGAGGAAGAATTGACCAGCGAACTTTTGCAAAGAACTCCTTTGACCATAGAGGCTAGTCAACCTGAACCATCGCTTGAAAGCCCTGACAATCTGGAAATAAGTGCCTCCCCTCTATCTGAATCTGACTTCCCTGAAAGTGAAAACCTAGTGACACCTAAGCCAGATCAAAGTGTGTTGGCTTTGATGAATATAGCCCCTGCCTATCATTATTCTACAGAAGGTCATGTTGCACTTAAGCATCGTTGGAAGAAACCTAAACGCATTGCACTAGCTGTACCACTCAATGGCCGTCTAGCCAAGGTTGGCGAAGCTGTTTTAGATGGTTTTATGGCAGCTCAATTTGAGACTAACGAAAAAGATAAGCTTCCCACTCTTAAGATTTACGATACAACTAATATCGACAAGATGGACACTTTATATCAACAAGCTTTAAACGATGACATTGATTTAATCATCGGTCCTATTGATAAAACTAAAGTGCAAGAGCTAAGCCAAATACATAACTTGCAGATCCCAACCCTAGCTCTTAATTATTTTCCACTGGAGAAGCCTCTGGAGGCGCCCGCTAATCTAGTACAGTTTGGCTTGGCCATCGAAGATGAAGCCTTACAACTAGCTGTGCGTGCCAAAGCTGATGGCCACCAAAGAATTATCATAATGCATCAAAACCAGCCATGGGCCACCAGGGCTGCTGATAATTTCCGCAAGTCCTTTGCTTCCTTAGGTGGCAAAGTAGCCAAGCAAATGGTTTATTCTGGGGCTGGAGATCACTCAGAAGCCATTACTAACGCACTGCTTATATCTCAAAGCAAAGCAAGAGCGAGCGACCTGCAATCCGATTTAGCGGGCACAGGCAATAAGGTTAAATTTGAACCAAGAAGGCGCCAGGACATTGACGCAATCGTGTTGTTTTCTATGCCTCAAGACGGGCGTCAAATTATCCCAACCCTAGCCTTTCACTATGCCTCTGACCTACCTGTTTATGCTAGCCACCACATTTATCAGGGGCCCACAAAAGATAGCCGTGATAAGGACCTAGATAAAGTGGTGTTCACTGATTTGCCCTGGCTCATCAAACAAATCCCATTGCGGGAACAAGTCTCCAAAACTTGGCTTGATAAGGAAAGGTACACAAGGTTGTTTGCGCTGGGTTTGGATGCCCACCAACTTTACCCAAAGCTTAATGAACTTAGCAACGACCCTTCTGCAAGCATTGAAGGGATGACAGGAAACTTGAAAATGAACTCAGATAATAGAATTGTGAGCCAGCGTTCTTGGGGGCGTTTTAAATCGGGCAAGGTTGTTTCAGCTGAATCTGTGGGACAATGACCACCACTCAAATAGGCGCTTGGGCTGAAAGCCTCGCCCTAAGTCATATCAAAAAAAGCGGATGGGAACTTTTTGCACATAACTTTTTTTGCAAAGGTGGTGAAATTGACATAGTGGCAAGACGTCACAATATACTTGCCTTTATAGAGGTTAAGTATAGAAGCAACAAACGCATGGGAGGCGCTATCGCAAGCTTAACCCAATTAAAACAAAGACGAATCATTCATAGTGCCCAAGTGTTTTTACAAACATACCCCGGCTTAAGAAAATTAGATTGCCGGTTCGACCTTATAGCGGTTGAAGGTCGCAATGGCTCAGATGGCCAAGTTCAGATACAATGGCTGGAAAATGCATTCATCACTTTAGGTTAGAGCAAGAGCTTCATAATGGAACTGCAAGAAAGAATTATTAGCCAATTTCACGACCACATGGGTTGTGCTGCTTATAGTGCGGAACAACTGCCAAAAGACGTTGAAATTGCTTCGCAGATGCTCCATGAGTGTTTTATCCAGGAAGGCAAAGTGCTCATTTGTGGCAACGGCGCTAATGCTGCCAATGCTCATCACTTTTGTGCAGCCTTACTGAGCCGTTTTAGGCAAGAAAGGCCAAGCCTGCCCGCATTTAACCTATCCGCAGACAGCGTCACCATGAGTGCTATAGAGCGAGACGCTAGCTTTCAAGAGGTCTACGCTAAACAAATAACGGCCCTTGGGCAACAAGGCGATATTCTTGTGGTTTTGTCTGACAACGGAAATTGCGGCAACTTAATACAAGCGATCCAAGCTGCGCATGATCGCTTGCTTCAGGTGATTTGCATCACGGGACAAAATCAAGGTGATATGGCCACGGTGCTCGACCCAGACGACGTTGCAATTCGTATACCAAGCGATAACGAAACCAACATACTTCAACTGCAGTTGGTGACTATTCACTGCCTTTGTGACTTAATAGATTTTCAATTATTTGGGAGTAATACATAAATGCTAAAACGCACGATTCAACTTATATCTTTAGCAAGCTTTATCGGATTGATAAGCGCATGTACGCCCGCCTTGTCGACCAAACCCACTCTTGAAAATAAAGGCACAAGAACGTTAGGTACTCTCTATAACGATCAGCTCATTGAGTCGACGACAAAGTCTGAAATCTTGAATTCGTCGGTGCTATTTGAATCAGCCAACGTCAATATTGTCAGTGTCAACGGCATTGTTTTATTAGTTGGACAAGTACCCAGTGAAGATACAAAAATTATTGCAGGTGGCGTTGCTAGACGCATGACCAACGTTCGAAAAGTACACAATGAACTATTAGTCAGTGGACCTGCATCGCTTATCGTTCGCTCAAACGACACCTTAATTACGACCAAGGTTAAAACCCGAATGGTTTCCCAAGAATCCTTCCCTGCCGGGCGCGTTAAAGTAGTGACGGAAAATGGTGTGGTCTATCTAATGGGCCTAGTGACAAGAGCTGAGGCAGATTGGGCCGTAGGCATTGCATCCAATGCCAGCGGCATCCAGAGGATTGTCAAAGTATTTGAGTATATTGATTAACGTTTAAAAGCGCTTAAAGTGATTACTTTATCACTTTAAGCGTTGGACGCTTGCTTTGGGCGCCAATCGAAGAAACTGTACCGGCGCCTTTGGGCTTTTCAACAGCCTGAACCTTCGTCTTTGGTGAAGGTGGCTGTGGGTCGTCTGGGCTTGGAATGCCAGGCTCGAAACCAAAGCCCATGCCTTCGCCTGTTTCTTTCGCGTAAACCGCCATTACCGCAAAGATAGGCACATAAACATGCATGGGAACGCCACCAAAACGGGCATTGAATTCAACCGCATCATCGCCAAGATTTAGACCTTGAACGGCAGTTGGAGAAATATTGAGAACGATCTGCCCATCACTTATGAAACGTTCAGGCACCATGACGTCATCTATCGTTGCATCCACAACAATGTGTGGCGTGGCATCGTTATCCAAAATCCACTCATGGAGTGCACGCAACAAATAAGAACGGCTTGGCGTCATCATTATAATCCTGCTTAGAGCTGGATCTCTCGTTCAAGCTCAGACAAGCTTTCTTGGAAACCTTCACGAGAGAAGATACGCTCCATATATTCAAGCATGGGTGCGGCCTGCTGCTCTGGCAACTCAATGCCAAGCTCTGGCAAACGCCATAAGATTGGCGCAATACAACAATCAACAAGAGTGAATTCTTCGCTCATAAAGAAGTCTTTCTCTGTGAAGATAGGTGCAGTAGAAATAAGGCTATCACGCAACTCTTTTTGCGCCTGGACAATAGCTTCTTCATCATCTGAAGTCATGATGAGATCAGCAAGGCGGCACCAGTCACGCTCAATGCGATACATATACAACCGGCTTTCAGCCCTTGCCACTGGATATACCGGCAAAAGTGGCGGATGAGGAAACCGTTCGTCAAGGTATTCCATCATGACATTAGCTTCATATAGCACTAAGTCACGATCGACTAAGGTTGGTAAACTATTGTATGGGTTCAGATCTGCAAGATCTTCAGGCTTATGATCAGCATCAACATCAATGATATCAACAGTAACGCCTTTTTCTGCAAGTACAATACGAACACGGTGGCTGTAGTGGTTTGCACCGTCAGAAAAAAATGTCATGGAAGAGCGTTTTGCGACTACACCCATTTAGGTATACCTCAGTAAGAACTATGGCGCTAGGCGCCAGAAACGAATACGCGACCTGCTGTATTCACCTTAAGTGAAAAACAGCGGCCGCGTTAAATTAGGCTTATTTGAGGGATTATACCTCAAAATCAATTCCTAGTGGATGTCGCGCCAGAATTCCTTTTTCAAGTAATAAAATAGCACGGTCATCAATAAACAGAACAAGATAGCCCACAAGCCAATGCGTTGACTGTCTGACTTGTATGGCTTAGACATGTAAGCCATAAAGTTGGTCAAGTCATAGATGGTTGCGTCAAATTCTTCTGGAGTCATGCTGCCAGAACCTTCAGCAACAGTGAGAATATCACAGCTTTCTGAGACAACAGGCTGACCCGTTGTTTCATCAAGCACTGGCACACCATGGCTATCAAGCTGAGCGACTTCACCACAAGATTTAGTCTGAACCCCTTGCAGTTCAAGCAATACGTTAGGCATACCTACAGCTGGGTACACAACGTTGTTCACTCCATATGGACGAGACTCATCGACATAGAAAGTACGCAAATAAGTATAAACCCAATCTGCACCACGTAGATTAACTTCGTTAGTTAGATCAGGTGGCGCCGCACCAAACCAATCTGCAGACACTTTGGGATCCATGGCACTTGTCATTTGCTCACCAATTTTTTGGTCACCAAAGATCAAGTGCTTGGTCATTAGATCTTCTGGAATATGAAGATCTTCTGCCGCGCGGCTGTAACGCTGATATTGAGCAGTATGGCAGCCTAAGCAATAGTTAACGTAGGTTTTCATACCACGCTGCAAAGACGATTTGTCTGTTGCGTCTACTTTGATTGAATCTAGTGGCACACTTGGGCCACCAGCAGCTTGGGCAAACATTGGCGCCATCATCATCAAGCTGAGTAATAATAACTTTTTCATGACTAGACTACCCTTTCTGGAACAGGTTTGGTTGCTTCCATGCGCGTGTAAAACGGCATGAGTATAAAATAAGCAAAGTACAAAGCAGTGCACAACTGAGCCAGTTGAGTACGGCCTTCAGTTGCCGCTAGGGTACCCAAATAACCCAAAATGAAGAAGCTCACTACAAAAATCGCCAGCCAAACACGGCTCATCCATCCTTTATAGCGCATCGACTTAACTGGGCTACGATCTAACCAAGGCATGACAAACAAAATAGCAATCGCTGCACCCATTGTCACTACGCCCAAGAACTTAGCATCCAAACCAAAGAGTGGGAAAGTAATTGCACGCAGCATTGAGTAGTAAGGTGTAAAGTACCAAACAGGTGCAATATGCTCGGGCGTCTTAAGTGCGTTTGCTGGCTCGTAGTTTGGCTTTTCGATGAAGTAACCACCGCCTTCTGGGAAGAAGAAGATCACTAAACAGAACACGGTTAAAAATACGCCGATCGCAACCAGGTCTTTAACAACATGGTATGGCCAGAAAGCTGCACCATCTACCGGCACTCCGTTTTCATCTTTGTTTTTGTCAATTTCGATACCGTCTGGGTTGTTAGAACCCACATCATGAAGAGCAAGAATGTGCAGAACAACAAGGCCCAAAATAACGATCGGTAAAGCAATAACGTGAAGCGAGAAGAACCGGTTTAGGGTAATACCTGAAATCAGGTAGTCGCCGCGAATCCACTGTACAAGGTCTTCACCTACAACAGGAATAGCACCTGCTAGGGAAAGGATAACTTGTGCTCCCCAATATGACATTTGGCCCCAAGGAAGCAGGTAACCAAAGAAACCTTCAGCCATAAGCGCAAGGTAGATTGCCATGCCAAATAGCCAAATTAGTTCACGTGGCTTTTGGTAAGAGCCATACATAAGGCCTCTAAACATGTGTAGGTACACAACAACGAAAAACGCCGAAGCGCCTGAAGAGTGCATGTAACGAATAATCCAACCCATTTCAACATCACGCATGATGTATTCAACAGAAGCAAAAGCACCTTCTGCTGTTGGCTCGTATGACATGGTTAACCAGATACCCGTTAAGATTTGGTTAACTAAAACTAGTAGAGAAAGAACGCCGAAAACATACCATACATTGAAGTTTTTAGAGGCGTAATATTTTGACATGTGGTCTTGCCACATTTGAGTCAGAGGGAAACGATCGTCAATCCAACGAACGATGCCACTCTCCGCTTTAGCGCGATTTGGATTACCAACAGCCATTATGCATTATCTCCGTCTTCGCCAATCTGAATGATCGTATCACTGACATAAAAATGTGGCGGGATTTCTAAGTTTGTTGGGGCTGGTTTGTTTTTATAAACCCGGCCAGAAAGGTCAAAAGTAGACCCGTGACAAGGGCAGTAAAAACCACCTAACCAGTCTTCGCCTTGCTCGTCTACTACCACTTCTGGCAAGTAGGTCGGTGAGCAGCCTAGGTGAGTACAAATACCAATCATTACGATAAACTCATCACGCAGCGCTCTGCTTGCTGTGTTGGGCACGTAATCTGGTTGATTAGCCTTAACCGATTCAGGATCGGCCATGCTGTCATTGAGAGATTCTAGCGCTTGTACTGATTCTGCGCTTCTGCGCACAATCCATACAGGCTTACCACGCCATTCAACAACCATTTGCTGACCTGGTTCTAGTTTGCTAACGTCTGCTTTTACCGATGCACCTGCGGCACGGGCTTTGGCACTAGGGTTCCAAGAAGCCACAAACGGGCTTAAAGCGGCTACAGTACCCGTTGCACCTACAACTAAGGATGCGCCGACTAGCACGCGACGTCGAGTGTTATTCACGCCTTCATTACTCATTCAATTGGTCTCCAGCTGAGCTGTAAAAAATCTGCGCTAATTTTAAAGTAATGCCGGTAAATAGACAAGGTTAAAGGCCTATACTCGTCATACAAATAGCGTCATTTTTATCGATAGACATAAAAAAACCCAGCAACATGGCTGGGTTTTTTTCAAATGCACCCAAAGGTGCGCCAAGCTTAACGCTTGGAGAACTGAGGACGCTTACGCGCTTTGCGTAAACCAACCTTTTTACGTTCAACTTCACGTGCGTCGCGAGTCACAAAACCAGCAGCACGAAGGCTTGGACGAAGCGTTTCGTCAAAGCTCATTAGAGCGCGGGTAATGCCGTGGCGAATTGCACCAGCTTGACCAAATCCTCCGCCGCCTTCTACGGTGATGAACAGGTCGAATTTTTCAACTGTTTCAGTCAGTTCTAGTGGCTGACGAACAATCATACGTGCTGTCTCACGACCAAAGTAAACGTCCAATGAACGACTATTTACAGTGATGGCGCCTGTGCCAGGAGTCATGAACACACGAGCGGTAGAGGTCTTACGACGACCAGTACCATAATATTGAGTAACTGCCATGATCGTCTCCTTACAGGGTCAATGCTTGTGGTTGTTGCGCTTGATGTGGATGCTCAGTACCGGCATACACTTTAAGCTTGGAGTACATAGCGCGACCTAGAGGGCCCTTTGGCAACATACCTTTAACAGCGAATTCAACGGTGCGCTCTGGGGCGTGGTCAATCATTTTTTCAAATGACATAGAACGCAAACCACCAGGATAACCTGTGTGACGATAATACATCTTGTCTTTTGCTTTGTTACCAGTTACGCGAACTTTCTCAGCGTTAACAACGATGATGTAATCGCCAGTATCAACGTGAGGGGTGTATTCTGGCTTATGCTTGCCGCGTAAACGACGTGCAATTTCCGTAGCCATACGACCCAAAGTTTTACCTTCGGCATCGATTACGTACCAATCACGGGTAACGCTAGCTGGTTTAGTACTTACGGTTTTCATGTAAATAACCTTTTTAATGGTCTAATTTATTTTAGACCTACCTATAATTATTGGGTTATTGCACAAAGACCAAATATATAACCTTTGCCAATAACGTAACTAGCAGTCTGAGCCACAAACAACCAAGCCTAAATCCGTAAGCCAAGCCAACACAGAAACTGCGAGCGCGAATTATACAGCACAAAACATAGCGCTGTCAGCTTTATCTGCAAATTCTTTCAGGTTTAATTATTCAGGCAATTAGGAAGCTCTATAAATCATGCGGGCACATGAGCGCGAGCCAAATATTCGACCGACTGCATTTCTTGCAATCGACTTAAAGTGCGTTGAAAAACAAAATCTAACGAGCCGCCATTATACAGCTCTAATAATGGTACTTGCGCCGACAGAATAAGCTTTAAATTGGCGTCATAACAGACATCCACCAAATTGACAAAGCGCCTGGCCTGATCCTCCATACCTGCCTTTAGGCAAGGCACATCACTCACAATTAAACTGTGAAACTCTAACGCCAATTCCAAGTAATCATTCTGTGAGCGAGGCATGGCGCACAACTGATCAAAGCTAAACCAAATTACGCCTTCTGTTTTTTTTATATAATTAAATTTTCGACCATTAACACTGACACTACCAGCTGCTCCTTTTACAGGCCTCTCTTGTGAATCAGCGCCTGTTGCATCCAATACTGCTTCCTCACCATTTGTTGGGGCGGCCATGTCTGGAGCTAACGCGTTAAAACCCTTGGCTAGATTAACATTGGCTTGATCATCTAAAGGCCAGTGGTACAAAGTGGCTTGAGCGAGCGTTCTTAACCGATAATCCACGCCGCCATCTACATTCACCACGGTGGTTTGCTTCTCCAAAAGCGCAATAGCAGGCAAAAAACGCTGGCGTTGCAGACCGTTCTCATAAAGCCTTGCCGGCTCTATGTTTGAGGTTGCGACAAGCACCACTCCCCTTTCAAACAGCTGCTCTAACAATTGCCCCAAAATCATGGCATCGGTGATGTCAGTGACAAAGAATTCATCAAAACAAATTACCTTAGCCTCTAAAGCAAGCTCTTTAGCCACAATAGTTAAGGGGTTTTTCGCCCCTTTATTTTCAGTCAGGCGCTTGTGGACATCACGCATAAAACGATGAAAGTGGGTCCGCAACTTATTCTCAAAAGGTAGGCATTGATAAAAAATATCCATTAAGTAGGTTTTACCTCGGCCTACACCACCCCAAAAGTACAATCCCCTAATGGGCTGCGCTTTTTTAGACTTGCGCAACACTTTGCCTGCAATGCGTTTCGACCAATTTTTGGGATCGGCGGCGGCATTTTGCTGGCGCAAAATATCTTCATAAAGCCTTTGCAGGTGGTTGACGGCTTCTGCCTGCTCTGAATCAATACAAAAGCCCTGCTGCTGTTGATCTTTTTGGTACTGCTGAAGAGGTGAAGTCATATGTGAATCTGAGTAGGGAGTAATTTAATTGAAGCTAATGCCAATAACTAGGATGGGGAGTAATGAAGTCATATAAAATTTCAATTACAATAGTATCCCTTGAAGCTATTTTTTAAAAGGAGCGGTTAGTGGATTTGCTCAGCAATGATTGGTTTTTTTGGTTGGTCCTAGGTTTACTGTGTGTTGGCGTAGGCTTTATATTAGGTCGAACCAATAATAGTGACCTAAAACGACAGAATCAGCTCAGTAAAGAGCTCCAAGAAGCCCATACAGAACTTGCAGATTACAAAGAGCGGGTCAACCTGCATTTTGCTGACACAGCGACTGCCGTTAACCAACTCACCGAAAGCTATCGCCTGGTTCATCAGGAACTAGCCAAAGGCGCACAAACTCTGTGCGACGATCCAGACACAGCTAACAGCTTGGAAATGATTGGCGGGCCGAGTGAACACACTATCGAGCATGAAGAGCAACCAGAACCCAGGATTCGTCCTCCGATGGATTATGCACCTTCAAACAGCGCGAAAGAACACGGCACTCTAGATGAGCGCTACGGCTTGAAACCCAACGATGAAGCTGTAAACCCAGCGGCTTATGATATCCCTGTTACTCCCTCTACTGCACAAGAAAAGACATAGCAAAATTCCAGGCCCTTTGCTTTAAGCAGGGCTTGGAATATCGACAAACTCACAATCAATATCAAACTCTTGCTGCAAATGCTTCGCTATGGCCATAGCGCCGTAGCGCTCAGTTGCGTGGTGCCCTGCGCAAAAATAATGAACACTATTTTCCTTAGCGATGTGAACCGTCGATTCTGAAATTTCGCCAGACACGTAGGCATCCAACCCCAGATCTATCGCCTGCTCTATCATGCCCTGAGCACCGCCAGTGCACCAACCGATTCTTTTGATAGGTTTATCTGGGATATCAATATGCAGAACCCCTCGCCCCAGAGTTTTACTAATGTGGCTTTGAACTTGTGCCCCAGTCAACGCTTCAGCAAAGGTTGCATGAAGGCCCAAACCCGTCACCCCACTTGATTGTATATGGCCATCAGGCTCCCAACCCAACAACTCTCCTAGCTGAGCGTTATTGCCCAGTTGCGGGTGGCAATCAAGAGGTAAGTGGTAACCGATAAGGTTAATGTCATGGGCTAGCAAGGCTTTAATGCGTCTTTTTTTCATACCCACGATCGGACTGGCTTCATTTTTCCAAAAATATCCATGGTGTACAAAAATGGCGTCGGCTTTTAAAGCGATGGCTTCCTCAATTAGCTCCTGACTTGCAGTCACTCCTGCTACAAGCTTGTGAACTTGCTCCTTGCCCTCAACTTGCAGGCCATTGGGTGCATAGTCTTTAAATTGTTCAGGTTTTAATAGCTGATTTAAATAGGTCATCAATGTACTTCTTTCAATAGCCATGCCTTTATCTCACGTGAGTTTTGCCTTTAACTGCCCCAAAGTTTACACTATAGCCACGCATTACCAACATTTCTGTCCGTCTTTTTTTACCTTCACTAAAGCCTAATTAACATGACTCGCTCCTTTATAAATTATTTGTTAAGTTTCGCCCTCGCTGGCGTTGTAGTGGCATTAGTGCTGGTTTTCGTTGCGCCTCAGTGGTTGATAAAAAACACCAATATCAATCTTTGGTCAGCACCTGCCCAAAATCAAATCCAAGCGCATAATGAAGGCTATGCAGATTTATTAGAATCGACAATGGGTTCAGTGGTGCGAATCTATAACCAAACAACTAACACAGCCAACCTTGAGTTTTTACAAGACCCACACTACGCAAAAGTATTAGAAGGCGAACTCATAGAAACCAGTGCCAGTGAAGTTCATTTGGGTTCTGGCGTAATCGCAACGGCAAAGGGGCACATTCTTACCAACAACCACGTCGTTAAAAATGCTGAACGAATCAAGGTCAACCTAGCCGATGGGCGGTCGGCCTCTGCTGTGTTGGTAGGCACTGATGCTGCCACCGATCTGGCCGTAATAAAAATTGAATTAGAAAACTTAGTGCCTGCAAGGGTGCCTAAGAACTTAGACTCACGGGTAGGCGATATCGTCTTTGCAATTGGCAATCCTCATGGCTTGGGCCAGTCAGTGTCGATGGGCATCATCAGCGGCAAAGAGCGTAATCGCCTGGGACTGAACACCTTCGAAAACTTCATTCAAACCGACGCCGCCATTAATGCTGGCAATTCGGGTGGCGCGTTAATCAATACCAAAGGCGAATTAGTGGGCATTAACACCGCACATTTTTACAATTCTTCAACCAGCGCAAGAAGCCAAGGTGTAGGCCTTGCCATCCCAGTGGACATTGTTGCTAGCGTTTTGGAAAGCTTAATCCAAGATGGGTTTGTAACTAGGGGGTGGCTGGGTATCGATTTTAACGTATTTAAAAGGCAATACAGCCAAAATGTTTTTGCTGGAGAGCAAGACAGAGGTATTATGCTCACAGGCGTATATGTTAATAGCCCGGCCTATGTTGCAGGGCTTAAGCCTGGCGATTTACTGACTCATTTTGATAATAAGGCGATTGACGACTGGAACGATTCGTTAACCTATGTGACAGACTTGCGCCCAGGCACAGCACTTGAGATCACTTACCAACGCAACAATGAAATATTCACCACCACTGCCGTCTTGGGCACCCGACCAATCGCACAATAGCTTGTAATATGAACCATAAAAACCCTCCTGCTGGCCACGACGCGATTTTCGCAGAGCCTCTCGCAGCACCGGCTCCTTTTGAATTTAACGCTCAAGTAGCGGATGTGTTTGACAACATGATTCAACGCTCTGTACCTGGCTATCACTTCTTACTGGATGTGATTGGTTTACTAGCGGCACGCTATGGCAAGGCTAACAGCAACTGCTATGACCTTGGTTGTTCGCTTGGAACTATGACGTTGCGCCTACGCCAGAACTTGCCTGCCAAATGCCATGTTGTTGCGGTGGATAACTCAGAAGCGATGGTAGAGCGCTGCCAACATAATTTAAAGCGCGATCAAAGCCAAGCAACTTATGAAATACGCCATCAAAACCTGCAAGAAACAGTGATTGAAAATGCTTCAATGGTCATTTTAAATTTTACTTTGCAATTTATTGCCGACGAGCAAAGGCCTCAAATTCTTAGACACATTGCTGATGGCATAAAGCCTGGGGGTATACTTTTGCTGGCTGAAAAGGTGTGCTTTGAAGACATGGAACAGAACAATTTACACATTGATTTGTATCATGATTTTAAGAGACATCAAGGTTACAGCGATTTAGAAATCTCTCAAAAACGCGCAGCCTTGGAAAATGTTTTAGTACCCAATACTCTAGATCAGCATCGTCAGCGCCTGCTTGATGCAGGTTTTACTCGAGTAGAAACCTGCATGCAATGCTTTAACTTTTGCGCCCTGCTCGCCTTTAAGTAGAATAAAACGAACCCCGCCTAGCCTGAAGCGAACAGTGAGAATACCATGGGTATTAATTTAGACACATTTTTTGAGCAAACAATAAATACGCCACTAGCGCCATTTCATCATGAATTAAGGCAAGCATTACATCAACATTATGAGCGTAAAATTCATGGGCGGGCCAATGAATGGGATCAAGCTTTAGATTCAATGCCCATATTAGATGAGGCCCAGCATCATTTTTCTGATGCTAGCGTAACGGTTGTAAAACCTGAGGCATTGGAGTTAAACGAAAAGGCTTACACCAAAGCTCTGAAAGCCTTTATGCCTTGGCGAAAAGGCCCTTGGAATCTTTTAGGGGTGGAAATAGAAACCGAGTGGCACTCAGACTGGAAGTGGCAACGCATTATTCCTCACCTCAGCAACCTACAAGGTCGTAATGTTTTAGACATAGGTACCGGAAATGGCTATTTTCTTTATCGGATGCTAGGCGAAGGTGCCAATATGGCGCTTGGTATAGACCCGACAAGGATATTTCTTTATCAATTCCATGCTGCACAGCGCTTGCTACCCAAAAACGAGGCTTATTTATTGCCTTTAAGAAGTGAGCATCTGCCCGCGTTTGCGTGCTTTGATACGGTTTTTTGTATGGGCGTTTTATATCACCGCCGTTCACCCATCGACCATATTCAAGAACTCATATCCTATCTAAGGCCAGGAGGAGAATTGGTTCTGGAAACCTTAGTCGTACCAGGGGACGTGAACACAATTCTTGTGCCGCCTGATCGCTACGCAAAAATGGCCAACGTATGGTTTTTACCCAGTACGCTAGCCCTTGAAAACATGCTACAAAAGCTAGGTCTTAAAGATGTGAGAACGGTAGATGTGACACAAACTACTACCAAAGAGCAACGCGCGACAGACTGGATGACGTTCCATTCGCTGGCTGATTTTTTGGACCCCAAAGACCCAAACTTATCAGCAGAGGGCCATCCAGCTCCACTTCGAGCGACCCTAGTAGCGACCAAGCCGCTTTAAAAAACGGCTTAGATTTAAAACGCTAGTCTTTAATACGGTATTCTGCAGAACGGGCGTGGGCAGTTAGGCTCTCGCCACGGGCCAGCACAGAAGCGACCTTACCCATATCACTTGCACCTTGCTCTGAGAACATTATTATAGAAGAGCGCTTTTGGAAATCATAGACGCCAAGGGGCGAAGAAAAACGCGCCGTGCCGGACGTAGGAAGTACATGGTTTGGCCCAGCACAATAGTCACCTAATGATTCTGCCGTATGGCGCCCCATAAAAATAGCACCGGCATGCCTAATATTAGGCAACATGGCTTCTGGGTCTGCAACTGATAATTCCAAATGCTCTGGTGCAATGCGGTTTGAAATCTCAACCGCCTCATCCAAGTCTGCTACCTGAATGAGTGCCCCCCTTCTCTCTATGGAGGTTTGTATAATGCTGTTGCGCTCCATAGTTGGCAATAAAGCTTTAAAAGAGGCTTCAACTTTGTCCAAATACTCTTTGTCCGGGCACAACAAAATAGACTGAGCTTGTTCATCGTGTTCAGCTTGAGAGAACAAGTCCATCGCAATCCAATCTGGGTCAGTTAAACCATCACAGATCACTAGAATCTCTGAAGGACCGGCAATCATATCAATACCACAAGTGCCAAATACCGCCCTTTTTGCTGTTGCCACGTAGATATTGCCAGGGCCAACTATCTTGTCTACCTTAGGCACCATGGCAGTACCATGAGCTAAAGCCGCAACAGCTTGTGCGCCTCCAATAGCAAACACTCTATCAACGCCAGCAATGGCTGCTGCAGCCAACACTAAAGGATTCACTTTGCCGTTAGGCAGAGGCACCGTCATCACAATTTCTTTAACGCCAGCCACTTTAGCGGGTATTGCATTCATTAGAACAGAGGATGGGTAGCTTGCCTTACCACCTGGCACATAAATCCCTATGCGATCCATGGGCGTGATTTGTTGGCCTAGTACAGTGCCATCTGGCTCTTCGTAGCGCCAAGAATCTTGCACTTGATGCTGATGATAAGCACGAATACGATCTGCTGCGGTTTGCAAGGCATCGCGTTCTTTTTGGCTGATTATACCCAGCGCTTCTTCAAGCTTTTGCTGGGGAATTTCTAGTTCAGCAGCCGTTTTAAACGGCGTTCTATCCAATTGATTTGTGAGCTGTAAGAGCGCTGTATCACCTTGCACTTTGATCCGCTCGATAATGTCCGCTACGGTGCTTTGCACTCTTGTATCTGAAACGCTTTCCCAACCTAAAAGCTCATTCAGATCAGCATCAAAGCTTGTGGTTGCGGTATTCAATCGATTAACTTTCAAAAACTTCATGTTAGTTTCCGTGGGTGGCATTCACTGCCGCTGATAGCTGTTCAATAATGGGTCCAATACGGCCATGCTTAATTTTCATCGCCGCTTTACCCACAACCAAGCGGCTGCTAATGCTGGCAATTTCTTTCAGTGGTTCTAAACCATTGGCCTTTAATGTGTTGCCGGTGTCGACAATGTCAACTATTTGATCGGCCAACCCTAAAATTGGCGCCAATTCCATCGCCCCATAGAGTTTAATGATGTCCACTTGATGGCCTTGTTCTGCAAAGTAAGCCTTGGTGATGTTAACAAACTTAGAAGCTACCCTCAGACGCCGAGGCGCTGGCGCTGCTCCCACTGGGGCACAGGTCATTAACTTACACTTGGAAATCTTAAGATCTAAAGGTTCATAGAGGCCACTGCCACCGTGCTCTAGTAAAACATCCTTTCCAGCTACGCCCATATCAGCAGCGCCATTAGCCACATAAGTAGGCACATCGGTGGCTCTGATTATAATGAGACGAATACCAGGCTGCGTAGTTTCAAAGACCAATTTTCTACTGGTATATACATCTTCTAATGGTTCAATGCCTGCGCTTGCAAATAGTGGCAAGGTCTCTTTTAGAATGCGTCCCTTAGACAGCGCAATGGTTAAATTATTGGGCATTTTGTCATATTCTCTGTTAAGCAACTCGCTTGATAATAGCGCCTAGAGCGCCCATTTTTTCTTCGATACAATCATAACCACGGTCAATATGATAAATGCGATCGATAACTGTTTCGCCATCGGCAACCAAAGCCGCAATGACTAAACTTGCTGAAGCGCGCAGATCCGTTGCCATCACTGGCGCAGCTTTTAAACGCTCTATACCTTCTTGAATCACGGTGTTTCCTTCAACCACGACCTTGGCACCCATGCGCGCCATTTCGTCAATGTGCATAAAACGATTTTCAAAAATAGTTTCAGTGATTCTGCCGCTGCCATTTGCTACAGCATTTAAGGCTGAGAACTGAGCTTGCATGTCAGTTGGGAAGCCTGGGTATGGCGCCGTCTTAAGATTAACAGCCTTGGGCCTATTTCCGTGCATGTCCAGGCTAATCCATGTATCACCCACTGTCACTTCTGCGCCTGCTTCTTCAAGCTTGGACAAAACTGCTTCCATCGTATCTGGGCGGGTGTCTTTAACTTTTATGCGGCCACCTGTTACTGCCGCTGCAACTAGGTATGTGCCTGTTTCTATTCGATCAGGTAACACGTCGTACTCACAGCCATGAAGTTTTTCCACACCCTCAATCTTGATGGTGCCTGTACCGTGGCCTGTAATCTTAGCACCCATAGCAATCAGGCATTCGGCCAAGTCAACAACTTCTGGCTCCCGCGCTGCGTTATCCAACACGGTCTCCCCATCAGCCAACACTGCAGCCATTAAGATGTTTTCAGTACCAGTTACCGTCACCGTATCAAAAAAGATATGCGCCCCTTTAAGACGATCCGCTTTAGCACGAATATAGCCATCTTCAACTGTAATGGTAGCTCCCATCGCCTCTAAACCACGAATATGAAGATCTACTGGCCGACTGCCAATAGCACAACCACCAGGAAGTGACACTTCAGCCTCACCAAACCTAGCCACCAGAGGCCCTAATACTAAAATGGATGCACGCATGGTTTTAACTAAATCATAAGGCGCGATGCAATGATTGAGGGTGGTGGAATCTATTTCCACACTTAATTTATCACCCACTAGCAAAGACACACCCATACGGCCTAAAAGCTCAATCATGGTTGTAACATCATGCAAATGTGGCAAGTTACGAATAGTCACTGGCTCGTGAGCTAAAAGCGTTGCCGCAAGAATGGGCAGCGCGGCATTTTTTGCTCCAGCTATGCGGATTTCGCCATCAAGTGTCTTTCCGCCAGTAATACTGAGTTTATCCATAATAATATTCGCCAAATTTGTGTTTTTAGAGTGTATAGCGTTTTTTAAGCGTTAATTTGCTGCCATTGGTCTGGCGTATACGCCTTAATACCAAGCGCGTGAATTGAGCCGTCTGCAATTTGATCTGTTAAGCAGCTATAGACCAGTTGCTGCTTCTTAAGTGGTGTTAAACCGTTAAATACTTCGCCCACAACAGTCACTTGAAAGTTACACCCTTCACCGCTTGGGATTACATGCGCCCCTTCTAGTTGTTGCTCAATAATTTGTTTTACTTGTTCTGCGTCCAAGACTATCTCCAAAATTTGAAAAAGCGTTAGTTGGGAAGGGGTGTTAAAGCAAGTGTTTAATTAGTGGCACTTGCGCGCGCTTTAACGGCAATTAACCAAGGGCGCAATCAACGTCGAAGTATAACAAAATACACTTCGTTATATCCACTATTGCCAGGCAATTACGAAGGTTTAGGAGCGTTCGTTCCAGAATGCGATAACGTCATCCATTTTGCCTTTGTTTTTGGCCATTGCACTTGAGAATTGCTGCCTAAAGGCTAACCCCAAATTAATACCATCCAAAGTCACATTGGTGACCATCCAGCCGTTCGTACGCTTTCTCATGGTGTAGATCAAATCATACGCCGCGCCGTTAGCATATATTTTAACCCATACCTTTTGACGCCCAGGCTTAGCTTTTTCGTTAGGGTTAGGCTGGATATCAAAATCGTTAATTCTAAATGCGACCACTGCACTGGAATAAGTAGCGAGCAAGGATTCTTTAAAAGCGATGCGAAAGCTTTCCTTTTGCTTTACTGAGGCTTGACGAAAAAACTTTGCCATCACGCCTTTAGCAATGCTGTCAAAGTCAATTACATCGCCAAGCACTTCTCCCATTCCTTTTTGTAAAGCTGCAGCGTCAAGCTCAACAACTTCGCCCATGGCTTTAGACTCTAGCTCTGCCACAGCCCTCCCCTCTTCCAACAGCACGATCATCGCTTGCGTGCTCTCTTCCACAACTTGCTTGGCTTCATCCCATTCAGAAGCGCTGATGGAGGCCGAAAAGGATACAAACCATAAAGCCACAACCCAATTTAAGGTGCGCATACAACTTTTAACCACGTTTATAACTCCTATGTATTATCGCCAAAATTAAGCAAAAACTGGCCAATCAGTTCTTCTAGCACTAACGCAGATTGAGTGTCTTCAATCACATCTCCATCAACCAAAACATCTTCTTCAGCGCCCACAGTTAACCCAACATATTTTTCACCCAATAAGCCGGCTGTTAAAATACTGGCGCTGGTATCAATCGATAAATAATTCACTTGGCCGTCAATTTTCATTTGCACCTGAGCCATTAAGGCATTTTCGTCGATAGTGACGGCAACCACTTCGCCCACTGTTACCCCTGCCATGGTAACTTTCGCTTTGGGGGCCAAACCTGCGGCATTTTCAAACAATGCTGTCACACCATAGTGATCAGAGCCGCGAGATAGATTGCCTCCACTCACTTGCAAAGCTAACACAACCAAAGCGCCTATGCCTGCTGTAACCATGAAACCTACACTCAATGCCAACCAATTTTTGTTCATATCGCGCCTCCAAACATGAGTGCTGTTAAAATAAAATCAAAGCCTAAAATAGCAAGCGAACTGTATACCACTGTGCGTGTCGTTGCGGCGCTGATACCTTCTGATGTAGCCACACATGAATAACCTTGATAAAGCGCCGTCCAACTTACCAGAAACGCAAACACTACAGCTTTAATCATGCCGTTTAGAACATCTGTTTGGAAATCAACCGCTTGCTGCATGTTGCCCCAATATGATCCACCGTATACGCCAAGCCACTCTACCGTCACAATTTGGCCGCCATAAATACCCACTAAACTAAAGATGGCAACTAGCAAAGGTAAGCAAATCATGCCCGCCCAAAACCTGGGAGCAACAATCCTATGTAACGGATCCACACCAAACATTTCTAAACTAGCAAGCTGCTCTGTCGCCTTCATAAGGCCAATTTCAGCCGTCAGCGCCGACCCTGCTCGCCCAGCAAACAAGAGCCCAGCAACCACTGGCGATAGCTCGCGCACAAGTGTAAGAGCCACCATTTGGCCCACCGCTTGCTCGGAGCCATAAGCCGATAGCAAAGTGTAACCTTGCAAACCTAGCACCATGCCAATAAACAAAGCCGAAACCAACATAATGACAAGCGATTGGACACCAACCACATACAGCTGAAGCATCAAACGCGGCAGGCTTTTTGAACTAGGTCTAACCCACAAAGCCCGGACCAACATAAGCAACGCATCACCCAAACGGACTAGCTTGCTAATCACAAATTCACCCATGGAAGCGATTAAGTTAATCATGCTTAAAACTCGTCATATCTTCATGAAGTGGGGGCGCGGGATAATGAAATGGAACTACACCATCAGCTTCGCCATGTAGAAATTGTTTCACTGCTGGGTCATCACTGGCTAACAAAGCCTCAGGAGTACCTTGTGCTAATACACCCTTTGCGCCTAGCAAAATCACTTCATCTGCGATTGAACAGGCTTCACTTATGTCATGAGAAACTAACACGCTGGTTAATTTCATTTGCTGATTTAGATGCTTGATTAATTTTTGCAAAACAGCCATTGCAATCGGGTCTTGGCCTGCGAAGGGCTCATCGTAAAGAATCAATTCTGGCTCAATGGCCACCGCACGAGCTAGCGCCACACGCCTTGCCATTCCACCTGACAGCTGTGATGGCATAAGATCTTTAGCACCACGAAGCCCCACTGCTTCTAAATTTAACAGTACTCGCTCAAACAGCTCTTTTGAACTTAGATCTAAGTGCTCACGCAAAGCAAAGGCCACGTTATCAAACACTGATAAGTCAGTGAACAAAGCCCCGCTTTGAAACAGCACGCCCATCCTAGATCTTAATTGGTTTAAGTTTTGCCTATCAAGTTTTGCAAGGTCTTCACCAAACACCATGACCTGGCCTTGATCTGGCTGAAGCTGGCCACCGATTAAACGCAATAGTGTGGTTTTTCCGGAACCACTTGGGCCCATAATAGCGGTAATTTTTGTTGCAGAAATGGCACAGGTTAAATTTTCGAAAATCGCTCGCCCAGCTCTATAGAAGCTAACATTGTTAATGTTAATGATTCGCGCTGACGTCATTATTAAGTTCCGGTTGAGCGCCCTAATTTGCGCCAAAAAACATAGTGGAAGTTTAGCACTGCAAAGCCATAGTGCAAAGAAACTTGCAAAATGAGTGGACACTTGTTTACATTGCCCACCGACGTTTGGCAATCGCTTACTAAGCAAGCCCTAAACAGATGAATGCTTCATGACAGATGATAATATTATGCTACTTGCTATCGCCGCCATTATTTTTGGGCTAGGTTTATTAATTTACAGTGCTGACCGCTTTGTAGATGGGGCCTCTGCTACTGCACAACACCTAGGCATGTCGCCCATGCTCATCGGCCTTACGGTGGTCGCTTTTGGTACTTCAGCACCAGAAATGCTGGTGTCCGCCATGGCAGCTCTTGAGGGCTCCCCAGGCTTAGCGATAGGTAATGCACTGGGTTCGAACATTGCCAATATCGCTCTAGTGTTAGGTGCCACCGCCTTAGTTTCACCCATCCCAATCCGTAATAGTTTGGTTAAAGTGGAATTGCCAATTTTGACCATCGCCTCAATAGGCGCCGGCTTATTGGTACTTGATCATTATTTGAGCCTTTTTGATAGCGCAATTTTAATGGCCGGCTTGGTACTGTGCCTATACCTATTTTACCGCTATCAAAGCCAGCATCCTGAAGATACGATTGAGCCTTTAAATGACATGAGTTTAACCAAGGGCATCCTCTGGCTGGTATTGGGGCTAGTATTGCTAGGTATTGGTTCACGCATTTTAGTTGAAGGTGCTGTCTATATCGCCACTGCGATGGGCGTCAGTGACGTGGTAATCGGTTTAACCGTTATCGCTATTGGCACCAGTTTGCCAGAATTAGCCGCATCCATAGCCAGTGCCCGTAAAGGCGAGCATGGGCTTGCCTTAGGCAATATTATTGGCTCCAATCTATTCAATCTACTGGGCGTCATGGCGATCCCTGCATTGATAGCCCCTGTCATTATTGAAGCCAATGTCATTTGGCGAGACTTTGGCCTAATGATGGTTTTAACATTGGCTATCTTCTTGGTTTGTATAAAAGCTCGAAACAACGGCACCATTAGCCGCTTTGTCGGTGCGATAGGCTTGCTGATCTATGTTATGTACATGCTTTTACTTTATACTAATGCTACTTAACAAACGAGAAGATCTTAGGAGTCATGTTGAGCGCTGACAACACCTTAACAGCTAAGCCAAAAGGCCCAGCAAAATTTTCTGAATCTGCCATTCGCACCATCCGTACCGAACAAAAAGCGGTAGCAGAGCTTGAAACCCATATAGATTCGTCGTTTGAAAAGGCCTGTGAATTAATTATGCAGTGCGCTTCACGGGTGATTCTCACAGGCATGGGCAAGTCTGGCCATATCGCTAGCAAGATTGCCGCTACTTTAGCCAGCACCGGAACCCCAGCTTTTTTTGTTCACCCAGGTGAAGCCAGCCATGGCGACATGGGCATGATCACCGCAAACGATGTCGTTATTGCCTTGTCTTATTCTGGTACTACCAGCGAAATTGTAACTTTGCTGCCGCTGCTCAAACGCTTAGGAACGCCACTAATCACAATGACAGGAGCACCTTCATCTGTGATCGCAAAAGCCTCTGATGTTCATCTCAATGTTAAAATTAGCACCGAAGCCTGCCCTTTAGACCTAGCTCCAACATCAAGCACCACTGCAAGTCTAGTTATGGGGGATGCCCTGGCCATTGCTTTATTAGAGGCCAAAGGTTTTAGTGCAAACGACTTCGCATTTTCCCACCCAGGCGGCGCGTTGGGTAAAAAACTACTCTTGCAAGTCAGCGATATTATGCACACCGGGCCAGACTTACCCCTGGTCAGCTTAGACACTGGGTTTTCTGACGCACTTATGGAAATGACTCAAAAAGGCATGGGCATGACCGCAGTTGTGGATCATCAAAATAAGCTAGCAGGTATTTACACCGATGGCGACTTACGCAGAAGCTTAGACCATCCTCAAGACCTGCGCCAATGCAAAGTTAGCGAATTAATGACAGTGTCTCCTGTTAAGGCCAACAAACACATGCTTGCCGCGCAAGCGTTAAAGATGATGGAAGAACATAAAATCAACGCTCTTATTGTCTGTGATGACGATATACCAGTGGGCGCCATAAACATGCACGATCTGCTCAAAGCTGGAGTCATCTAGCATGTCCAAGGCTTTACTTAGTAACCAGCAACTTATGGCTGCAGCGTCAAAAGTGCGTTTGCTTGCGTTAGACGTCGATGGCATTTTAACCGATGGCAAACTCTACTTTGGCAACCAAGGCGAAGAGTTCAAAGCTTTTAATAGCCTGGATGGTCATGGTATTAAAATGCTGCAAAAATCTGGCGTGAGCGTGGCTATCATTACCGGGCGAACCTCAAAAATCGTTTCAGATAGAGCGCACCAATTGGGTATTAAGCATCTTGTGCAAGGCAGAGAGGACAAACTCACAGCGCTAAAAGAGCTCACCCAGAATATGGGCCTTGATTGGCAAGCCATGGCCTACATGGGTGATGACTTGCCAGATTTATCTGCCATTATGCAGGTCGGCCTTGGCATTACAGTGCCTAACGCGGCGCCTACATTAAGCCAATACAGCCAATTTGTAACACAGCGCGAAGGCGGTGGTGGAGCTGTTAGAGAAGTATGTGATTTGATCATGCAAGCACAAGGGTCTTGGGAGGACGCGCTAGCAGCCTATGTTTTACCGTCTAAAGAACTGATTCATTTATGAAAGCTTTATTTCGTGGGTATTGGCTATTCGTCAACGTAACTGCTCTGGCGCTTGGGGCACTGCTTGTTTGGTGGTGGCAGTTGAGCACCCAAAGCACCATAGAGGCGAAAGAGAAGTGGATTCCAGACTACTACATGAGCAACGCAACCATTACCCAATATGACACTGATGGTTCATTATCTTCAGACATTAGCGCGACAAGGTTCGTCCACATACGCGAATTTGGCACCACCGATATGGAACAGCCCCGCTTCAATATATACCTTGGGGATGATAACAAAGCTTGGTTCGGTAAGGCCGATGAAGGTTTGATATTAGATTCTGGCGCACAAATCAACCTCTTGGGAAACACCTTAGTCACCAACGGCCCCGACCTGCTAAAACCTTTGAGCCTTAATAGCTCAAGCCTTAGAATATTTCCACGCCAAAACTACGCTGAGTCCGATGAACAAGTGGTTTTGAAAGGCAAATTCAGCCACTTGACGGGAATTGGAATGAAGCTCACACTTAACAATCAACGCCTGCTGTTTAATGACCAAGTCACAGGCACTCAATTTGCCCCTAGGAACTAGTAATGCCTGCTATTGATACTGCACTTTTTAACGCCCCAAAAATTAAATTTATCCAGCTACTTAAAGGTCTACTAATAGCAAGCTTTGCCTGCCTTTTAAGTACCGCGGCATGGGCTTTGGAAAGCGATAAAAAGCAGCCTTTAAACATAGCCGCCGACACCGCAGATCTAAACGAAGGTGAAGGTTATGCCATCTATACAGGCCAAGTCCTCATTACTCAAGGCACCATAAAAATTGAAGCTGACAAAGTTAAAGTCACCTTTGATGACGCAGGCCTCACTTCCTTGTTAGCCACTAAAGGTCCTTATGACGGCTTAGCTTATATGAGCCAACAAGCAGAACCTGATGCAAAAGGTGAGAGCGCCTTCATGGAAGCTTGGGGAGACAGCATCGACTACCAACTCGCTTCAGAATTTTTAACATTAATAGGCAGCGCAAAATTGATTCAACAAGGCAACCAATTCAGCGGCCACAAAATTTTATTCGACATGCCTGAAGACAAAGTGACTGCCACAGGTGGTGAAGGCAAACGGGTGAATATGTCATTCTTGCCCACCACCAACTAAATTTTAGTCAATTAATTCAAAAAGCCATTCATGTCTATGCCTATTGCCACTCTAGAAGCCCGTAATCTCGCCAAGTCTTACAGCAAACGCGCTATCGTAAAAGACGTCAATATTCGCATAGAAGCGGGTCAAGTTGTGGGGCTTCTCGGTCCAAATGGAGCAGGCAAAACCACCTGCTTCTACATGATTGTTGGCTTAGTTAAAGCTGATCGTGGCACGATTTTAATTAACCAAGAGGATATTTCTAGCCAGCCTATGCATGGGCGTGCTCGAAAGGGCATTGGGTACCTACCTCAAGAAGCTTCAGTGTTTAGAAAACTAAGTGTTGCCCAAAACATTTTGGCAATTTTGGAAACTAAAAAACAGCTCACCAAAGCCCAGCGATTAGAAAAGCTTGAAGTATTATTAGAAGAATTTAATATTGGTCATATTAGAGACAGCTTAGGCATGAGTTTGTCTGGTGGTGAAAGGCGAAGAGTAGAGATAGCAAGGGCCTTAGCCAGTGAACCACAATTTATTTTGCTGGATGAACCTTTTGCAGGCGTCGACCCAATTTCAGTCAAAGACATTAAACATATCATTCAACAACTTAAACAGAAGAACATTGGGGTGCTCATTACCGATCATAATGTGAGAGAAACCCTAGACATTTGTGACTTAGCTTATATCGTTAGCGAAGGTTACATTTTAGCCCATGGAACAAGCGCAGATATCTTAGCTAACCAACAGGTAAAAGAGGTATACTTAGGGGACGATTTTAAGTTGTAGTAAAGCAACCGATAACACGCACCAAGTTAACGTTCCTATGAAAGCATCTTTGCAGTTCAAAATGAGTCAGCAACTGGCTATGACACCCCAGATGCAACAAGCTATTCGCCTGCTCCAGCTTTCTACGTTAGACCTTCATCAAGAAATTCAACAAGCACTAGACTCAAACCCTTTACTAGAAATGGATGAAGAGCTTGAGCCTCTGTCAAGCAAAGAATTAGAAGCAGAAGCCAGTAAAGAGGCGCTTGAAAAAAGCCTTGAAACGGATCAAACCGATAGTGACTGGAGCGAAGAGATCCCTTTGGAGCTTGCTACAGACAGCTCTTGGGATGATGTCTATCAAAGCTCTAATTCGCCCGCAAGCTATGCTGAGGATTACGACTCAGAAAGCCAAATGAGCTCAGAACCTAACTTGCAAGAACATCTTGAATGGCAGCTTAATGTCAGCCGGTTAAGTGAGCTAGACCATTTTATCGGTATGAGCATTATCGATGCGGTTAATGAGCGTGGCTATTTGACCCAAACCATCAGCGAGCTGACCGCCGGGATCAACAGAAACCTTGAGACAGATCTTGAAGCTTCTGTTGAAGAAGCTGAAACCCAAGCAGTGCTTAGTTTAATTAAGCAATTTGATCCAGTAGGCGTGGCCTCTTTTGACCTTAGAGAATGCTTAATGTTTCAACTTAATGCACTAAACAAAGAGACTAAGGCTAGAGATGGAGCCTTAATCATCGTCGATAAGCATATAGAGTTATTGGGCCATCACGATTACAGTTTACTAAAGCGACGCACTGGTTTTAAAGACCATCAGTTACAGGAAATTATTGAGCTAATCACTAGTTTGCAGCCTGAACCTGGGACAAATATTGCACCTAACGCAGCTGAGTACATAGTACCAGATGTGATGGTGCGCAAGGTGAATGACAAGTGGCGTGTTGAGCTCAACCCAGACTCAGCACCCAAGATAAGAATCAACCAGCAGTATGCTGACTTTGAAGGCAGCGGCACAAGTGCCGACAATGAATACATCAAAAGCCATTTGCAAGAAGCTAGGTGGTTTTTAAAAAGCCTGCAAAGCCGTAATGAAACACTTTTAAAAGTAGCTGGGCGCATCTGTGAAGTACAAAAAGATTTTTTGGAGCAAGGTGAAGAAGCCATGAAACCATTGGTATTGGCAGATGTGGCTGATTATATTGAAATGCATGAATCTACTATTTCACGGGTAACCACCCAAAAATACATTCATACACCCAAAGGCATTTTTGAGCTAAAATATTTCTTCTCAAGCCACGTAGCAACCGCAAGTGGCGGCGAATGTTCATCGACCGCAATCAGAGCAGTGATTAAGCGTTTAATCGAAGATGAACAAACCACCAAGCCTTTAAGCGATTCAAAGCTTGCGGTAATGCTGGAAGAAAAAGGCATTATGGTGGCGCGCAGAACAGTTGCAAAATATAGAGAGAGCATGAGAATTGCTCCCTCCAACGAACGTAAAAGACTTAGTTAACAATAAAAAGCCCGAAGGGTTATAAACACCTATGAACATCAGCGACATCCTCACGCCTGAGCGCGTTTTAGTTGACCTTAAATGCGCCAGTAAAAAACGTGCGCTTGAATCGGTGAGCCAATGGCTAGCGACTCAAATGACAAACTTTGATAACAAAGAATTATTCAATGCGCTCATAAGCCGAGAAAAACTAGGCAGTACAGGCTTTGGAGATGGTATTGCTATTCCTCACTGTCGCCTGCAAAGCTGCACCCAGGTGACAGGTGCTTTAGTGAGACTGGCTGAGGGTGTAGATTTTGATGCGATTGATCAACAACCGGTAGATTTATTGTTCGTACTACTAGTGCCAGTAGAAGCCACCGATGAACATCTACAAATTTTAGCGACTTTAGCGGGCCGTTTTGGTCAAGCAGAGTTTCGAGAAAGCGTGCGCCAAGCCCCTGACGCGCAGGCCATGTTTGAGATAGCTGTCGCATAAATGGCCCAAAAAGGGTATTCTAAGAGGCTAACAACGCAGCGTTTTTGGACGCTCAATCGATCGTTCTTTACCACTTTAAAGAGTTTCTTTGCCTAAGGTTTTCATTATGATCAACCAAAAAGTCACCATTATAAACAAACTTGGATTGCACGCCCGCGCTGCAGCTAAGCTTGTGGCCGTGACTAGCCGATATGGTTGCAGTATCGAAATTGGCAATCAGAACAAAATGGTTGACGCAAAAAGCATCATGTCAGTCATGTTGCTAGCTGCTTCAAAAGGCACTGAGTTAGCTATAAGGGTAGATGGCGAGAACGAACAACAAGCGTTACAAGATATATTAGACCTAGTTAATAATTTCTTTGACGAAGGCGAATAAGGTCAGCAGCAGCATGATAACTCGCCTTAAAGAAGTCAACGATGCCCTGGATAGCGGTGCTTTTATTCAAGCCCGCCATATGCTTAACCACACCTTAAAACCTGCTCATACCGCTCACTTGCTTGAGTCATCCCCACCGCGTGAGCGCGAAATTCTATGGAACCTTGTTAATCCAGAATTAGAAGGTGAAGTGCTGCAGCACTTAAGTGACGAAGTTCAGGCTGAATTTGTTAATCAAATGAACACTGAAGAACTCCTTCAGGCCACCGAAAATCTTGATACTGATGACTTCGCTGACATCCTGCAACAATTACCCAAAAAGGTAATGCAAGAGGTATTAAATAGTCTTGGCGAACAAGATCGTGAGCGAGTTGAACAAGTTTTATCCTATCCTGAAGATACCGCAGGTGGGTTAATGAATACTGACGTAGTCAGTATTCGACCTGATTTAACAGTGGACGCGGTGCTGCGTTATCTCAGACGCCATGACGCGATACCTGAGATGACCGATAACCTCTTTGTGGTCACGCGAAAAGATCGATACATAGGTCTACTCTCCCTGACAAGCCTATTGGTGAGCGGCCCAAACACTTTGGTATTAGACGTAATGGATACCGAACGTGAAGCGATTTCTGCCGCTTTGGATGCAACTGATGTCGCTAATTTATTTGAGCGAAATGACTGGGTATCTGCACCCGTAGTAGATCATGAAGGCCGCTTGGTAGGCCGTATCACCATTGATGACGTGATTGATGTGATTAGGGATGAAGCGGATCATTCGTTAATGCGCATGGCAGGTTTAGATGAAGACGAAGACACCTTCTCTCCAGTGCTAAAAACGGCAAGACGACGAGCGGTTTGGTTAGGTATTAACTTAGTCACAGCATTGTTTGCCTCGATGATGATCGGGCTATTTCAAGACACGATAGAGCAAGTGGTTGCGCTTGCCATACTCATGCCAATTGTCGCAAGCATGGGCGGTATCGCTGGTAGCCAAGCCCTCACCCTTGTCATCCGGGGCCAAGCCCTTGGGCACGTTGAACGCAGCAACATAGGCTATCTACTTAACCGAGAGATATTAGTGGGCGCTATGAACGGCCTGCTTTGGGCAACGGTGGTAGCAAGTATCGCCAGCTATTGGTTTAATGACATTACCATTGGGTTAATCATTGCAATTGCGATGATTATCAACTTAATTGTAGCCGCAATTTTTGGCACCTCCCTGCCTGTTATTCTAAAGGCAATGAATATTGACCCTGCATTAGCTGGGGGGGTTATTTTAACTACCATTACCGATGTGGTCGGATTTTGTGCCTTTTTAGGCCTGGCCACATTGTTCTACGCTTAAGGATACGATTATGGGCAAAGTGAAGGCCCGCAAGGCCGCAGCAGAACTTGAAGCATTGCAGCAGAACCTTCCCCCTGAGGAAGAAGAACTTAGCCGCACGCAGATAAAAAGGGCAATGGAAGCCTTACAACAATTGGGCGCTAAACTGCTTGATCTAAAGCCCTCTGAGTTGTCGCGCATTCCAATGAGCGAAACCCTTAAGACAGCGATTGAGGAATCCAAACGCATTACTCAAAATGAAGCCAAAAGGCGCCATTTGCAGTACATAGGCAAAGTGATGCGGGATGAAGATTCAGAGGCTATTGCAAAAGCACTTGCGATCCATGACTCGGGATCGGATGAGCACAGACGTGCATTTCACCAATTAGAAACTTGGCGTGATGGATTAATTGCTAACGATGCGCAAACTTTAGAATCTATCTTAGCTCTTCACGAAAGCGCAGACCGTCAGCACATCTTGCACTTGGTTAAACAAGCACAAAGCGTGAACCAAGATGCAAAAGCTAAATCTGCTGCCAAAAAATTATTCAAATACCTAAGGCTACTCGCAGAAATCTAGCAGCCACTTGAAGCCAGATTCAAACCTACAGCTAGCTCAGCGCTGCACGCAATTCATCAATGTTGGATGGAATGCTAAACGAATCATAAACCGACTGGCTTTTAAGACGTAGGTTTTCTCTAAGCGGGCTGTGACTTGGCAAATGCAAAAAATACAATGCACTTTGAGCGCTTTCAGGCGTCAGCCCAACACTTTTTGACCATAAGTCAATCAGAGCGAATAAATCATCATTATTTGGCGTTGGTAAAGCTTGGCTTTTTAAAGGCTCTAAGCGCTCTCCTGCCAGTACCCTTTGGCACAGAATTTTGTAATGGTGATTAAATCTAGCTTGAGTTGCCTGTCGAGAAAGGCTTTTTAGCTCAAACCAACCTGTCGCTCTGCCTGCATGGTACACCGCAGCGTGGCTCCAACCGTGCTGTCTTGGCGCTGTAGCGTGCCGACAGGCTTCAGAATAAGCCTGCTCTTGTGGAGGCAACCCAAAGCTTTGTTGGCACTCATCCATCAGCGCTAGAAATTCAGCAATAGAGGGCATCCAGCTGTATTGGCGCTTCGCTTGTTCAATGGCCAGCACCAATACGTCTTCTTCATACCCAGCAAGACTTAGCGCCCATTCGCGCTTGGCGATGATAATTTCTTTATCATCATCAAAGGCGCTTTTAAATTTATGTCCATAAATGGTCATAAAACGAGCAAACAACATGTTAACCAATGATTTTACTTTTTGGTCAATAACAGGGGCGCCAGCAACAGCAGTTTTACCAGTCTGTATTATTGATGTCGAGGACGTTTTCTGTAATGTTGCGTCGGCGCTGCTTAGCAGCGTATTTAGCTTCTTCATTGGATGAGTTAGTCTGTTGTTGGGTTTGTCTTTGAGCTCTAGCTTGGGCCGTTTGTTGGTGAACTTGTTCTCGCTTAACCCACTTTAAGAATTTTTGATCCCAACCACCTGGCGTTTCTTTGCGGCCCTTGTCCATATAGTACACCACAAACTCATCTTTGATGCCAAGCGCGAAAGCTTCGCTAATCTGGTGCTGTTGAGCTAATATTTTTACCAAGTTTGAAGAGAACTGCCAATCGATGTCCATCTTGCACAAATGTTGATGATGAGCTTCTTTTTGTGCAAACAAACGGCTTAACTCATCGCCATCGCCTTCTTCGCGGCGCCAGCCTCCAAAGCCTGCTAAAGAATTTTTGGGGGCATGGGCCGCAGGCGCTGGTTTAACGTCAGCGGCAGGCTCAACAGATGCATGAGCATGATCAAACTTTGTTGCATTGACTTCATCCAGCGTGAGAGAAATGCGCACCATGCCTTGGCCTGCTGGCGCAACTTGCACTACTCCAGCACTTGAAAGTTTAGAAAGCAATTGAGCTTGTTGCGGGCGGCTTAAAAATGACGCTCGATTATAAAGCCTCTGCTCTTCCACAATAACCTGGCCTTTATAGGCACCCACAAGCTCAGTCACCACAGCAAGCATAGCAGCCTGTTCAAGGCCGAAGCATTGCGCAAGATTTAGCGCAATCGATAAATGAGGAGCCGAAGTGGGCATAAAAAAGGTCAACTTTGTGTATGAATGTAATGCTATTCTACCCTAACTATTGTTTAGCTAACATCCGCAATATGACAACGGGCAGAAAAATGACAATGAATAAAAGCTTGATCGAGCAGATAATGAGTCACCAATCCATTCGGCGCTTTACCGATGAAAAAGTTTCCCAAAAAATCATTAACCAATGCATTAAAGCAGGCCAAGCCGCATCAAGTTCAAGCTTTGTGCAAGTCACAAGTGTGATACAAGTGAATTCATCCCAGGATAAGAAAACTCTAGCAAGCGCAGCGGGCAACCAAGCCTATGTTGAAGAAGCCGCTGCATTTTTGGTGTTTTGCGCAGATCTCAAGCGCAATCAATACATTTGCAATCAACAAGGCCAAGCGTTACCGACAGGGTTTGCCGAACAGACCCTCATAGCCAGCGTAGATACAGCTCTGTTTGCTCAAAACGTAATGTTAGCGGCCCAAAGTTTGGGCCTTGGCGGCGTATTCATTGGCGGCCTACGTAACAACCCTGAAACAGTCACAAAAGTATTGAAGCTACCTGAGCATGTGTTTCCAATTTTTGGTTTGTGTTTAGGCTACCCTGATCAAGATCCAGGCCAAAAACCAAGATTGCCTTTACCCATGGTCTTGCATCAGGATGTTTATTCTACTGATCATCTAGCACTATTAGATGAGTATGACGCCACTATTAGCCAGTATTACAACAAACGCACCAACGGCAAACTAACCCAAAACTTCAGCCAACACATCATCAAGACTATGGTCAAAGAAGCCCGCCCGCACATGCTGCCTTATCTACAAAGCCAAGGTTTTAACAAACGCTAAACCCTGGCTTTGTTTCATCAAAATGGGTCAGCTGATTTGTTGAGTATTAATAATGTCATACCACTTTGCAGGGCCTGTTTGATGGACCGAGGTACCACCTGCATCCACAGCGACGGTGACAGGCATGTCTTGCACATCAAATTCGTAGATGGCCTCCATGCCCAGTTCTTCAAAAGCGACTACTTCGGCATTTTTAATCGCCTTGGAGACTAAGTAAGCCGCCCCGCCTACCGCCATAAGGTAGACCGCTTGGTGTTTTTTGATGGCATCAATCGCCACTTGACCACGTTCAGCTTTGCCAATCATGCCAAGCAAGCCCGTTTGTTCAAGCATCGCCCCAGTAAACTTGTCCATCCGGGTTGAAGTGGTTGGCCCAGCAGGCCCAACGGCTTCTTCTCTAACCGGATCTACTGGCCCCACGTAATAAATGAAACGGCCTTTTAGATCCACCGGCAAAGATTCGCCTTTAGCCATCATATCAACCATTTTTTTGTGCGCTGCATCACGTCCCGTGAGCATCTTGCCAGACAACAAAAGGGTTTCGCCAGGTTGCCAATCTAAAACATCACTAGGGGTGATTGTGTCTAAGTTTACTTTTCTAGCACCAGAGCCTGCATCCCATGCAATATCTGGGTAGTCATCTAAACTTGGAGGCGTTTGCAGGCTTGGGCCACTACCATCCAAAGTGAAATGAGCATGGCGAGTGGCAGCGCAGTTAGGAATCATACAAACAGGCAGTGAAGCCGCATGGGTAGGATAGTCCATCACTTTAATGTCTAACACAGTAGTAAGCCCGCCTAGGCCCTGAGCTCCAATGCCTAGCTTATTCACCTTTTCAAACAATTCTAAGCGCAGCTTTTCAGCAGTATTACTGGCACCCCGAGCTTGTAGCTCTTGAATATTCACAGGGTCCATGAGAGATTTCTTAGCCATCACCGCCGCTTTTTCTGCAGTGCCCCCTATACCAATGCCTAGCATCCCAGGCGGACACCAACCGGCACCCATAGTCGGCACAGTTTTTAACACCCAATCAACAATGCTGTCTGAGGGGTTTAGCATGACCATTTTACTTTTGTTTTCAGAGCCACCGCCTTTAGCAGCCACTTGAATATCAACACGATCACCTTTCACAATAGAGGTGTGAATTACTGCTGGCGTATTGTCTTTGGTATTGGCCCTTTTACCTGCAGGGTCAGCCAAGATAGAGGCACGCAATTTATTGTCTGGGTGCAAGTAAGCGCGCCTCACGCCTTCATTAATCATTTCTTCTAGGCCCATTTGCGCATCCCACTGCACATCCATACCTACTTCTACAAACACAGTGACAATGCCTGTGTCTTGGCATAATGGGCGTTTACCTTCTGCGCACATACGAGAATTAATGAGAATTTGCGCCATGGCATCTTTAGCCGCTTTGGATTCTTCGCGCTGGTATGCTTCATGCACGGCATGAATGAAATCAAGCGGGTGATAATACGAAATAAACTGTAGTGCGTCCGCTACGCTATCGATCAGGTCGTTTTGGCGAATAATGGTCATTGGGAATCCTAACTTGGCCTAAATTTAGGGGCTTATTATAACCTCTTATTCAAGCTAACTCAGCTTTTAAGTAGTTCAAAAAAACCTGCCTAAGGTATTAATTCATCAATACCCACTATTTGTTTTTCAAAAGGTTTTTTCACTTCCATATTTCAAGCCAACAGATACCCTAAGGTTTTGTAAAAAACATTGCATCCGCGAGCCTCTTCACCGTATGATCCGTCAAGTAAACGACTAATTGTGATAATGAAGTACTTGCCTAATGAACGCGATTCCGCAACCGATGCTTGCATCTAAAGAAAGCTTACAACAAGTCTTAGACCTTCAAACCCAAGCTTACTTTAACCAAGGTATTCCATCTTTTGAGCAACGCCATACTCACCTTGATCTATTAGCTAAACTACTAAAGGATAACCAAGGCGCCATTGCACAAGCGATCTGTGATGATTTTGGGCACCGAGCTCATCAAGAAACCCAACTGGCCGAACTGTATCTGTGTATCGATGGCATTCGTCATACTCAAAAACATTTAAAAAAATGGATGCGCCCACAAAAACGCAGTGTGTCCAAATGGATTATGGGCTCCCATAACACTGTTATTCCGCAACCTTTAGGCGTTGTAGGTATCGTGGTGCCGTGGAACTATCCTTTGTTTTTATGCATCAGCCCTCTCATTAGCGCTATGGCTGCTGGTAACCGGTGTATGATCAAAATGGCGGCTAATTCAAAGCATTTAAGCACTTTAATGCGAAATTTAATCGCCGAAAATTTCAAAGATGATTACCTTACTATTGTTCCAGACACCAAAGGCTCAAACTTTTCATCTTTAGCTTTTGATCACTTAATTTTTACTGGATCAAGCGCAACAGGTAAACAAGTTATGCGGGCAGCCGCTGACAATTTAACACCTGTTACTTTAGAGCTTGGTGGTAAATCGCCTACCATTATTGGGCCAGACTATGCGATAAAAAAAGCTTGCAAACGCTTACTGTTTGCCAAATATCTAAACGCAGGCCAAACCTGCGTCGCGCCAGATTATGTGTTCGTGCCTGCTGATAAGGTGGATGAATTCATTGGCGCAGCTAAAGCCATAGTAAACGCTCGCTACCCAAGTATCGAAGGTGACGATTACACCTCAATCATCAATGATTCTGCTTACCAAAGACTTACCGACACGCTTAATGATGCCATCGCAAAAGGTGCTCAGGCGATTTCTTTAGTAGAAAATTCGGTCGCCAATGAAACCCGTAGAAAATTCCCACCCACTGCCCTCATCAATGTCACAGCGGACATGCAGGTGATGCGTGAAGAAATATTTGGTCCCTTATTACCTATCATGACGTATACGGATATGACGCAAGTTTTAAGCTACATCCAAACCCACGATAGACCCTTAGCTTTATATTTGTTCAGTGATGATAAAGCAACCCAACAAACCGTGATTAACAAAACCCGCTCCGGCGGCGTCTGCATCAACGATAGCGCGGTGCATGTCGGCCAGCATGATATGCCATTTGGTGGTGTGGGCGAGAGTGGCATGGGGCAATACCACGGCGTTGAAGGTTTTTTTGCCATGAGTAAACTTAGGCCTATATTTACCCAAGCAAGGTTTCCTACCCTAGCTTTACTCTACCCGCCTTATGGCCGGACCTTTGCGGGAATTATTAAATTAATGATTAAGTTTAAAGCCTAAAACAAGCTTGCGCTAAAGCGGTTAAAATCGAGCGACACAAGAGATTCGCCATGGCAAAAGAGGGCCTATTCATAGGAATTGGTGATGAACAAAGTAGATATTGCTGCACACGGTGAATACATCAGCATAACCCTTGATGATGCTCATTATCGGTTTCATGCCATCTGGTTACGGGACAACGCGCAAGATGAAAACACCAGGAACCAGGCCAATGGCCAGCGCCTAATTGGCCTTCATGACATTGCCAGTAATATTGTGATAAGCCAAGTTAAGCTTAACGCCGACAGCGTTAGCATCAGCTTTATGCCTGAAAAAATCACCCTAGATTACCCGTTTGATTGGCTCATAAAGCATAGCTACGACCACCCAAAAGCCAAGCCAGGACCATGGCTTGAACCCCCACAAACGCTCTGGGATGCAGCACTGATGGGCCATATTCCAGAAGCTAATTTTGATGACGTGTACGCTTCCCCGTTTGCGCTTCAAGCTTGGCTTGAAGATATCAGTAAATTTGGTTTTGCAAAGCTTAATAATGGCCCAGTAGAAGCCTTTGCACTCACTCAAGTAGTTGATTTATTTGGGTATATAAGAGAAACCAACTACGGACGCATCTTTGAAGTTCAAGTGGAAGAAAAACCCACAAACCTAGCTTTTACCGGCTTAAAGCTACAAGCCCATACCGATAACCCATACCGGGATCCGGTGCCTAGCGTGCAAGTGCTTTATTGCCTAGAAAGCAGCGCAGAAGGTGGGGAAAACATTCTAGTGGATGGCTTTATGGCCGCCACACTTCTATACCAAGAAAACCCTCATGGCTTTAACCTACTGTGTCGGTATTGTGCGCGTTTTGAATATGCAGGTGAAGACGATGTTATTTTACAATCTAGGCGGCCTTTAATTGAGCTCGCTGGCGATGGTCAGTTACAAGGCATCCGTTTTAATAACCGCTCAGCTGCACCCTTTACCGACATTCCTTTTGAACACATGGCAGATTACTATGCAGCCTACAGGCGCCTAAGTGAAATCATTAATGATAATCGCCTAGAGGTGAGCTTTAGGCTAAATCCTGGTGATTGTTTCGTTATTGATAACACCCGAGTATTACATGCTCGTGAAGCATTTTCTGGCTCAGGTACACGCTGGTTACAAGGCTGTTATGCCGACATTGATGGTCTAAAATCACGTTTGAAAGTGCTGCAAAAAAGCACCTCAAAAACGCCAAAGGATTGATCTAGTGCAAAATTTTGAAACAGTGACTCACGCATCCATAGTGACTTATTTAAGCGATATTTTTGACCACAGTGGTGCCCAAGAATACTTAGGAGAACCTGTCACCATGGCCCAGCACATGCTTCAAGCTGCTTCTTTGGCCCAGCATAAGGGTTTGCCAGATCACGTAATAGGAGCCGCATTACTGCATGACATTGGCCACTTTACCAACGATTTTGGTACCTTTTCAATGGAGGACACCATTGACTTAAAACATGAAGCTTATGGTGCAAAAGTATTGGCACCATTTTTTCCAGAGGCCCTTACCCATTGCGTGGCCCACCATGTGAGCGCCAAAAGATACCTTTGTGCTACTCGAGAGACTTATTTTTCAAAACTAAGCCCGGCATCTGTGCACTCTTTAAATTTACAAGGCGGGCCTATGGATGCGGCTGAAGTCGCCAAGTTTGAGAGCAACCCGTACTTGCATGACATCATACAGGTGAGGTTGCTGGATGATGAAGGCAAAGTGGCAGATATGAAAACCTTTCCCTTTGCCCATTTCCAGCCCCTTTTACAAAAGCTAGTAAATCAGCACCAAGCCGCGTTACTGACCTAGCACCAGAGCGCTTATTTCTTCCAAACTTGAAGGGTCATCAATGGTAGAGGGCACTGAATAGTCTTCACCGTTAGCAATACTGCGAATAATCTTGCGGAGAATCTTGCCTGATCTGGTTTTAGGTAAGCGCGTCACAATATGAGCACTCTTAAGCACGGCAATGGGGCCGATGGTTTTTCTAAGCATCACTGCAATGTCTTTGCCTAACTGAGCTTCATTAATGTCTGCACCGGCTTTTAATAATACCAAGGCCATAGGCAATTGCCCTTTAAGCTCGTCTTGTACACCCACCACAGCGCACTCTGCGACTTGTTCGTGGGCACCGACAACCTCTTCCATTTCACCGGTAGACAAACGATGACCTGCGATATTAATCACATCATCAGTGCGGCCCATTACGTATACATAACCATCATCGTCACGATAGCCCCCATCACCTGAGGTAAAGTAGCCTGGAAATTCTTTCAAATATGAATCATTTAGGCGTTCACTATCGCCGTAAATACCCACTAAACAACTGGGTGGCAACGGCAATTTAAGAGCGATGTTACCTTTTTCATTGGGGCCCAATTCTTCGCCATCATCTGACAATATACGTAAATCATAGCCTGGCACAACTACGGTGGAGGAGCCTTTTTTAGCAGGCAAGTGATCTAGGCCGATAGGGTTTGCACAAATAGACCAACCCGTTTCAGTTTGCCACCAATGATCCACAACCGGGCGCCCAATCGTATTTAAAGCCCAATCATAAGTCGGTGGGTCTAGGCGTTCACCTGCCATAAACACGGTTTCTAAACTACTCAGATCATATTGCTTTAGTAATTCTCCAGTCGGATCTTCTTTTTTGATCGCCCGAAAAGCTGTTGGTGCAGAGAAAATAACCTTCACTTTATAATCTTCCACCACCCGCCAAAATGCACCCGCATCTGGCGTCATGACAGGTTTTCCTTCGTATAATATAGTCGTGCAACCGGCCAATAACGGCGCATAAATAATGTAAGAATGGCCAACCACCCAACCCACATCTGAGGCTGCCCAAAACACTTCGCCTGCGCGCATGTTGTAGATGGCTTTCATACTGTAGTTTAGTGCGACTGCATGGCCGCCATTGTCTCTGATAACACCTTTGGGTTTGCCAGTAGTGCCTGAAGTGTACAAAATATACAAAGGGTCTGTGGCTTTAACTGGCACTGCATCACAAGCTTGCGCATGGTCTACTAAATGTTGCCAATCATGATCTCGATTTGGCGTTAGCTCAGCCTTTAGCTGAGGTCTTTGCAAAATAACCACGCTTGCCACTTGGTGCTTAGCGATGGCCAAAGCTTCGTCCAATAAAGGTTTATAAGCAATCACTTTTGCAACCTCTATTCCGCAAGATGCACTGACAATAGCCTTGGGTTTAGCATCATCAATTCGCACTGCTAATTCGGCCGCGGCAAAGCCGCCAAACACAACCGAGTGAACGGCACCAATGCGAGCACAGGCCAGCATCGCTATGGCAGCTTCTGGCACCATGGGCATGTAAATCACTACCCGATCGCCCTTAGTCACCCCTTGTTGCGCCAAAGCACCCGCAAATACCGACACTTTTTCTAGCAACTGGCTATAGGTAAAACTGGCCTTGGAATGAGTTACGGGGGAATCGTAATGCAAAGCCACCTGATCACCTCTGCCATTTAGCACATGATGATCTAATGCCATATAGCTAGTGTTCATTAGACCATCGCTAAACCACCTGCCAGTGGGTGCTTGTGTTGTATCTACAGCTTGTGTGGGTTGGGTGAACCAAGCCATGCGGTTAGCTTGTTGTAGCCAAAAATCTTCTGGATTGGTAAGGGCCTGTTTATAGGAAGCGGCGTAACTCATCACATCGTTCTCAAAGGTTAGCGTCATTATCAATACAATAATAACCGACCAACCTTTGAAATGACCTACGACCTTGGCATAAGGGGCAACAGGATATTATCGGCAATGGGTGGCGATAAAATCCTCGGCACAACCAAAAATAAGCGTTTTACGTTGTTCATCCATGCGCTCTAAGGTGCTGCGCATAAAGGATAAACGTGGATTATTTTTAAGCTTACCCATATGCCGGCTCACAAAACGCCAGTAGAGCCCGTCTACTGTATTGCACCATTCGCCTTTTTTATAATCGCTCATTTTCAAAATGTAATTGGATCCACAAATATAGGGCTTAGTTGCGAACACACCGCCATCTGCAAAGGTACCCATACCAAATACATTTGGGGTCATTACCCACTCAGAAGAATCCACATACATTTCCATAAACCAGCGGTACACTTGCTGCGGGTGAACCTCGCATAAGGTCATAAGATTGGCAATAACCATCAGTCTATTAATGTGGTGGGTATAACCAAATTGATCCGAAAAATTAATAGCATCATCCAAGGGTGGAATGCCTGTAGTGGCTGTATACCAGCTTGGGTTAAGCTTACCGGAGAAATCAAAGAAATTGCTTTCAAACTGAGACTCGCCATGGTTTTGATAAACGCCTCTAATAAATTCGCGCCAGCCTATAATTTGTCGAAGAAAACCCTCCACCGAGTTCAATGGCACTTGGGTTGCTTGGGTAAACTCAAGTACCTTATCAATAATATCTGTTGGCGTAATTAACCCTAGGTTCAAAGACGGGCTTATGGCGCTGTGAAACATGAAGGTGTCATTTTGCAAAATAGCATCTTCATAAATTCCAAAATTTTCAAATTTAACCGCTAAAAAATAATCAATATTTTCAAGTGCATCTTGTCTGGTAAGCGGCATCCATACATCATCCATTCGCCCTGGATGATTCGCAAATTTTTCTTCAATAATGGGTTTTAAAAGGTCTACATAAACTGACTCGCTGGGTTCATAAAGCTTTGGCAGGGGCAGTCCTTTTGGAATTTTCTTGCGATTGTCTTCATCAAAAGACCATTGGCCGCCCATGGGTTTTTGATTTTCATCCATCAAAAGATTCAGCTTTTTACGTACTTCTTTATAAAAGTTACCCATACGCAAAGTTTTTGAGGACGTATTCAATGCCAAAAATTCCTCACGTTCTAATAAAAACATGGGCGATGGCAGAATATTTAAAGCAATGTTTTGCGCCACAGCAAAAGTTTTAAGTCTGCGTTCAAAGGCCTTGTCTTCAATCTCAAACATCACTAAAGAATCAGGTTTGCGCTGCTCAATACAAGCCGCCAATTTTTCTTCGTAACTTAGCTCAAATTCAAGCCCGTCTATGGGTAAATAATCAACTTTAAATTCATTGTCTTGAAGCTCATCGCGCTTTTCACGCATGGCTGCCAAGAACATTAATATTTTGAGTTTGTGGTGGCGCTCATAAGTACATAAATCATAATCTTCTGCCATAAAAACTGCAGAGGCGTTAGTTTCCTGAATATGGTGCAACGGGAATAACTGATTGCCTAATAATATTAATAAACTCTTACTTGTCATAGGGTTACCTTGATGGATATAAGGTGGTGTAAAGCAACATGTGTCACGGGTAGAAAGCCATTTAGGGTTAAGAAAAGTGCTTAGTTTGTCATTTAGACACGCAAAAGTGGGGCCTTTTTTTGTCACATACCCCAAGCAATTTATGAAAGCTTAACAGCGAAAAAGCTATTTTAAGAACAAGGATAAGTGCACCCAAGCTCAGGTTACGCCCATCATAATTTGGGCGCAACCCAATTGTAAAATCAAATAACACAAGTCTTGCTGACAAATAATAGGATGTCGCAAATGGCATAAAACCAAGCCTTAAACAAGGCTAGTATAAATCGTGGATAACCAGGGTAAGTATGCGCGCGTGCGTTTAGGAGGTTAAAAGTGATAGACGACAAAAAACGCTATCTTAATAAAGATGCTGCGGACGTTGCATTAAGTAACCCTATCTGTGAAGCAACCATCGCCTCAGCGCGTGAATATAGATTAGAACGCACTCGCATGGAGCTTCGAAACAACGATATTGCAGCAATTTTATTGTATGACCCATGCAATATTCGTTACGCCACAGACACCTCTAATATGCAGCTTTGGACGATGCACAATCCATCTCGTTATGCACTTGTTTTTGCCGATGGGCCTGCCTTGTTATTTGACTATCATAACTGCGCTCACCTGCATGAAGACAAACGTTTGCCCAATGGTAAACTCACCGTGGATGAGATACGCCCAGCCATTGCTTGGGCCTATTTTTCAGCCGGCCAGAGAGGCCCTGAACAGGCCGTGCGCTGGGGTAATGATATTGCTTCTTTGATGAAGCAATATGGCGGTGGCAACACTCGTTTAGCAGTAGATATCTGTGAAAAGCTAGGCATGGATCAATTGCATAAACACGGCATTGAAACTGTGTACGGCATGAAATACATGGAACAAGCGCGTGGCATTAAGTCAGCTGAAGAATTACAACTGATGCAGTGGACTATAAAAGTATGCCAAAAAGGCATGGAGCGGATGTGGGATCATTGCGAACCTGGCATTAGCGAAAACGAGTTATGGGCCCACTTACATTTTGAAAACATTAGAAATGGTGGCGAATGGATCGAAACACGTATCTTAAGCGCAGGCGAACGCACTAACCCATGGATGCGAGAAAGCTCAGATGCCATTATCCAAAAAGGTGACATTGTGTCGTTTGATACTGACCTCATTGGCCCCTTTGGTTACTGTGCAGATATCTCTAGATCTTGGATCGCTGGGCATGAAAAACCCGCGGCCAAACAGCAAGAAATTTATGACATTGCGATGGAGCACATCACCCATAACATGGGCTTACTTAAAGACGGATTGTCATTTAGAGATTTTGTTGATCAGTCTTGGAAGTTACCCGAGCGTTTTGCACCTAATCGTTATTCTTGTTCGGTGCATGGCGTGGGTTTGGCCGATGAATACCCCTGCATTTATCACCCACAAGATTACGACAGAGTCGGTTACGACGGCCATTTTCAAGAGAACATGGTGGTGTGTGTTGAATCATACACCGGTGGCTTAGACGAAAAAGAAGGCGTTAAGCTAGAACAACAAGTACGCATCACTAAAAGTGGCGTTGAGCTGCTCTCTGATTTTGCAATTGGCTCGTTTAACTAAGTTTAAACGCCCAGATAGAGGGTGCCAATCTGTAAACCACTGTCGTTTATGTTTGGCTTAATTGCTGTGTTTATAAGAAGGATATGTTGATGAGCGACCTTTGTTTTATGCCCGCCCACCAGATAAAAAGTAAACTGCTGCACAAAGACATTAGCGCAAGCGAACTTTTAGAGCTATTTATCAAGCAGATAAGCCTGCATAACAAACGCATTAATGCCCTTGTGAGCTTGGATCTGGAAGCGGCAACCCGAACAGCAAAAAAACTAGATGACTATCTGCTTAAGCAAGGCCAAGGTTACGGAATTTTGCATGGATTACCCATATCCGTAAAAGACGTGTTTGCCACTCAAGGCCTGCGAACTACATACGGCAACCCCCATTTTATGGATTATGTGCCCACACAAGATGATTGGCTAGTGGCACGAGAAAAGACCGCTGGCGCAATTATCCTGGGCAAGAGCAACACGCCAGATTGCGCCTCAGGAGGCATTACTACTAATAGTATATTTGGTCTTACCAGAAACCCTTGGAACCTTGAAAAGACCACCAGCGGCAGCAGTGGCGGCAGTGTAGCAAGCCTTACAAGCGGCATGGTGGCTATAGCAGATGGAAGCGACATTGGTGGTTCTTTGCGCTCACCAGCTGCCTTTACTAATTGTGTAGGCTTTCGCCCAAGCTCAGGTCGCATACCAGGCCCTGTAGGTTCCCTTGCCGATGGTAACACCAGCACTGCAGGGGCCTTTACCCGCTGTGTTGCTGACACAGCATTATTTATGCAAGCCTGTGAAGGGCCTCATATTAAAAGTGCCACCCCTTATCCAGCAGGCCCAAAGGTCACTTTAGATGCATTGAGCCAGCTTCCAAAAGGGCTCAGCGCTTCTTGGTCTCAGGACTTTGCTGACAGGCAAATGGACCCACAGATCAGCGCTTTATTTGAGGCCCACAGAAAAGTGTTTGAAGACTTGGGCATTCAACTTTCAAACGAACCACTGGATCTAGGCCATCGTTATCGCAATTTGTACGAAGACTTTAACGCCTACGCTTATGTGAAAGGCTTACCGGAACCAGTCCTAAAAGACTGCCTTAAAGGCTTACCCGTAAAGCCGAGCATCAAATTTAATGTTGATCACTACCTAAATTTAAGCGCCCTAGAGGTGTTTGAAATGTTCAAGCAACGTGAACAACTCAAAGTGACAACACAAGCATTCATGCAAAAGCATGCCGTCATTATAACCCCTGCGCACAATTGCTTAGCTTATGGAGTTGACGATGAGCATGGCATGCAAAAATGTGATTGGTCAGCCTTTTATTTAGCCCCACTTTTAGGCTTACCTTCAATTGTAGTGCCCATGGGTTTTACGAGTGACTTGATGCCACACGGGGTGATGATCACTGGCAGAAAAGGCGATGACCTACTGGTCTTGCAGATCGCTGCTGCTTTTGAGGCCGCCACAGGCTATGGCATGCAACGGCCTACACTGAGTTTATAGACTCTAAAGTTTAGAACGATCGTGTGGTTCCATGAAGTCGATCACTGGGCCTTTGGGAATAATTAAGGTGGGGTTGATGGTGTCATGGCTGCCATAGTAATGGGCTTTGGCATGTTCAATATCAAAGGTTTCTGCAATGCCTGGCACCTGATATAAATCTCGCAGATAGCCCCATAAGTTAGGGTAATCGACAATCCTTCGCAAATTACATTTAAAGTGGCCAACATACACTGCATCAAACCGTACAAGAGTAGTAAATAGCCGCCAGTCAGCTTCAGTAATTCGCGCACCGGTGAGAAAACGCTGGCTGGATAACCTTTTCTCAAGTTGGTCTAGCGCATTAAAAACGTCAGCAACTGCCTCTTCATAAGCTGCAGCGGTGGTGGCAAAACCCGCGCGATACACACCATTATTTATGTTGGGATAAATAAACGCATTCAATTCATCTATTTCCGCCAACAGCTCAGATGGACAAAAATCACCTTCCAGCGCGCCTACGGAGTCAAATGCAGAATTAAACATACGTATAATTTCAGGCGACTCATTACTAACAATGGTGTGGGTCTTTTTGTCCCATATTACAGGCACCGTCACCCTACCTGTGTAGTTAGGCAAAGCTTGGGTGTAAATTTGATGCATCCTTGTGGCTTGATGAATAGGGTCTTGCACCACTTGATCACCGGCATCAAAAGTCCAGCCTTCATCGCCCATGTAAGAGTTCACCACAGACACTGAAATCATGTCTTCTAAACCCTTCAGTTTCCTATAAATAAGAGTACGATGAGCCCAAGGGCAAGCTAAAGAAACGTACAAGTGATAACGGTTAGGCTCGGCTTTAAAGCCTGCCAAGCCAGACGGGCCGGCGCTACCATCAGCGGTAATCCAGTTTCTAAAACTAGGCGCTTTGCGCTCAAAACGTCCTCCGGTAGATTTAGTATCATACCAATCCGAATGCCACTGGCCTTCTATTAATAACCCCAAAATATTCTCCTAAAAGCGGTTGTGTCGATAATCATCAAAAGCCTGCATCACTTCTGCCTGGGTATTCATCACAAATGGCCCACCCCGAGCTACAGGCTCCTTTATGGGAGTGCCTGAAACTAAAATGAATTGCGTCGTTGAAGTGCCAGCTTGAATGCTCACATAATCACCTTCACTTAAAACACCTAAGTGCTTAGGGGGTAATACGCTGGCATTATTACCAAGGCTAATGTCGCCTTCAATAACAAATATGAACGCATTATCACCTGCCTTAATAGACTGCTCAAATACCCCACCGGCGGGTAACTCAACATGCATGTAAACAGGTTTAATATCTTCCCGGTTCACAGGCCCAACAGTGCCTTTTTCAGTTGCCCCTGCAATCACCCTCACCAAGCCACCGTCCTCTCTTTGTTCAGTAGCAATGTCGTTGGCAACGAACTCTTGATAACTAGGTTCACACATTTTATCTTTGGCAGGCAAATTCACCCACAGCTGAAAACCCTTTAATAGCCCACTTTCTTGCTCTGGCATTTCTGAATGCACAATACCCTTGCCCGCAGTCATCCATTGCACGCCGTGGGGTGCTATAACACCTTCATTGCCCATACTATCGCGGTGGCGCATACGTCCAGCAAGCATGTAAGTGACTGTTTCAAAACCACGATGAGGATGATCAGGAAAGCCGCCAAGGTAATCTTGAGGCTGATCGCTTTCAAAACAATCCAACATCAAAAATGGGTCCAACATGTCTAACCTTGGGGTGCCTATAATTCGGGTCATTTTTACCCCGTCACCGTCAGATGCTGGCATCCCAGGAGTGATATAAATGAGCTCTCTAAGAGAGTGTGTTGCTTTGGTAGAAGTCATGGCTGATCCTAAACTCAGTGTATAAGTGTGCTCGCCCAGCAAGCCAATTAGTCAAGGTGAAACGGAAAAAGAATGCATCGATAACCACATAATACTTTTCTTTTCTGGACGAAAAAACAACCATAAAAAGGAAATGTTGTTCGTTAAACTAGAACAAACAATCATCACTAAAAGTGCGGCGCCCTTACCACTCGATAGGCTGGCCTGCGAAGTCTAAATAATCCAACAAACCATCAGGTTGTTTATCGTTCATAATGCCGCAAAGCTTTTGGGCTACAAATGCTGGCGTAAACAGTTTGTCACTGGGCACCGAAGCCTGAAAAGGCTTGGATAAACCGGTATCGGTAGTGCCTGGATGAAAAGAGATAAGCTTTAGGTTTTTGGCGCGTCTAGCAAACTCGATGGCCATATTTTTAAGCACCATATTTAAGGCTGACTTAGAAGAACGATACGCATGCCAACCGCCCATCCTGTTGTCAGAAATGCTCCCAACCCTTGCACTTAAAGTTGCGATGACACAGGCTGAGTTGCCCTTCAAAACTTTAAACAACACCTTAAGCCACAGAGCAGGCACAACGGTATTGGCATTAAACACTTCATGAAAAGCGTCGCTGCTTAAATCTTCAAGACGCTTTTCAGGCCACAGGGTTTCTGAGTGAAGTATCCCGTGACAAATACATACGCGGCTAAACTGGCCTGCGAAAGCTGAAAGTTTATCAGCCAGAAGCTGCATGGCAGGTTCATCGTAATCGGTAATTAGCCAAGTCAGCTTGTATTGCAGAGGCTCAGGTATAACAAGATTCTCAGGCTGCTCGCTTCTGCTCACAGCAAACACATGATCAATATTTGGGTCTGCCAAAAACGCAAGCGTAAGGGCACTCCCTAAACCACCACTGGCCCCAAGCACTAAAGCTTTATTGGCTAATTCTGTCATTATTTGGCATCCACATTGATTTCACAGCGCTCACACCGGGGCTTGCCCGTAACAAGAGATGAAATTCTATGACGATAGCGCGCAAAAAAACGATAGCCTAACTGGGCTAGCTGCTTAAACACAGGCCAACGCAGAATAGCGACCCAGTGTTTTTTACCAACCAATGCCCACGAATGATAAGTCACATCTAGACCATAGATGAGGGTTCCATCAGCCCACTGGCCGTGCAATATTTTGTCTGCCTTGGACACCTCTATATGAGGAAATCGTTCGCTAAAATTGGGCGCATAAATATCTTCAAAGGCAATTTTTTGATCACGATCCAATTTTTCTAAATGGCCAATCTCAGCGGCACACAAGGGACAACCCCCATCAAAGAAAATAGTAAACTCAGGCACCTTACCACCTCATCAACATTAATAACATCAAGCCATGCAAGCATATAACACCAGTGCTCAAGCGCACTCGCATACGCAAATATGTGGCTTCAACCGCATCACTTTTATACTCTATCCATAACAGCAAGCCATACCCAATCATAAGTAGAGGCAAAGCCACAAACACCAAATTAAACTCAACAAATACCAGCAACAACAACACCCATGCCATAAGCGCCAATAAGTTACTCAAGATCACCGCTTTTACAGCTAACTTAGGATCTTTTATGCGCAGCGCAAGCGTAAATAAGGTGCCCGCCAAGAAGCTGAATATAATCACACTGTAACTTAAAAACAGATGCGGCAGGTGATGGGCCCATTGATTTACAAAAGCAGGGCTTATCTCAAGCCACCTAAAGTCAATCAGAAGTATAACGGGCAATACAAAAGGAATTAGCCCTGCAAACCCCAAACCAGTCATAAGCCTTGCCAAGGCAGGTGGGGTGGCTGGGGTGGCTCTAGAATTGGGGGTCATTATTGGCTTCTCGCATTAACAAAAGCACAGCACTTGCCCCTAGATTAACCACTATAGGCGCCATTCTCAATCAAAAAGCAGGTACTAATTTAGTCTTTACGCTAAACAGACAAATAGTCAATTAGCACCCAAGCTTTGGCTTTCTATGAGGCTGACTTGGGCTTCTTTAGGCTAGCTAACAGAACAAAGTAGCCTAATACGCCAGAAGCCAATGAGCCTAAAATGATACCAAGACGCTCATCAAATACCTCATTAACCCCAGCAGATTCAAAGGCTAATGAGCCCACAAACAAGCTCATGGTAAAGCCGATACCACAAATGGCAGAGGTGCCATACAAGCTCATCCAACTCATGCCGTCTGGCAATTTAGTGACTTTCATCTTAATAAAGAGCCAGCATAAACCAAAGATACCCACCTGCTTACCCACAAATAAGCCTAAACCAATGCCCACTGGCACACTGTGAAGTAGCTGTTCGCTGGTCACGCCCAAAATGCTGATACCCGCATTTGCGAAGGCAAACACTGGCAACACAAAAAATGCCACAATAGTGTGTAAGTCGTGCTCCATACTTTTAAGCGGTGAATAACCAGGCTGGCTTTTAGAGTTAAGCGGAATAAACATGGCTAACAAAACCCCGGCAAGGGTCGCATGAACGCCAGACTTAAGCATGGCAATCCACATGATGACGCCGATTAAAATGTAAGGGCTTTTTGAGGTGACATTTTGCCGATTCAAATAAGCTAATACCGGTATACACAAAGCCACAATGATCAGTGATAAGGCAGAGATTTTAGCCGTATAGAAAAAGGCGATGATCACGATGGCGCCAATGTCGTCAAAAATGGCCAAAGACGTTAGAAAGATCTTAATTGAGGTGGGTACTTTAGAGCCTAAAAGCGCTAAAACACCCAGTGCAAAAGCAATATCTGTTGCAGCTGGAATGGCCCAGCCTTGCACAGCCACAGGGTCTTTGTAGTTAAAATAGAGGTAAATAAGAGCAGGTACTGCCATGCCGCCGATGGCACCTACACCCGGCAAGATAATATTTCTTTTATCTGATAATTCGCCCTCAAGCATTTCCCGCTTAAGTTCTAAGCCAATCAAGAAGAAAAAAATCGCCATTAGGCCATCGTTAATCCAAAGGATGAGCGGTTTAGCAATCTCTAACGGCCCTACTCTGACTTCTACCGGCATCGACAACATCCAATGGTACACATGATCCAGTGGGCTATTGGCTAGTATCATGGCTAAAACGGCTGCCAAAATGAGCATCAGCCCACCTGCCGACTCAAGTTTAAAAAAGGATGCGATGGTTGAATCTAACTGGTTTTGCATATCGATCTCGCCGTGTTTAAAAGTGTCGCTTTGCTGGCTCGTTTAAGAGCTTATACGTTTATAATATAGACAAAATGCGCTATATCAAGGTCTTTACAACCAATGCGGTGTCGATCAATGAATCCTTTAAGGACCGTGGTTGAAAGTCTAACAAGGCGACAGTTTCACTAGTATCTGCATCCAAATGGGCATCTAACATTCCCAATGATCCTCTTGCTTCTGCATCAAACAAGGTGGCCAAGCGAAACAGCCAGTTGGGGGCGATCAGCGTGCTTGGCTTTTTATAACCCGCAGCTTTTAGTATGTGGGCAATTTCAACAAAGGCTGTGGCTTTACTTTGCGCCGCAATAAGCCTTTTACCCACAACACCCTCAGCTGTCATTGCCAAAAGGTGAAGCGCAGCAACATCACGCACGTCAACCATTGGAATAGAAATACTGGGGAGTAGAGGTAATTTCCCACCCAGCATTTTTGCGATCATCGCCATCGACTGACCCGTGATCACACGACCCAATGGTGGCCCAAATACACCGCCAGGATTGACACTCACCATGTCCATAACCGTATCTTTAGTTTGGTTATTAACAAAGTCCCAAGCGGCTTTTTCTGCAAGAGTTTTACTCTTGGTGTAAGTGTTGATGGCAGGTGACTCTGGGTCGGTCCAACGTGTGGGCCCAAAAGTACCTTCTGTCATACCTCCCATCATAGCCACAATGGAGCTAGTCAATACAACTCGTTTAACACCCGCTTTTTTTGCCGCCTTTAATACCCTCAAAGTGCCATCCACTGCAGGGCCAATCAGCTCATCTTCGTGTTTAGGGTTGGCAATCACATAAGGTGAAGCAACATGCATGACATAATCACAGCCCTTCACTGCTTCATCCCAATGATCATCTTTTAATAGATCAAGCTGACAGCAACTTAGAAGGTCGGTATTGGCCTTTGCATCGGCAAGGGTTTTTTGCACTTCCAAGGCTTTGGCTTGGTTTCTCACCGAGCCTCGTACTGCATAGCCCGCATCCAATAATTGCTGCGCTACATGCAAACCTATGTAGCCTGAAACTCCTGTCACTAAAACTGTTTGTACCATTTTACTTATCTCTTATGCCGCTTTGCAGATACGCAGCCATTTGGCGTTGTGGGTATGCAGCAAAACAGCGGAAATTAAGAATCTTGAGCACACACAAAAGCTGCAACGGCTCGCGCCATCGGCTTGGTAAAGCAAAACGGCAGCGGCTGCTCCATGTTTTTATGGCGCGATAAAACTAATAGAAATACAACCTGTTATTCAGGTCTGGGTAGAGGTGTGCCACTTGGTCGGCATAACCGTTAAACATCAAAGTAGGTTTGCGGCCTACTTCACCAATTACGCGTTCGGTGGCTTGAGTCCAACGTGGATGGTCAAAATTTGGGTTCACATTGGCGTAAAAACCATATTCACGCTTATTTTGAGCCCACCAGGTGGTAGCTGGCAAATTTTCCACCAACTCAATTTTAACGATGGATTTAATCGATTTAAAACCATACTTCCATGGCACGACAAGCCGAATTGGAGCACCGTTTTGCTGCTCTAGAGGCTTATCGTAAATTCCAGTTGCCATTAATGTTAATGGGTTCATAGCCTCTTCTATGGTTAAGCCTTCTATGTAAGGCCCGCCGGCCCAACCTGCATTAGGCATTTGCTTTGGATCATTTTCAGTGGTGAAACGCACAAACTTGGCTTTACTGTTGGGTTTGGCGGCCTTAATGATTTCAGCAAGCTTAATGCCATTCCAAGGGATCACCATAGACCATGCTTCAACGCACCTAAAACGATAGACATGATTTTCTATGGCGTGCTCACCTTTGATATCGGCGATGTCATAGATGCCAGGCTGATCAGCACCCTCACCAGAAATTTCTACACTCCAAGGCGAAGTGATAAGCGTTTTGGCCGCTTTAGAAGGGTCATCCTTGCCAAAGCCAAACTCGTAATAGTTGTTGTAGGTGGTCACTATTTCATAGGGCGTAGGCTCTAACACCCTATTGACAGGTTCGGGCATGGAAGCCACAGGCGGAAAAGGTTGAGCGTCACTGCCTGCTTCTGGGCTTAAAACAGCGTAGCCTTTGTCCACAAGAGGTATAGCCAACATGCCAAGCCCGGCTGTAATCAAGGTGCGGCGTTTTTTATAGACCTTTTCAGGGGTAATTTCTGAGGACTTAATGGGCATTACGATACCTCCATGTGAGTATAATCAACAATACACAGCCCATTAACATGGGTTCAAGCGCATCTGATTTTTGCGCCATAAAATGATGTGCAATCACCGCAGGCACAGCCACATAAGTCAGCGTATGCAAGCTTTGCCAACGCTTGTAACCCATGCGTTTTAGCATTTTATGATTCGATGTTAGGGCTAAGGGCACCAACAGCAGAAACGCTAAAATTCCTAATAATATAAATAAGTTACCTGAAATCTCATCCAACATTAGCGCCCAATCAAAGGCAAATTCGAGCACAATCCATACAATCAAATGAACAGCTGCAAATACAAAACCCCAAACCCCAACATTGCGTCTAAAAGAAAGGTTACGCTTTACCCACTTAAAACGCTGGCTTAAAGGTGTAAACAATAGCGTTATCAACAATAAATAAGCACCATATCTACCCGTGAAATCTCTTAGCTCAGACACTACATCTGGCCCCATAACCGCCTCGTACATACCCCAAATTAGAAACAGGCATAGACCAATGTTTACAAGGTGTTTACGAGTAGCTAAAGGCAGATGTAACAATGTCATAATTTTATCCAGTGGTTAACAAGCTTTACATGGCATTACATTACACATGCTTAGCCAACGCCTATTAGAAATAGCCAGGGTCTTGCTGGCAGATTACCCGCCTTATCAAACCAAGCCATGTTAATTAAGCTTAGCTGAGGTAATGAATTGCGAGAAGGCTTCACACCAAATAATAACTGAGTCGTATTCTTCAGCATTAATATCGTCACTAATATCTAAAGCAAAGCTTTGATAAGATTTCACCATGCCCACCATCGCTGAGGCGTCTTTAATGGCTAAAAAATCGGCTTCCGTTTCAACGTATTTAGGAGTGAAATATAGACGATAATCTGGGCCTGGCGACATATCGCCGTCAAATACAACTTGGTCTGCGCCTACAGTAATAATGCCTTCACCCCAATGGAGCGCATCCGAATCTTCTCGGTCTTTACTAAAAATACCTTCGCGCTTTTGCGTGCCTATGGCTATTAATTGGTTAGTAATTTCAGTCGCTGTTAAACTTTTTTCGGCAGTGAGTATAGGCAACAGATAAAAGCCACCGGCAAGGCCAACAAACCCACCAACAATAATACCCAACAAAAAACCCTTCATACATACCTCCAATCTTGTATTTATATGTCTTAGCAAGCCGTATTGCTTGCTTTATCACAACACAAATCAATGATAGGCCATAGAAAACAATAACGAAAGCTAAGTTTAATTATCGTTTAAAAGATAATGCTAAGGCTCTGCCTTGAGTGAAAAAAACAATATAGACTAAGGGAAACGCATCATTTAAGTGACCCTCATGAGCCCACTTGCCATCCTAGACCTTGTAAACACTATGCCCTGGGTGTGGCTTAGCTTAGCCGCCATTTTTAGCCTAGTAGTAGGTAGCTTTCTTAATGTGGTGATCCATCGCTTACCTATAGCCATGGAGCGAGAATGGCGCCATGAGTGCAGCCTTTTGTTGGGCGATAACGCTCCAAACACTATCCCACCCAATGCGTTAAAAGCCATATCTTGGCCTGCCTCTCACTGCCCACACTGCAAGACACCACTTAGAAACTGGCATAACATTCCGCTTATTTCTTATGTTCTGCTGCGTGGAAAATGCGCTTTTTGTAATGCAACCATTCATCTTCGCTACCCAAGCGTGGAACTGATTACTATGTTACTTGGCCTGGCCGTTGCTTATACCTTTGGGCCGAGCATGGCTTCTTTAAGTGCTTTAGTCATGGTGTATTTCTTAGTCGCCCTGTCATTTATCGATCTAGATTTAAAACTACTGCCAGACCAGCTTACTTTGCCTATGATGTGGTTAGGCTTAGTGGTGAACAGCTTTGGTGTGTTTACTAGTTTGGAATCTGCGTTTTGGGGAGCCGTGGCGGGTTACTTGTCTTTGTGGCTGGTGTATTGGGCATTTCGTCTTGCCACAGGCAAACACGGCATGGGATATGGCGACTTTAAACTGTTAGCAGCCATTGGTGCTTGGCTTGGCTTCCAAGCTATCCCTATGGTGGTATTAATGTCCGCTTTGGTAGGCATTATTATTGGTGTAGGCCTGCGTTTGTATCGCCCTAATGGTGACCCTGAAATTCCATTTGGGCCCATGTTGGCCCTAGGCGGTTTGGCTTATTTGTTTTATGGCTCAACCATTTGGAGGGTATTTAACGGCTTAATGAGCTTTTGAAAAATAAGAGTCCACTTTTTACATGACACTTAAACCTGCCAACACAGGCAATTCCAAAAATCTAATACCCGATAGCCAATAATCAAGCTTTAACTGGGCTCACCTAGGTTTTTGCACCTTTTTGGCGAACTAAAAAACAGTAATTGTAGATATTGGTAAATTAAATGATATAGCTTTGCTGAAGTTATGGATGAGTGGGTTTTGTTGAACTACTG
>CAXHZX010000006.1:0-116207 GCA_964022265.1 uncultured Oceanospirillaceae bacterium | reverse complement strand
CGCCTTGCGGCCTGGGGTTTTTTATTGCCCTGACAAAAGTAACGCTTGTGTTACAATAAAGTGACATTTATTAAGGCGACAAAACTATGGATACCGGTGCAATCATTCTTCTTCTTCTTATTTTTTGTTTTGCTATGATTACTTTCATAGCGTTTTTCTTTCATCGTCAATATAAAGCTAATGCCGTAAATCAAAAGCGGATTAACGACATGAAAAAGATGTTAAAAAAACAATATGAGGATCGTGTTCATAGTATCGATGTCATTGCTAGGGCAATGATCGACAAGCAATGTGAACTGGCAGAAGGTTGCATCCGTGTGAAACAATTGCTGGATTATGTCGAGGCTGATTTGTTAACCAAAGATCCATTTAAAGTGATTGCGCTCATGTATTCTGAAACCGAGCATATGCCAATCAAAGAGCAATGGAAGCAGTTGGATAAAGCAGCGAAGAAGAAGTTTACTCAACAAAGAGTGAAGCTTGAAGATCGCCATGAAGAAGCCATTCATGCTGCAGCGGTTGCATTACAGCAGCATGAGTTTGCTCCCTATGAGAGCCTAAACTAGGGCTGCTTTAATACGGGCTACAGCTTCTTTAAGTATGGATTTTGGGCAACCAAAATTGAGCCTAAGAAAGTTGCTGTCATTAAAGTTTGTGCCTGGAGACATGCCAACCCCTGCAGCCTCAAAAAAGGCGCAAGGGTCTTCTAGGTTAAGTTTTGATACATCGATCCAAGCCAAGAATGTTGACTCAAGAGGAAGCATTCTGAGGCCTTCAATGGCATTTATTTCGCTAAGCAAATAATCTCGATTGCTACGTAGGTAGTTATTCATCTCACCAAGCCAATCGTCACCCTTTTCAAGAGCACAAAGGGTTGCGGTATAACCAAATGGATTGATCTCAGAAACAATCCCGTGCATCTCTTTTTCAAAGGCTTGACGCATCTTCGGATTCTTTATCACTGCCCAAGAGCATGCCAAGCCTGCAATGTTGAAAGCCTTACTTGCAGCACCAAGGGTGATGGAATGATTCAATGCGTAGTCACTCACATTTAAATATGGAAGGTGCTTTTTATCTTGATCTAAAATGATGTCAGCATGAATCTCATCCGAGACTAAAATGAGTTCATGTTGCTTACAATAGGCATCGATGCGTTCTAGCTCTTCTCGCGTGTAAACTGCACCACCTGGATTTTGTGGATTACAAAACAGCATCACCTTCGCATTGCCAGGATCACTTTTTTCTAAAACATCGATGTCTATTCTTACCCTGTCTTGAGCATAGGTCATTGGCATGTGCCTAGCCTTCTTGCCTGCAGCAACAGGCGTAGTATGCAAAAATGGATAGACCATATCCGGAGTCAAAACCTCGGTGTGGTTTTTTGACAGGCCTCTAATTGCAAGAGATAGGCTAGCAACAATACCAGGAACCCATACAATCCAATCTGGTTCCACCTCCACTCCATAAGTCTTGGCGTAATAGTCAGCAACGATTTGGTTGCGTGGCCGATCAACAACCGTATAGCCAAAAACACCATGTTCAAGTCTTTTAGCCAGCGCGTCTTGAATGACAGGTGCAACCCTAAAGTCTGTATCAGCCACCCATAGCGGTAAGATATCTTGATCCTTGTATTTATCCCATTTTTGGGAGTGAGAGCCCCTTCGATCTACCAAAGTGTCAAAATCATAGGTGTTATGGGTGGACATAGGTTTTCCTTGCGCTTGGTTGTTGCCCAAGTCTTAAGTGTTGATTGAAATAGTTCGGTAGGGAATTTTGGACCATATTCCAATCTTTATCTAGGCTATCAATGTTATAATTTTCATTGCGGACCTGCACCTATTCTAGGGATTATGTTTGTGAATGAAGAGCGCAAGCACAAGGCTCTTGAACTGAATCAGCCATTGGGTCTATTATTTTACTAAGTACATAAAAGATGAATTTGTCCTGATGTTTGAAGCCTTAAATGAAAGCCACCGCTTAAGCTATTTGAACGCCCTTGGCGTTTGTAGTTGGTTACCAAAAAAACCTTTAGCAGGCTCCAACAATAATCAATGCCTTTGGCAGGACGCAGAACTGGTACTTGAGGATGCAAAAAGCGATGACTTCGCTGAACCTTTGCAGCGACCAGAACCTAAAGCCTCTATAGTAGACCTGGCCGGCCAAAACCCTGTTGAGGCCATTAAAGAAGCGATTCAAACCTCAAGCGACTTAACTCAACCTGAGCCTGTAACAGTACATAATAGAGAATCCATTGACCATGCCCATGACCATAGCCCAAGAGCTGTGGCCGCGGAGGCTCAGCTAAGCGAGCGCTTAGCACCTTTGCACTTAGGGATCTCTTGGTACAAAAACGGGGTGTTGGTTATCACTGATGTGCCTGTCCAAGAGGGTGCGGCAATGAGTAGCCCGATCCAGCGTCTGCAAACGGCAATTGTGAATGCATCAAACTTAGGTGGTTCAGCTGAAGAACTAGAAGTGATGCCATTATCCACCCTAGAATTTAATTGGCCTTTGGTGCCTGGGCCCCATGCAGACCATTCTCGTATAGGCGCCCAAAGTGGCCTGATGTACAGCCTTTCTAAATTGCTAAAAGATAAAACATGCAATACCTTGATGGCGATGGGTCCCTCTGCTATGAAGCTTATAAAGCCAGAGGCAGGTTTTGGTTTGCAAGATCCCATAGAGCTATGCGGTCACCAGGTAAAGCTTGTGTGTAGCCATAGCTTGCACCAATTACTAGCGGTCCCAAGTCTTAAAAAAGAAACTTGGAATCATGTCAAGTCATTGCTTGAAGCCCGTAAGGCAAGCTAGGTGAGTCTCTCTATTCGTGCTCTTTGCGAGCATGATATTAACCAGCTACTAGATTTTCAGGTGAGCCCACAAGATGCGCATTGGTCGCTTAATCAGTTATCCGATGCGCTAGATCAATGTGAAAAAGGTTGTTATTTAGCGCTTGTCGCTGTGGATATTTCAACCCAAAAAATAATTGGCTATGCAATCGCGAGTTACTTTGGCGAGCAAGCCGATATTCAAAATATACTTGTCACGCAAACAAGCAGGGGTAGGGGCGCTGGAAGGCTGCTCATGACCCAGTTAGTGAGTATTCTGAACAGCCTAAGTGTGGCATCTATTTTCTTGGAAGTACGCGCATCGAACCTAGCTGCGGTGAATTTGTATGTTTCGCTAGGCTTTGAACAGATACAAAAACGCCGAAATTATTATCCCGGCGTTCATGGTGACCGTGAAGACGCTTTGGTCTTTAGCCTAGCGTGTCAGTAGCCACTTTGTAGTCTGGATCTTCAATCACATTCAACTCCACCATGTTGCCTGCTTTTGACAGAAGCCTTTTGCAATCGGAGCTAAGATGGCGCAGGTGAAGCGTTTTGCCTGCGCGTGAATAACGCTCAGCCAATGTGTCGATGGCTTCAAGACCTGAGTGATCTGCTACCCGAGAGCGTTCAAAGTCGATGATGACATCGTTTGGATCTTGGCTTGGATCAAATAACTCTAAAAAGTTTTGCACCGAACCAAAAAAGATTGGGCCACGAAGGTAATAAATACGGCTACCATCCATGTCTTTGTGCGTCACTTGTGTGTGTTTTGCATGTTTCCAAGCAAACACCAATGCAGAACAAATAACGCCGACAACCACAGCTATGGCCAAGTCTGTAATCACGGTTACGCCTGACACTAAAATGAGAACAAAAGCGTCCGATTTAGGAATTTTTCCAATAATACGGAAGCTAGACCATTCGAAGGTTCCTACTACTACAATAAACATTACACCAATCAGAGCAGCCAGTGGAATTAGCTCAATTAATGGTGAAGCAACTAAAATAAAGGCGAGTAGAAATAACGCTGCACTGATGCCTGACAACCTGCCTCGGCCACCTGAATTAACATTAATCATGCTCTGGCCTATCATGGCACAACCACCCATGCCGCCAAATAAACCAGTAGCCGTGTTGGCAATACCTTGGCCTACACATTCCCTGTTGCCATGGCCACGGGTTTCGGTAATTTCATCAACTAGTGTGAGTGTCAGTAGTGACTCGATTAAGCCGATGGCTGCTAAAATCACAGCATAAGGCAAAATGATCACCAAAGTTTCTAGCGTATAAGGCACTTGGGGTAGATGGAAGCTAGGCAAGCCGCCTGCGATGGATGCAATATCGCCTACTGAGCGCGTGTCTAGGTCTAGGAATATGACCAATGCGGTAACCACTATAATTGCAGCCAGAGAAGACGGGATGACTCGAGTGAACTTAGGCAAAAAATGAATGATTGCCATGGTTAATGCGATTAACCCAACTAACCAATACATCTGAGCGCCTTCTAGCCACTGCAGTTTTCCGCTGTCATCAATAAATTTAAATTGGCTAAGCTGGGCAAGGAAGATCACGATGGCTAAACCGTTTACAAACCCAAGCATTACAGGGTGTGGCACCATGCGAATAAACTTGCCTAAGCGTAGAACGCCTGCCATGATTTGTAAAAATCCCATCAAGACCACAGTAATAAACAGATATTCCACCCCATGATCTGCCACTAAGGCTACCATGACTACGGCTAATGCACCGGTAGCGCCAGAGATCATACCTGGGCGGCCACCAATGGCTGCGGTAATTAGCCCTACCATAAATGCGGCATATAAGCCTACCAAGGGTTCGACGCCAGCGACAAAAGCAAAGGCTACGGCTTCTGGCACAAGAGCCAATGCGACCGTTAGGCCAGAGAGTATGTCATTTTTTGCATTCACCGGAGCACGGCTAGCGAGATCGAACATAGTATTTCCAATTTAATAAGGAGGGCTTTCAAAACGCGCGTAGTATACGGAAAACTGCAATATTTCTCAATGTTTAGACGTTAAGCTGGTTATTTATTAAACAGCTTTAAGTGTCTGTAATTTGCCGAGCGAGCATTATAATTTGAGCATGGATAGAAAAGCTTATTGTTTGGTAGGTCTGGGGTTAGAAAATGACCATTAACATCCAGCGAAGAGACTAGGACACTCATGATGAAGAATATCATTATAGGTCTAGGGATAACGATGGTGATTGCAGCGACAACGCAAGCTAAAGATAGATACACAGTTTTGGACTGCCAGCAGCAAAACCGAAAAATAAGCCATTATTTAATTATTTAAAGGGTCCTTTGAATCCTTTAAGAAACATCGATTGTGTATAAGGCCAATATCAGCGAAAATAGCGCCCAAATGCACTTAACATAACGGATTGTTAAAGCGAACTAGGTCTTAAGAGTTTCGCAAAGCCCGTGCAAATCCGTTGATAAACCAAAAGATTCTATTCATGGCAAACCAAGATTTTCTTGATGAAATTAATAAGCGAAGAACCTTTGCTATTATCTCTCACCCCGATGCGGGTAAAACTACAATTACTGAAAAATTGTTGTTATTCGGTCAAGCCATTCAAACAGCAGGGTCTGTAAAGGGCAAAAAAGGTGACAAGAAAGCCACTTCAGATTGGATGGCAATGGAGCAGCAACGCGGAATTTCGGTCACTTCGTCAGTGATGCAGTTTCCGTATTCAAAGCGCACCGTAAACCTTTTGGATACGCCTGGCCACGAAGACTTTTCCGAAGACACCTACCGTACTTTAACGGCAGTAGACTCTGTTCTTATGGTGATTGATGGCGCGAAAGGCGTGGAAGATAGAACCATTAAATTGATGGATGTGTGCCGCTTGAGAGACACCCCCATTTTTACTTTCGTTAATAAAATGGATCGCGAGGTGCGCGATCAAATTGAAGTGTTAGATGAAGTGGAAGATGTGCTTAATATTGCATGTGCACCTATTACTTGGCCGCTTAGCATGGGTGCTCGCTTTAAGGGCGTATACAACCTTTATACCGATACTTTGCATATTTTCACGCCAGGCCAAGGCAGCACTATTCCCGATGATATTCAGATTAAAGGGCTAGAATCTGACGGCGCTAAAGACGTATTGGGCGACATGTACGATGATTTTATTGAAGAGATTGAATTGGTGCGAGGTGCAAGCCATGAATTTGACATGGAGATGTTCCTAGCCGGAGCGCTCACGCCGGTCTTCTTTGGTACCGCATTATCGAATTTTGGTATTCGTGAAATGTTGGACTATTTCGTGCAATGGGCTCCAGCTCCTCATCATCGCGATGCAGGCGAGCGAGTGGTGCAAGCCAATGAACCCAAGTTCACAGGTTTTGTGTTTAAAATACAAGCCAATATGGATCCCAAGCATCGGGACCGTATTGCTTTTATGCGCATCTGTTCTGGTACTTATGAACGGGGTATGAAAATGCGCCACGTGCGTATCGGCAAAGACGTTAAGATAGCTGACGCTGTCACTTTCATGGCGGGTGAACGTTCAAACGTTGAAACAGCCTTGCCTGGCGATATTATTGGCTTACACAACCACGGCACTATTCAAATTGGCGATACGTTTACTGCAGGCGAAAATTTGAAATTCGCTGGTATTCCGCACTTTGCTCCTGAATTATTTCGTAGAGTGCGACTTAAAGACCCGCTTAAAATGAAGCAGCTGAAAAAGGGCTTACAGCAACTTTCAGAAGAGGGTTCTACGCAGTTATTCATGCCTGGTAAAAATAACGATCTCATCGTTGGCGCTGTGGGTGTGCTGCAGTTTGAAGTGGTGGCTTACCGGCTTAAAGATGAATACAAGGTAGAATGTATCTATGAGCCTATAAGCGTAAGCACGGCTAGGTGGGTAGAGTGTGACGATGCTAAAATGCTTGAAGAGTTTAAGCGTAAGGCAGCAGAGAACTTAGCCATTGATGGCGGCGGCCATCTTACTTATCTTGCAAGCTCAAACGTTAATTTAAGCTTAACGGAAGAGCGTTGGCCAGATATTAGATTCCGTTCAACAAGAGAACACTAACACACTACCAGGGGCTCTATTGCATCAGTTGATTGATAGTCACTGCCATTTTGATGACCCTCGTTTGCAAGCGCTGCAGCCTAACTTGTGGCAGTCATGTTTACGCGAAGGGGTGGAGCAATTAGTGGTGCCTGGCACTTTGCAGGCTCATTTTGCGCGCCAAATTGCTCTATGTGACACTCATTCAGATTGGCATTTAGCGCTTGGCCTGCACCCTTACTTTAGTCATTGTCACACCCAACAACACCTGGATCAATTGCCTAACCTTCTAGAAGAGCACAATCCTGTTGCGGTGGGTGAAATTGGCCTAGACTTTGCTCTGAGCATGCAACAAGAGGGTTTTTCTCAAAGCCAACAAGAATATTGGTTCACATCCCAAGTCCGTATAGCCCAAGCGTTTAATTTGCCTATTATTGTTCATAGTCGAAAAGCGAATGACAGGTTAGGTCAACTGTTGAGGCAAATAGGCTTTGAGCATGGTGGGATTGTGCATGCGTTTAGTGGCAGTTTGCAACAGGCTCAAGCCTTCACTAAATTAGGTTTCAAAATAGGCCTAGGAGGCACGCTGACCTATGAAAGAGCTAAAGCCATGCGCAGGTTGGCAGCTGCGCTGCCTCTATCAGATATTGTGTTAGAGACGGATGCCCCAGACATGCCGATGGCAGGCCAACCCAAGGATCAGCCGAATCGGCCTGATCAGCTACCTAGGGTTTTAAAGGTGATTGCTAGTTTGCGAAAAGAATCTTTAGCGCAAATCACATCTAGTGTGTATGAAAATACTCAGCAAGTGCTCAGATTAAATCAAACTTAGCACATGTCATCAAAAGGATTTTTAATCGTTAGATCGACAGGTTTAGCGTAGCCAGGAATCTTAATTTGGCTGCTATTTATACCAAGGTCTTCGCCATTAAGTACGTTATGTCCAAACTTATAAGTCGGTTTGATTTGGCCCCTCATGCTTTTTAAATCATAACTTTGAGCGGTTTCAATATGAGATTCTTGAGCAAGTTTCATTTTTTGCATGGCCTTTTCACCATGCTTTTTTGTCATGAGCTGGTTGGCAATATGGGGGCCCATTAAAACAGCACTGGCATTATTGCCACCAAAGCCTTTAGAGTTTAGCAATACTGTATCTATACCTGTTGTTCCCACTTCATGGTGAGCGGATTGAATGGTTAGGTGACTGTCGTGAACATCACTTGCGACATGGTCGATAGTTTTGATACCAGGCAAAATTCCATAGCGCCATAAGCCTAACGAAGTAACCAGTTGGTCGCCACCTGCCGTACCTTGCGAGTGCCCAAGGTAAGCTTTTACTGCAGAAACTTTCCAGTTATTGATACCAAACGCTTTGGCTGTTTCATTGATGACATGAGACTCAGTAATACGATTTTGCGGCGTACTCGTGCCATGCGCTTGTACACAAGAACGATGCTGCAATGACTCAGAACCTAACATGCTCTGGGTGAGAGAGGCCGCTTTAGCTAAAGTAATATAGTTGCCGATTCCAGGAGCTGAGATAGACTTTTTATGGCCATCCGCATTCACAAACACGCCAGGCACCGCACCATGAATTTGTGCGCCAAGTTTCAGGGCCAATGTATCACTGGTTAATACAATCCACTGCGAAGCCTCTCCCATAGTAAAGCCACAATTACTAGAAAAAGGTCTGGAGGTTCTTCGTAGGTCTGGTTCTGCGCTATTATCAAGTGCTTTAAGTTCATTATCCTCAGCCAAGGCTCCCATAGTGCGAAAACCTTCCATCACTTCTGGGGTAATGGGCGCATCGCTGCCACCAACGATGACTAGGTCACGCCTGCCGCTCTTAATGTCTTCAACAGCGTTTCGCAGGTTATATAAAAACGTTGCGCATGCACCTAAAGCCGAGCCAACGGCGCCAACACTACCAAGCAGGTAGGCGTTGACAAAGTCAGCAGGCATTTGGCCGTAGCCTAGAGGCATTTGTTTTGACGTGATGCGTTTGCCCATACTAGGGTTTTTAAGCAAGCCTCCAAAGCCCGCTTCATCTAACTGGCCAATAGAGTTACTTGCATAGACCGCAATTCGATCAGGCGCAATTTGATCTTGCATCACTTGCCACTCGATGCCCGTTGAGCTCAGTGCGTCTGAAGCACCGTATACCGTCATTTGTAGGTTTCTAGGGTGATTTCTAGATTGGTACAAAGAACCCGGGTCAAAACCATCTGGTAGTTGGCCTGCAGCACTAACAGGGGCTCGTTTTGTGTCAGGCAGTATCGCATCGAAGCTGCCGGTGATCGTCACTTCAACGGTATCACTATCAATACTTGTCACCTGCCAATTGTCAGGCAGCTGGTTTGGTAGATGTCTTTTTCGCATTCTAAGGCAAGTGCACTCACCTGATGATGGCCGTATCTGGGCGGCTTTATTGAGCACTAGGTTATGAATGTCGTAGGCTTCATAACGGATGGGTCGAATCAGTGTGGCCTGGTAAAGTTCTTCTTCAAGCTGTTCAACAACTTGTGCTTGAGAGAGGCCTGCAGTTTGATCTTTAAGGTAGTAAAGACCATCTGAAAAGGTGGCCTTATTGGTAAGAGTGGCAAGATCGGTGGTGGTATCTAGTCTACTTTTGGAATCTAAATGTTCAGTAATTAGACGCCTGTATCCGTGGTGAAAAGAGCTTCGACCTGCGGCATTTATACCGCCAAAACCAATGATGACTGGTAAATTAGACAACTCTAGCTTCCCCAAGATGAACACAAATACACATGAGCCACTATTCTAGCAGAGTCGTGGCTAAACTCTAGAGCTTGTGACCTAATCTAGTGCATTCGGTGTACATCTAAGTGTAAGTGAGATAATTTCTTGCCTAATAAGTGTAATTCACCCTTAGATCTTTGTTCACCATCGCTACTAAATTCAAACGTGAATTGGCGCATAGGAATCAAATGGCCTTGACGATTGCGGCCTAAACGAGTTTTTTTTAATGAGACAGTGTCATCAAGAAGTTGTAAATCTTGCTGCTCACACTGTTGTTTGGCATGTAAGCGTGCCATGTCTTTTGCGGCACTGGTGTCCCACCAGTAATAGAGCCCGAGAATAAGCGGAACCAATAACCATTCTAGAGACATCAGCCACCTGCCTTTTTAACCGATGCAAAGCCTCGGCCTTCTAAAAGCTTCAAAAGTAAATCGCGGTGATCGCCTTGAAATTCAATGTTTGCACCCTTCACAGCGCCACCAGAACTGGTTTTTTGTTTAAGCTCTTTGAGTAGGGTCTTTAATTCAGTCCCGGCGAGGGGAATACCACTGACACAAGTAACCCCTTTGCCTTTTCTTCCTTTAGTTTCCAGGCGAATGCGCACATGACCATCGCCTATTTCTGGAGTATCAGTCTTACACTGGCACTGGGCTTTATGGCAGGCAGGGCACAAACGGCCTTGGTCTGTAGAGTATACAAGTCTAGACATGGCTTAAGGCTCTTGCTGTTTTTGATCAGAAGTTACGGTAACCACTTCTTTTTGGGTTTCGGTAAGTTTAACCAGCTCTATGCACGGGTGATCTGAACCATCGCCCCACCAATCCTTGTCCCAGGTTTCTAGGCTATTGGTTCTAATCATTGAACGTATTTCATCAATGTATTCTACACCTCGAGAAGAGTAACTTTTCAAGCCTGCTGAAAGTGCACGGCCAGAAACTTCCTCGTGGTTGCTATTCAAGCAATGTCTGATGCTTCGAAAGCCGATATATCCAGCATGAGAATTAAGATTTCTGATGTAGGCATCTACTGAATCTTGTGGGTGGTCAAATTTTCTCACTTCATAGTTAGCATCAGCAGGCCTACCACTTGGAATGAGCCCACAACCTTTGCTAAAACACCACTGACCAAATAAGTTATTTCCTTCAGTTGCAAAGCGTGAAGTGCCCCATGCACTCTCGTTAGCTGCTTGAGCTAGTACAAGTGATTCTGGGACTGTATTTATTTTATAAAGCAACTGATTAATTTGTTCACTAGCCACTTCAGTTTTGACTTTATATGTTTTCGCAAGCCGGGTCAGTGTTGTGCGCTCTTGGGTTGTTAGTTGTTCTGGATTTAATGCGCTTAGTTCTGACCTAAGAGCCATTATCTTTTCATTAGATGATTGGGTAAGGCCACTTAAGTAACTGAAGAAACTTTTCTTTTTTGTTTTCACATCACTTATAGCAAGAAAATTAGGCAAGGGTTCACCTTTCATTCCAAGCTTGGACTCAATTACTTGGCTAATAGTCGTAGCTACGTTTGCGATAGAAATTTGGCGTGCAGGCGGCGCCACACCAGTTTCTGTAGTTTTCACCGTATCGTTTGGGGGCTCCATGTTGCTTGAATGGCTAGGCTTTTGTATGTTTTTTATTGAGCCGGTAGCATCTGGAACTGGCGTTTTTTCAGAGGGTGGTTTAAGTAAAAATATGCCGATAAGAATGATAATCAAACCACCTAATCCAGCATATTGACGGGACACGGATAATACTTTCATAGAGCCCCAGGTTTCCTAATCTTCAGCTTGGTTATTATAGAGGTTGGAATGGCTTTGTAACTCAGCATTTAGGCGTTCATTCTCCTGTTTAAGCTGAGCGATTTCTAGAGCCGCGACCAACCGCTGGCTAATCAAGTATTTGATTCTAGCCTCCAGCCTTTGCAAAGCTTGTGGCCTATCCGTGGGCGTTGCTACCTCATCCATAGTGCTAAGCTTGGGCCGTTTTTTTTGCTTCGCTAATCGCTGCTAATGCTTCCATTTGCGCATCTGTGGCGGGTAGCTGATGAGATTCTTTCCATTGGCTGTAGGGCATGCCATACACATGCTCACGGGCTTGGTCATAGTCCATAGGCACGTTTTTTTCTTCGGCAGCGCTCATCAACCACTTGCTCATGCAATTGCGGCAAAAACCAGCCAAAATCATCAAGTCGATGTTTTGAACATCTTTTCGAGTATCTAAATGCTTTATCAGTTTTCTAAAGGCAGCAGCTTCTAGTTCTGTTTGTGTTTGTTGGTCCATAGCGGTCTCTGATATGCCAATTTAAGCAGCCGCAATAATATCGTTTTACCAGCCCAAGCGCTAGCTGCGCCAAAAACTGCGACTTGATTTGCATTCCATTGTGCGTAAAATGCTGGTTATACGTACAGCATTTTCGAGTTTTTTAGCCCGTGAGCAGGAAAATAATTCATTGTGACTGTGACTGCTTTTACGCTGCCGTTGAAATGCGTGAGGAGCCAAGTTACAAGCATAGACCCATTGCAATAGGCGGTGCAGCAAACAGCCGAGGTGTGATAGCGACTTGTAATTACCCTGCTAGAAAATTTGGCGTTCATTCAGCCATGCCATCATCTGCAGCGCTTCGTGCGTGTCCAGAACTTCTTATTATTCCAGGCCGTATGGCACTTTATAAACAGGTGTCACAACAAGTAATGGCTATTTTTAAGCGTTACTCGGATGTGATCGAGCCACTATCACTAGATGAGGCTTTTATCGATGTGACCGACTCAAAAATGTTGGGAGGCAGCGCTACCAGAATTGCTCAACAGATAATGGCTGAGGTTGAGTCTGAGGTTGGTATTACCATTTCGGCAGGTGTAGCGCCGAATAAATTTATAGCCAAAGTGGCCAGTGATTGGCGCAAGCCCAATGGTATTTTTGTTGTTAAGCCTGATGAGGTGGATGAGTTTAGTGCCAAGTTGCCGGTTAAAAAAATACCCGGTATTGGACCTGTGAGTGCTGCTAAGCTTGCTGCCAAGGGCATACACACATGTTCAGATCTGCGATCTTTTACTGAGCTTGAACTTGAACAGCAATTTGGTCGTATGGGGCAGTCCTTGGCAATGCGGCGTTTTGGTGAGGATCACCGCCCTGTGCAGACCAGCCGAATTAGAAAATCTGTGTCTGTAGAAAACACGTTTGCCATAAACTTAACAAGTGCTAAAGCATGTGATGCTGCACTTTTGCCCCTTTATAAGGAGCTGCTTGGAAGGTGGGAAAAGTTATGCGGAGAATACCAGGTATCGGGTTTAGTGGTTAAACTGAAATTCGCTGATTTCTCCCAATGTACAAGAGAGCACGCTAGCACTCAAATACAATTCGACTATTTCAAGGCTTTGTTACAAACTGCTTTTCAAAGTGGAACAAAACAACAACAAGCGGCTGGAGTGAGGCTGCTTGGATTGGGGTTCAAATTAAAAACCCCAATCTCGCAGCAGCAATTAACCCTGTTCTAATTGCGCTTTAGGTACTGCGCTTTTTACCCGTGACTAATGCACCGGCATTTTCAAGCATCAATACCATTGATGGTACAACAAACAGAATCAGTAGGGTGCCAAGGGCTAAACCAAACACAATTGAAATGGCCATTGGGATCAGGAACTGTGCCTGCAAAGACTCTTCGAACAGAATCGGTGTTAAGCCTGCAATAGTTGTCATTGAAGTTAACAAAACAGCCCTTAGGCGCTGGCATGCCGCTTCAATAATAGCCGCCTTTGGCTCCATACCCTGTTCTCGAAAGCCCTTATAGAAGGACAACAAAACGATACTGTTGTTGATAACAATACCGGATAACCCAAACAGTCCAAACAAAGACAAAATAGTCAGGTCTCTATCCATTACCAGATGACCTAAAACGGCTCCAGTCAGTCCAAATGGGATAGTAAACATAACCGCAATCGGCCAAGCATAAGAGGTGAAGACCCAAGCTAGCACTATATAGATCAGAATAAGTGCTAATACCAAGCCTGTGAGCATGTCACCTAGGGTATCTTGTTCATCAGCACGCGCACCGCCAAAGCCTATTTTCACACCATATTGACGTTCTAGATCTGGTATGACTTCTTCGTTTAATGCGGCGATAACCACGTTAGCATTGGTGGTGCCTACATCGACATCTGCTTGAACAGACACAGTTAAGCGACCGTTTTCACTGCTAAATTTGTCAATGCCTCGTCTAGAGCTAAACTCAACCAGTTCAAGCAATGGCACAGAATCACCTGAAGGCAGGATGATAGGCAACGCGTATAAAGTTGCAAGATTATTACGATCTTGGTCTTTAAGCATTAATCTGACATCAATTTCATCCGAGCCTAAGAAAAAGCTTTGTACAGTGATTCCATCAAAGGCGTATTGAAGTTGGCGCCCGATTTCTGAACTGGTTAAACCCAGTGTAGTGGCTTGCGGCGTTAGCGTGAACAATAACTGTTCCATACCGTATGGAAGGTTGTCAGTAATGTTTTGTACACCTGAAAATACGTTCAATGATGTTTGCAGGTCTAAGGCGGCTTGTTTCATTACGGTTGCGCTTGCACCTGTAATGTTGGCTTCAATCGGTTTGCCTGGAGGGCCTGATTGAGGTTGATCTATGATGAGCTTCTCAAGGCCTGCAACATTAGGAATCTTGTTATTCCAAGTTTCAATGAACTGAGCGTTGGTAATGGTTCGCATCACCGAGCTATCAAGCTCAACCTCTAACAGGGCGACTTGTTCGGTGCTAGCAATACCTGCAGTTGGCAGCTTGTTTGTACCAAAATAACTGATACGCTCGCTAATTAAGTTACCCCCTAGTTCAGCTTCAGTTTCATACAAAGCATCTTCAACGATGACCAAGAAATCGGCTACTTCGCTTGCAGGGGTGCCGCTACTAAATTGTACGTTAGCGCGAATGTTGTCACCGTCTACACTTGGGAAGAAGGCAAACTGAATTCTGCCCCCAACTAATAGTCCGACGGCTAAAACTAATGCTGTAATTGCTAAACTAAATGTGACCAAGCGAAAATCAATCGCAAAGCTCACCGCTGGGCGGAATACTTTGTTCTTGAAGCTGTCAAAGCCACGATCAAAACCTGCGCGCATACGCGAAGGTTTTTTGTTGGCTTGGTTTTTTAACGCATGGTGCAAGTGGCCTGGAAGAATTAAGAAACATTCAACTAACGACACAAGAATTACACAAATGACAACAATAGGGATGTCAGCAAGAATGCTGCCGATGATACCGTCTATGAGAAGTAAAGGTAAAAACGCCGCAATGGTTGTTAAAGAGGATGCTGTTATTGGCCCCATCATGCGCTGTGCACCGCCAAGGGCCGCTTGTAATGGGGGCTCTCCTTGTTGAGCATGAGCGAGCGTATCTTCGCCCACCACTATGGCATCGTCTACAATAATACCCAGGGCCATAATCATGCCAAACAGGCTGATCATATTGATTGATCCGCCGGTGAAATACATCACGCCCCAAGTGGCCAAAAGCGAGGCGGGTATGCCCATCGCCACCCAAAATGCGACCCTTGAGTTAAGAAAGATAAACAGTAAGCCCACTACGAATAACAAGCCATAAGCGCCATTATTAATCAGCAAACTAATACGCGCTTTTAGTAGTAACCAGCGCTCATCCACCACAATAACATCCACACCTTCTGGCAGCTTTTGACGAGCTTCATCTGCCCAATCATTCATAATGGTTGCTGTTTTGAGGGTGTCATCACTCTTGCTGCGTTTTATAGTGAGCTGAATGGCTGGGTTACCGTCATAGCTGATGGTACCTTGGTCTTCTTTGGATCTGAGGCTGATGTCTGCAACATCTCCTAGGCGCAATAATTGAGCGTTATCGCCAGTCAAAAGTGGTAATTGCTCAAAGCTGCTAACATCGTCCAATTTGCCCACAGAGCGAAGCTGTTTAGAGCCATCAGTACGCCCAGCAGTACCCGCCATTACGTCTTGGCTTTGGTTATTGATGAGGCTAGCAATTCGGTTGAGTGATAGTCCCAAGTCTTGCACCGTGCTTGGGTTCATTTGAATCGCAATTTCTTGCTCAGGCAGGCCGCTCACATCGATTTTGCTCACGCCAAGAGCAAGTAACTCACGTTCAGCTTGGCGGGCTAAGTTGGTTAGTTCACTGACATCGCCATCGGCTGTAATCAATATGGTGCCAACATTTTCATAATTAACAAACTGCTGCACGGTGGGGGTTTCAGAATCTGCCGGAAGATTCCTAACTCCATCGACACGTTGTTTAATTGAGTTGGTCGTTTCATTAAGATCAGCGCCGCTTTCAACTTCAATAGCGATAGCAACACCGCCTCGAGAAGTGCTGGACGAAATCTTCTTCACATTAGCGACGTTTTTAAGCTCTGTTTCAAGCGGGATCGTAATACTTTTTTGTACGTCTTCGGCAGATGCGCCAGGCCAAACAACATTAACGCCCACAACGTCGATTGCAAAGTCTGGGAAAAACTGCGTGTTGAGTTGTTTCAATCCATAAAACCCAGAAATAAACAGCATCAACATTAGAAGGTTAGGTGCAACTTTGTGTTTAGCAAAGAGGCTAATAAATGAATGCATCATGTTGTGAAGCTCCTGCTATCGTACTTCAACTAATAGGCCGGTTACAGCATTGGGTAATTGTGTCACGAGAATATCGTCACCATTTTGAAGCTTTGAACTTCTAACCAATGTAAGGCTAGTTCCATCAGCGTTAGTCCATTCACCCACTCGTTGCACTGCCAGCGATTCGAGGCGCCCTTCAACAATACGATAGATGCGATTTTGTCCGTATAAAGCTAGCGCAGGTATGGCCACTACATTGGCTTCGGTAGGTAGCTTCACTTTAAGCTGAAGGTTTCTTCCCACTTCAATGTTTTGATTACCATTGAGGGTAAAGAAAGCGTCGATACCGCCTTGGCTAGCTGATGCTTCCGCAGACAAACGATCAAGTGTTAATTTGTAGTCTTTGCCATTAAGAGACACGCTTGCTTCAAGAGCGTTGCTTGTATTTGTAGTCTGCATTAAAGGCAGGTAACGCGCTGGTATTTGGCTGCGTACCTCTAAGCTTTTGGTGTTGTATAGCTTGACTACTTTGTCGCCGCTTCGAACACGGTTGCCCAGGGCAGTGTCCACTTGCAAAATACGACCATCAAAAGGCGCAACGATACGTGTCCGTTCAAGGTCAAGCTCTGCGAAACGCAGTTGAATCTCACCTTGAGTCATTTGCGCTTCTAGCTGTTTAATGCGGTTAGGATGATCACTAATGGTGTTTTTACGGTTGAGTATAGACAACTGTTGTTGCTGTACAGCTCGTGTTGCATCCTCTAAGCGTGAGGTCGGAGCAACTTTCTTCTCAACGAGTAGCTTTTGACGCTCCAGGTTCTTTTGATTAGTAGCTTGTAGCTGCTCTTCGATCGCTAGCGCTTCTTCATTGGTTGCGTTGCTGTTAATTTCGCTTTGGATTTTGGCTTTTACATCTTCCAAGCTCGCTTTACGTTGCGCTAGGGTTAGCTGTAATTCTCGGTCATCCAATAACACAAGGGTTTGCCCAGCCTTTACTGTATCGCCTTTACCGACATCCGCAGCAGCAACGAATGCGTTGACTGTAGCGCTTAGGTAAGCGGTCTCACTGGCTTCCACGGCCCCATACAAAGTCACCTCAGGAGCGATGTCACTTAGCTTGGCAGCTTGGCTGGTTACGCCCCAAACTTGTTCTGTAATAGGGTTGGCAGGTGCTTTTGGCTTAGAGTTTTTTAGGTTAATAAAACCTGACACTGCAGCGGCTACTATGGCAAAAGGAAGAATTATCCTAGTGATGAAGCGGAAGATGGATTTTTTTGAAATCATGAAAAACCTTGTTTTATAACAACGATTAAAGCCCACAACCGGGCCAATCTAACTTCCTGATCTTACCTTAAACGAGGCTGCATTGAAAACGAGCATTGGCACCCTTTCCGGTATTTACTGTTTTTTTACGAAACCCACAAATAACCATGCTTAAGCATGGTTAAAGTGGTTTCAGAGAGTGCCTTGGCAGCATATACTAAAGGCGAAATGTGCATTCAAATAAAAGGCAGATTATATGTCCTCACAAAACTATCAAGACTATCGCCGAGAATATGAAGCGAAAGGCTTGCGAAGAGACAGTTTAAGCAGTGACCCATGGCAACAATTTTCAGTTTGGTTGAAAGATGCAGAGAGTGCGTGTCCCTTGGATGCAACATCGATGACTCTTGCAACCGTGTCAGAGGAGGGTATGCCAAACGCGAGAATCGTACTATTGAAAAGTTTCAGTGAAAAAGGCCTAGTGTGGTACTCGGATCAACGTAGTCAAAAAGGCCAAGATCTTAGTCAAAATGCAAAAGCGTCTGTGCTTTTTTATTGGCAGCCGCTAGAGCGGCAGGTGAGGGTGTCTGGAACGGTGACTGTCGTGCCCAAGGCGCAAAGTGATCAGTACTTTAACAGTCGCCCGCGCCAAAGCCAGTTAAGTGCAGCTGCGACGGCTCAAAGCCAAGTGGTTTCGGGTTTGTCGGAACTTGAAGAGAATGTAAGTGCACTTGAAAATAGTACTAAACTGGGCTTAGTGGCGCGCCCAGAAGCTTGGGTTGGGTTTTGCCTTGACGCCTTAAAGTTTGAGTTCTGGCAAGGTAGGCCAAGCCGTTTGCATGATCGCTTTCGTTACCAAAAGCAGGATAGCGCTTGGTCTATTGATCGCTTGGCACCCTAACCTAAGGGACAAAGATGCTAACATCCATGCATAGCCCTTGGGGTGAGCTTCAAATAGCTCGGGTGCCCCCACAAAAAAATGATACCCTGCAGGCGTTCGATCAAGCTGACCTGCTAGTGCTCGACCATCTTCATGAGCACGATTTAATAACCGCAGAGGCTCGTGTGCTTGTGGTGAACGAAGCATTTGGAGCTGTGACTTGCGCTTTAAGCCAATGGCTGCAAAAGCTGGCAGCACCGCTGCCGACGCTTTGGAGTGATTCGCACATTGCACACCTTGGGTTAGAACATAATCAGCAGCTCAATGATTTAGCGCAGGCGCATTTCGTTGAAGCCCAAAATGCGCCACAAGGCCCTTTTAATCTGGTCATTTTTAGGTTGCCAAAAAGCCATGCACTGCTGCGTGATCAACTTAATCGGCTGCTCCCTCAATTAGCCGCGGGTGCCTTAATCATTATGCCCGTTATGGTAAAGCACCTAGATACCGCAACATTTGCGTTATTGGAATCGTTGTTGGGCAAGCTTACAACTAGCCTTGCACGAAAAAAAGCGCGTTTGATATTCGCCTCACAATACCCCAAAAGCGTGTCTATAGCCGCCGAACCCGACAGGCTCACTTGGAGCACTTCTTCTGGTCTGAAATTAGAGCATTATAGCGGTGTGTTTAGCCGCACAAAACTGGATGCCGGGGCTCAAGTATTGTTGGACAATTTTCCGGACGGGCCGTTTGATCGGGTTATTGATTTAGGTTGTGGCAATGGCGTGCAAGCTATTTTTGCGGCTAGAAAATGGCCTGGCTGTCAGGTTCTTGGGATCGATCAATCGTATATGTCGGTGGCTTCTTCAACCATAAATGCCAAGCATAATGGCGTTGAGCAGCAGTGCCAATTTCAAGCTGGTGATTGTTTAACGAAGCTTCAGCCTAAATCAGCCGATCTAATCTTATGCAACCCACCCTTTCATCAAGAAAGGGTGGTGGGCGATCACATTGCTATGCGGATGTTTAAGCAGTCTGCCAAAGTGCTTAGCGAATCAGGCGAGCTTTTTGTCGTAGGCAACAGGCACTTAGGCTATCACGCTAAACTTAAAAGATGGTTTAGCCAAGTAGAGCAGGTTGGCGTGCATCCTAAGTTTGTGGTGCTTAAGGCCAAACTTTAATCATTGGTTTTAAGGCCCGTGATATTTGGGTTGTAGTTTTCAACAATTTTGCCTTTCATAGGCCGGTAAAAATCTTCAATAATTTGCATGTCGCCAGCCATGTCGTTACTGGTATGGATCATTTTACCAATACCACCGGTACGAGTGGCAAAGTCAAAGTAAGCCAAGCCAATGGGTACGTTGGCTCCTTTGGCCATATGGTAAAACCCTGTCTTCCAGCGCGCAACGCTTGTGCGCGTGCCTTCTGGCGCAATGGCCAGCACCAAATTTTCATTTTTGGCATACACTTCGATAGAGGCGTCAACAAAGTTTTTGCTCGCTTGTCGGTTAAGTGGGATGCCGCCTAACCAGCGCATAATAATTCCGCTGACACCTTTGAAAAGAGTGTGTTTAGCAACAAAGTAAACTTTTATTCGTAAATGAAAAGCCATCGCAATCCCTAGTGGGAAATCCCAATTAGAGGTGTGTGGCGCGGCAATAATTAAATAGCTACCACTGCTTGGCGCTACGTTCACAGCTTTCCAGCCAGTCACTTTTAGCATGAGCCAAGACACAACTCTTACAAAATGGATAACTCCTGGGGTATCGTGAATGGTAAAATGCATTGTAGGTATGGGCCTAGAGGTTATTTTTGCGGTATTATAGCAGGTCGCTCATGAGTATGAGTATTGTTTAATTTAATGGCTCCCTAACTTAACTTAGCGGGAGCTTTGGAGCTGTAAATGAAAATCGCTGAAAATAGTGTGGTTAACTTCCATTACACACTGACTAATGCTGCTGGTGAGCTAGTAGATACCTCTCGTGAAGGTGAGCCATTGCCGTATTTGCATGGAGCACACAATATTGTTCAAGGCCTAGAAGAAGCGCTTGAAGGCAAACAAGTAGGCGACAAATTGCAAGTTGAAGTGCCTCCACACTTAGGCTATGGCGAATACATGGAAGAAATGGTCCAGCAAGTCGACAAAGCGATGTTTGCAGGTATTGATACCCTAGAAGTGGGTATGCAATTCCATGCAGAAGGCGACTCAGGCCAGCAGCATGTGGTTACAGTCACAGCCATTGATGGCAATATGGTAAGCGTAGACGGCAACCATGACCTAGCAGGTGAAGTGCTAAACTTTGATGTTGAAATTATGGACATTAGAGAAGCCACCGCAGATGAATTGGCGCACGGACATGTGCATGGGCCAAGCTGCAATCACTAATTTTGTATATCAATGGCCCCGCAACATCGGGGCCTTAAAGTTTTTACCCTTAAGTTCTCTATCCACCTAATAAGAGCATTTGCATATCCTTATGGAAAAGACATACAACCCCAACGCCATCGAACAGCAATGGTACCAGCAATGGGAAGACAATAATTATTTCGCACCGTCAGGTGAAGGTACGCCTTACAGTATTGTTATTCCCCCGCCTAATGTCACCGGCAGCTTGCACATGGGGCATGCGTTTCAAGATACTATTATGGATGCGCTAATTCGTTTTAAAAGGATGCAAGGCCACGACACATTGTGGCAGGTCGGCACAGACCATGCAGGTATTGCGACGCAAATGTTAGTCGAGCGCAAAGTTCAGGCCGAAGAAGGCAAGACTCGCCATGAACTAGGACGAGAAAAGTTTTTAGAAAAGGTGTGGGACTGGAAAGAAGAATCTGGCGGCACCATTACCAAACAATTGCGCCGCATGGGTGCAAGTGTGGACTGGAGCCGAGAGCGCTTCACCATGGATGACGGCTTTTACACTGCGGTGCAAGAGGCCTTTGTTCGTTTGTATGATGACGGTTTAATCTATCGTGGCAAGCGGTTGGTAAACTGGGACCCGAAGCTGCACACTGCAATCTCTGACCTTGAGGTTATTTCTGAAGACGAAAAGGGCCATTTATGGCACTTACGATACCCATTGACCGATGGCGCAACCACTGCTGAGGGTCTCGATTACCTTGTTGTTGCCACCACCCGTCCTGAAACGATGCTAGGCGACGCTGCGGTTGCGGTGCATCCAAAGGATGAGCGTTACCAGCACCTAATTGGAAAATCGATCAAGTTGCCGTTAGTGGATCGACTTATCCCTATTATCGCTGATGACTATGTCGATATGGAATTTGGTACAGGGTGTGTGAAAATCACCCCGGCTCATGATTTTAATGACTATGCCATGGGGCAGCGCCATGATTTGGGTATGATTAATATTCTTGATCATGATGCTGCCATAGTGCAGGTGCCAGAAGTTTACACCACCGCTGGCAAGTTGGTGGAAGGTCACCAAGAAGAAATCCCAAGTGCATACCGTGGCCTTGATCGTTACGAGGCTAGAGATAACATTATTGCAGATCTTGAAGCGAAAGGTTTGCTAGATGCGATCGAAGATCATAGCTTAAAGGTGCCCCGCGGAGATCGTTCTGGCCTAGTGATTGAGCCTTTACTCACGGATCAGTGGTTTGTGAGCACGACTCCTCTTGCTGAGCCTGCGATTGCTGCTGTGGAAGATGGTCGCATTGAATTTGTACCAAAGCAATGGGAAAACACCTATTTCTCTTGGATGCGTGACATTCAGGATTGGTGTATATCAAGACAGCTGTGGTGGGGACATCGGATTCCTGCTTGGTACGATGAACAAGGCAATTTTTATGTGGGCCGTAGCGAAGAAGAAGTGCGCGCCAAACACAATTTAGGCGATATCCACCTAAAGCAAGATGAAGACGTTTTAGATACCTGGTTCTCTTCTGGCCTATGGACTTTCGGCACTTTAGGCTGGCCAAGTTCAACGCAAGCGCTAGCGAAGTATCACCCGACCGATGTTTTGGTTACCGGGTTTGATATTATTTTCTTCTGGGTTGCGCGCATGATTATGATGACCATGCACCTGACCAAAGATGAAACAGGCCAAGCTCAAGTGCCCTTTAAAACGGTTTATGTGCATGGCTTGGTAAAAGACCAAGACGGGGCAAAAATGTCTAAGTCTAAAGGCAATGTCATTGATCCTCTTGACTTAATCGATGGCATTGAGCTTGATGCGCTGCTTGAAAAGCGCACCGGTAACATGATGCAGCCTCAGTTGGCTAAAAAAATTGAAAAACAAACGCTTAAACACTTTCCTGATGGCATTGCATCCTATGGTACAGACGCCCTACGTTTTACCTTGTGTTCATTAGCTTCAACAGGGCGAGACATTAAATTTGACGTCGGCCGAATCGAAGGTAATCGAAACTTTTGTAACAAAATTTGGAACGCCACCAATTATGTTTTGATGAATTGCGATGGTCAAGATTGTGGTCAAAATGGCGGCGACGTTGAGCTTAGCCTAGCGGATCGTTGGATTGTCTCGCGGTTGCAAAAAGCAGAACAAAAAGTGACTGAGGCCATCGGCTTGTATCGTTTTGACCATGCTTCAGAGGCCTTGTATCAATTTATATGGAGTGAATATTGTGATTGGTATTTGGAATTATCTAAACCCGTGCTGTGGGATGATAATGCCGCTGAGCAGCAGTTAAGAGGTACCAGGCGCACCTTAGTGCAAGTGTTGGAAGCCGTATTACGTTTGGCCCATCCACTGATGCCGTATATTACCGAAGAAATTTGGCAAAAAGTGAAAAATCTAGCAGGAGCGCAAGGTCCAAGCATTATGTTGCAACCTTATCCACAGGCTAACATCGAGAAGCTGGATGAAGAGGCTGAGTCTGATTTAAATTGGGTTCGTGGCATTATTGACGGAGTTAGAAACATCCGCGGCGAAATGAATATTGCCCCTGGTAAAGCTATACCGTTACTGCTAAATAAGGGTGGTGACGCAGACCGTAAGCGCCTGGACACCAACAGTCAGTTCTTAGTGAAGCTTGCTAAACTAGACTCAATCGCTTGGCTAGATGCTGCTGGTGAAGCGCCACTTAGTGCAACTGCATTAGTAGGTACTATGGAAGTGTTGGTGCCTATGTCTGGTCTTATTGATAAAGATGTCGAGCTTGCTCGATTGAATAAGGAGCTGAGTAGGTTGCAAGGTGAAGTAAAACGTTTGAGCGGCAAGTTGGGTAATGCCAAATTTGTGGATAAAGCACCTGCGCAAGTGATTGAAAAAGAGCGCGCTAAGTTGATGGATGCCCAAACTGCATCCGAGACTCTCAAGCTGCAAGTGGCAAAAATAGAATCAATTTAAGACACTATTGCTGAAGCCATTTTGCGCCAAGTTACTATCTGACGCCGCTTTAATCGCGACTGCTTCGGCAGATGGTTTGACTTGCAAGCTAGTGCAGTGCTAGACTGAGCTCCGCACTAGCTTGACCGTTACGTGTGAACAATCAAACCGTAATTTGCGCACCTACAGTTCTTCTGTCTGACATCACGCGCAGAATTCTGCGGTTTGTCATTTTAATTTAGTTGTAAAGAGTAAGAATATGAGCAAAGGTACAGTGAAGTGGTTTAACGCCGATAAAGGTTTCGGTTTCATCACTCCAGAAGATGGCGGAAAAGATTTATTCGTACATCACTCTGAAATCCGCAATGGCGGCGGTTACGCCACTTTGAACGACGGTCAAGCCGTAGAATTCGAAGTTGGCCAAGGCCAAAAAGGCCCTTGTGCCAACAATGTTGTTCCTTCTTAATTCATTAAGAAAATAACATGACAGAAAACACCGCTTAACGCGGTGTTTTTTTTTGCCAAAATAAAATGAGTTCTAACTTTTTCTGTTTATAGCTTATGGTATTGCATGGTGCGGCCCATCTGGCTGTACTGGCTATAATGGCTTCTCGCACTCGCCAACATGGCTGGGTCTTGGGTCACAAGTTCAATGATTCTTTCAAAGTTTTTTGGGGCCAGTGTTTTACTTAAGTTGATGCAAATGTCTGAATGCTTTGGAAGCCCAGACGTCTCTAAATAGGCATACCCGATAATTACCTTGGCTTGATTACCTTCACCGACGCGTTCATGGGGAATAAATGAATCGGGTTTAAAGGCCCAAATGTATTCATCTAAGTGCAGCGACTCTGCTTCATCTTCGCATTGAATATAAACATGCTGTCCACTTGCAACAGATTTCTCTAACAACCGGCATAGCAGGGGATAACGGCTAGCCGGGTCGCTAGATTTAAGCTGGTAGAAGTCGGCTCTACCCACCATTAAGCCTGATTGACTAAATGTTGAACTAACAAGGGTACACACCTGCCGGTGGCACCTTTGTTGGCACCAGAAACCCACGCAGTGCCAGCAATGTCTAGATGCGCCCAAGTATAACTTTCAGTAAAGCGTGATAAGAAGCAAGCGGCGGTAATAGAGCCTGCTGCTCGACCACCAATGTTACCAAGGTCAGCAAAATTGCTAGCCAGTTGTTCTTGATATTCATCACCCATAGGCAATTGCCAAGCAGTATCAAAAGCCTGCGTACCTGCCTTTATAAGGCTTGCTGCAAAGTCATCATCATTGCTCATGAGAGCGCTGGTATGATGGCCTAAGGCGATTATACACGCGCCTGTAAGGGTCGCCACATCGACCACTGTCTTAGGTTCAAAACGCTCTGCATAAGTCAGGGCATCACATAAAACTAAACGCCCTTCGGCATCCGTATTAAGTACTTCAACTGTTTTTCCAGCCATAGTGGTGTAGATATCACCAGGCTTTGATGCCGTGCTTGAGGGCATGTTTTCAGCACTTGCAATCACTGCAATAACATTGGCGTTTAGGCCCATGTCAATCACCGCTTGCATGGCCCCCATGACACTTGCAGCACCACACATATCGTATTTCATTTCATCCATCGCAGCACCAGGCTTAATGCTGATACCACCAGAATCAAAAGTAATGCCTTTGCCTACTAATACGTGTGGTTGAGCTCCTTTTTCACCGCCTTGGTAGTTAATTACGATTAGTTTAGACGGCTCAGCACTACCTTTGCCCACCGACAATAAGGAGTTCATGCCCAAGGTTTGCATTTCTGCTTCTTCTAAAACTTGAGTCGTTACCTTATCTGAACTGGCTGCAAGTTTATGGCCTTGCTCGGCTAGGTAACTGGGTGTACAAACGTTGCCAGGTAAATTGCCAAGGTCACGGCAAAGGTTCATTGCATGTGCGGTTGCTACTGACTGGTTTAGCTGAGCTTGGGCGTCATCATGAGCTAGTAACGTCATTTTTGGCGAAGCTTGTTCTTCTTTGACATCAGATTTGAATTGGTCAAAGCGATAATTTGATTCCACCAGGGCTTCAACGCAAAGCCTCACTTTTGCCTTCTCATCAAGGCATGTGCTTGTTGCTTGTGTCAGTTGATTTAATACTGAATCGCCAGGGTTTGATTTAATCATTGACCAAGCCTTTTGCACCAGTTGTTTAAACTTTCGGCCTGTCAATTTGTTAGCCTCGCCAATGCCTATGACTAACATTCGATCCGGACCTTCTGATGGATTAAGAAAAAGTTGGCTGTTATTAAACTTGCCCGACAAGTCACCACTTTTAATAGCGTTTGAAATAGCACCATTTAATAGGGCGTCAGCAGCTTGCAGTGCCTGGCTTGTTAATGCTTCGCTAGCTTCTGATGTGTTTGTCAGTGGCAATATGACGCTTTGGGCTGAGCCAAAATCTGCAGCCTCCTGTTGTAAATGAAATTCCATAATGTCTCCTGACAAATTTACCATTGAGGGGTATACATCAACTTGTGTATGCTCAAAATTCTACGCCAAATTGGCTTAGGTCACTAGCGGTGTAAAGGAATTAAGCGCGTTAAATCTTTGTTTTTAGTAAAGTCTGATACACTACCCTTATTGTAAGCCTAATTGGGCTATTACTTAGTTAAGAAAGAAGTGTTTTGTCGTTAATTACTCGCTACATCAACAAAGAAGTACTCACCAGCGCGTTTGCTGTCAGCTTGGTTTTATTGCTGATTATCTCAAGCAGTCGCTTTGCGCATTATTTAAGCAAAGCTCTCACGGGCGAACTTGATGCTGAAGCAGTAGTCACTATTATTTTCAACCTAATGCCTGCTTACCTGAGCACGTTACTACCCTTAGGTGGTTTTATTGCAGTGCTACTTACCCTTGGAAAACTGAGTGTAGACAATGAGTTAACGGTACTGTTCGCTAACGGGGTCAGTCAAAAACAGCTTGTACAAGTGGTCTTGGTGCCTTTGGCCATATTGGCTTTTTTGGTGGCCTCTTTAAGTCTTTGGCTTGCACCTGAGGCCTCGCGCAATGTTGAAGAGATTTTGTACGAACAGTCTCATACTACAGAATTTGATAACGTGGTGGCGGGTCGTTTTCAGGGTAACATTGAGCGCCAAGTCGTTTATGCACAAAGCATGAGTGAGGATCGCCAGCAGCTGCTAAATGTATTCGTTTATAATCGCCCAGCTGCAAGTGTTGCGCCTGTGGTCATTAAAGCGGACTCTGCTCGCCAAGTGTTTGATGACAAGTATCAGGCTCGTTATTTGTTGCTCACACAAGGTTCAAGAACTCAAGGTCAACCAGGCCAGCTTGATTATACGGTGACCGAATTTGAAGAGCTTGCTGTAAGGTTGTTCAGCGATGATTTAGAAATCAACATCACGCGTGGGTTTACTTTACCCACATTGACGCTCATCGGATCTGATAATGCGGACCATAGAGCACAATTGTATTGGCGTATTTCTTTGCCTTTGATGACCATTATCGTAAGCTTAATTGCTATTGCTTTAGGTCAGGTGAACCCAAGAAAAGGCCGCTTTGCTAGGCTCTTGCCTGCTATCCTGATTTATCTAGTTTATCTATCAAGCTTAACAGCCCTTCGAGACTCAATGACCCGTGGTGAGGCTTATGCCGCCTTTAAAATTATCCTCCTGCACTTAATTTTTCTACTATTGGGTTGGTTGTTGTTATTTGGTAGGCAGTGGTTCTTCAAAAGAGGCAAAGGAGGCAAACGCAATGCGCCTGCTTGATTTTTATATCGCTCGACATGTTTGGGCTGCTGTGGCCATCGTGTTGCTGGTGATTTTGGGCCTAGACTTAATGACAGTGTTGGGTGGTGAATTAGAGGCCCTAGATAATGGAGCAAGCCTAAAGCAAGTGCTTACTTACATTGTATTGACTATTCCTAGGAGAATTTACGAATTCATGCCACTCACCGTTTTGGTAGGGTGTCTAGTAGGATTGGGAACGCTAGCTAACAACTCTGAGCTTGGCGTGATGCGTGCCGCTGGCATTTCCTTGGGCCGTATTGTGTTCTCGGTAATGAAGGCTGTTTCAGTATTCATCATTATTGCTGCGCTCATCGGTGAATACGTGGCACCGGTAAGCCAACAAAAAGCTGAACAGCAGCAGGCTGATTATAAGGGCGCTAAATCCAATAAAGGATTTTGGCTACGCGAAGGTGATGACTATATTTTTGTTCGCTCTGTTGCCATAGACGGTACTTTGAATGAAGTTACACGCTACCGTTTTGAAGGCAACAATTGGCAACAATCAATGGCGGCAGAATCAGCGTCATTTGATGGCCAAAAGTGGACCCTTACTGATTTACAAAAGGTGTTTGTAAAAGACCAAAGTGTGATTCAACAAGGCGAACAAAGCATGGAGTGGGAAATTGAGTTAAAGCCACACCTTTTGTCTATTTTGAGTATGGATCCAAAACATATAGCCGTTGAAAACTTAGTGGAATACAGTGAGTACCTTGATCGAAGTGGCTTGGATGCAACACCATACCAACTGGCGTTTTGGAAAAAGTTACTGCAACCTCTGGCATCCTTTGCATTAGTCTTTGTGGCGATATCTTTTGTATTTGGCTCCACGCGCTCTATTACCCTTGGACAAAGAGTTTTGGTAGGCGTGTTAGTGGGGTTGGCGTTTAATTATGCACAAGAAGTGCTAGGCCCAGCTAGTAGCGTGTTTGGCTTTACCCCAGTGTTTGCTTATGCGTTGCCGATTATGGCCTGTTTGGCAGGCGGTACATGGCTATTGAGGCGCGCTGGGTAGTGCGCCAGCTAACTTATCGCTTGGGCAGCTGAACGACGCGGCTATTAGACCAATGATCGTGCCAAGCCAGCTTTTTACCACCCACTAGAATCCATAAGTAGCCCAGGCCAAATGCCGCTGCAGACGCGATAGCCCCGATAAAGCGCATGAGTGATTGCTTTGCATCCAGCAATTCGCCTTGATCAGACTCAATCCTAATACGCCATGCCAGCATGCCTAATGTTTGCCCTGAACGAGTCCAAAACAAAGCAAAGAATAAAAAAGTAACAATAAATACGGTGCTACTAAAGACTGGACCAAACACCGCTTCCCCGTCATTAAATGCGATGAAGATATACCCCACCAAAAACCAGACAGCCATCACTAAAAGGCTATCATAGACCATTGCCGCAATACGTTTGATGAACGATGCGTTGGGGTGATTGTGACTTTTGAAGCGTCTCTTACTCATTTCTCTCTTCCACAAGGTGACTGTTGCAGCAATCATTTCTATCTTTAATACAAAACTAAATAAGTTTTACTTTATCAAGCGGGGTTATTTAGTGCGCACAAATCATAGCACAGATCAGTCCTGATTCGTGATGACTATGGTGTCAAAAAACAAAGGCAAGCAGGCGATAAAATAATCTTAGCTTGACTTGATTCCCTTTTAAAATGGAACTCGATATTATACACACGCTCGCAAAAACCCCTAAGCTTGGTTACACAAGCCAAGCCCTTTTGTGCTCTTCGTTGACTCGATATTGACTCGATAGTAACCCAACAGTAATGCAGGAAATAATATGCAAAGGTGCAGCTGGCCTACTAATGATGCACTATATTTAGCCTACCACGATGAAGAGTGGGGTAGGCCTGTGCATGATGATAAGCGCCTGTTTGAGCAACTTGTGCTTGAAGGTGCTCAAGCGGGGTTATCCTGGATTACTATTCTAAAACGAAGGCATCATTATCAGCGCGTTTTCTGTGACTATGATGTTAATAAATTAGCCCACTTTAGTGCAGCTGATATAGAAATCGCTCTTCAAGATAAAGGCATTATTCGTAATCGTTTAAAAGTAAATAGTGTCGTTAATAATGCCCAAAAATTTCTTGCTATTCAGCAAGAGTTTGGCAGTTTTAATGAGTATATATGGGCGTACGTAGATGGTGTGACCATCATCAACCGTTTTTCTTCACAAGCACAAGTGCCTGCCCAAACACCCTTATCCATTAAGATAGCCAAAGATTTAAAAAAACGGGGCTTTAAATTCGTGGGGCCCATTGGCATTTATGCCTTTATGCAATCTATTGGCATGGTTAATGACCATATAACAAGCTGCTTTTGTCATAAGCAGTGTTCGTAGGAAATATTATGCAGCGTTATTTTAAGAAAGTTTTAATTGGGTCAGTTGGCATCCTCATTGTGATGCTACTCGTAGTGACTTATCAGCAGGCTGATGCCCTTGTGCACCACCCCATTGATAAACGTAAACCTGCTAAAAATTACCCACAAAACCTAGGCCTTTTAGTAGAGGAGGTCAGCATCTTTAATGCCGATGGTCAAAAGTTACATGGTTATTTTTCTAACACAAAGAACGGTGCCTATGTGATGTTGCAACACGGCTTTAAAGCCAGTCGTGGCCATATGCTTGAAGAGGCTAAAATATTACAAGATGAAGGTTTTGGACTATTAGTGACTAGCATAAGGGCGCATGATCTTAACGGTGGTGATCAAATTACATTTGGCGTACGTGAAGTTGATGACATCAAAGCTTGGCACAGCTACTTACTGGAGCAAAAAGATGCTCAAGCATCTAAGGTGGGCTTTCTTGGTAACTCAATGGGAGCAGCGATTGGCCTAGCTTATGCAGCCCAAAATAAAAACCTGGCCGCAGTGATTGCCGTGAGCCCATTCTCGTCTTTGCAAGACACGATTAATGAGTCGGTGGTTTATTTTACAGGCTTGCCTGCGTTTCCTTTTGCCAACATGATTGCCAGGTGGTCTGAGCAAATACTGGACATGGATATGGAACAAGTAGATTCTACAAGAGCGGCTGCTTTACTGTGTGATACCCCACTGCTTATTATGCAAGGCGGTGAAGATATTGTGGTATCTGTAGAGAGTGGTCAGCGTATTTATGACGCTGCTTGTGGTGAAAAAGAATTATGGCTTGAACAAACATTAGGCCATGCAGAATTTGATTCAAAGATGCCACAGGAGTTTAAACGCAGGGTAGTGGATTTTTTCACACGTCACTTGCTTTAGTGACGTTTTAACCATAGACCACTGAAAACACCCTGTGCAGCTAAAAAAATATAAAAGGTTCAGCATATGTTATCTATTTCTCCAGCATTAATTGAGGTTGAGTCTGAACAAGATCAAATGGCTCTGAAAGTTCGCCTTTGGCCCACGCAAGAAGCCAAAGGGTGGGTACATATTATGCATGGAATGAGCGAGCACAGTGGCCGCTATGCTGAATTTGCAAATAAGCTTAACGCGGCAGGTTATCATGTCAGTGCTGATGACCATCGTGGCCACGGGCTGACAGGCCAGAGCATTAATAGCCTGGGCCATTTGAGTGATCACAATGGTTTTGAAAAGATGGTTGCTGATCAACTGGATATTTTAGATCACTTGCAAACCCAATGGTCCCAGCCACTCATTATTATCGGCCATAGTATGGGGTCGTTTATTGCTACAAGAGTTGCGCAAAAGTACGCGAATAAACTGGCAAATCGTCTTCAGGCCCTAGTATTATCGGGCTCAAATTACAGTCCGCCTTGGTTATATCGGGCTGGCTGCGCCGTGGCCATGTTCGAGCGCTTTCGTTATGGCGCCCGCGCGAAAAGTAAGTTGCTAGATCAACTGTCATTTGGCCAGTTTAACAATGCCTTTAAACCCGTTCGAACACCCAAAGATTGGATTAGCTCAGATCCTAAAGTTGTAGATGCCTATATTGCCGACCCACTGGCTGGCCAAGTGGTTACGACGCAGTTTTGGTTTGATTTTTTAAATGGGTTATCTGATTTATCCGAGCCTGAAGCGATGGCTTCAATTAAAAATGATTTACCCATTTACTTGTTCTCTGGTGATAAAGACCCAGTGGGCAAGCAGGGCCGTGGTGTGATTGCCCTACAAAAAGCCTTGCAAAGAGCAGGTTCAAAGCAGGTAGACTGTAAGCTGTATGCCGGTGGGCGTCATGAAATGATGAATGAGCCCAATAAAAAGGAGGTTGTTGATGACCTTCTGTTGTGGTTAAACCAAAGGTAGCTAGCCCATGCTCTTGTATGTTGTAGAAGAAATTAATTGGAAATCAACATGACTTTAGCCACATGGCTTTCATTAGTTGCTATCTGTTGTTTAGGGGCCATGTCTCCTGGGCCAAGTTTGGCTGTTGTTCTGCGCCATACGGTGAGTAATGGTCGTGCGCACGGTTTTGCCACCGCCATCGCACATGGCTTGGGCGTTGCTTTATGGGCCCTTTTAACGGTCTGGGGGTTGGCTTTGCTGGTAGTGGAGTGGCCGTTAATGTATCAACTTATAACCTATGCAGGTGCTGCGTATTTAATGTGGATGGGCATCAAGGCTTTGCGTTCAAAAGGATCTAGTTCCCTCGATTTTGGTTCTTCAGTGGCGCCTATTGGAGAAGCGGCATTGGATGGCTTCATGGTGTCTTTGTTAAACCCGAAACTTGCGTTCTTTTTTGTGGCCTTGTTTTCACAATTTGTATCAGCGCAGCTGTTGTTATCTGATAAATTGATCATGACCGGAACAGCAGCCTTTATAGATGCGCTTTGGTATGTGATTGTGGCGGTAGCCTTGTCCCATTCTAGCGTCTTAGAAAAACTTCAGAAGCGCTCAGCAATGATCGACAAAGTCAGCGGTGTGGTGCTTATTGGATTGGCGCTTCGGGTAGTGACTTTATAAGTGCTATAAGGGTTGTAGCCAATTATCTCTAGGGTAATCGCAAGCGTCATCGATTAAATGCAAGGTGAAGGCTTGGCGCGATTTATCAGAGGTGTTAGCTGCGCTGTAATGAGGCAGCAGGCCGTGTAAGATAATCAAAGTACCCGCTGGCACCTCTAACATGGTTAAAGGCTCATCAGGCCAAGGCGATTCATCCAATACTTCAAATTCTGTGCCGCCCTCTTTTGCTAATTTAAAGCGTTGTTTTAAAGGGATTTTATGCCCCCCTAACATCGCCTGTAAGCATCCATTTTCAATGGTGGCATCTTCTAGCGCTATCCAAAAACCGATGCAACTTTTAGGCTCGGTGTAGATGAAAGTAGAGTCTTGGTGCAATCCTACTTCACCGCCTATGCTTGGTTGCTTGAAGATATGCATGGATTGGACAGCGCGTGGTTCTTTTAGGCCCAACTGATAGCCTAGGTCAATAAAATCTAATGACTCGACCATGGCTTTATAGACTGGGTCTAATAGGTGCTGGGCGTGGCCTATTTTATTGATAGAACGTTGTTTTGGAACCGTGAATTCACCTTGGTCATTAATGGCTTTTTCTTCGAAGAAAAAACTTATTTTGCGGGCAGATTCTAAAAAATAATCATCGCTTGAGCGCTCTTGCTCGTCGGTTTTGAAAATAGAGTGGTTAGCCTTTGGTTCAAAGGAGTCGATCAGCTTTTCAGCTTGTCGCATTAATGCTTGGCGTTGATCAGCACTGACAAAATCTTTGATAATTACAAAGCCGTTTTGGCCAAATTCATCATGCTGCTGTGCACTAAGCATATTGAATGCTCCTATATCCAATCAATCACTTCTTCGCCAGAGTCATCAATGTGTAGCCATTGATCAGGTTGATCACCTTCTTGCCAGCCAGAAGCAGTACAACGTACAGCAGATTTAAAATGGTCAAAGGCTTGCTTTGCACAAACTTTGTCGTTGGCCCAAGGGGTTTTTGGACTATTAAACCAGATGCTGCTGTAGTTGTTTTGTACATTACTTAATACAATAATTTCAAACTCTTTTGAAGCTTCGTCTATCGCCTCATCAAGGCTTTGCATAGTAGCCCAGTAGGCTTGTCGTTTGGGTGAAAAACTCTTTGCATCTAAACTTAAGGTGATCAAAGATAGCCATTCTTGAATCGCTTCAGGGGTTGCTGCTTTGATATAAATTTCGATGTCTGTTTGAGTCATCCAGATTACCCCTTCGCCATCAAACGCGTCAACACACCTTGGTATACCAAAGTAAGCTCTTCTAAATCACTCACTTTCACACACTCGTTAAGCTTGTGAATGGTGGCGTTGCAAGGCCCAAGCTCAACCACTTGAGCGCCTGTGGGGGCAATGAAACGTCCATCAGAGGTGCCGCCAGCGGTAGATAATTGTGTCTGTGTGCCCGTCACGGCTTTAATAGAGTCGCGGCAGGCATCCACTAAAGCGCCAGAGCTTGTGAGAAATGGCAGGCCGTTATAGGTCCAGTGTATGTCATATTCGACTTGGTGCGCATCAAGAATGGCTTCCACTCTTGTTGTGAGATCATCTGCTGTTAGTTCAGTGGAGTAACGAAAGTTACACATGATATCAACGTGGCCAGGCACTACGTTTGATGCCCCGGTACCGCCATTAATGTTAGCAATTTGAAAACTTGTGGGTGGAAAGAAGTCATTGCCTTCATCCCATGTGGTTGCCGCTAATTCGGCTAACGCCGGTGCAACCTTATGAATAGGATTGCTCACCAGGTGCGGGTAAGCCACATGTCCTTGAATCCCTTTGGCGCTAATTAGCGCAGTTAAAGAGCCGCGACGACCATTTTTAATGACATCACCCAAGGTGCCGGTAGAGGAGGGTTCACCCACAATGCACCAGTCCATCTTTTCCCCGCGTGCTTCAAGAGTATCAATCACTCTTGTCGTACCATCGACAAAAGGCCCTTCTTCATCGCTAGTAATCAATAGTGCCAGGCTGCCACGGTGATCTGGGTGCTGCGCAATGAATTCTTCAAGCGCCACTACCCAAGCCGCTAAGCTGCCTTTCATGTCAGCAGCGCCACGCCCATATAAATAACCTTCTTTTATGGTCGGCTCAAAAGGTGGCGTATGCCACTGATCTTCTGGTCCGCTTGGAACGACATCAGTGTGACCAGCAAAGGCTAGTACAGGCTTTTCTGTGCCACGGCGCGCCCAGAAATTATCCACCTCACCAAAACGCATCCGCTCCACGCTAAAGCCAATGGCCTCTAGACGAGCAATCATAAGTTCCTGACATCCCTCATCAAGGGGTGTGACAGAAGCACGCGCCATGAGATCTTTTGCCAGGGCGATAGTAGCAGAGTCGGACATAGTTTGAGCCATTTTAGTTATTGCTGTGCAGATCAGCGTTAAGTTCAACCAAGGTGCCGTTAGGTTTTACCTCAATGCGGCCATTGAGTGAGTTGCGACGAAAAAGTAGGTCTGGTTTGCCTGCTAAAGTGGCTGCTTTCACTGTATCTACTAGCTGGTTGTCATGATCCAATACAGCCACTTTAGAGCCGCCGGTGATGTATAAGCCTGCTTCAATAATACAGCGATCACCAATAGGAATGCCCATGCCTGCGTTGGCGCCAATTAAACTGTCTGAACCCACTGAGTTCACTATTTTGCCGCCGCCAGACAGAGTGCCCATGGTAGAGCAGCCACCGCCTAAGTCGCTATTATTACCTACGGTAACGCCAGCGGATATGCGGCCTTCAATCATGCCATGACCCAGTGTACCGGCATTGAAGTTGATAAAACCTTCATGCATCACAGTAGTGCCCTCTGCAACATGAGCACCTAATCTTACGCGCGACGCATCTCCAATTCGGACCCCTTTTGGCACCGCATAATCTGCCATGCGGGGGAATTTATCGACTGCGTTGACATGCAACCATTCACCCCTTAGGCGAGCGTCCATCTGACGCTGGGTTAAATCATCCACACTAATAGCGCCCTCATTGGTCCAAGCTACATTTGGCAGTAGGCCAAAAATGCCGTTAAGATCCATAGAATTAGGCTGTTTAAGGCCATTGGATAGCAGCTGTAACTTAAGGTAAACCTCAGGTGTGCTTGTTGGCGCACTGTCACTTTCAAGCAAAGTGATCACCATAGGTTGGTTTTTGTCAGCCGCTTGGTCGAGCCATTTTGCTTGGTCTGCTTCGCCTGCCGCTACTAAAGCGCTTGCAAGCTTTTGGGCTTGCTCGGCGTTTATTTCAATAGCATGGTTGCCAGAAGTTAGTTCACTGCCCAATACCTCTGCAATTGCGCTAGTTAACGCAGTGTTAGGATTTAACACAGGCTGTGGGTAGAACACTTCTAACCAGTCACCTTGGCTTGATTGGCTACCAATGCCAAAGGCAAAACTAAAATGGCTCATACAATTCTCCAATAAATTGTGTGTAATACTTATAAGTTAAAAATAGTGGCGTATTGGTCAGCTTTAAAGCCCACCCACACTTGAATGTTATTTTGATCTTGCATCACTAAAACGGGGCGTTTAATCATACTTGGGTTTTCGCTTAGCAAAGCGCATACCGTGTGTTCGTTAACACTTTGTTGCGCATGTGTTGGTAGCTTACGCCATGTAGTGCCACGCTTGTTTAGCAAGTTCTCCCAGCCCACTAACGCCGCCCAAGATTGCAACTCTTGGGTGCTTGGGGGCTGTTTTTTATAATCTCTAAAGCTGAACTCCAAACCTGCATCATTAAGCCAAGTCTTGGCTTTTTTGATCGTGTCACAATTGCTGATGCCGTGCATTTGTAGTTGATTCAAGCTTCTGTCCATGGGTTGTGAGCGAGTGGAAAAATAATCCGCAAATAATATCAGAAGAAGGGCCCTGTGTGTTGTTTAGGCCCGTTAATTTACGCCTGACTTTGGCTAGTCAAGCGCCTTACAAATTTGCACTTCAAGTTCTTTAATTAATTTCTCATCGGTTATTCTTTGGCCATCGCTTTTTGTAATGAAAAAGACATCCTCCACTTGGCCGCCGATAGATTGTATTTTTGCTTTTTGAATAATGATTTTCAAATGCATAAATACCAACCCTACTTGTGCTAAAAGACCGGGCCTGTCTGGGCTGTTGAGTTCTAGACGAGTCCAGCTTCTATTGTCTGGATTGCTTAAATTCACGCTCGCACGCCGATCAAAAAGCTTATGAGTTCGAGGCTGTCTTTGCTGCACTATATAAGCAAAATCATCAGGAAATTTAAGGGCTTGAGTAAGGCGCTGTTGCAGTTGTTCTAAAAGAGCTGGTGTCTGGTTAATCGTTTTGCCATCGCTATCTAGCACCACAAAGGTATCCATACTGTAGCCATCTTCAGTGGTGATGATGCGCGCATCTTGAATATCAAGGTTAAGTTGTACAAGAATGGCGCAAAGCGCTGCAAATAAGTTGGGTTTATCCTGAGTGTAAACAAAGACTTGGGTGCCGCCTTCAAAAGCACTGTAGGATTTTTCACTCAGTGCTACTATAGGCCCACTTATTTGGTGGTTTAAAATGGTCCTAGTATGCCAAGCAATGGTTGTGGCGTTTTCTCTGATAAAGTAATCATCACCGAAATTTTTCCATAGCCGCATGATTGAGGCAGGAGTATAACGTTGCTCTTGTAATAACTTTAGGGCATCAGCCTGGCTTTGCTCTACCAAGGCTTGATGGTCTACTGGCACATCTAAGCCTAGGCGTAAAACACGATTTGTAGCTGTATAAAGTTGGCGCAATAGTGAAGCGCGCCAGTTATTCCATAGTTCAGGGTTAGTTGCGTTAATGTCGCATACTGTGAGCACGTACAAATAATCTAAATGTAATTCATCACCCATCTTGGTAGCAAACTCGTGGATAATATCCGGGTTGCCTATGTCACGCTTTTGGGCGGTCATGGACATTAGTAGGTGATTGCGCACTAGCCAGCTGACAAGCTCAGTGTCCCACTTTCCAAGTTGATGCTGCTTACAGAAATGGCGCACTTCTTCAGCACCAACTACTGAGTGGTCTCTGCCGCTGCCTTTACCAATGTCATGGTATAAACCGGCAATGTAGAGCAGTTCTATTTTAGGTAATTCATGCACTAGACGCGAAGCGATTGGAAAGCGCTCTCGCTCTTTTGGCAATAATAGCTCGCGCATTTTTTTGACGACTTTCATCGTGTGCGCATCAACAGTATAGATGTGGTATAGATCGTGTTGCATACGCCCCACGATTTTATTAAAGCTTGGCAGGTAATCCCCCAAAATGCCTTGGCGCTGCATTTCTAAGAGAGTATGAGACATCCTTTTAGGTGAGCGAAGAAGCTCCATAAATAAACTATTTGCCCTGATGTCTCGGCGAAACTTATCATCAATTAAGTGGCGGTGTGAGCGAATTAGGCGTTTGCACTGAGCCCCTATTGCATGACATTCAGGATGCTGGGCTAAAATGACGAAAGCTTCAATAATGGCAAAGGGTTGGCGCACAAACAAACTTTCGTAACACGCTTGTAAGCGCCCATTATGAAGCTCAAATCTTTTGTTGATTGACACAACTTTATCTTCAGACTGGCCATGTAGAATGGCTTGGTCAAAGAGCTGTAAAAGCGTTTGGTTAAGCTCAGTAATGTGCATGGCTGTGCGGTAATAGCGATGCATAAATTGTTCTACCGCCAAAGCATCCTCATTATCTTGGTAGCCAAAAAAAGCGGCAAGCTTACGTTGATGATCAAACAGCAATCTGTCTTCAGGGCGTTTGGCGATTAAATGCAGGGCGTAACGGATGGTCCAAAGATAATTAATGCTTTGATTTAATGTGTCCAGCTCTTCTTGGTTAAGGTAGTCATGGCCAGCAAGTTGATCCATGCTGCTCAGCCCAAAATGGCGTTTGCCGATCCAGCCTATAGTCTGGATGTCGCGAAGGCCACCCGGAGATTTTTTAATATTCGGTTCAAGGTTGTATTCTGTTTCATTGGTGCGTAAGTGTCTTTCTTTTTGAGCGCTAAGGCGGGCCTTGTAAAAGGCTTCATCACTCCAAGCTTGCTCAGAGATGACCCAATCAAAAACTTGTTGGCGCAATGCATCATTACCCACAATGGTATGCGACTCTAATAAGCTTGTGGCAATGGTAATGTCGCCTTTGGCTTGTTCGTAGCAATCGTTGAGCGTTCTAACGCTTGAACCTATTTGCAGACCCAAATCCCAAATAAAAGTAACAAATTGTTGGGTACATTCGTGCCAAGATAATTCATCTAAATCGTTGTCAACCAGAATCAGTAGGTCGATGTCGGATTGTGGATGCAGCTCACCTCTGCCGTAGCCACCCACCGCGACAAGCGCGGCCTCATCGGGCCATGCATATTGGTCCCAAGCCAGTTTTAGTACTTGGTCAACTAACCAGGCCCTAGCGTGAATAAGCTCTTGAATTTTGGTGTGTTGGTGTTCTACAAAAAGTTCATCAAGCCTTGCTTGCCCAGTTTGTAAGGCCGATTTTAGTGTTGTCGCAACGGGGCCTGTCTTTAATTGGTCTCGAAGTTGGTTAGGGTTGATGAGCTGTTCTTGGAGTGACTTGCTTACTTGTGAGGCCATTAAGACCGCTCTTCTTGACGAATAGTAAGGTTCTCGTACCCATCTGCGGTCACAAGTATAGTGTGTTCAAATTGAGCTGATAAACGCTTATCTGCAGTGGTCACAGTCCAGCCATCTTTTTTGTTCAGCTTAACGTGACGCTTGCCTGCGTTTAGCATAGGTTCAATGGTGAAGATCATGCCTTCTTTAAGTTCTACCCCTGTGTTTGGGGTGCCATAGTGCAGTACTTGAGGGTCCTCATGAAAGCCTGCGCCAATGCCGTGCCCACAATACTCTTGCACGATGGAGTAATGATTGGCTTCAGCATGGGTCTGAATGACATGGCCAATATCCCCAAGGCGTGTGCCAGGCTTCACAAGTTCAATACCTTTGTACATGCATTCTTGGGTAATGGTCACTAAGCGTTGGGCATGAGGTGCGATGTTACCTACGCCAAACATTCTGCTGGTATCGCCATGATAGCCATCTTTTATAACAGTGATATCTATATTGACCAGGTCGCCTTGTTTAAGAGGTTTGTCATTTGGGATACCATGACAAACGACATGGTTTACTGAGGTACAAATAGATTTTGGAAAGCCGTGGTAGTTTAACGGCGCTGGTATAGCACCTTGCACGTCAACGATGTAATCATGGCATATTTGGTTCAGCTGGTTAGTGGTCACCCCCACTTGAACATGCTCATGTATCATCTCTAATACTTCAGCCGCTAAGCGACCAGCAACCCGCATTTTTTCAATCTCTACAGCATCTTTAATCAATATGTTCATGGGCGTCTCGATGGGTGGTTCTTTAAAGCAAAAGGTCACTTAAGGCATTCAATTTTTTAACAATTATATCAGATCTCGTCAAGACGCGAAGCTTCTTTAGGCTTGCCTTTTGTTAGAAATTTTGTCCTCAATTATTATAAATTCCAACAGGCTGTTTTTGCTCACGTATTTAGCGAATTAGTTTTGATATTCAAGCATGGTTGTGGTATAAATTGCGCGCCCAAATTCGTTCTCTAGTTTTTTAACGAAAAGCTTAGCGTTTTTGGAGCTTAACTATAACGTCACACATAAATCGGCACATCGTTCCGGGTGTTGAAAGTCTGCTTTAAGGCTTTCGATCGAGCGATGGTTCATGCGTTCTTATTATGCGCATTGGACAAGGGTTTATGGAGGCTTAACCCATACAAAAGGACATTAAAATGACTAAAGTAAGTATGCGCGACCTGCTTAAAGCTGGCGCCCACTTCGGCCACCAAACTCGCTACTGGAACCCAAAAATGGGTCAGTACATTTTTGGCGCTCGTAACAAGATTCATATCATCAACCTAGACCAAACTCTTCCAGCTTTGAACAACGCGCTAGCGATTGTTGAAAACATGGCTGCTAACAAAAACAAAGTATTGTTTGTTGGTACTAAGCGCGCGGCAGGTAAGTTGATTAAAGAGCACGCAACTCGTGCTGGCATGCCATACGTTAACCACCGTTGGTTGGGTGGCATGTTGACCAACTACAAGACTATTCGTCAATCGATCAGTCGTTTCCGTACTCTAGAAACTCAATTCAGCGACGGTACTGCTGAGCAGTTGACCAAGAAAGAAGCGTTGATGCGTCAGCGTGAAATGGAAAAGCTAGAGCGTGCTATTGGCGGCATTAAGGACATGGGCGGTCTTCCAGACGCTTTGTTCGTTGTTGATGTTGAGCATGAGCGCATTGCCATTAACGAAGCCAACAAGCTTGGTATTCCAGTGATCGGCATCGTTGATACTAACAGCAACCCAGATGGCATCGATTATGTCATCCCAGCGAACGATGACGCATTGCGCGCTATCGAAATCTACGTGACTGCAATGGCAGATGCTTGTACTGCTGGCAAAAACGATGGCGCTGCAGTTGCTGGTGAATTCGTAGAAGTTGCTGAAGAAACTGAAGCAGCTGAAGCTGCTGCGGAATAAGCCTAAAACACTGTTTTAGCTTAGCGGATATTCAAAAGGGAGCTAAGCTCCCTTTTTTTTAACAGTGCCGCGTTTGGTGCTGAGAACCCCAAATTGAGGAATTTCTAATGGCTGCAATTACTGCATCTATGGTTAAAGAACTGCGTGAGCGCACAAGCTTAGGCATGATGGATTGTAAAAAAGCGCTGGTTGCTTCTAATGGTGACATCGATCAAGCGATTGAAGACTTGCGTAAGTCAAGTGGTCTTAAGGCTGCTAAGAAAGCAGGCCGCACGGCTGCTGAAGGCGTTGTGGTAGCTAAAGTTGCTGACGATAAGTCTTTTGGTGTGTTGGTTGAAGTCAATTCCGAAACAGACTTTGCTGCACGTGATGAAGGCTTCTTGGCTTTTGCGTCATTAGTAACAGAAGCGGCATTTGCTGCAAAGACTGACGATATGGCTGCTTTGATCCAAGGTGATTTATCTGAAGCTCGTGAAGCTCTTGTGCAAAAGATTGGTGAAAACATTACGCCTCGTCGTATTGTGATGCTAGAAGGCAAGAATGTTGACGCATACGTACACAGCAACAATAAAATCGCAACTCTGATCGCCCTTACCGATGGTGAAAGCGAACTGGCTACAGATATTGCCATGCATATAACTGCCACTAATCCACGTGTGATTAGCCGCGAAGACATGAGTGCAGAAGAAGTTGATAAAGAAAAAGACATTATCAAATCTCAGCCAGACATGGCTGGCAAGCCTGATGCCATTGTTGAGAAAATGATGATCGGTCGCATTAACAAGTTCTTGGCTGAAAACAGCCTAACTGAACAGCCTTTTGTTAAGAACCCTGATCAAAAAGTGAGTGAATTGCTAAGCGCTTCTAATGCAACAATTACCCAATTCCACCGCATCGAAGTGGGTGAAGGTATTGAAGTTGAAGAAGTTGATTTTGCGGCTGAAGTAGCGCAGCAGTTAAAAGGATAATTTTCCTTAGGCTGCAAAAGCGTCGCCACGGTGAAGAAGTTCATTGTGGCGGCGTTTTTTTTTGACTAATGCCAATGGGACAACTTGCCCTTGAGCAAGTAATACGTCACTATCTTATTGTTATGACAGCACAATCTGTGAAGCTTGGGTTTGTGTTGTGAACCATTATTATATGGAGAAGAAAATGCCATTATCTGACAAACGCCAACCACGTTATAAGCGAATCTTGCTTAAATTAAGCGGCGAGGCACTGATGGGTAGCGAAAATTTTGGTATTGATCCTAAAGTGTTGGATCGTATGGCGCTAGAAATTGGCCAGCTTGTGGGTATTGGTGTTCAGGTAGGTTTGGTCATTGGCGGGGGCAATTTATTTAGAGGGGCCGCTTTAAGTGAAGCCGGCATGGATCGTGTGACGGGCGATCACATGGGTATGCTAGCAACTGTAATGAATGCCTTGGCGATGCGAGATGCGCTTGAGCGCTCTAACATCACGACACGTGTTATGTCGGCTATCCCTATGAGCGGTGTTGTAGATCATTATGATCGCAGAAATGCCATGTTGTATCTGTCCCAAGGTAATGTGGTTATTTTTTCTGCAGGTACTGGGAATCCATTTTTCACAACTGATTCTGCTGCTTCTCTAAGGGGTATTGAGATTGAGGCGGATGTGGTGCTAAAGGCCACTAAGGTTGACGGTGTATATGACAGCGACCCTGTTAAAAATTCAGATGCAATAAAGTATAATTACATGACGTTTGATGAAGCGATAGAGAAGCAGTTGGGCATCATGGATTTAACAGCCATGTGCTTGTGCCGAGACCAAGGCATGCCGGTAAGAGTTTTTAATATGAATAAGCCAGGGGCTTTGGTGAACCTTGTTGTAGGTGGACAAGAGGGTACCCTGGTGACAGTGACATTGCCTGATGGCGGAGAACAAAATGATTGAAGATATTCAGCAAGACGCGAATGAGCGTATGGACAAAAGTATTGCTGCCTTAGGTGAAGCGTTTAAAAGGATCCGCACAGGTCGAGCTCATCCTAGCATTTTAGACAGCGTAATGGTGTCTTATTATGGTAGCGACACACCGTTAAATCAGTTGGCCAATATTTCTGTTGAAGACGGTCGTTGTTTGGCTGTGTCACCTTGGGAAAAGCCTTTGGTGCCAGAAATTGAAAAGGCCATTATGAAAGCCAATTTAGGCCTCAACCCATCGACCTCTGGTGATTTGATTCGCGTGCCTATGCCGGCCTTGACAGAAGAAACCCGAAAAAGCTTTATCCGTGGTGCACGTGAAGAGGCTGAAAAAGCTCGTGTTTCCGTGCGCAGCATACGCAGAGACGCTAATAGTGACATAAAAGACTTGTTAAAAGAAAAAGAGATCTCAGAGGATGATGCACGTCGGGGAGAAGACTTGGTTCAAAAGGTGACCGATGCGCACGTGGCTAAAATAGAGACTGCATTATTGGCTAAGGAAAAGGATTTGATGGAGGTTTAAAGCCCATCAATGGTTCCATGACGGCCAAATTTAAGGATGAGTAAATGATTGACCCGCGCCATGCCATACTTTCTCAGGAGCTAGAATCTGTACCTGAGCATGTTGCCATTATTATGGATGGCAACAACCGCTGGGCAAAGCATAATGATCTATCGGGAGTGGCGGGTCATAAAGCAGGCGTTGATGCGGTCAAATCAGTCATTGAAACCGCCGTTCATTACCAAATTCCAGCCTTAACTCTATTTGCTTTTAGCAGTGAAAATTGGCGCCGGCCAGAATTGGAAGTAAGAGCCCTGATGGAGCTTTTCGTGTATGTGTTAAAACGAGAAGTGACTAAGCTGCATGACAATAACATTAGATTGCGTATTATTGGGGATGCGGTAGGCTTAAGCTCTGAATTACAGCAATTGATCGCAGCTGCTGAAGAAAAAACGAAATTGAACACAGGTTTGCAACTGAATATTGCTGTGAATTACGGCGGACGATGGGATATTCTCCAAGCTGCTAAAACCATGGCCCAAGATGCAAGTCTTGGTGGCGATAAAATAGCATCGATGACTGAAAAAGACTTTGCGAAGTATCTATGCTTAGGAGACTTGCCAGAAGTTGATTTATGTATTCGCACTAGCGGTGAACAAAGAATAAGTAACTTTTTATTGTGGCAAATGGCGTATGCAGAATTCGTTTTTGTAGACACCCTTTGGCCAGATTTCAAGCACCAGAAAATGGTGGATGCATTAGTGCAGTTTGGCCAAAGACAAAGGAGATTTGGTCAAACTGATGCGCAACTAACTCAACAAAAACAATCAAATGCCTAGCCACGGAATGCAGGCCTCTTTGACGCAACGTAAAATAATAATATGTTGAAATCTAGAATTGCTACGGCTTTGGTGATTGCGCCCATCACTCTTTTGGCTGTGTTCTTTTTACCCCAGCAAGCTTTCTCATTGTTCGTCGCGGTCATTGTGCTCATGGGAGCATGGGAATGGACTGCAATGATGCGCCTAGTTAGCCGCGCCCAAAGAACGGTGTACGTTCTTTTGGTTTTACTTGGCATCGTCATGGTGCAGCGATTCCTGCCTTCTTTCGAACACGTCATCTTTGGCTTTTCTGGCATTTTCTGGCTTTTTGCAACCGCCTTGGTGATCGTGTATCCACGTGCGAGTCAACTTTGGTGTGGCCCTAAAACTAAAGCCATCATCGGTATATGTGTGTTGGTGCCGACTTGGGCTTCTATTATCTATATACGCGAGTTAGCGCAAGGCCCTTGGCTTATTGTGTACATGTTTCTTATTGTGTGGGGCGCAGACACTGGCGCATATTTTGCTGGTAAGCGTTTTGGTAAGCGAAAATTAATGCCTCGAGTAAGCCCAGCAAAATCTTGGGCAGGTGTAGGTGGTGCTACCGTCACGGTGTTATTGGTTTCATTGCTGTATCAGCCATTTTTGATTTTTTTGGCTAACTTATCCTTGGGAGTTTATGTGCTTGCTGTTGTTTTGCTTTTTTCCTCTGTGATTGGTGATTTGACTGAAAGCATGTTTAAGCGCCAATGTGGCGTCAAAGATAGCGGCTCTATCTTGCCAGGCCATGGCGGTATTATGGATCGTATCGATAGTTTAACAGCGGCTGCACCGGTGTTCGCTTTGTGCTTAATTATGTTCGACTGATAAAGGACCAATAACATCATGCTCATGACCGCGTTATCGACTTTGTTTGCGTTAGCTGTACTTGTGAGTGTGCATGAGGCGGGGCACTATTTTGTGGCGCGTTTCTTTGGGGTAAAGGTGCTGCGTTTTTCGGTAGGTTTTGGCAAACCTATTTATACAAAAATAGGCCTAACCGGCACTGAATACGTATTTGGTTGGCTACCCTTAGGTGGCTACGTAAGGATGCTAGATTCACGCGCTGAAAAGGTACCAAGTGACGAGCTTGAGCAAGCCTTTGACTTAAAATCACCTTGGAAGCGGATAGCCATTGTTGCGGCTGGACCATTAGTGAATTTGATTTTTTCAGGGCTCTTGTATGGTGTGATTCAGGTCATGGGCACGCCTCAGCTTACGCCAATTGCAATCGCTAAAAATGATGCCGTTCAAGACTTTCAAGAGCCCCATCAAATACTGGCGATAGACGGCAGTCTCACTCCTACTTGGGAAGCTGTAAACCTTGCTTTGGCCAAGCGTATGGGTGAAACAACAGCCATAGAATTCTCCTTGCAGCGACTTGATCAGGCGGCCCTTCAGGCCCAATCCGAATTGGCGAATGAGCTGGATGTGTTGCCAAAGCTTGGCAGTGCTTTTGTGAAAAGTATTGACGTGGCTAACTGGATGTCTGAGTCTTCTACGCAAAGCCCGCTTGCCCAGCTTGAGTTGGATATTTGGCGTCCAAGTGTGCCGGTGATATTAGATCGGGTGGTTGAAGGTAGTGCCGCTCAAAAGGCAGGTTTGCAGCCGGCAGATCAAGTGATTGCGGTTAATAATAAGCCTATGCCTGTATTTGAAGGCTTTGTTGATTTTGTGCAACAACGACCTGATGAAAGCATTGTGGTGACTGTTTTGCGGAACAATCAACAGCTGGATGTGCCAGTAGACTTACAAAGCTACACCGACCCCTCAGGAGCCTTAATCGGAAGTATTGGCATTGGCGTTCAATCGATTTCTTGGCCAGCATCGATTGTCTTTGAGCAACAATTAGGCCTCTTCGATGGTCTTGTAGCAGGCTTTGGAAAATCTTTGGAAATGGCTAAACTCACCTTTGGCTTTATTGTGCAACTGGTTAAAGGGCTTGTTTCCATTGATCATTTAAGTGGTCCAATTAGTATTGTAAAAATTGCCAGCGCTTCAGCAGAATCCGGCCTCATTACCTATTTAGCATTTATGGCATACCTAAGCGTAAGCTTAGGCGTGCTAAATCTGTTGCCTGTGCCTATGCTGGATGGCGGGCATTTGATATATTATCTAATAGAAGCGGCGACAGGCAAAAAAGTGCCTGATTCTATCCAAGCCATCGGGCTTAGGATTGGCATGGTGTTGGTTTTTAGCGTCATGATTGTGGCGATAATTAACGATCTATTGCGTCTTTAATATTATTTTGGGTTTGTGAAAAATATGAAAAATATTGCTCGAAGCATCTTGTTAAGTTTAACCTTCGCGGTCTCTCAACTGGCGATGGCCGTCAGCTTCGAGATAGAAGATATTCACATTGAAGGCCTCCAGCGCCTAAGTTCAACCCAAGCATTTGATGAGCTTCCATTGAGCATTGGTGATTTAGTTGACGAGCGCAGTTTGGCTTATGCAACGCGTAATATGTTTAAAAGTGGCTATTTTGAGGACATTCAATTAGAGCAAGATGGCAGCCTTTTGGTGGTGCGCGTTAAAGAGCGCCCTGCAATTGGTTTTATTGGCATAGAAGGTAACAAGGTTCTAGAAACGGAACAATTAAGAGGGGCGCTTGAAGCCGCGGGTTTAAAAGAGGGTGAAATATTTAAGCGCGCAACACTTTCCCAAATTGAGCTCGAGCTAGAAAGACAATATAACCGCCAGGGCCGCTACGCTGTTTTGGTGGAGTCTGTGGTCACTGATTTAGGTGAGAATAGGGTCAGTATTGATGTGTCAGTTAACGAAGGCTTAACCTCTTCAATTACCGATATCAACATTACGGGCAATGACAGTTTCACCGATGCCCAGTTATTTGACTTAATGAGTTTGAAAACACCCGGTTTTTGGACCCTTTTCACTAAAGATGACCAATATTCTCGTGAGAAATTAACCGGTGATCTGGAAAACATTCGTTCACACTATTTAAATAAAGGCTTTGTGTTGTTCAGCATCGAGTCCACTCAGGTTGCCATCTCAGCAGATAAAAGCAAAGTATTCATTACCATCAACGTTTCAGAAGGCGATCAGTTTACGATCGGCGACGTGAGTTTAGCGGGCCAATATGAAGTGGATGAAGCACAGATACGAAGTTTGATTAGTGGTTCCTCTGGCGACATTTTCTCTCGTGAAAGTCTGATTAATGCCGCCGCACAAGTAAAAAATCTATTTGGCGATAACGGGTTTGCTTTCGCTGAAGTTCAACCTATTCCACTCATTAACGAGGGACAAAAAACGGTTGATGTGAAATATCAGATCCGGGCAGGAAAAAGAACCTATGTGCGCCGGGTCGATTTTCGGGGTAACACCCGCACAGGCGATGAAGTGCTACGGCGTGAAATGCGTCAAATGGAAGGTGGCATTGCGTCTATGGCCGACATTAAGGCCTCACGCCTGCGCCTGCAGCGCCTGGGTTTCTTTAACAGTGTAGATGCGCAAACTAAGCCTGTAGCGGGCACTGATGACCAGCTTGATGTCGAGTTCACTGTGGAAGAAGGATTGACTGCAGATTGGTCAATTATGGCAGGTTACTCAGACAGCGATGGACCGTTCTGGGGCGGTTCTGTGAACCAAAATAACTTTTTAGGTACCGGCAATAAGATGGAAGCCTCGTTTTCATCAAGTGCAAGTACAGATGAATATAAATTTAGCTACTTAAACCCTTATTATACGGTTGATGGTGTGAGCCGGGGCTATGACCTTTATTATACCAAGCGGGATTATTCACAAGTAGACGTGAGTAACTTCGCAACCGATACAGTAGGCGCAGATCTTCGCTTTGGCTATCCTATTAACGATGATACTCGCCTCAATTTTAAAGTAGGTTATGAGCGCATTGATTTAGCCACGGATAGCTCCAGTGTTCAAGAAGTTCAAGACTTTGTGGCGGCTGAGGGCTCTAGCTACGAACAACTTAAGACGTCAGTCAATTGGAGACAAAATACGCTCAATGACTTCTGGTACCCTACTGAGGGTAATTCTCATACAGTGAATTTAGATTTGGCTTTACCCAGCAGTGATTTGAGTTTTTATAAGCTAACTTATAGCTATCGTAATTTCACGCCATTAAATTACACTGAATCTCTGGTGTTTTCTGTGGGTAGTAAAATTGGTGTAGTAGGTGCTTATGGGAGTACTAGCCAGACCCCATTTTTTGTGAACTACTATGCAGGTGGTTTTGGCAGTGTGCGCGGATTCTCAAGTAATTCGTTAGGTCCTAAAAGCGCAACTAATGATGAGCCATTGGGCGGCCAGCTGATGAGCACCGCTTCTGCAGAGTTAATCTTTCCGCTTTTCAACGACATGCCATCGGTTAGAACATCACTATTCATAGATGCTGGTAACGTCCACAACGCGGGTGACTTTCAGTTTGGCCAGCTACGAGCAGCCACCGGTCTCAATTTAGCATGGCTAACTCCTGTTGGCCCGCTAACGCTGGTCGTAGCTAAGCCTTTAAATAAAAAGCCAGGTGATTTAACTCAGTCCAGTCATATTACATTGGGCCGTTCGTTCTAGCCTCTGATCATAAGGATTAATGATGAATAAAATGAAACAGACTATTGCACTTTTCGCTTTAGCATTTGGATTGTTAGGGTCCAATGTTGTCCACGCCGAAGCGATTGCAGTTTTGAACCCAGAAAAAGCAATGTTTGCCACTCAAGAAGCGGTTGAACTTGGGCAACAGCTCTCTGAACGCTTACAGCCCCAAGCCGCGCGGTTTGAGCAGATGGGCCAAGACTTACGTGCTCTGCAAGCCCGTTTGGAAACTGACAAAGACTTGATGACTGCTGATGAAGTTCAAGGCCTGAAAAATCAAATTCAAAATATGAACGTCGAATTACAGCAGCTGCAGCAGTATCTAAACAACTCTAAGTTAAAGGCAGAGCAAGATTTTGTAGCTCAAATGAAGCCAAAATTGGATCGTGTATTGCGTCAAGTGATTCAAGAAAACAATATTTCTCTCATTATTAATGGTCAGTCCATCATTTATAATGCTCCAGGTGTAGATATAACTTCAAAGGTTGTTGAGTTGTTGAATTTGGAGCAGTAAGTGGGTGATTTAAGCTTGGCTGCTATCGCTGACATGATAGGCGCAAAACTAAAAGGTGATCCCCACCATCAGGTGACAGGTATTGCCACACTTGCATCTGCAAAGCGCAATGAGGTCAGTTTTTTGGCTAATACGAAGTATATTAGCCAACTAGGTAGCACCAAGGCCGGCGCTGTTATTTTGAATGAACAGCAAGCTGAGCTTTATGATGGCAACTGTTTAATTTTAGATAACCCCTACTTAGGGTATGCTAAATTGACGCAACAATTTAACGTGACATCCCACCTTAAAGGCATTGACGCTCATTGTTATCTTCATGAGTCAGCTGTAATTGGCAAAGACGTTAATCTGGGCGCTGGTGTTGTGATTGGGCCAGGTGTTGTGATTGGTGATAGGGTGACCATTGGCCCTAATACAAGTGTTGGAGCGGATTGCGTTATCGGTGATCAGACTCACATAGCCGCTAATGTCTCTTTGTATCATGGCGTTAGTGTTGGCAAAGGCTGCATTATCCATAGCGGTGCAGTGCTTGGAGCCGATGGTTTTGGGTTCGCCAAAGATGGCTCTGAATGGGTTAAAATTGCGCAGCTTGGTCGTGTTCGAGTTGGCGATGATGTCGAAGTAGGTGCGGGTACGACCATCGATCGGGGTGCACTGGATGATACGATTATCGGTACAGGTGTTAAACTGGATAATCAGGTGCAGATTGCTCATAATGTTGAGATAGGCGACTACACCGCAATTGCTGGATGCACTGCTATTGCTGGCAGCACCAAAATTGGTAGGCATTGCACGATCGCAGGCGCTTGTGGAATCACTGGACACCTCACATTGGTTGATGGCGTGCACGTCACCGCTATGTCACTGGTAACCCATTCAGTCAAAGAGGCGGGTGCCTATTCATCGGGTACAGGCTTTGATACAAATCAAAAATGGCGACGCAATGCGGCGCGATTTAAACAACTTGATCAAATGGCAAAGCGCCTTAAGCAATTAGAGCTTAAGCTGGCTCAAATGCAAGAATGATCGAGAACAAAGATAAAAAAGGAAAGTTGTAACATGATTATGGACGTTAAAGAGATTAGAGAATATTTGCCTCACCGCTACCCATTTTTGTTGGTTGACAGAGTGACGCAGCTCAATCTTGGTGAGTCTATTGTGGCTTATAAAAATGTAACCGTGAACGAGCCCTTCTTTAATGGCCACTTCCCAGATCACCCAGTCATGCCGGGCGTTTTAGTGATCGAAGCCATGGCACAAGCTGCGGGTATTTTGGGTTTCAAAACCATGGACAAAACCCCACAAGATGGATCTATCTATTATTTCGTAGGTTCAGACAAACTTCGGTTCAAGCGCCCCGTAGTGCCTGGCGATCAGCTAGTACTTGAGGCTGCCATTGTGTCCGAAAAACGTGGCATCTGGAAATTTGAATGCCGTGCAACTGTAGAAGGTGAGTTGGTCGCTTCAGCAACCATTTTATGTGCGGATAGGAAGGTTTAGTGCCCAACCCATTAATTCACCCTACTGCAATTATCGATCCTAGTGCTGTTATCGCTGATGACGTGCAGATAGGGCCGTACTCTATTGTCGGTGCTGATGTAGAAATAGGCAATGCTAGCGTGCTTGAGTCTCACGTTGTTGTGAAAGGCCCAACACGTATCGGTAAGCATAACCATATCTACCAATTTAGTTCGGTGGGCGAGGCTTGTCAGGATCTGAAATATAATGGCGAGCCAACTTGGCTAATCATTGGTGATCACAATGTGATTCGCGAGGGTTGTACACTTCACCGGGGCACCGTTCAAGATGATGGTGTTACAAAAATAGGCAGTCATAATTTACTCATGGCCAATGTTCATGTGGCCCACGACTGTGTGTTGGGCGACAATGTTATTGTGGCCAACAACGCTGCCCTTGCTGGCCACGTTCACGTGAGCGACTATGCAATATTGGGTGGTTTTACGGCCGTACACCAATTCTGTCGCATCGGCCCTCATTGTATGACTGGCGCTGGCAGTGTGGTGTTAAAAGACATTCCTGCATATGTGATGGCTAATGGTAATTCGGTGGCTCCACACGGTATAAATACCGAAGGTTTAAAACGTAGGGGTTTTACTGAACATAGTATTAAATTATTGCGTCAAGCCTATAAAGTCATATACCGACAAGGGCACACCCTAGCTGATGCGATTAGTCAGCTTGAAGCTATAGCCCCAAATGATGAGCTTTCAGTGCTTATTAAGTCACTTAAACAAAGTACCCGCGGCATTATCCGCTAGCAGGTAAAACATGCCCAATAATACAGTTGTGATTATCGCTGGCGAGGCTTCTGGAGACATCTTGGGCGCCGGCTTAATGCAAGCCTTATTGGCCAAGCAGCCTAATCTAAAGTTTGAGGGTGTTGGCGGCCCCCAAATGATTGCCCTAGGGTTCAAGTCGATAGTCCCTATGGAGCGGCTTTCGGTGATGGGATTGGTTGAGGTGTTAGGCCGGCTGCCCGAACTGCTGCGCTTGCGTCGGCGTTTGTTTAAGCGTTACATTCAAACACCTCCTTTGGCCATGATTGGTATCGATGCGCCAGACTTTAATTTAGCCTTAGAAACCCGCCTTAAAGCGCAAGGTATCGCGTGCGTACATTATGTCAGCCCATCAGTATGGGCATGGCGGGAGGAGCGAGTCTTCACGGTGGCAAAAGCATGCCATCAAGTACTGTGCCTTTTGCCTTTTGAGTTACCCTACTACGAGCGTCACAGTATCCCCGCAACTTTTGTGGGCCACCCTCTTGCTGACACTATTACAGGTGATATCTCTCAACAAGTCGCAAAGCAAGATCTAAAGCTCAATTCAAACCCAGTGCTAGCGCTTATGCCTGGTAGCAGGGCGATGGAAGTGAAAAACTTAGGCCCAGACTTTTTACAAACAGCACTCCTTTTGCAAACAAAGTACGCACATTTACAGATTGTGGTGGCTGCGGCCAATGAGCAACGTCGTGCTCAGATCAAAACACTTTTAGAGCATTACCCTAAACTTAAGGCCACTGTTTGCTTGGCTCAATCCCATCAGGTGTTAGCAGCCTCCGATGCTGTTTTAGTCGCTTCTGGTACTGCTACCCTTGAAGCTTTGTTGTTTGAAAAGCCTATGCTGGTTTGCTACCGCATGAGTAAGCTAAGTTTCAAAATTTTTAAGCGTAAATTGAAAGTTGAATTTGTCAGTTTGCCCAACCTTTTAGCCGGCAACAAAATTGTACAAGAGCTGCTACAAGAGGCGGTCGCGCCAAAGCGTCTGTTTAAACAAATGGAAAAATTATTATTTGACAAAACTTGTAGAAAGGATCTGTGCAAAGAGCTTGCTAAGCTTCATCAAGTGCTTGCGTGCAATGCTGATGAGAAAGCGGCTGATGCGGTGCTCAGTGTCATTGCTTCGCAAAGCCTTAAGGATCATACATGAGCTTTGATATCGATCTTGAACTAAGCCAAGATGTGATTGTATGTGGCGTTGATGAAGCTGGCCGCGGACCGCTTTTTGGAGATGTTGTTGCAGCGGCTGTTATTTTAGATCCGTTAAAGCCAATTGCAGGCTTGGGCGATTCCAAGAAAATTTCGGAAAAAAACAGAGATCATCTATATCAAGAGATTCTTTTGAATGCCAAAAGCGTAGGTGTAGGTCGGGCCAGTGTAGAAGAAATTGATGAATTGAATATTTTACATGCCACCATGCTAGCCATGAAAAGAGCAGTGCAAAAACTAACAATCACCCCAACTTTGGCCTTGATTGATGGTAATCGGTGCCCAGACTTAGCGTGTAAAAGCCAAGCTATTGTAAAAGGTGATGCCACTGAAATAACCATCGGCGCAGCTTCCATTATTGCAAAAGTCACACGCGATAGAGAAATGCTGGACTGGCATGATCGATACCCTCATTATGGCCTTGATAAGCACAAAGGCTATCCGACCAAGGCGCACATTCAAGCTTTAGAAAAGCATGGAATAAGCCCTCAGCATAGGCGTAGCTTTGGGCCTGTGCGACGTTTAATTGGAATTTAAAATGACCCAAGATGTAGGCTTTGTGCATTTGCGTATGCACTCCGAGTTTTCTCTAATCGATAGCTTGATTCGTATCAAGCCTTTAATGAAAACGCTTCAAGCGCAGCAAATGCCAGCTATAGCACTCACTGACCAGTCTAATATGTGCGCCATGATTAAGTTTTATAAAGCAGCCCAATCGGCCGGCATAAAACCTATCTGCGGGTGCGATATGTTTGTTATTGACCATCGGGAAAAAGATGCGAGCCTGTCGCGGTTAACCCTTTTGGCCATCAATTCAAAGGGCTATCTAAATCTTACTGAGCTGGTATCTAGGTCTTTTCAAGAAGGTCAGGTTGACGGTAAGGCTGTCATGCAAAAGCAGTGGCTGATGGGAAAAAGCGAAGGTTTAATCGTCTTGTCTGGTGCTGCTCAGGGTGAAGTTGGTCAGGCATTAATCAACCGTGACATAGACGCAGCAAAGAAAGTTTTGTTGGAATGGACGCAAGTGTTTGGAGATCGGTTTTATCTTGAAGTTCAACGCACAGGGCGCCAGTACGATGAGGATTGCTTACACAAATCGGTAGAGCTTGCCAAAGCGACACAAGTGCCCCTTGTGGCAACCAATGAAGTCATGTTCATTGCAGCGGACGAATTTGAAGCGCATGAGACTAGAGTTTGTATTAACCAAAGCATGACATTGGATGATCCTAGAAGGGTCAAGGAATATTCGAATCAGCAATACCTTCGAAGTACTGAGGAAATGCAGGAACTTTTTTCTGACTTGCCATCTGCTTTAGAGAATAGTGTACAAATTGCGAAGCGTTGCAATCTGGACATTGATTTAGGGGAATGTTTTTTACCCAACTTTCCAGTACCTGAAGGTCTGACTATTGATGAATTCTTTGGCCAAGTCTCAAGGGACGGCTTAGAAAAGCGTCTTAAGGTTATTTTAGATCTCAATGACCCTGACTACGCAAATAAGCGCAAATTGTTCGATGACCGGTTAGCCTTTGAACTCAAAATTATTTGCCAAATGGGCTTTCCTGGCTATTTCCTGATCGTGATGGATTTTATCCGCTGGGCTAAAGATAACGAAATTCCAGTAGGCCCAGGCAGGGGTTCTGGTGCAGGTTCGCTAGTGGCATACGTCTTAGAAATTACTGACCTAGACCCTTTGAAGTATGATTTGCTATTCGAGAGATTTCTCAATCCTGAACGGGTTTCCATGCCAGATTTTGACATTGATTTTTGCATGGACAATCGTGACCGTGTGATCGAATACGTTTCAAATACCTATGGTAAGGATGCAGTTTCACAAATTATTACCTTTGGTACCATGGCAGCAAAAGCGGTAGTAAGGGATGTGGCCAGGGTTCAGGGCAAGGCTTTTGGCTTGGCCGACAAACTTTCAAAGCTAATTCCATTTGAAGTGGGTATCACTCTAAGTAAAGCGGTGGAACAAGAAGAAGCTTTGGCTGACTTCATTGACAACAATGAAGAAGTGCAAGAAATCATGGATATGGCCTATCAGTTAGAAGGTTTAACTCGAAATGTGGGCAAGCATGCCGGGGGTGTGGTTATTGCTCCCACGAAATTGACCGATTTTTCACCGCTTTATTGTGATACTGATGGCTCTGGTTTAGTCACCCAGTATGACAAAAATGACGTTGAAGATGCGGGCTTGGTTAAATTTGACTTTTTAGGACTAAAAACCCTGACTGTAGTGGACTGGGCTGTGCGCATGATCAATGACAGGCGTAGAGTTTCTGGCCAAGATGCCATTGCGATTGAACATATTTCGCTAGATGACGAGCCGGTTTATAAGCTACTGCAAGGTGCTGAAACCACAGGTGTGTTCCAGCTTGAATCAAGGGGTATGAAAGACCTGATCAAGCGCCAGTTGCCAAGTAACTTTGAAGATATTATCGCACTTGTGGCTTTGTTTAGGCCTGGACCTTTGCAGTCTGGAATGGTGGATGACTTTATTAACCGAAAGCACGGGCGGGCAAAACTTGCCTGGCCTCATGAAGATTACCAATTAGATTCTCTTAAACCTATTCTTGAGCCGACCTACGGTATTATTTTGTATCAAGAACAAGTCATGCAGATTGCGCAAGTGATGGCAGGCTACAGCCTGGGTGAAGCTGATATGTTACGCCGCGCCATGGGTAAGAAAAAACCCGAAGAAATGGCAAAACAGCGCGCTGGGTTCTTATCAGGCAGTGTTGCAAACGGTATTGATGAACAATTAGCGGGCAATATTTTTGATCTGGTAGAAAAATTCGCAGGCTATGGGTTTAACAAATCCCATTCTGCAGCATATGCCCTTGTTGCCTATCAGACCGCATGGTTAAAGCACCATTTCCCAGCTGAGTTCATGGCTGCTGTTTTGTCAGCCGATATGCAAAACATTGATAAAATTGTGATCTTTGTTGAAGAGTGCAGGCGCATGGAGCTGCCGCTGAGGCTGCCAGACGTTAATTCTAGCCATTTTAAGTTTACTGTGAACGATGCTAATGAAGTAGTGTATGGCTTGGGTGCGGTGAAAGGTGTGGGTGAGGGCCCTGTTGAAGCTATTATTGAGGCTAGAGAAAAGGGTGGAGACTTTAAGGATTTATTTGATTTCTGCATTCGTGTGGGCAGTAAAAAGGTCAATAAACGCGTGCTTGAGGCACTTGTTGCAAGTGGCGCTTTAGACAGCTTGGTTCCTAATCAAGAGCGCAGCGTACTTTATAGTGCCATTTCCGATGCAGTTCAGTCTGCCGACCAAAACGAACGTAATGCAGATGCAGGGATGACTGACTTGTTTGGTGAGATCCTTGCGCCTGAGCCTGATTCAAGCTTAGCCGATGTTTATGAACGTCACATTAACGCTCGACCTTTAACACTTAAACAGCGCCTAAAAGGTGAAAAAGACACCCTAGGGTTATATGTTACTGGGCATCCAATTGACAGTTATGACCATGAATTAGGGCGATTTTTGAGGTGCCGCTTGGATCAGCTATTTGCTAAAAAAGACAAACAGTGGATTGCCGGTTTAGTCGTTGCAAGTAGAACCATGAAAACCAAACGAGGTAAAACGATTGCGTTTTTAACCCTAGATGACAGACGGGCACGAGTCGATGTGGCGCTTTTTGGTGATAGCTATGAAAAATATCGTGATCGATTACAAACTGATCGTTTGTTGGTGATCGAAGGCGAAGTGTCTGAAGATGATTATTCTGGCGGTCTAAAAGTATCTGCCCAGCAGGTGCTCACCATGCCTGAAGCACGCAGTATTTTCTCTAATGGGCTGCATTTAAAAGTTGATAGTGAGTTCGCTCAAGGCAAAGGCCTCCAGAGACTATTGGCCATTTTGACGCCCTATCAAGTGACAGGTGATGCGCCTGCAGCAAAATTAGAAATAGCCTATGAAAATGGTCAAGGCAAAGGTGTCATTCGTTGTGCATCACCGTGGCGTTTGAATATAGAAGATGACCTATTGCAAGAATTAACCTATTTGCTTGGAGAAAACGCTGTAAAAATGCGTTATCGCAAGTTATAAAAACACAACTTTATAGGTTATAATCATCTGACTATTTGATTGATCCACTACTAAAACTAGGCCTTATGAATCCAAATTACCTTGACTTTGAAGAACCTATTGCTGACTTAGAAGCAAAGATTGAAGCTTTGCGCTTAGTGGGAAATGACAACGACCTCAATATTACCGATGAAATCGCCAAGCTTTCAGACAAGAGCATTAGACTGACTGAATCGATTTTTTCAAATTTGAGCGCCGCGCAAGTTTCAAAAGTATCGCGTCACCCCAACCGCCCGCATACTCTTGATTATCTTACGAGTATCTTTGACGAATTTGACGAGCTTCATGGTGACCGCCATTTTGGTGATGATCAAGCTATGATCTGCGGCATTGCTCGTTTAAGTGGTAAGGCTGTGATGGTGATTGGCCAAGAAAAAGGCCGTTCTACAAAAGAAAAAGTGGCCCGTAACTTCGGTATGCCAAGGCCAGAAGGCTATCGAAAAGCTCTGCGAATGATGCATATGGCAGAGCGCTTTAAAATGCCAATTCTGACCTTTATTGATACACCTGGGGCCTATCCTGGTATCGATGCTGAAGAGCGCGGCCAAAGTGAAGCTATTGCTTACAATTTGGCGCAAATGTCAGGTTTAAAAACCCCGATTATCGCCACCGTAATTGGTGAAGGTGGCTCGGGTGGCGCCCTTGCTATTGGTGTTTGTGACCAGTTAAATATGCTCCAATACTCTACCTATTCTGTTATTTCACCTGAAGGTTGTGCTTCCATTCTTTGGAAAAGTGCTGAACATGCTTCAGAGGCCGCAAATGCAATGGGTATCACTGCTGATCGGTTGCATGATCTTGGCCTTGTTGATCATGTTATTCAAGAGCCTTTGGGCGGTGCTCATCGTGATATCGGTTTGATGTCAGCGTCGATTAAATCGACCCTGATCAACCAGTTAGCTCAGCTTGAGCAGATGGATCACTTGGCATTGCTAGATCGCAGGTATAAGCGTCTAATGTCTTATGGAATCAGTTCTTAATTTGGGCCTTTGGCCCAATGTTTGGCCATGTCAGTTTCCGACCCTTTAGTAGGCCTAAAGACCAGCCTTCTTGAAAAACACTCCCAAGCCTCAGGCTTTCTTATTGCGGTGAGCGGTGGCTTGGATTCAGTGTGTCTTTTGCATTTTCTGGTTGAGCTTTCAAAAAATACTTCATGCCCCCCAATAAGGGCATTACACATTAATCATGGCTTACATAAAAATGCTGACCGATGGGCAAGGCATGTCGAGGCTTTGTGTGCCGATTTTGACATCCCATTTATCAGCGCTAAAGTAGTGGTGAGCGAGGATGAAAAACGTCGTTTAGGTACAGAGGCTGCCGCTCGAGAGTGTCGTTACCAAGTGTTTGAGCAGTATTTAAATAGTAATGAAGTTTTGATGCTAGCCCAACATGGGGATGATCAGGTTGAGACTTTATTACTAAGAATGTTGCGAGGCGCTGGTGTGGCAGGATTGCAGGCCATGCCATTGCAAAGGAAACTTGGACTAGGGTGGCTTTACCGGCCATTTTTAGAGCTCTCCAAAAGCCATCTAAAAAAATATGCCAAAGACAATGAGCTAGTTTGGTGTGAAGATCCAAGTAACCAAGATGTGCAATTTGATCGTAACTATTTGCGCCATAAAATAATTCCTTCTTTATACAAGCGTTGGCCGAGCCTGCCAGGTCAGGTATCTTCAATGACCAAGGTGATGCAAGAAACACAAAGCCTGCTGGAAGAGCTTGGTGCATCTGACTTACAACAAATTCTTACGCCTAACGCCTCTGGGTTACAGGTTTCTATAAAGGCACTTAGGTCATTAAGCAGATCACGGCAAAATAATGTTCTTCGTTATTGGTTTTCGCAAAATAGTGTACCTATGCCAAGCTACATGAGCCTTAACCATATTCATGCTGACTTTCTTCAAAGTGCTGTGGATGCTCAGCCCCAGTTGGCCATGGGTGGATGGAGCTTGCGAAGAAATGGTCAATGCCTAGTGCTAATCAAGGATAGCCAAGAAAGCCACGAGCCGGTAGCGTTTTGCAGCTTATTGATTGACGCAGAGTCTTTGCTTTCGGGGCATATAAAGCTTCCTCATGGCGCTCTAATTGCTGCCTATGATCATGGCTTAGGTATAGCTCTTAAAGAAGGGGATGTTCTTGAGCAGCGCGCAAGACAAGGGGGTGAGCGTTGCAAGCCAATAGGGCGAGCTCACAGTCAAAGTCTTAAGAAACTGCTTCAAGAAGCTAAGGTGCCTGCATGGGAGAGGGCTAATGTGCCTTTGTTCTTTGTTAATGGAGAACTAGCGATGGTAGGCAATTTATGGGTGAATTCTGGCTTTTCGCCATCAACAAACCAGCCCATCTGGAGCTTCAGCCAAGACTGTTAAAGTTAAGCTTTTTATTGTCCCGAAACGGCTCTTCTGGTATACTACACTCCCATCTTAAGTCGAAAAATAATTTCCTAAACAGAGCCTATTTTTCGAGTCAAAATATTTAAACGTCAAACAAAACCACCTTCCTCTGGTAACAGTGGGTCATTGTTTTGTTTGTCGTAGTTGAGTTCATACCGGCGTTATAGCGTCGCATAATACATAGGACATTTCATGACGCGTTTCATCTTCGTTACTGGCGGTGTTGTATCTTCTTTAGGTAAAGGGATTGCTTCAGCATCCCTTGCTGCCATTCTTGAGGCGCGTGGCCTAAATGTGACCATGTTAAAGTTAGACCCTTATATAAATGTCGACCCGGGCACTATGAGCCCATTTCAGCACGGTGAAGTGTTTGTGACTGAAGATGGTGCTGAGACTGACCTAGACTTGGGTCATTATGAGCGTTTCATCGACACCAAGATGTCTAAGAGTAACAATTTTACGGCCGGCAGAGTTTATGAGCACGTGCTCAAAAAAGAGCGTCGTGGTGATTACTTAGGCGGCACAGTCCAAATCATTCCACACATTACTGATGAAATAAAACGCCGAGTCTATAAAGGCGCTGAGGGCGCTGACGTCGCTCTAGTAGAGATTGGCGGTACCGTAGGGGATATCGAATCTCAACCGTTTTTGGAAGCCATTCGCCAGATGAAATTTGAGCTGGGCGGCAATCGAGCATTATTTATGCACCTTACCTTGGTGCCCTACATTGCGACCGCAGGCGAGACTAAAACCAAGCCAACCCAGCATTCGGTAAAAGACTTGCGCTCTATTGGTATTCAACCAGATATATTGGTGTGCCGTTCGGAAGTAGCTATTGAGGCTCCTGAGCGCAGCAAAATCGCCCTGTTTACTAACGTTGAGCAGCGTGCGGTAATCTCTTTGCCGGATGCAAAAACCATTTATACCATCCCTAGCTTATTGCAAGCTCAAGGTCTTGATAGCATCGTGACAGAACGCTTTGGTTTAACTTGCAAAGAAGCTGATTTAAGCGAGTGGAACCAAGTGGCTACCGCTAAGCTTAATCCTAAGCGTGAAGTCACTATTGCGATGGTGGGCAAATACATGGAGTTGCTAGATGCTTATAAATCGTTAATTGAAGCGATTAGCCATGCCGGTATTAAATCTCACACTAAGGTTAATACACTCTACATTGACTCTGAAGACATTGAAAATCAGGGCGTGTCTCTGTTAGACGGGGTTGACGCAATCCTTGTGCCAGGTGGTTTTGGAGAACGTGGTACAGAGGGCAAGATCAGCACGGTGCAGTATGCGCGTGAAAATAAGATTCCATACTTAGGCATTTGTCTTGGTATGCAAGTTGCCGTGATTGAGTTTGCTAGGAACGTAGCGGGTTGGAGTGATGCCAATAGTAGTGAGTTTGATGAACAATCTAGTCACTGTGTTGTAGGCTTAATTACCGAATGGACCGACGAATCGGGTCAAGTTGAGCAGCGCTCAGAAGAATCTGATTTAGGTGGCACCATGCGTTTGGGTGCTCAACAGTGTCAACTTAAAGTTGGCTCGCTAGCACACCGTTCTTATCAACAAGAAATCGTTACTGAGCGCCATCGCCATCGCTATGAAGTTAACAATAGCCTTATCGGCGATTTAGAGGCAGCTGGGCTTATTGTGTCTGGCCGTTCCATGGATGGTAGCTTGGTAGAAATGGTAGAAATTGAAGACCACCCATGGTTTGTGGCTTGCCAATTTCACCCAGAATTCACCTCAACTCCGCGTAGCGGACATGGTTTGTTTGAGGGGTTTGTAGGTGCAGCAATCCTTCAAGCTGAACAATAATTTAAGATTTAAATCATTCATTTAACAGAATTTTTACAGGAGTAAATTTTGGACCAATTGATTGCAGACATCAGAGCACGAGAAGTATTAGATTCTCGTGGCAACCCAACCGTAGAAGCTGATGTACTCTTAGCAGGCGGCGCTTTTGGCTCAGCTTGCGCGCCTTCAGGAGCCTCTACAGGTTCTAGAGAAGCGTTAGAGCTTCGTGATGGCGATAAAGCTAGATACCTTGGTAAAGGCGTCTTGAATGCTGTTGCAGGTATTTTGGGACCCATTACAGAGCGCCTAAAAGGTATGGATGCGACTGACCAAAGCGCTATCGATGCTGCAATGATTGATTTGGACGGTACTGAAAACAAAGAAGTATTAGGCGCAAACGCTATTTTGGCCGTGTCTCTTGCAGTCGCTAAAGCAGCTGCGGCACACAAAGGCTTGCCATTGTATGCACATATTGCACAACTCAATGGCACGGCTGGCAAATACAGCATGCCTGTTCCTATGATGAATATCATCAATGGTGGTGAGCATGCAGACAACAACGTGGACATTCAAGAGTTCATGGTGCAGCCAGTCAACGCAAAGAGCTTTGCTGAAGCGCTACGTTGTGGTGCGGAAATTTTCCACGCTTTGAAGAAGGTGTTAAATCAACGTGGCTTGAATACAGCGGTGGGTGATGAAGGTGGATTTGCACCTAACCTACCATCAAACGAAGCGGCACTAGAGGTTATCGCAGAAGCTGTGACGGCTGCTGGCTATGAGTTAGGGACCGATGTGACTTTGGCATTGGACTGCGCAGCCTCAGAGTTTTATGAAGATGGCGTCTACAATTTGAGCGGCGAAGGCAAAACTTTTGATGCGCCAGGCTTTGCTGATTACCTAACACAACTAGCTCAAAAACACCCTATCATCTCAATTGAAGATGGAATGGATGAGAGTGACTGGGATGGTTGGCAAGACCTTACCCAAAAGTGTGGAGACACAGTGCAGTTAGTTGGTGATGATTTGTTTGTGACCAATACTAAAATTTTGAGTCGCGGCATTGAGCAAGGTATTGGTAACTCTATCTTGATTAAATTTAACCAAATTGGCACCTTGACTGAAACTTTGGCGGCCATCAAAATGGCGCAGGATGCAGGCTTTAGTGTTGTTATTTCTCATCGTTCGGGTGAAACAGAAGACACAACCATTGCAGATTTAGCAGTAGCGACTGCAGCTGGCCAAATTAAAACAGGTTCTTTATGCCGCTCTGACAGGGTTGCAAAATACAATCGTTTGTTGCGTATTGAGCAAGAGCTAGGCTCTGAGGCCCCATACCGTGGCCGTCAGGAAATTAAAGGTCAATAATATTATTTGATCTAAACTAGGGAGCTTGCATTGGTTACTATAGGAACCAAAGTTAGCTCCCTTTTTTGTTGATATCGCTATGAAATGGTTAGTTGGATTAATTCTAGTTGCTTTGATTGCCATGCAATATAGCTTATGGTTTGGGCCATCAGGCTTGCTTGAGGTGGCTAGGCTGCAAGACAAAATCGCATCCCAAGAAGCCGTGAATGCTTCATTGCTTGAGCGCAATCAAAAGCTAAGAGCGGAAGTGCTAGATTTAAAGCAAGGTGGCGCTGCCATTGAAGAACGCGCGCGGCATGATTTGGGCATGGTTAAGCCTGGCGAAAGCTTTTATCAATTGGTGGAAGATTGAGTAGTCAACCCTCCTTAGAGCCACTTCTGTGGCCTGTTAATTGGTCACACGCTTTAGGCATTCCCTCAGCCTGTGCCGATATAAAAACCCATTGTGAAGACTTTATAGTCACAGAAGATTTGGGTTTCCAGCCTTGTGGTGAAGGTGAGCATGTCTATTTAGACATCACTAAAACAGACACCAATACAGATTTTCTAGCGCGATCGATTGCTAAGTTTGCAGGCGTGCCTTTAAAACAGGTGACTTATTCAGGATTGAAAGATCGTCGGGGCATTACCAGGCAATGGTTTGGTGTTCACTTGCCAGGCCTAGCCACTTCAGTAGACCCAGATTGGCCACTTCTTCAAAGTCAAAATGTACAACTACACCAAGTCATACGGCACCAAAGAAAACTTAAAACGGGCGTGCATCAAGGTAACTTCTTCACCTTGCGGCTGCGTAATATAAAGGCCAGTGAAGAACTAGAAACTAGATTGGTTAATATACAGCAGCAAGGCGCTCCTAATTATTTTGGTGACCAGCGTTTTGGGCGCGGTGGCAGCAACTTAAATCTTGCATTACAGCTAGGGCAAGGCAAGCGTATTAAGGATCGCTTTAAGCGAGGCATGGCATTATCATCGATTCGCTCATACCTTTTTAATCAGCTGCTTAGTGCCAGGGTTTCTCAGGGTACTTGGCTTGAACCTATGATGGGTGAGCGCTGTATGTTCAGCGACGGGTTTAGTCAGTTTAATGCGCTAGAAGAAACCGAATTAGAAGCTGTCCAGCAGCGCATTGTTGAGGGTGATTTAGCACCGACAGGCATGATGCCAGGGCGCCTAGGTGAAGTCGTTGATTCAAAAGCGAGCCGTTATGAAGCGTCTATATTAGAGCCTTGGCAGCCATGGATACAGGTCTTGGGGGATCATGGTCTTAGCGCCCAAAGACGAAGCTTAAGGCTATGGCCAAAAGATTTTGGTTGGCGTTGGTGTGAACACGATGTACTGGAATTAAAATTTCACCTAATGCGCGGCAGTTATGCCACGGCATTGGTACGTGAATTGGCTAAGGTTCAACAGGTAAGTTAAGTTAACGGCCCTAAGGCAATTTAAAGGATGGGTTTGATGCATTTATTGATATCTAATGATGACGGTGTGCAAGCGATGGGAATTTCGAAGCTTGTCAGCCAACTTAAAGAAGATCATCAGGTGACTGTGGTTGCGCCTGATAGGGATATGAGTGGTGCCAGTAATTCTCTTACTTTATCTCGCCCTGTTAGAGTTATACCCCAAGATAATGGTTTTTTTGGTATTGATGGAACGCCCGCGGATTGCGTTCACTTGGGTATTAATGGCGCACTAGACTTTTATCCAGATATGGTTGTTTCAGGTATTAATCACGGGGCCAACTTAGGCGATGATGTGTTGTATTCAGGTACGGTGGCTGCAGCGATGGAGGGTCGCTATCTTGAGCATCATGCTATCGCCGTCTCTTTGGTCGGTAAGCAACACTTTTTGTCAGCTGCAAAAGTGGTAAGGAGTCTTGTGGCGAACATCAAAACGCTGTCGCTACCTGCAAGGTGCATACTCAACGTGAATGTGCCTGATTTGCCGTATGAACAAATTAAGGGCATTAAAATAACCCGTTTGGGCAGCCGTGAATTAGGTGGCAAAGTGATTGATGCAAAGGACCCAAGAGGGCATCAGTGTTTTTGGATTGGCCCAGTAGGCAAGGTTAAGGATGCCGAGGAAGGAACTGACTTCCATGCCATCAGCCAAGGTTTTGTATCCATTACGCCTTTGTCACCTGATATGGCAGTGCACAATGCGTTTGCAACAACGCACAAGTGGTTAGAGGATCTTTCTTAATGCGTTACAGCCTGACTGACCCTAAACGCAATAGGGTTCAACGCGAAGGGATTGGCATGACTTCCATGCGCACAAGGCACCGGTTAGTTGAAACGCTAAAAAGCCTAGGTGTTGAAGACCCTGTGGTGTTGGAAGTGATGCTAAAAACGCCTAGGCATTTGTTTTTAGACGAGGCCCTAGCCCATCGTGCCTACGAAGATAAGTCTTTGCCTATTGGCCACAATCAAACCCTTTCACGGCCCTATACAGTGGCAAGAATGAGTGAGCTATTACTGGCTTCATGCAAGGCTCAAAAGGTTTTAGAAGTGGGTACTGGTTCTGGATACCAAACCGCCGTACTCGCCCAGCTTGTGCCAAAGCTTTTTACGATGGAGCGAATTGAGCCATTGCTTAATCGAGCCAAGCAAAGGTTGGCTCAGATGGAAATTAAAAATGTTGTTTTTCAGCATGGAGATGGCTATGAGGGGTGGCCTGCTCGTGAGCCTTTTGATGGTATTCTGGTCACGGCTGCACCTTCGGTAGTTCCAAAAGCCCTTCAGTGGCAGCTTTGTGAGGGCGGGTGTATGATCATCCCGGTGGGTGATGATGATCAGTTTTTGTTAAAAATTACTCGCACCGGCAATTACTTCACACAGCAAAAAGTGGAAGCAGCAAATTTTGTACCTTTAGTTAATGGATTAATGTAATAGTGATGAAAACGAATTGGATTCAGTGGCGAGCGCTTGTGACAGGCTTCTTAATGGGCACCGCAGATTTGGTGCCAGGTATATCAGGTGGCACTGTGGCTCTTCTTGGTGGCATATACGCAAGGCTATTAAGAGCAATAGGTAACTTTGATACGGTCTTCATTAAACAGGTCTTTAAAAGAGATTTTTATAAAGCGTGGTTGCACGTTGATGGCTTGTTTTTGAGCCATTTGGGCATAGGTATGCTGCTTGCGATTTTTCTTTTGTCCAAAGCCATCAGTGGACTGCTTGTGAGCCATCCATTGATCATGTGGAGCTTGTTTTTAGGCCTGATCGCCATGGCCAGCCTATTACTTGTAAAGGAACTCTATGCAACCAGGCAAATGGCAAAGACTTGGCTTGGGGTTGGTGTTTTAGTCAGTATTGGCTTATCTTCTGCTCCAGTTTTAAGCGCCGTTGAAGAATTTTCTGGGTTTGGATACCTCTGGTTAATGGCAGCAGGCGCAATTGCTATTAGCGCCATGATTTTGCCCGGCATTTCGGGTAGTTTTATTTTGCTCATGTTAGGTATTTACCCCTTTGTTTTGGCGAGCGTGGCTGCCTTAGATATGCAAGTGATTGTTATCTTTGGCGCTGGATGTGGGATAGGGCTACTGCTATTTAGTCGTTTAATCAGTTATCTTTTAAACCGTTACACCGCTAATGTAATGAGTCTTTTGGCAGGTCTTATGATGGGCTCTGCAGTTAAATTATGGCCATGGAAGCATACCGTTACCTATCGCCTTAATAGCGCGGGACTAGAGGTGCCTTTGCAGCAAGAAAATCTTATGCCATGGGCTTACACACAAATGACCGGTATCGACAATCAGCTATTTGTTTGTGTTTTTGTAGCCGTTATGGGTGCCATTTTGGTTTCAAAATTTGGCAGAGTTCAGCTAAATAATCTGGCAAAACCAGTATGAATTTATTCCAGGCTAGTTCATCCATTCTAAAATATGGCCTATTGCTTTTGCTGGCGGGCGTTATCGCAGCTTGCAGTTCAAGCCAATATGCTCCGGTACAAGATCTAGGGTACAGTGTTCAAAGATTGGCGCCAATTGCAAAAGCAGCCCCAAAGTCTTATCAGGTAAAACCTGGCGATACTATGTTTGCCATCGCTTGGCGCTTTGATTGGGACTATAAAGAATTAGCCAGAGTAAATGGGATTAAATCTCCCTATACCATTTATGTTGGTCAGGCGATTTATTTTGATAAAGCATTAATTAAACAAATTGCTGATGCCAAAGGCGCCGATAAATCAACAACATCAAAGGTGCCTGCTAGCGCTTTGGCGGTGACAAAACCAAAGCCCAAAAAACAAGTTGTTGCGTCTAAGCCCATTCTCGAGAAGGCCTTCCAAGGGCCTGATTCGGTTGTCTGGAGCTGGCCCTTAAATGGTAAGGTGCTTCAGTCGTTTTCAACCAAAGGAGGAGGGTTCAACGGTATCGATTTAGCTTCTCCTATTGGAAGTTCTGTAAAAGCAGCATCGGGTGGAATAATAGTATATGCTGGTGCTGGAATTCAGGGTTACGGCAAGCTAATTGTGGTTAAACATAACGAAAGTTATTTGAGCGCATATGCCTATAATAGTAATATATTAGTAGATGAAGGGCAGGTTGTAGAAGCAGGCCAGGTCATAGCGCTGGTGGGTAAAGGCCCACAGCTAGATCCTAGATTACATTTTGAAATTAGAAAAAATGGCAAGCCAGTCAATCCGTTAGGGTATTTGCCAAAAAATTAGCGTGTCTTAATCCTACCCTTAGCGCTTTGGGTTGACCATTAAGAGCGCCACGGGGGAGATAGATGACACACGAATTATCAATAGATGAGGCCCACACGCAGCGTAGTAAGTTGTTGTTTAAGGAGTACAAGTCGTCTGATAGCTTTGCCACTAGTGCTGAAGGTGCGCATGATGCAACCCGCATTTATCTCAATGAAATAGGCTATTACGCCCTACTCACACCTGAAGAAGAAAAATATTTTGCCCGCAAAGCTTTAGGTGGCGACCATAGCGCTCGTAACCGAATGATTGAGAGTAATTTGCGTTTGGTGGTTAAAATTGCACGCCGTTACGCCAACCGAGGCCTGACTATTTTAGATCTTATAGAAGAGGGTAATCTTGGTCTAATCCACGCTGTTTCCAAATTTGATCCAGAAAAGGGGTTTCGATTCTCTACCTATGGTGTGTGGTGGATTAGGCAAACGATTGAGCGGGCCATCATGAACCAAACCCGCACCATACGACTGCCTATTCATGTGACTAAAGAATTGAATACTCAGTTAAAAGCTGCCAAAGAACTCTCTCAAAAGCTGGATCATGAGCCTTCCTTAGAGGAGATTGCAGAGTATCTTGATAAGCCAATTGAACGAGTGGGAGAATTATTAAGAATCAACCAGAAAGTGGGTTCGGTGGACACCACAATAAGCTCCGAGAGTGATGCTACCTTATTAGAAAGCATTCCCGACACGGGCAATCACGGCCCAGAACAAACGCTACTAGACTCAGATCTGATGAGTAATATGGAGCAATGGATTGATCGTTTAACACCGATTCAGCAAGCTGTTATATGTAGGCGCTTTGGCCTGCGTGGACATGAAGCCGGTACTCTTGAAAGCGTGGGTAATGAAGTAGGTTTAACCAGAGAAAAAGTAAGGCAGACGCAAGTAGAAGCACTGAGAAGTTTAAGAAGAAGACTTGCTAGTGAAGGCCTCGAGCATCAGGATGTAACTGACGCTAAGCTCTAATGCTGCCTACTATAGTAAAGCCTTCAACTGATAAACCAAATCTAGTGCATCTCTTGGCGAGAGCTCGTCCGCATCATGGTTATTTAACAAAATTTCTACGGGATGAGCTAACGCACTGAAAAGTTCTTCTTGATGGAAATGGTTTTCTTTTGTCGCAATATTGTTTGAGCTTGCAGGCTCACTGAGCTCTAGGTTTTGCAGCTTTAACTGAGCTTCAATGATCACCTTATTGGGCACCCCTGCAAGTTTAGCGACTTGCAAACCGTAACTTTGGCTTGCCGGACCAGGCAATACTTTGTGCATAAAAATGATGTTGTCATTATGCTCGGTAGCATTTAAGTGAACATTTTCAACAGTTTCAAGTTGGTCTGCCAGTTGTGTCATCTCAAAGTAGTGAGTGGCAAAAAGTGTCAGGGCTTTAATGTCTCTTGCCAAACTTAAGGCACAAGACCAAGCCAGTGATAAGCCGTCAAAGGTGCTGGTGCCCCGGCCCACTTCATCCATCAGTACGAGACTCTTTGCAGTAGCGTTGTTCAAAATGTTGGCCGTTTCGGTCATCTCGACCATAAAAGTAGAGCGCCCTCCAGCCAGATCATCACTACTACCCATGCGGGTAAATATACGATCAACAATGCCAATCGAGGCCGATTCAGCAGGTACATATGACCCAATCTGGGCCAAAATCACAATCAATGCAACTTGTCTCATATAAGTAGACTTGCCGCCCATGTTAGGGCCTGTGACCATCATCATACTGGCGTTTTTTGAAAGTTTAGTGTCATTGGATACAAAAGGCTCACTAATGAGTTGTTCAACCACTAGGTGGCGCCCATTTGCTATTTCAATGCCCGTATCCTCACACAATGATGGCGGCTGCAGCTCTAACGAAAGTGCTCGCTCACTTAAGCTACATAAAACGTCCAGTTCACTAAGACTTTGGGCACAGCCCTGCAATGCGGGTAAATGGGTTGCTAGTTCTTCAATCAATGCTTCATAGAGGGCTTTTTCTCTGGCTAAACTTCGGCTCTTGCTGCTTAGCGCTTTATCTTCGAATGCCTTGAGTTCAGGCGTAATGAACCGCTCAGCATTTTTCAGGGTTTGGCGGCGTATATATTCCTCAGGTGCTTTATCAGACTGAAGCCTGCTAATTTCAATGTAATAGCCGTGTACTCGGTTGTAGCCTACTTTGAGGGTAGAAAGCCCGGTTTTTTCTCGTTCTTGGATTTCTAGATCTAGCAGAAATTGACCCGCGTTTTCACTTAAGCCGCGTAATTCATCAAGCTCTTCATCGTAGCCACTTGCAATGACGCCGCCATCACGAATAACAACGGGTGGGTTTTCAACAATCGCTGTGCTTAGTAGGTCTACTATTGCTGGAAATTCTTGAATGTTAGTTGCTAAGCTGCCAGCCTTCTCGCAGCTAAGGGTTGCTAATAAAGCCTGAAGGCTAGGTAGGCAGCGAAGGCTTGTGCATAGTCTTGATAAGTCACGCGGCCTAGCCGAACCCAGTGCAACCCTAGACAAAATTCGTTCAATGTCGCCGATAGGTTTGAGGCTTGATTGGAATTCTTCGGGGTCATTGGTGGCGATAACTTGCCCAATAAACTCTTGCCTTTGATTGAGCGTTGAAATGTTTCTTAAAGGATTGTTTAGCCAGCGCCTCAATAAGCGAGCTCCCATAGGAGTGCTGGTGGTGTCCAAAACTGAAGCCAGTGTGTACTGATCGCCACCTTGAATGTTTTGGTCAAGCTCTAGATTTTTGCGGCTAGGGCCATCAAGAATAAGAGTGTCTTGTGGTAATTCAACTTGTAAATTGCGCACATGAGGCAGGTCACCTTTTTGTGACTCTTTGGCATAATTTAATAGCGCACCTGCTGCACAAACTGCAGAATTCATCGACTCACAGCCAAAGCCGCTTAAGTCACGCGTATTAAATTGACTGCAAAGAAGCCTTTGCGCCGTATCATAGGCAAAGTTCCAGCTAGGTTGAGCGCGCAGGCATTGGTATGCTTGCAAATGCTCTTCAATTTCCGAGTATTCTTCAAAAAGTAATTCGGCAGGACGAAGGCGTTGCAATTGTGTTTGCAGCTTTGTTAATGAGTCAACCTGAACTAGGGTAAATCGGCCGGTACTCATATCAAGATTTGCAATGCCATATTGCCCATCAAGATGACATACGGCGCTGAGTAAATGATCCCTGTTAGCATCCATAAGCGCTTCATCGGTGAGCGTGCCAGGTGTGACAACACGAACCACTTTTCGCTCAACTGGACCTTTGCTTGCCGCAGGATCACCTATTTGTTCGGCCACCGCCACAGTGCGCCCAGCGCTCACGATCTTGGCAATATAACCCTCTGCTGCGTGGTAAGGAATCCCACACATAGGCACCGGTTGCCCTGCCGATTGACCCCGGGCCGTTAAAGAGATATCCAATAAGTCTGATGCATCTTTAGCGTCCGCATAAAACATTTCGTAAAAGTCACCCATACGATAAAATACTAGGTCGTTTGGGTGCTGCTCTTTGATCCCCAGGTATTGTTGCATCATGGGAGTGTGGTTGCTAGTTTTGCTCATGATGGAAATGTTTTTGATCCGCGGGTTAAAGGCTGTTAAAAAAGGTTTATCATACTCGATTGAGGCTTGAACGAGCAATTCAAACTTCGTGAGAGTTTGGATAAGACTTAAGGCCTATAAATAACGAAATAGACTTGTTGATAGACCATCAAAGCTTATATAGCAGCGCGTTAATACGGATAAAAATAGCCATGGGCTCCACACCACAAAACCATAATTCAGACCAGGCTCTTGCCGCAAGAGTCGCTCATTGTTTGCATGAGGCGGGCCTCACTTTAGCGACGGCCGAGTCATGCACGGGGGGCGGTATATCAGCCTTACTGACTTCCTTAGCGGGTAGTTCCAATTGGTTTAATGGCGCTATAGTGAGTTATAGCAATGAAGCTAAAACCAACCTACTAAAAGTGCCCCAGCAACTTATCCAAACCCACGGTGCAGTGAGCGAAGAAGTGGTGGTGCAAATGAGTATTGGAGGCTGTAGGGCTTTGGCAGCGGATGCATGTATCGCGGTCAGTGGTATAGCAGGCCCAACTGGGGCGGCTCCAGGTAAACCTATAGGTACAGTTTGGATTGCATGGTGCTGCCAAGGCGAAACCAAAGCCGCGCGATATCAGATTCCAGGTTCCAGAGAAGAAGTTCAAGCCACTGCAGTAAAACTTGCCCTAGAAGGATTGATGAGTTCTTTTTTCAGTAACTAAAGATTACTTCTTGCACTTTTTTATCATTATGGTTTAATACTGTACATGCAAACAGTTACTGTATGTAATTACAGTTATTATTAAATCGCTTATCTGATCAATACAAGGTGAACCCCATGGATGCAAACAAACAAAAAGCCCTCGACGCGGCGCTAGGACAAATTGAACGCCAATTCGGTAAAGGTGCGGTCATGCGCATGGGTGATCAGCCAAGAGAAGCGATTCCTTCAGTCTCCACAGGTTCCTTGGGGCTTGACATTGCGCTTGGGATTGGTGGTTTGCCGTTTGGTCGAATCTGCGAAATATACGGCCCAGAATCATCAGGTAAAACCACACTAACATTGCAGGTTATTGCCGAAGCTCAAAAAATTGGTAAGACCTGTGCGTTTGTCGATGCCGAGCATGCTCTAGACCCAGATTATGCCCAAAAGCTAGGCGTGAATGTCGATGATTTGTTGGTGAGTCAGCCAGATACTGGTGAACAAGCTTTAGAAATCACTGATATGTTAGTTCGCTCCAATGCAGTAGATGTCATTATTGTTGACTCAGTTGCAGCACTTACACCAAAAGCTGAAATTGAAGGTGAGATGGGTGATCACCATGTAGGCCTGCAAGCGCGCCTCCTTTCTCAAGCGATGCGTAAAATAACCGGCAACATAAAAAGCGCTAATTCTTTGGTTATCTTTATCAACCAAATTCGTATGAAAATTGGGGTGATGTTCGGTAGCCCAGAAACAACAACTGGTGGTAATGCACTGAAATTTTATTCATCGGTAAGATTGGACATTCGCCGCATTGGTGCAGTTAAAAATGGTGATGAAATTGTAGGTAATGAGACTCGCGTTAAAGTGGTTAAGAACAAAGTAGCCTCGCCATTTAAGCAAGCCGAATTTCAAATCATCTATGGTAAAGGCATATTCCGAATGGGCGAGATTATAGACTTAGGCGTTAAACAAGGTTTGGTTGATAAAGCTGGAGCTTGGTACGCTTACAAGGGTGACAAGATTGGCCAAGGTAAGGCAAACGCTTCTCAGTACCTGTTAGATCATCCAGAAATTGGGCAAGAAATTGAAACGCAAATTAGGGATGCGCTATTAAGCGTACCTAAGGCTGATGAAGAAAAAAGTGAAAAATTGAGCCCTGCTGAATTCTAAGTTCTCTCTATTTGTAATCTTATGGACACCGCTTTTTCATCCGCACGAAACCAAAACCCAGAAGCGGCACTTCGCTATAAAGCGATAGGGCTGCTAGCAAGGCGTGAACAATCACGCAATGAGTTGCACCGTAAGCTACAGGTTAAGGCGGATGAGGAAGGCTGGCAGGTGGACATTGATGCTTTGTTAGAAGACCTTATTCGCCTTGGCCTGCAGTCGGATTTGCGCTTTTCAGAAGTGTTGGTTCGATCAAAGGCTAATGATGGGTATGGCCCTATGCGAGTTTACCAATTTGGTCTGCAGTACGGACTAAATAGTGAGCTAATCCGTCAACAACTTGAGGAGCAAAACTTTGACTGGTTTGAAAAAGCCCTCAAGCAAAAACGAAAGCACTGCGGCTTCGCAATCGCTATCGATGCAAAAGAGCGCTCTAAACAAGTAAGGTACCTTTATCAGCGGGGATTTTCCCAAGACCATATCTCCTATGCAATCAGCGTTGACCCAGATCAACCTTGATAAGTTAATCTTTTACCTCAAAAAATCATAAAAATCCCCTCATTTCCAGCGTAAATTGCCTTCAATGGTCGAAGCCGCTAATGGTTCAGTATATAATTACGCTTTTGTGTTTAAAGTGAGACGGACCATGAAGATCGCCGCTATTCGTCAGGCATTTCTTAATTATTACCAAGATCTAGGCCACGAAGTGGTTCCTAGTAGTTCTTTGGTTCCAGGAAATGATGCGACATTGCTATTTACCAATGCGGGTATGGTGCAGTTTAAAGATCTTTTCCTAGGAGACGAGGAGCGTTCATACAAACGTGCCGTTTCATCCCAACGCTGTGTTCGAGCTGGCGGCAAGCACAATGATTTAGAGAATGTGGGTTATACCGCGCGTCACCATACATTTTTTGAAATGTTAGGAAACTTTAGCTTTGGTGATTATTTCAAACGCGATGCCATCAATTTTGCGTGGAATTTTCTTACGGTTGAATTAGGCCTCCCAAAAGAAAGACTCTGGGTGACCGTTCATCATAGTGATGATGAAGCTGAAAGAATTTGGTTTGATGAGGTGGGCATTGATCAACAGCGTTTTTCTCGCCTAGACGAAGATAACTTTTGGTCAATGGGCGATACCGGTCCATGTGGTCCTTGTTCTGAAATATTTTATGATCATGGTGAAGATATTTGGGGTGGCCCTCCAGGTAGCCCAGAAGAAGACGGTGATCGTTATATTGAAATCTGGAACATGGTTTTCATGCAGTTTAACCGTGATGCAAGCGGCAAGATGACACCTTTGCCTAAACAATCAATTGACACGGGCATGGGGCTTGAAAGAATCGCAGCCATTTTACAGGATGTTCATTCAAATTATGAAATAGATCTGTTCCAAAACCTGTTAGCAGCTACGGCAAAAGTCATTGGCACCAAGGATTTTGAGAATAAGTCATTACGTGTGATTGCAGATCATATTCGTTCGGTTTCCTTTTTAATTCTTGATGGCGTGATGCCTTCAAATGAAGGCCGAGGCTATGTTCTTCGTCGGATCATGCGCCGGGCAATACGTCATGGTAATAAACTTGGCGCAAAAGGAAGCTTTTTCAATGAGCTTGTGGTGCCATTGGTTGCAGAAATGGGTGAGGCCTACCCAGACCTTGCTGCTGCACAATCTGGGATTGAAACGGTGATTGCTAAGGAAGAAGCCCAATTCTCTAAAACTCTTGATCAAGGTATGAAAATCTTAGAGCAAGATTTGAGCAAGCTTAAGGGCAACGTCATTTCGGGAGAGACGATTTTTAAGCTTTACGACACTTACGGGTTTCCAGCTGATTTAACGGGCGATATTGCCCGTGAAAAAAATCTAGAAATGGATCTTGAAGGTTTTGAAAAGGCTATGGAAGCGCAGCGTGAACGTGCACGCTCTGCCAGCAGCTTTGCAGTGGATTACAGCAATAAGCTCGAACTGGAAGGTCAGACTTCTTTTGAAGGTTATGAAGATCTCAATCAGACAGGCACAGTTGTCGCCCTTGTTAAAGAAAATGAACTCACACAGCAAGAGAGCCAGCCTGGTAGCTTACAGCTGGTTTTAGACCAGACATCTTTCTATGCAGAATCTGGGGGTCAAACGGGTGATCAGGGTTTGATTACATGGGACGGTGGTGAGTTCTTAGTGACCGATACCCAAAAACAGGGTAATCATTTTTTACACTTTGGCGAGCTCAAAAAGGGCAGTTTGAGTGTCGGCGATACAGTGCAAACTCATGTTGATGCTCAAAGAAGAGCAGACTCAGCAAAAAACCACTCGGCTACACATATTCTTCACGAAGCTATGCGCCGGGTGTTAGGTGAGCATGTTACCCAAAAAGGTTCGTTGGTTGATCCAGAAAAGTTAAGGTTCGACTTTTCTCACACAGAGCCTGTATCCCAAGATGAGCTGTATGTCATTGAGGCCATGGTTAACAAGGAAATTCGAGAAAATACGCGCGTTGGTTCGCAAATCATGGCGATTGCTGACGCCAAAGAAGCAGGGGCCATGGCGTTGTTTGGCGAGAAATATGGCGAACAAGTGCGAGTAGTCACTATGGGTAGCACGACCTCTGCAATAAAGGCGGCAAACAGTTCCTCTGAAGTCTTTTCTCTAGAACTGTGCGGTGGCACACATGTTGAGCGTACAGGCGATATTGGCGCATTTGTGATCACATCTGAATCTGGCGTTGCTGCTGGGGTTAGACGAGTGGAAGCACTTACTGGTTCTTTAGCAAGTGAGTGGTTAGCCGGCACAGGCAGAACTTTAGCTGCGGTTTCAAGCCTAGTGCGTGCTAACCGTGATCAAGTGACCGATAAGGTGCAGGGTTTGGTCGACAAGAATAAACAACTAGAGCGTGAAATTGACGCTCTAAAAGCGAAAATCGCAGCCTCTCAAGGTAACGATCTGGTCTCCAAAACCCAAGAGTTACATGGCGTGAAGGTTCTAATCAGTAAATTAGACGGTGTTGATCCCAAATCATTACGTGATGCAATGGATCAACTTAGAAACCAATTGGGTTCTGGTATTGTGATGCTTGCGGTAGCTGAGGGAGCCAAAGCTAGCATTGTAGCGGGAGTCACAAAAGACCTGACAGCTAAGATAAAAGCTGGAGACCTAGTCAAGCACACTGCCGCTGAAATGTCTGGTAAAGGCGGTGGTCGCCCAGATATGGCGCAAGGCGGTGGGCAAGCTGACATGCTTGATTCGGCTTTGTCCAGTGCCCACAGTTGGCTTGAAGAAAAGCTTAGTCGCTAAACATGTCAGTTGCCCTGCAATGAGGGCACAAAATTAATCAAGATTGATATTAGGGATTGAAGATGGCGTTGTATGTACAAAAATTTGGTGGAACTTCTGTTGGTTCAGTAGAGCGTATCCAGCAAGTTGCAGATAAAGTAAAAGGATTTAGAGAGCAAGGCCACGACATTGTCGTCGTTGTTTCAGCAATGAGTGGTGAAACTAATCGTTTGATTGGTATGGCCAATGAAATCCAAGATACCCCTTCAGCCAGAGAAATGGATGTGCTCGTTTCAACAGGTGAGCAGGTTACTATTGCGCTCTTGTGCATGGCTTTGGGTCAGCGCGATTGTCCAGCTCGATCATATACTGGCAGCCAGGTGAAAATCCTGACCGATTCATCACATACCAAGGCTCGTATCCAAGACATCGACGTTGAGAATATGAAACATGACTTAAGTCAAGGCCGAGTTGTGGTAGTTGCTGGTTTCCAGGGTGTGGATGCACAGGGCAATATTACGACTCTTGGAAGAGGTGGTTCAGATACTACAGGTGTTGCGTTAGCGGCGGCTTTGAAAGCAGACGAGTGCCAAATTTATACTGATGTGGATGGGGTTTACACTACTGACCCAAGAGTAGTTGATAGTGCCCAGCGCCTTTCGGAAATCACCTTTGAAGAAATGCTAGAAATGGCTAGCCTAGGTTCAAAGGTACTACAAATACGGGCGGTAGAATTTGCCGGCAAATATAATGTTCCCCTTCGAGTGCTACATAGCTTCAAAGAAGGTCCAGGAACCCTGATTACAACTGAGAGTGAAAACACTATGGAACAACCTGTTATCTCTGGCATTGCTTTTAACCGAGATGAAGCCAAACTTACTGTTACTGGTGTGCCTGACGTACCAGGCGTAGCATCTAAAATATTAGGTCCTATTAGTGATGCTAATGTAGAAGTTGATATGATTCTTCAAAATGTGAGTGCTGAAGGACTGACAGATTTTACTTTTACAGTCCACCGAAATGATTATGATCTTGCACTAGCTACTTTAGAAAAAGTTGCCAATGACCTGCAAGCCAAAGATGCCGTTGGAAGTGAAAAAATTGCCAAAGTGTCTATTGTAGGCGTTGGTATGCGCTCCCATGCTGGAGTTGCAAGTCGCATGTTTGAAAGCCTTGCAAACGAAAACATTAATATCCAAATGATTTCTACGTCGGAAATCAAAGTGTCTGTTGTTATTGATGAGAAGTATTTGGAGTTGGCTGTACGGGCATTGCATTCCACTTTTGAAATGGATAAGCCCAAAGCTATTGAAGAATAGTGAAATTCGTCTTATTATCTTTACATAAGGTATAGCTTGATTAAATATTGTTCATATTTTTATACCAAGTAAACAATTAGTGTAGGAATAACGACGGTGTCGGTAACCCATGTATGTGGGTTGCCCGCCAATGAAACGGAGTTTTGATATGTTGATTTTGACACGACGAGTCGGTGAGACCTTAATGGTTGGTGATGAAGTTACCGTTACTGTTTTGGGTGTTAAAGGTAATCAAGTTCGTATCGGTGTAAATGCTCCTCGAGATGTTGCGGTACACAGAGAAGAAATATATCAACGTATCCAAGATGAAACAGTTGCTGAATCTGACGCTAACCTTGATTAACACAAAGCCTGTTGCGCTAGTATTTTGGCTGGGCTCTCGCTAAACACCATATCTGAATATTCAAAGGTTCACCCCAGGCAAGCTTAATTGCTTTGGACATTGCTTTTGCAGTGGATCCGGTCGTCATTACGTCATCGATAATAGCGATACTTGTGACTTCTTTGTGACGCTTTTTAACGCTAACACTAAAAACATCCTGCACTTGGCTCAATCGAATATTACGATTTTGTCCTTGCTGCCTGGTCTGGTCTCCAACTCGCCGGCATAAGCGAGTATCCATAGCAATCTTTAAATGTTGACTTAATTGGGTAGCGATAAATTGGGCTTGATTAAAACCTCTATGCCTTAACCTAGCCACGCTAAGTGGCACTGGCACCAATAACTGGGGTGTGACATTCTCAATTGAAGATACAGTGTTTAACACCTTCTCACAAAGGCATGCGCTTAATAGTGAGCCGACTGCAAGTTTGTGTTCATGTTTGAATTGATTGATGAGTGTGTTGACTGGAACCTCGTAGTCAAAAGCCGCTATAGTTTTTGAATAAAGAGGAGGTTGAATTAAGCATTGATAACAGATGCTTATTTCAGAAAGTTGCGCGTCTCCTAATTTTTCGCCGCATCTATCACAAGTGTTGTTGCACCATGGAAGGTCCTTACGACATGGATTACACAGATTATGCTGATCGTGGGGATGACTGCCGCATAATAGGCAAGATGGTTGTAATAGTTTCAATAATTGGCTATTTTTTAACCAGATGTAAACCTCCTTGGTGTGAATAGTTGACTAACCCTGCTTAGGTTTTAATATATGCAGCTTAACTCACAGCGAGCATTCAAATGACTTTATCCACTGCTATCTCTTCTCATCAAGATCAAAAGTTTAGTTCAAATAACGCGACTAACATTAACCACAATTGGGGAGTGGATGAAATTAGTGAGCTTTTTTCTAAGCCCTTAAATGATCTTTTGTTTCAGGCGCAAACTGTTCACCGCGAAAATTTCGATCCTAACGAAGTGCAGGTCAGTACCTTGTTGTCTATAAAGACAGGTGCTTGTCCTGAGGATTGCAAATATTGTCCTCAAAGCGTTCACAATGATACGGGCCTTGAAATTGAGCGTTTGATGAAAGTGAAAGAGGTTATTCAAGAAGCCGCTGCCGCTAAAGCAACAGGCGCTACGCGGTTTTGCATGGGTGCAGCATGGAAAAACCCGCGCGCCAAAGATATGCCCTATGTGTTGGAGATGGTTAAAGAAGTCAAGGCCATGGGGCTTGAGACCTGCATGACTTTGGGTATGCTTGAACCTGAACAAGCACAAGAGTTATCTGAGGCTGGGCTTGATTATTACAACCACAACTTAGACACATCACCTGAATTCTACGGCTCAATCATCACCACTAGAACTTATCAGGATCGCCTCAATACACTGGCCAATGTTAGAGACTCTGGTATGAAAGTTTGTGCTGGCGGTATCGTTGGCATGGGCGAAAACATGCGTGATAGAGTCGGGCTTTTGCAGCAATTAGCGAACATGCCTCAGCACCCAGAAAGCGTGCCAATTAATATGTTGGTTAAAGTGGAAGGCACACCGCTTGACCAGGTTGAAGATCTAGAGCCATTTGATTTCGTGCGAACGATTGCCGTGGCTAGAATTCTGATGCCTAAATCACATGTTCGGCTCTCAGCTGGCCGTGAAGAAATGAATGAGCAGATGCAAGCCATGTGTTTCTTCGCTGGTGCTAATTCAATCTTTTATGGTGAACGACTGCTCACTACTGAAAACCCTGCTGCAGAAAAAGACAGGGCCTTATTTGCAAAACTAGGCATCCGTCCAGAAAAACGCAAAGATGTGTCTGATGAAGCCCACCAAGGTGCTATTGAGCAAGCCATTGGTCAAGCCCAGGTGGAGCACATGTTTGTTGACGCAAGCCGCTAATGCACAATCTAGAAGCTGCACTAAATGAACAATTAAGGCAGCGCCATGAAGATGATTTGTACCGCAGCAGGCTCACCCACAGTGGCCCACAAACCCCAAGTCTAACGGCTAATGGAAGCCAGTTCCTTGCCTTTTGTAGTAATGACTATTTGGGTTTAGCAAACCACCCGAAGCTTTGTGAAGCAGCAACCTTAGCCTTTCAGAAATTTGGTTTTGGCAGTGGAGCGAGTCATCTTGTTGTCGGCCATACCGATCTGCACCATCAGCTTGAAGAAGAGTTAGCCAAACTCACTAAGCGCCCTAGGGTACTTCTGTTTTCAAGTGGCTACATGGCCAATATGGGGATCATCAGTGGTATATTAGATCGACAAGACTCAATCCACCAAGACAGGCTCAATCACGCTTCTTTGTTGGATGGCGGTTTGCTAAGTAGAGCAAAATTCACCCGTTATAAGCACACGGATACCCAGGATTTAGACAGGCAGCTGCAAGAATCCAAATCAAGGCGACGTTTAGTGGCCACTGATGGGGTGTTTAGTATGGATGGAAATGTAGCGCCTCTTTTGGCTTTGAGCCAAGTTTGTGACAAAAACCATGCCACACTGATGGTTGATGATGCGCATGGGTTTGGTGTACTAGGTCCAAACGGTGAAGGTTCGGTCATAGATCAAGGCTTAAGTGAAAAGCAGTGCCCAATTTATATGGCCACTCTTGGTAAATCTATGGGTAGCTATGGTGCATTTGTGGCGGCCAGTGACACCATCATAGAAACGCTGATTCAATTTTCAAGAAGTTACATCTACACAACCGCATTGCCACCTTCAATTGCAGGAGCAAGCCTTGCTTCTCTAAAGCTTCTTAAAGAAGAACCATGGCGCCGTGCTCATCTTCAAAAATTAATTGCGCTGTTTAAACAACATGCAAAGGCGATCGGCTTGCCCGTTTTAGAGAGTAAAACGGCTATTCAGCCCATTATGCTTGGGTCTGCCGCGCGTGCATTGAAAGCGACACAAGCGCTAAAACAGCTTGGCATACTAGTCACAGCAATTCGTCCACCCACCGTTCCCAAGGACACGGCTCGTTTAAGAATTACGCTAACCGCGGCTCATACTGAAAGTCACATCGACCAACTTTTTCAAGCTCTAAAAACGCTTCAGAGCCAGGGCATATTGCCTACTAATAAGGGTTAATCTGTGACACCAAATGATCAAACCCCAATAGAAAATAAGCCTATATTACTGCTGCTTCACGGCTGGGGTTACGACCTAGATTGCTGGCTGGGTTCATGGATGGAGCTTCTAAGCGATACCTATCAGGTTATTGGTGTTAACCTCCCAGGCCATGGGGAAATGAGCATGGTTTATGATGAACATGATGGCTTAGCAGAATTAGATGAATGGATTAACAAGAGTATCGGTGCCATCAATCAACCGTATCATTTATTAGGGTGGTCACTTGGTGGCCAAGTTGCGCTGCGTATCGCGGGCACAGACCCTCGCGTGCAAAGTGTTGTGTTGTTGGCGACAAACCCCAAGTTTGTGACAGGCCCAGACTGGCCATTGGCTATGGATCCTCAAGTGTTGGAGCAGTTTCTAGCCGGTTATAAGTCACAACCTACAAAAACATTAAGAAGGTTTGCAAGCCTTCAAGCGCAAGGAGCAACCCATGGGAAAAGATTACAAGCTGAGTTAGTTCAAAAAATGCGTGCTAACCCTAGCCAAACTTTTGGTCTCACACTTCTCCAAGAGCTTGATGAGCGCACAACTTTAAGCCAGCTAAAAATCCCATGTTATCTAGAGTTACCGCAGGCAGATTCTTTGGTGCCATATGCTTGGGTTGATAAGCTAAGTCTTCCAAAAAACGTAGAAATACGCAAAGTAGACGGGTGCCATGGATATATATTTGAAGATGATTATGATTTCTCAGCAGTTTCGCATTTTTTGAAGTTAGGTACACAACAATGAAAGCAATAAGTGCACTACCTGACATTAAAAATGTGGCCCATGCATTTAGCCAAGCCGCAAAAAATTATGATGATGTGGCTGGTTTGCAGCGCTTGGCTGCCGATAAGCTTCTTTTGAAAAGCAAAAATGCACACTTTGGTGATGTGCTAGATATCGGTAGCGGCACCGGTTACGTGAGCTCACAATTAGCCAGCATTGATACTGTAGACAGCGTTACTGGGTTAGATATTGCAGAAGGCATGCTAGAGCGTGCAAAAGATTTGCATCACAGTTCTAAGTTGTCATGGCAGTTAGGTGATGCCCAACACATAATGGCGCATTTACCTGATTGCGAAGGTCATTATGACTTGGTTATTTCTTCGCTAGCCATCCAGTGGTGTCAAAACCTTGATGCTGTCTTTGAAGGCGTGGCAAATTGCCTTAAAGATGACGGTGTCTTTTATTGTGCAACCCTTGGTCCAGATACCTTATATCAACTCAAATGGGCCTGGTCACAGGTTGACGATTATCAACATGTTAACGACTTTGTTGGCGCAGAGCAGGTTAGAGCAAGCTTGGAAAACTATTTTTCAGATATAGAAATTGAACAAGAACCCATCCAATTAGAGTTTCCAACAGTGCAGCAGCTCATTAACGGCTTAAAAAAACTAGGCGCAAGTAATCGTAATACCTCTGCTGCTCAAGGCCTTACCAGTGCTGGTAAGCTGCGCAAGATGATTGATGCTTATGAAACCCTAAGAGGTGAAGATGGTTTATTGCCGGTCACCTATGATGTGATTTATATCACTGCTAAACCAAGAGTAAGCGAATGAAACCCACTAAAAAGCAGTTCTTTATAGCTGGCACAGATACTGATGTTGGTAAAACCATGATTGCTTGCGCTTTGTTAAGTAAAGCCTGCGAGCAAGGTCTAACTACTGCGGCTGTTAAACCTGTTGCTGCAGGCTGCACTGATACAAAGGATGGCCTAAGAAATGATGATGCGCTGCAATTACTATCGCACTGCACCATGGACTTGTATTACGAGCAGGTTAATCCAGTTGCATTTATAGAACCCATTGCACCCCACATTGCGGCGCAGAAATTAGATTATAGAATGCGCGCTGATCAATTAATTGGCTATACCCGCGGCGTGTTAATGCAGGGCGCGCAATTTAGCCTTGTGGAAGGGGCAGGTGGTTGGCGAGTACCGATCAATGAGCGCGAGACTTTAGCTGATCTACCGATGGGTCTATCAATACCAGTGGTACTTGTTGTTGGTATGCGCTTGGGTTGTATCAATCATGCTCTTTTAAGTGCACAAGCCATTAATTCAGATGGCCTAAAGCTTGCTGGTTGGGTGGCCAATTGTATCGACCCGGAAATGCCAGAACTTGAAGCCAATATAGCCACTCTTAAGCAGCGCCTCAATGCGCCTTTGCTTGGGGTTGTGCCTAATGTCGCTGATGTATCGGGAGCAAAAGCTCAAGCTCGGGCTTGTGGATCGTATTTAGATTTAGCGCCTTTACTGGACTAATTAACGCCTTCGTTGGTCTTCTATCTGGCTTTTAAGTTTTGCTCATTCCAGCAGGTCCTGGTGACTCTAAAGTCTGCTAATTGACCTAGGTATTCAAACCGAGTATTTTTCAAACAAGTGTTTGAATTTATATATTTTTGTTTTACCTATGGAGACATCATGCCCAATTACAGAGCCCCGCAGCGCGACATTCAATTTGCAATGCACGAAGTTCTATCCATGGCTGATCATTACAAGACATTAAATGGATGTGAAGACATTGACGTAGAAACGATTAATGCAATTCTTGAAGAAGCTTCAAAATTTTCAGAAAACGAATTGGCACCGCTAAACACCGTTGGTGACGAAGTTGGATGCGTGTGGAATGACGGCGCCGTCACAACCCCTCCAGGTTTTAAACAAGCTTATGCTAAATATGTGGAAGGTGGTTGGCCATCCATGTCCCATAACCCAGAGTTTGGCGGCCAAGGTTTGCCAGAGTCTTTAGGCACAATGATCAATGAGCTTTCTGGCACTGCCAACTGGTCTTGGAGTATGTACCCAGGTTTAAGTCACGGTGCTATGAACACCATTGAGACGCATGGTACACAGCTTCAAAAAGAGAAATATTTACTACCTTTGGTTGAAGGCCGTTGGACTGGAACCATGTGTTTAACAGAGTCTCACTGCGGCACCGACCTGGGATTACTTAGAACCAAAGCCGAACCACAGGCTGATGGCAGCTATGCCCTTACAGGCACCAAGATTTTTATTTCTGCAGGCGAGCATGACATGGTGGAAAATATCGTCCATATCGTACTTGCACGGCTACCAGGCGCACCAGAAGGAACCAAAGGTATTTCTTTATTTATTGTTCCTAAAGTTAATGTGAACGACGATGGCAGCCTTGGCGAGCGCAACCAAGTTAAATGTGGTTCTATCGAACATAAAATGGGAATCCATGGTAATGCAACTTGCGTGATGAATTTTGACGGCGCCAAAGGGTATTTAATTGGTCCAGAGAACAAAGGCTTAAACTGCATGTTCACCTTTATGAACATTGCCCGCATTGGCACAGCTGTGCAAGGCTTATGTGCTGCCGAAGGTTCATTCCAGGGGGCTCTTGAATACAGTAAAGAGCGTCTACAAATGCGCTCTTTGGCTGGGCCTGTAGCACCAGAAAAAGCAGCCGATCCAATTATTGTTCACCCTGATGTGAGGCGCATGCTACTTACTGCAAAAGCGTTTGCCGAAGGTGGCCGCATGTTGGTCTATTATCTAGCAATGCTTAATGACACGATCACTAGAAACCAAGGTACGCAGGAAGCGCAAGAAGCTGAAGTGCTATTATCTTTGCTTACACCTATTGCCAAGGCGTTTATGACGGAAACTGGCGTCGAGGCGGCTAACTTAAGCATGCAGTGCTTTGGTGGGCACGGCTATATAAGAGAATATGGCATGGAGCAGCTTGTTCGTGATGCTAGGATTGCCACTATTTATGAAGGCACTACTGGCATTCAGGCGTTAGATCTTTTGGGTCGCAAAGTGCTTATGACGCAAGGCGAAAGCTTAAAAGCATTTACTAAAAAGATTCACGTTTTCTGTAAATCACAGATGGATGACCCACGTATGGCTGAATTTATTGAGCCTTTGATGGCGGCTAATAAAGAGTGGGGTGATTTAACGATGAAGATAGGCATGGCTGCAATGAAAGACCGTAATGAGGTGGGCGCGGCATCAGTGGATTATTTGATGTATTCAGGATATGTCACGCAAGCCTTTTTCTTTGCTCATGCGGCAAAAGTATCACTAGACACTTTGGCTTCTGGTACTAGTGAGGAGGCTTTTTATAAAGCTAAATTATTTACGGCGCAGTTCTTCTTCGCAAGACTTTTGCCAAGGACCAAAGCCCACGCAAGTGCAATGTTAGCCGGCGCAGAATCTTTGCAAGGTTTAGAGCAAGAGCATTTCATGTTTTAACAAGGGCGTTGTATCTAAACGCCTTGGTTAATGATTTAAAAGCCCACTTTTGTGGGCTTTTTTATGGGTCTAGTCATCTTAGCTAAAGTGGCGGATGATAAACTCAGCCCATACATACACATAAAATAAAGCCGCAATAAACACAGCGGCCGAGCCCATGTCTTTAGCTGCTCCAGTAAGTTCATGATGCTCGAGGCTAATTCGATCTAGCGTCGCCTCTAAAGCTGAATTAAGATATTCCATCAACAACACCAAAATTCCGGCGCCTAACAATATAATTCGCTCAACAGGAAGTTCACCTAAGTAAAATGCAAACGGAATGGAAACTAGAAAAATAACCGTGTACTCTCTCATGCCCGCTTCATGTTTAAAGCAGTAGACAATGCCTTTTAAGGAAAAGGCTGCAGCGTGATACATTCTTTGCCAGCCAGAGTTTTTTGGGTATTGACGTGATGAAGCATGCTTTGAGTTCATTTGATAGATTGCCTATTTTTTTATTAACAACTTAGGTTTAGTTTTTAGTCTAATCAATAATGATCAACCTGAATAGACATGATCTAACTCCTCTCACATAGCCTAGCCTTGGTGAATTAATGATAGAATGAGGCCTGTATAACATTCAAGAACAAAGGAATTGTTGTGTACCGTCTTGTTAAAGGTGTATCAAAACCAGAACCGTGTCTCAATAAGCAAGGCATCTTTGAGCCTAAAGTAATCCAAAATTTAATCACTAGCATGGAAAATAAAAATATATGATGGCGGCCACCGTTATAGTTATTGGTCCATCCAGCCAAATTGGTTCAGATTTTTGTGCATCGGCTACCAACGAAGCGATCACAGTCATCAAGCTTGACCAGGTGGAGTTTGAAACCCTTGATCCACAAGCCTTAAGAAAGGTATTACAAAACCACAAAGCTCAATATGTTGTGAATGCATCTAGCTATGGAGGTGCTGATCGAGCTGAGCTACATTTTGAAGATAGGCATTTCGGCGTTCACTCAAGCATGGTGAGTTTGGCCAAAGCCTGTACTGATTTAAACCTTACGCTCATTCACCTTTCTACCGACTATGTCTTTAGTGGCGATCATACGGCGCCCTACAAAGAGGATGCTAAGCCTGCGCCAGTGAACATATTTGGCAAAGCTAAGCTTGCCCATGAACAGGCAATCAAAACCTACTGTCCTAGACATATTATTTTGCGAGTGGGCTGGATTTTTAGCGACAACGGCAACAACTTTGTTTTACGAACACTGCGACAATTACAGCAACAAGAACAAGTGAAGGCTGTTTCTGATCAGTATGGTTGTCCTACCTACGCCCATGATGTTGCTAGTGTGATTATTGCGATCATCAAACAATTGGAATGCGATGTCGAAGCTTTTGGCACTTATCACTATAGTGGCGCAGAGGTCACCACTTGGAAAGGCTTTGCTGAGGCTATACTTGCAGCTGCAAAAAAGCATGGTGCCTCAAAAGCTCAATTAATAGAGGCTGTGACAAGTGCAGATTGGCCAGCTAAGGCCCCACGACCAAACTATACGGTGCTAGACTGTCATAAAATTTTAGCTACCTTTGGTATCAGACAACGCCCATGGCGCTCTGGGTTGGTGACTGTGATCGAGCGTGCTTTCACGCCAGGCACTAGAAAATTTTAATATCCATATGCATCGTTTTTTGGTGGCACATCCTCATTCTAAAAACTCTGAGGCTTAATTAGAACCAAACAGCTATGGCAGGTATAATGTTTGCCATTAACCAATAGGCTGCCAAAAAAGTAGCCCATGAGAAAGTTTATGCAGCACCAACTAATAGACGATTTTGGACGCCAAGTTGATTATGTGCGTATTTCCGTGACTGATCGCTGTGATTATAGGTGTGTCTACTGCATGGCAGAAGAAATGACCTTTTTGCCGCGTGAGAGCATCATGAGCCTTGAGGAAATTGAGCTTGTGGCTAGAGCTTTTGTTGAGCTTGGTGTAAGTCGAATCCGTCTAACTGGAGGCGAGCCTTTAGTGAGGCGTGGGTTGGTAGAAAATTTGCATAAAATCGGCAAATTACCAGGCCTTGATGAGCTTTTGATCACCACCAATGGTTCGCAATTATTGCGCCATGCCAAAGCATTAAAAGATGCAGGTGTAAGCCGTTTGAATGTAAGTTTAGATTCTTTGGATGCGACAAAGTTTAAAGAGATGACGCGTATTGGGAAATTATCTCAGGTGCTAACAGGTATTGATGCGGCCATTGAACAAGGCTTTAAGCGGATCAAAATCAATGCTGTGGTAATGCGAGGTAGCAACGATGACGAAGTTTTAGATTTGGTCGAGTTTGCTCGCGAAAAAGCCATCGATATTGCGTTCATAGAAGAAATGCCACTTGGTACCATCCAAAGTCATGACCGCGCAATAACCTATTGTTCTAGTGATGACGTACGAGCACTCATCGAACAGCGCTATAAATTGACTCATAACCTTGCTAAAACAGCTGGCCCGTCGCGCTACTATAATATGCCAGGCCATGAGACAAAAATTGGTTTCATTTCACCCCACAGTCATAATTTTTGTGGCGATTGTAACCGGGTAAGGGTGACCGTAGAGGGGCGCTTACTTCTATGTTTAGGTAATGAGCATAGCGTTGATCTTATGCCAATTTTGCGCAGCAACAAAGGGATGGTTGAACCTCTTAAGGAAGCCATTAAGGCTTCGATGGCACTGAAGCCAGAAAAACATTATTTTGATTTGCATGAAAAGCCGCAAATTCTTCGATTCATGAACGCCACAGGCGGATAATAAGAATAACGAAACATGACTGATAATAACGATATATTTAAAGACATAAGACCTTATAACGATGACGAAGTAAGGCCTGTGATCGATGCCTTGGTTAATAACCAAGAATTGTTGAGCGTCATTGGGCGCTTTAAGTTTCCACGTTTGAAAATGATGGTTGGAAAGCTTCTTAATGAGCCCATAAAATGGGCATTAAGGCGCGAGTTTAAACATGTCAGCGATGTAGACTCATGGCAAAAAATGATTGCTAAGTACATGGACAAAATGCTCAAGCGCACAGTGACACAGTTAACCTATAGCGGCCTTGAACAATTAGAGCCTGGAAAGGGATATCTTTTTATTTCTAATCATCGTGATATTGCCATTGATCCAGCGTTAGTCAGTTATGGGTTAGATCAGCAAGGGTTAGGTACAGCGCGTATTGCTATAGGAGACAACCTACTGCAAAAACCCTACGTCAGTGACATCATGCGTTTAAACAAAAGTTTTGTAGTCAAGCGATCGGCGACTGGTGTGCGTGAAAAAATGAAGGCATATATGGATTTATCATCCTATATCGACCATTCAGTGCATACTGGGCATAATATTTGGATTGCCCAAAGGGAAGGACGTGCCAAAGATGGTATTGATGCGACAGATGTCGCCGTCATGAAGATGCTTTACATGAGCAAAAAGAAATCTGGGCAAAGCTATTCAGACTATATCAACAGTTTGCATATTGTACCGGTTTCAATTGCATATGAGTTTGACCCATGTGATACGGCTAAAGCCTGTGAATTAGCTGCGGTGAACAGTAGCGGTGAGTATGTAAAGGCTCAATTTGAAGATATGAAAAGTATAGTAAAAGGCATTATCGGTAATAAAGGCAGAGTTCATGTCGCTTTTGGTAAGCCTTTAGATGGCCAGTTTGATACACCAGAACAAATTGCTGAAGCGATTGATGCTAGTATTGCCGTGAATTACCAACTCCAGTCTACCAATATTGCTGCTAAAGCCATGGTTGATGGCGTTGAAGATACTTCAACACAGTTTTTGGAAGAGCGCTTTAATGAGCTCTCAAGTGATCAAAGAGAATATGCTATCGCCATGTATGCAAACCCGGTTTTGCGCCAAGCTGAGTTCGCTAACTCTGCTAACTCTGCTAAGGCTTAAGGAGTGGTTTGTAGATGTCACAGTTAACTCACTTAGATAATGAAGGCCATGCACACATGGTCGATGTGTCAGAAAAAGACATCACCACGAGAGTGGCTCGGGCTGAGGCTTTTGTAGAAATGTTGCCTGAAACGCTAGCACTTATTACCAATGGCAATCACAAAAAAGGTGACGTTCTAGCGGTGGCACGAATAGCAGGTATTCAAGCGGCTAAAAAATGCAGCGATATGATTCCTCTTTGCCACCCCCTCATGCTTTCTAAAGTGACTGTAGAACTCACAGTTGAACAAGACCAAGAGCGCGTGCATGTGCAAACCATGTGCAAGCTGAATGGGCGTACAGGAGTTGAAATGGAAGCTTTATGTGCAGCCTCCACAGCAGCTTTAACAATTTATGACATGTGCAAAGCAGTGGATCGTGGGATGACCATAACGGGTCTTAAAGTGGTAGAGAAACAAGGCGGTAAAAGCGGACATTGGACGCTTGAAGATGGTCGTGGTAGATCAAGATGATAAACATACTTTTTTTTGGTGAGCTTAAGGATAAGTTAAGTTCAACAGGCATAGAATTGGCAGTTGAATCAGATATAACAGTATCCAAGCTGCGGTTAGAGATTTGCCAGAAACACCCGCAATGGACTGATCATATTAGTGCCGAAAATGTGCTTGTGGCGGTTGACCAAGTCATGGCTAAGTCAGATACATGCGTACCCAAGTCTAGTGAAGTGGCGTTTTTTCCGCCCGTAACAGGAGGATAGCCTTATTTTGTTTATTAGATCAGCGTTCTTCTATTTAGGGCTAGGCTTAATTTCCATTCTCGCATCAATCCTACTTGTGGCGACATCGCCCGTGGTTAAGCGGCGTTTTAGGTTTAAATTTGTCAGCTACTGCAACCGTACTGTGTTGCAATGGATGAAACTCACGTGCGGTATAACTTTTGAAATTACCGGTTTAGAAAATATACCTAAAAACCAACCCGTGGTCGTAGCGTGCAATCATCAAAGTGATTGGGAAACTTTTTACTTACTCACGATGGGTATACCTGTGAGTACAGTGCTCAAGCGCGAGCTGCTTTATATCCCATTCTTTGGTTGGGCTTTGGCGATGCTAAACCCGATTGCCATTGATCGCAAACGCAAAACTAACGCGTTAAAACAACTTTCACAACAAGGTTGTGAGCGCTTAAACGCCGGCATTTCTGTGGTGATCTTTCCTGAAGGAACGCGCTGTCCTCCTGGCGAGTTGGGGCCGTGCACTAAGGGCGCGGCTATGCTTGCGCATCAAGCGGGTGTACCTATTTTGCCCATTGTTCAAAATAGCGGTCGTTTATCTCCACCTAGAAAGTGGATTAAGCGCTCTGGCAAAGTAGATGTGAGAATTGGCGCCCCAATCAATGCGGATGTCACGACCAAGGAGATGCACCAAAAGATGGTGTCTTGGATGACTGAAAACCTCATTGATATTTCTTAGGCCCAAGAACCAAAAAAGCCACCATTTGGCAGCTTCTTTGATTTTATATAATGCCTAAATTTTAGTCTGCGTATTTAGTGAAAACCAAGCTTGCGTTAGTGCCACCAAAACCAAAGCTGTTAGACATTACCGTGGTTAAATCTACACTTTCCTCTTTGGTTGTAACAACTGGCATGCCGGCAGCGCCGTCATCAAGCTCTTCGATATTGGCCGAAGCGGCAATAAAGTTGTTTTCTTGCATAAGTAAGCTATAAATCGCTTCTTGAACCCCTGCAGCTCCAAGAGAGTGACCTGTAAGAGACTTAGTTGAAGTGATTCTCGGGCATGCATCGCCAAATACAGATTTCACTGCTTTAAGCTCCTGAATATCACCGGCTGGGGTACTTGTGCCGTGAGCATTGATGTAATCGATGGGCTTATCGATTGTGCTCATAGCCTGCTGCATGCAGCGCATAGCGCCTTCTCCTGAAGGTGATACCATGTCATAGCCATCTGAAGTTGCACCATAACCGACTAATTCTGCGTAAATTTTTGCGCCTCGTGCCTTTGCATGTTCCAACTCTTCAAGCACTAACATGCCGCCGCCGCCTGCAATAACAAACCCATCTCGGTTTGCATCATAGGCGCGTGAAGCTTTTTCTGGAGTGTCATTGTATTTGCTAGAAAGGGCGCCCATAGCGTCAAATAAAACACTTTGGCTCCAATGTAATTCCTCGCCACCACCAGCAAAAACAACATCCTGCTTATTAAGCTGAATTTGCTCCATAGCGTTGCCAATGCAGTGCGCACTTGTTGAGCAAGCCGATGTAATTGAGTAGTTACAGCCTTTGATTTTAAAAGGTGTCGCAAGGCACGCAGAAACGGTACTCGCCATCGTTCTCGTCACGCGGTATGGGCCAACGCGGCGCAAACCTTTTTCGCGCATACCATCCGCAGCTTCAATCACATTAGCGTTAGAAGCGCCACCTGAGCCCGCGATTAGGCCAGTACGTGGGTTAGAGACTTGATCTTCGCTAAGACCTGAGTCCGCTATTGCTTGTTGCATCGATAGATAAGCATAGGCTGAGGCATCCCCCATAAAACGCATCAATTTGCGGTCAATTAGGCTAGAGAAATCGATATCTACGCTGCCAGCAACGTGACTTTTGAAACCCATTTCTTGGTATTCTGGCTGAAAGCTAATACCTGACTTGCCTGCCTTTAGTGACGCAACAACATCTTCTTTGTTGTTTCCAATGCAAGAAACAATGCCCAATCCGGTAACGACAACACGTCGCATAGTAGACCTCTCTAATGTGCTTTTAAATAATAGTCTTAAAGCTTAATTTAAGGTTAAAAATCATCCGTGCTAGTAAACAGGCCGACCCGAAGGTCCTTGGCAGTATAGATTTCTTTCCCGTCAACTTCCATGCTGGCATTCGCAATACCCATTACCAATTTGCGTTCGATGCAGCGCGTAATATCAATTTTATAAGTTACTTTTTTGGCAGTAGGAAGTACTTGTCCAAAAAACTTAACTTCGCCACAACCAAGAGCTCGGCCACGACCTTTGTTGCCTTTCCAGCCTAGGAAAAAGCCAACTATCTGCCACATTGCATCAAGCCCCAGACAGCCTGGCATAACGGGGTCGGTTGGAAAGTGACAATCAAAAAACCAAAGATCCGGAGTAATATCGAGTTCAGCGATGATCTGTCCTTTGTCTTCGCTACCGCCAGTATCAGAGATATGCACAATACGGTCCATCATCAACATATTGCCCACGGGTAAGCGCGCATTGCCAAGGCCAAACATTTCGCCATTGCCGCAAGACAAAAGCTCATCACGATTGAAAGAAGAAGGTCTGCTCATCGATATATTTCCATAGGGTAACCATCTTACTGGCTACTGTTTCTGACAGCGATATCAAGGTGATAAATTAATAGCGCTGGCGTTAAATCATTAAATGAAATAAGAGCCTAGCTCTTATGCCAAATTATTATAACACTTTTAATTTTGCCGGGCTAAGGCTAGGGTGCATAAATCCTGGAGTGAAGATTTAAAAGGCGAGTCGGCTATGGTTGCAAGGCAGTCGATTGCAGCTTTTGTCTCTTGTGATGCTCGTTGTCGGGTGTAATCTAGGGATCCACAGCGAACAAGAATGGCCTGTATCTGGTCTAAGCTTTCACTGCTACCCTGCCTGATGGCCTTGCGGATAAGTTTTTGCTCATCCTTTTCAGCAAATTTCATGGCATGTATTAAGGGCAAGGTGGGTTTGCCTTCAGCAAGATCGTCGCCAACGTTTTTACCCATAGTATCCAGATCGCCAGTGTAATCCATTAAGTCATCGATCAACTGAAAGGCAATGCCTAAATGGCGTCCAAAGTTTGCTAGTGCATCAGCTTGTTCATCATCAGCCTGTGCAATCTGCGCGCCGGTTCGGCTGGCGGCCTCAAATAACATGGCAGTTTTGCTCAGAATCACCTTTAGGTAGTCTTCTTCACTCACATCTGGGTTTTTTGCATTTAATAGTTGCAATACCTCGCCTTCTGCAATCACGTTAGTGGCGTTAGAAAGGGTGCCCATTACATTAAGTTTGCCAATATCCACAAGCATTTGAAAAGCACGCGAATATAAAAAATCGCCTACCAGTATGCTTGATGAATTGCCCCATTTGTTATTTGCTGTGGGTTTTCCGCGCCTAAGATCAGAGGTGTCCACTACATCATCATGCAGTAAGGTAGCGGTATGAATAAATTCTACAACCACGGCCAAGTTGATGTGAGCTTTGCCGTTATAGCCACATGCGCGTGCTGCCAGTAAAACTAATAACGGACGCAACCTCTTGCCGCCACTCTCAATAATGTAGTGGCCAATTTTTTCAACTAAAGGCACGGATGAGCTCAGGTGTTCGATAATGGCAGCATCCACTGCTTTAAAGTCATCTTTTACTGGGAAATATAGGTCGTTGGCCTGCATTATTTATGCGGTTTCGAAGATCAGAAAGTTAAGACAGCAATGCTAGTGAGCTAGAGCCTTTGTGTCAAGGAAAGCTCTGGTCACATGACACAAATTCGTCATCCTTATGGCATAGCCAGACATAACCATGCTGTTTGTTAATCAGCATTAATATACTTGCTCACTAGGCTTGTGAATGATGGCCAGTTAGCGTAAAATTACGCCCCCTGTGACTGGTCCAACTTGCTCCCTGTCATATGGCACTTAAATTCACTTCTAGTGAGCGTAAATTGCTATTAGCAGCAGGCCTTTTTTTAGTAGCCGGATCAGCACATATTGGAGAAAAGTATGTACGCAGTAATTGTAAGCGGTGGTAAGCAGCACCGTATTGAAGAGGGCGAGACCCTTAAGCTAGAAAAACTAAACCTTGAAGTTGGCGCTAGCGTTGACTTTGATCGTGTACTTCTAGTTGTTAATGGCGAAGATGTGAAAATTGGCGCACCTGTTGTTGAAGGCGCTAAGGTTTCTGCAGAGATCGTATCTCACGGTCGTGGCAAAAAAGTTCGCATCATGAAGTTCAAGCGTCGTAAGCACCACATGAAGCAGATGGGTCATCGTCAGTGGTTTACCGAAGTTAAGATTACTGGCATTAGTGCCTAATCATAAGGAGATAACCCATGGCTCATAAGAAAGCAGGTGGTAGTACTAATAACGGTCGCGATTCCGAGTCTAAACGCTTAGGCGTGAAGCGCTATGGTGGTCAGGCCGTTGCAGCGGGTAACATTTTAGTGCGCCAACGTGGCACGCACTTCCATGCAGGCGAAAACGTAGGCTGTGGCAAAGACCACACTTTGTTTGCTACTGCACCAGGCACTGTTAAGTTCGTTGTTAAAGGTCCAAAAAACCGCAAGTTCGTTACTATCGTACCGGCTTAAGGTTTAGAACCTATATTGGCCTTAGGGGCCGTTTGAAAGAGCCCCGCTTAGCGGGGCTTTTTTGTGTTCAGCGTTAGTGAAAGTTACTATAACTGAGCAACATTGAAATTTTTTTAGATCAAGGCGTGTAGCCTTTATGCTGCAGTGGTTGCTGCACGGAGAATGTATGAAATTTGTTGACGAAAGTAACGTCATAGTTGAAGCGGGCAAAGGGGGCAATGGTTGCCTAAGCTTTCGCCGTGAGAAGTACATTCCACGTGGCGGGCCTGACGGCGGTGATGGCGGCGATGGCGGCAGTATATTTGTTAAAGCCGATGATACGCTGAACACTTTAGTGGATTATCGCTATCAGCCAAGGTACCAGGCGCAATCTGGTGAGTCAGGTAAAGGCTCAGACTGCACCGGAAGTTCTGGTGAAGACATGACCTTGATGGTGCCCGTAGGAACGACTATTGTCGATCGTGATACAGATGAAGTGTTAGCCGATCTAGCCGAGCCTGGGCAAATTGTTAAAGTGGCTCAAGGCGGCTTTCATGGGCTGGGTAACACTCGCTTCAAATCCAGTGTCAACCGTGCACCACGTCAGACTTCAAATGGCTCTCCAGGTGAAAAACGTAATCTTCGGTTTGAGCTCAAGGTATTAGCTGACGTTGGCCTTTTAGGGTTGCCTAATGCGGGCAAATCTACCTTTATAAGGGCTGTATCTGCAGCCAAGCCCAAAGTTGCTAACTACCCATTTACAACCCTAACACCCAACCTAGGCGTGGTCAGTATGCAGCGTCATCGAAGTTTTGTGATTGCTGACATACCAGGGCTTATTGAAGGTGCCGCAGAAGGTGCGGGTCTAGGGATTCAGTTCTTAAAACATTTGTCTCGGACCAGCGTATTGCTGCATTTGGTTGACATGGCCCCATGGGATGATGTGCCTCCTGCGGAATCGGCAAAAATTATTGTTAATGAGCTAGAAAAATTCAGCCCAGCCTTGGCCGAGCGAGAACGCTGGTTGGTATTAAATAAGTTAGACTTAGTGCCTGAAGAAGAGCGTAAACAAAGGTGCCAGTCGGTTGTGGATGCGTTATATTGGAAAGGCCCAGTGTTTGAGATTGCTGCCATTAACAAGCAAGGAACACTCAAGCTTGCCGGTGAAATTATGGATTTCATTGAGCAGCGAAATGAACGTAGCTTAGCGGATCCAGAATTTGCAGCGCAAGAAGAAGAGCTTAAATTGCGTTTGGAGCAAGAAGCTCGCGAGCGCGTGCAGCAATTTAAGCTGGCACGCCATCAGCAGCGCCTTGCGGCCAAAGGCAATGATGACTTAGACGATGATGACTATGATGACGATGACTATGATGTCGAAGTCGAGTATACCTATGACTAGCCAGAACATTGCCGTAAAAGGGCAGCGCTTTGTGATCAAGATTGGAAGTGCGCTGCTCACTAATGATGGTGCAGGCCTAGATGAAAAGGCAATTGCTGGTTGGGTGGATCAGATAGCGGCCCTTAGGCAGCAAGGTGTTGAAGTTGTGTTAGTGTCTTCAGGTTCTATTGCGGAGGGCATGGTTCGTTTGGGATGGTCAGAGCGGCCAAAAGAAATTCATAACCTACAAGCTGCAGCCGCGGTGGGACAAATGGGTTTGGTGCAGTGTTATGAGGGCAACTTTTCTCGCCATGATATGCGCACCGCACAAATACTCCTCACTCACGATGATTTAACCCACCGTGAGCGCTACCTTAACGCCCGGGGTACGCTGAGGGCGCTAGTGAGCCATAACGTTATTCCTGTGGTTAATGAAAATGACACCGTGGTGACTGATGAAATCAGGTTTGGTGACAATGATACTCTAGGTGCATTAGTTGCCAACCTAGTTGAAGCCGATCTTTTGGTTATTCTTACAGATCAAGATGGTCTATGTGACAAAGACCCACGTCACCATACTGATGCAAAACTTCTCTCTAAAGTGCATGCCGGTGATCCATCGTTGATCGACATGGCAAGTGGTTCGGCGGGTAGCTTAGGTCGTGGTGGTATGCTAACTAAAGTACAAGCTGCAAAGCTTGCGGCTCGCTCAGGCGCGAATACAATTATTGCCAACGGGCGAGAAGCTAACGTATTGCAAAGGTTAAGACAGGGTGAGAAGCTTGGTACTTTGTTTGTGCCAGATGAAGAGCCTTTGCTAGCCCGTAAACAATGGTTAGCGGGTCATCTTAAAGCCAAAGGTGAATTGCGTGTCGATGCCGGTGCTGCCAAGGTGCTTATCCAGCAAGGCAAGAGTCTTTTGTCGGTTGGAGTCAAACACGTTAAGGGCAGCTTTACCCGTGGCGACATGGTGTTAGTCTTAGACACGGACGGACAAACTATTGCTCGGGGGCTGGTCAATTATTCTTCAGGCGAAGCAAAGAAAATTATGGGCATAGGTAGTTTAGAGATAGAAGCCACTTTAGGCTATGTGGCAGATGCAGAGCTTATCCATCGAGACAACTTGGTGCTTGTTTAAGATAGGCGCCCATGTTTTTTTAATTGTCTTAATTACAGGCACAAAAAAACCGGCTAGTAGCCGGTTTTTTTAACTCTAAAACTTATAGAGCTTTAATTTTTGCACTCAGGCGGCTCTTATGGCGAGCAGCTTTATTCATGGTGAAAATGCCTTTAGACACACTCTTGTCCATGATAGATACTGCAGTTGTGTACGCAGCTTGGGCAGCTTCTTTGTCACCAGCTTCAATAGCGGCAGTAACTTTCTTTAAGTATGTGCGTGCCATGGAGCGCAGGCTTGCGTTATGACTGCGACGTTTTTCTGCCTGGCGAGCGCGTTTCTTTGATCCAGCGGAATTAGCCACGATCTGGCTCCTTTATCAATGTAATTAAAAAGCTGTAAATAATGTTAAAACACAATATCTATAGCAGGTGTTTATGAGGTGCGAAATTATTCCCGTTTGGGCGTCTTTTGTCAACTTAGATTACGGCTTTTTGTTATAAATATCAGTTCATTTTAATGTTTTTGCGTTAACATAGGGTAAAACCGACATAAAGAAGCCAAAACCTAGGCTTTTTTCTTCAGTGATTAGCATTTTTATAGGCATATATGGCTTCACAAATACCACCAATATCGACATCACCAAACCCTGCCCAGAATACTAAAGGTTTGTTAGGCTCGAGTTTGATTGTTGCCAGTATGACAATGTTGTCGCGCGTCCTAGGCTTAGCAAGAGATGTAGTTATTGCTACTCTGTTTGGCGCAGGTTCTCACGCAGATGCATTCTTTGTAGCTTTTAAAATCCCCAATTTTCTTAGACGCTTGTTTGCAGAAGGTGCATTTAACCAAGCTTTTGTCCCCGTACTTGCAGGCACGAGTGAACAAGGCAATAAGCAGCTTTTACAAGCGATGATAAGTCGGGTGTCTGGTACCTTATTGCTTGTGCTTACAATGGTGACAGTTGTGGCTGTCATAGCAGCTCCTATACTTGCACTTATTTTTGCACCAGGCTTTGCTGATGATGGCGACAAGCTTGGGCTTACCGCAGACATGCTGCGAATTACCTTTCCTTATTTGTTGTTGATTTCAATGACAGGGTTTTTGGGCAGTTTGTTAAATTATTCCAAACGCTTTGTGGTCCCTGCGGTCACCCCGGTCCTGCTAAATTTAAGTTTAATAGGGGCTGCAATATGGCTGGCTCCAGTATTAACTGTGCCGATAATGGCGCTAGCCTGGGGTGTGCTTATTGCAGGGGTTTTGCAAGTGCTTTTGCAATTGCCGTTTGTTGCGCAACTTGGGTTGTTAGTCCGTCCAAGTGTTGCTTTTGGCGACGCTAAGGTAAAACAAGTGATGCAGTTGATGCTGCCTGCTATGTTTGGTGTATCTGTGGCGCAGGTCAATCTTTTATTGGATACGGTGCTGGCTTCAATGTTGCAATCAGGTAGTGTGTCTTGGTTGTATTATTCCGATCGTTTAATGGAGTTGCCACTTGGGGTATTTGGCATTGCAATTGCAACTGTTATTTTACCGGGCTTGTCAAAACGTCACGCTTCCAAATCCCCTCAGGCATTTAGCGATACGCTAGACTGGGCGCTGCGAATGGTCTTGCTTTTGGGTGTGCCTGCTGCGGTGGCATTAGTAATATTAGCTGAATCTTTAATCGCAGTGCTCTTCCACTACGGCGCCATGGGATCACAAGATGTTTTGAATAGTGCAGCGAGCTTGCGAGCTTATGCCTTTGGTTTGCTATTTTTTATGCTGATAAAAGTCTTGGCGCCAGGTTATTTTGCCAGGTTAGATATGAAGACCCCGGTGAGAATTGGCATATGGGCCATGGTCAGTAATATGTTGCTAAATTTATTGTTGGTATGGCACTTTGACCATGTGGGCCTGGCTATGGCGACCTCTTTATCTGCCCTGCTTAATGCATCCCTTTTGGGTTTTGGTTTATATCGTAAAAAAATATGGCAGCCTTCCCCTGGCTGGCCTGTGTTTATATTGCGCATGGTATTTGGCAATATGGCTTTAGCTGCAGTGCTTTACTTTGCGGTGGAGGCGCCGCAAACCTGGTTGTCTTGGGGCTTATGGGAGCGAATTTTTCAGTTGAGTCAGGTGATTATTTTTGGTGGTTTGGCTTATGCTTTTGGAGTTCTGATTTGTGGTCTACGTATGCGTCATTTGCAAGGCCCAAAAGACAGTTAACCCCCAAGCAATTAGAACGCTTTGTAAGTCGCAAAATGCCCAGCGTCTGGTATATAATGCGAGGCTTACTTTTGCATAGGCCCAGGGCCTTTAATTTGACGGGTATCTATGGAATTTATTCGTGGTCTTTATAACCTCAAGCCTGAGCATCGGGGTTGTGTTGCGACCATCGGGAATTTTGATGGTGTGCATTTAGGCCATCAGCGAGTTTTACGTCAAGTTAAGCTTAAAGCCACTATGCAAGGTCTACCCGCGGTGGTTATATTGTTTGAGCCACAACCTTTGGAATACTTTGCCAAAGATGAGGCGCCGCGAAGAATTACTCGCTTACGAGAAAAGTTGTTACTGCTTGATCAACATGGAATTGATCGGGTTTTATGCCTTAGATTTAATCAGAAATTATTAAGTTTAAGTGCGCATGAGTTTATTCAGCAACTGTTGGTCAGTGGTCTTGCTGTAAGCCACTTTGTGGTGGGTGATGATTTTAGATTTGGCAAGGATAGAATGGGGAACTATGGGCTTCTCAAATCCGAAGGTTTAAAGCATGGTTTTGATGTTGAAAATACTCAGACCTGTGAGTTAGATGGTGAGCGAGTTTCAAGCACTCGAATTAGAAGTGCGCTTGAAGTTCATGACCTAGAAGCAGTCAGACGTTTTATAGGGCACGATTACACCTTCACAGGCAAGGTGGCCTATGGACAGCAGTTAGGCCGCACCATTGGCGTGCCAACAGCAAACATACGTTTGCAAAAGCCAAGGCCCGCATTACAAGGCGTTTATGCCACTAGGGTGCATGGACTGCTAGACAAACCGATAGATAGCGTTGCTAATGTGGGTTACCGGCCGACCTTAGCAGGCGTGCAGCCTCAATTAGAGGTGCATATGTTTGGGTATAAGGACGATTGTTACGGTAAAACAATTACTGTGGAAGTTTGTCAGTTTATCCGGAATGAGAAAAAATTTAATGGGCTTGATGAACTTCAAGCGCAAATACAAAAAGACATACAGACAGCCAAAGACTACTTTTTAGCTGCACCAAGTACACTAAATAGATAATTATTTGAGAAGCGATCTTAAGCATGAGCGACCATAAATCCACCTTAAACCTGCCACAAACAGACTTCCCAATGCGCGGAAATTTAGCTCAGCGTGAGCCTAAAATTCTTAAAAAGTGGCAGCAGATGGATCTATACAAAAAACTGCGCGAAGCAGGTAAAGGCCGCGAGCAATTTATTTTGCATGACGGCCCTCCATATGCAAATGGCGATATTCATATTGGCCATGCGGTTAATAAAATATTGAAAGACATCATTGTTAAGTCTAAAACCCTGAGCGGCTATGATGCGCCTTATGTGCCGGGATGGGATTGCCATGGTCTGCCTATTGAACACAAAGTGGAACAAAAAATTGGCAAAGCTGGTAATAAAGTCACCCATGCTGTGTTTCGTGAAAAGTGCAGAGCCTACGCAGAAAAACAAGTTGCTGGCCAAATGGCAGACTTTGTGCGCCTTGGAATCATCGGTGATTGGGAAAACCCTTACAAAACGATGCGCTTTGAAACCGAGGCAAACATTATCCGTTCGCTTGGTAAAATTGTTGAAAACGGACACCTGGTTAAAGGTTATAAGCCTGTTTATTGGAGTGTAGTTGGGGCTTCTGCTTTAGCTGAAGCTGAAGTTGAATATCAAGACAAAGACTCTTTATCTATCGATGTTCGTTACTTTGTTAAAGATCAGAACGCTATAAATCAAGTTTTTGGGGTACAAACAACACTTTTAACAAGTGTCGTTATTTGGACCACCACCCCTTGGACCTTACCCTCTAGCCAGGCTGTAAGTATGCATCCTGAGTTTGATTATGCGCTGGTGCAAGTTAATGATGAATGCCAAATTTTCGCAAAAGATTTGCTTGAAAGCACCATGTCACGCTATGGCATTGAAGACTATAAAGTATTAGGCGAAGCGAAGGGCCAGGCGCTAGAACACTTGGAGCTTCAGCACCCATTTTATGATGAACGACAAGTACCAGTGATCCTAGGTGATCATGTGACTACTGAAGCGGGCACTGGCAGTGTTCATACTTCTCCAGATCATGGTGTCGATGACTTTAACGTTGGGCGTAAGTATGGCATTGGCACGCTTAACCTTGTTGATGATAATGGCGTGTTTGTTGATGCAGCAGGGCCATTTGCAGGTGCTCATGTATATAAAGTAGATGCGCAAGTGGTTGCGGCTCTAGAAGCACATAACACCTTGGTGCACCAACAAAAAATTACCCACAGTTATGCTCATTGCTGGCGTACTAAAACCCCACTTATTTATCGTGCAACGCCGCAGTGGTTTATTTCAATGTCTGAAAATGGCTTGTTGGAGCAGGCACTTGAAGCGGTTAACAATGTAGCTTGGCATCCAGAGTGGGGCGCAGCCCGTATCTCAGGCATGTTGTCTTCAAGCCCAGATTGGTGTGTATCTAGACAGCGAACTTGGGGAGTGCCGATCACCCTGTTTGTTAACCGCAATACGCAAGAGTTACATCCTCGCACCTCTGAAATTTTTGAAGAAGTAGCCAAAAGGGTAGAAACAGCAGGCATCGACGCTTGGTTTGAGTTAGATGCTACAGAACTGCTTGGTGATGAGGCTTCACAGTATCAAAAAGTCACCGATACTATGGATGTATGGTTTGATTCTGGCACGACTCACTTCTCCGTTTTAGAGCAGCGCCCAGAGCTTCGTTTCCCGGCTGATCTCTACTTAGAAGGATCGGATCAACATCGCGGTTGGTTTCAGTCGTCTTTAAAGACTTCAATTGCCATGCATGGCGTAGCCCCCTATAAGGGTGTGTTAACTCACGGGTTTACTGTAGACGGACAAGGTCGCAAAATGTCTAAGTCTATTGGTAACGTGATGTCACCTCAAAAGGTGTGTAACACTTTGGGCGCAGACATTATTCGTCTGTGGGTGGCCTCGACAGATTTTAGCGCTGAAATGGCTGTGTCTGATGAGATATTAAATCGCACGGCTGACGCCTATCGCCGTATTCGCAATACAGCACGTTTCTTGTTGTCAAATCTTAATGGGTTTGAACCCTCTGAAAACTTACTTGACGTGAATGACATGCTAGCCCTAGATCAATGGGTGCTAGCACGTGCTGAGCAATTACAAGGCGAGATCGAGATAGCCTATCATAGCTATAACTTCCACGCGGTATATCAAAAAATTACCCATTTCTGTTCTCAAGACTTAGGTGGTTTTTACTTAGACATTATTAAGGATCGTCAATACACTTGCGCGCCAGATAGTCAGGCGCGCCGCTCGGCTCAAAGTGCCATGTACCATTTGATTGAAACCATGACGCGTTGGATAGCGCCCATCCTAAGCTATACAGCAGATGAGTTATGGGAGCATATCCCTGGCAATCGCAACGAATCAGTTCAGTTGAATGTTTGGTATAACATTCCTCAAGCTGCAACCACCACCATGACTGAAACTTTCTGGAATCACATTATGGATGTGAAGCAGGCGGTCAATAAAAGCTTGGAAACGCAAAGAAACCAAGGTGTAATTGGTGGCTCACTCAGTGCTGAAATCACCTTGTATGCTGAGCCTGCCCTGTACGCTGAGTTAGCTCAGTTGGGAGATGAGTTGCGTTTTGTATTGCTAACCTCGAAAGCGTCTTTAGTTGCGGGTCTTGATGGCGGCAGTGAAACCGAGCTTGAGGGTCTAAAGCTTGATATACACGCATCTAAGAACACTAAGTGTGAGCGTTGTTGGCATCACCGCGAGGACGTTGGCAAAGTTGAGGCTCACCCAGAATTGTGTGGTCGTTGCGTAGTCAACGTGAGTGGTGCTGGTGAGAGTAGACAGTTTGCTTAATGCAGTTAAAGCGTCAGCTCTATGGCGCTTTTCCTTACTTATTCTGGTGTTTTTTGCCCTTGATCTAATCATTAAGCACCAAGTTACTCAGCACTTTGTGTATGCACAAAGGCTCAATGTGATGCCCTTTTTTGACCTTATTCTTGTGCATAATAAGGGCGCAGCTTTTAGTTTTTTAGCCTCCCAGTCGGGGTGGCAGCGCTGGTTCTTTTCTTTTATTGCGCTAGCCATTAGCCTGTATCTTTTGAACTGGCTAAAAAACACACCTGGTACTCAGACTCTTTTGGGCTTAAGTTTAAGTTTGGTGCTGTCTGGCGCCCTAGGTAATCTTATCGATCGTGTGATGAATGGCCACGTGGTGGATTACTTATTATTCTACTACCCTCCCTATTATTTCCCGGCATTTAACCTAGCGGACAGCCTTATTTTTCTTGGCGTAGTAGGTTTATTTGTTGATTTTTGGCAAACTGAAAAGGCAGCAAAACGTGACTCAAAAGATTAATTCAACATCGCAAGTTAGACTCAACTTTGCCTTGCATCATGAAAATGGTCAGACCATTGATAGCACATTTGAAAACGGCCCTGTTGAATTCACGGTCGGCGATGGCAATTTATTAGCAGGCTTTGAAGCATGCGTTATAGGCCTTGCTGCTGGCGATCATAAAACCTTTACGATTGAGCCTGAGAATGGTTTTGGCCAGCACAATCCTGCTAACCTTCAAACCCTAAAGCGTCACCAATTTGGGCCTGACATGGTGCTTGAGCCGGGCTTGGTTGTGAGCTTTTCAGATGCTGCCAACACTGAACTTCCAGGGGTAGTGAGGACCATTGACGGTGATGAGGTGATCATGGATTTTAACCATCCTTTGGCAGGTGTAGTGTTAAAATTTGAAGTTGAAATTGTTGAAGTCTCATAACCTTTGCGGTGCACTTATTTTTTTACTTCTTTTCTGGCTTGATCGATAAAATAATCATTTAGTATTTGTCAGCTACACTTTAGCAGCAGCCACTAAGGATGTTGCCATGTTCAAGTCGTATCAGCACCGCTATTCTTTAAAAGCAGACAAGGCTTTCAGCTTACTTGAACTGCTTGCGGTGCTTAGCTTGGTTGCAATTGTTAGTGGGGTTGCCTCTGTTAATCTCTATGCCATGTGGCAGCTTCAACTTCTAAAAGATGACCACAAAAGCTTATCTCAGCTTATTCAATATGCTCGCCTCACCAGCCTTCAAAAACAAAGTGTGATCAATATTTGCTGGTCCACTGCTTGTGGTTCTGAGACCGGTTTGATCATTTATCTAGACGTTAACCAAGACAAGGTATGGCAGCAAAGTGATACCCTGTTAACCCAGTGGAGTATCCATCACACGAATGAGCTGCGCTTCAATCGTGGTGAGCAGATAAGCTTTAACTTGGCAGGCAATACCGGTCAATCTGGCACCCTGATCCTTTGTCCAACGCATGCCACTAATGATGACCTGCTTGGCCTTGCCTTAGTGGTTTCTTCAACGGGCCGTATAAGAGCCACAAAAGAGGTTTGTGATTGATGTTCTCTTCTGGTTTTAACGGGCATCAAAAGGGTGCGGCACTGCTTGAAGTCATGCTCAGTCTTAGTTTATCTAGCTTAATCCTTTTGACTCTTTTTCAAGCCCATTCCTACAGCCAAAAGGTGCTGCAATTCGGCCAAGAGATGCTTGTTGTCACTGGTTTGTTAGAGCAGATTGCACACCAAGTTTGGGCATACCCTATGTTTTACACCAACATTGCATTCACAAGATCTAACGCCTCTGAAACCGATACTAGATGCTTTGAAGGAGTTTATTGTAGTGAAGCTTTGATGCTTCAAGCTTGGGCGGATGATTGGCAAAAAACGATACAAACCAGGCTTCCTAACGCCACTTTAAGCATGACATGCAAAGGCGATTGTGTGGCGCAAAGCATGCTTACCATTTCAATCAGTTGGAGTGTATCGGATCAATTTTCAATGCAAAACTGCAGTCTGGGTAATGCTTGTGCTTCTTTAGATATTAAGCTTTGATGGGCGCTGATAAAGAGTTTGGGTTTAGCTTGCTAGAACTCATGATCACCAGCGCATTAGCAGCCTTAGTAATGGCGACACTGCTGCTAAGCTTGTTGCAGTTCAATCAGCACAAAGAAGTCGCTCAAAGCCTGGTGCAAATTCAAACTAATTCACAAATAGCGACTGCCCAGTTACTTATCGATTGGCAAAGCTTATGTGGAAGCGAAGTTATTTCAGGTGGCAACAATAGCATTAAATTAATGCGTGCGCATCAAAGCCAATGTACACAATATACCTACGCCCACAACGCCTCAAACAATAACATTACCAGGCAAAAATCTGGTGGAATTAGAAGCGGCTTTGTTTCACAAGTCGCCTCCTTAAAACTCTACTTTGGGGTCGATACAGATCAAGATTGCAGAATTGATCAATGGCAAAAAAGCTATAGTAGGCTTCTAACCCATAAGCTCCATCAGGTGAGAGTGGAATTGTTGATCATGGCAAAAGCCACGCACCAGCTTTCTTTGTTAGAGGGCAGTGTGTGGCAGCTTCATGATGTGAGTATAGATAATCACACATTACACCCAGTGAGCTTTATCTGGCGTGTAAGTGATGACTGTGGCTAGGGGAAATAGCATGTTGGTGATGACCAAAAAAGTTTGCAACAAAGCCCAACAAGGCTGGCTTCTGTTAGCTGTAATGGGCGTTCTGTTACTCATGTCGTACGCGGTTGTTATGTTGATGGCCCAATCGCAGTTGCAGTTGCGAAGTATTCAGCAAGCCCAAGAGTCCTCACAAGATCGGGTATCCAAATGGCCTCCAGTTTATTCACCTAGGGGCCAGCAATGAAAGGAAAACACAATGCATTTACCTTGTTAGAATTGTTGCTGGTGCTTGCGTTAATCGGTGTCATGTTAAGTTTAGCGGTGTCCAGTTGGCAGCAGTATCAGCTGCGCGTGATTAGAGGCCAAACCTTCCAGCAGTTGCAGCGCATCGGATTGGCTCAAGAGGTCTTCAAGCTTCAAAATGGCGAATATGCAGCATCTATAGATACTTTTGATCTTGATCATACGACCCAAAGTTACACATACACCATGACTCTTGGCGAACAAGGATACCTTCTTGTGGCCAAAGTCAAACCTGAGGGGCCACAAAGCAATGACACATCATGTTGGACATTAACTTTGTCAGATACAGGGCTTATGCAAAGTCTAAGTAAAGAAGGTGAAAACCGCGCATGCAAATAATCACATTGTTGTTAAAGTAAGATAAGATATCTTTACTTGATTAGTTTCTAGGACAAAATTAATGGCGACTTCCCAGCAACAAAAAATCATCGCAGCCCTTCATACATCTCCAACGATCGATGTGGCTCGTGAAATTGAAAAACGCATCGCTTTTATAAAGCATAGCTTAGAGAGTGCAGGAGCAAAATCACTGGTGCTAGGTTTGTCTGGCGGCGTTGACTCGACCACTGCAGGTAAATTAGCTCAAATGGCATGTGATCAATTAAATGCCGAATTAGAGACTCAAGAATATCAATTTATTGCGGTTCGTTTGCCATATCATGTGCAGGCGGATGAGAGTGATGCCCAACTTGCGTTGGATTTTGTTCAGCCTAGCCAGCGTTTGGAAATTAACATCGAAGCCATGGTCAAAGGTTTGGATGCAGGCGCTAAAAGCTTGATTGATTGGGTTAAGCCTAGCGATCATCAGTTGGATTTTGCACGTGGCAATAATAAAGCTCGCGCGCGTATGAGTGCTCAGTACTATGTAGCTAGTTTGGTTAATGGCATTGTTATCGGCACCGACCATGCTGCAGAAGCGATTACTGGTTTTTTTACAAAACACGGCGATGGTGCTTGTGATATCGCACCACTATTTGGCTTGAATAAGCGTCAGGTAAGAAGTTTAGCCGCCTTTATGGGAGCACCAGAACAACTGGTTAAAAAAATACCCACGGCAGACTTGGAAGAGCACAATCCACAGCAAGCAGATGAAGACTCGCTTGGGATTACTTATGATCAAATTGATGATTATCTAGAGGCAAAGGCTATTGAGCCTGAGGCGCAAGAAAAGCTCGAGCAGCGCTATATTAAAACCGAACATAAGCGCCAAGGCCCAGTCACGCTCTATTGTGACTGGAATCTTGATTAGTTAGCTAGGATTAATCAAACAACCCAAAGGTTAAGCGGCTCACAATTGAGCGCGGCATGAGCTCTACAAGCTCAACCTCTGTTGCGCTGGTTGAAGCGCTGTTGCCAAAATTAGCGTCAAGAACGGCTTGAGCGTTGTTGGCATTATCTAGTAAATCCAATTGGGTATAAGCTTGCACCATAATCTCAAGCGCTTCTTGGACTGAGGGCGTAAGCTGGTAATTTTTTACCACATACTGGGCCCTATTAACTGCTGCAAGCCATGCATTGATCGACATGTAATAGTTGGCAACATAAATTTCGTGTTTAGCTAGAAGGTTACGAAGGTAAACCATTCTCACTCTAGCATCCGCTGCATATTCGCTATCAGGGAAGCGATTGACCAGGGTAGAGAAGTCTTCAAATGAATCTCTTGCCGCACCTGGATCGCGCTTAGCTTTGTCAGTTCCAAGGTACTGTTCAAATGCACCTTTGTTTTCCTCAAATGCTGTCAAACCTTTTAAGTAGTATGCATAATCCACATGCTCATGATCAGGGTGTAAGCGAATAAACCGGCTAGCAGCCACTTTAGCTGAAGCGGGTTGATTACTGCGATAGTAAGCATAAATAAGCTCTAGTTGAGCTTGCTGTGAATATCGCCCGTATGGGTAGCGGGCTTCCATCGCTTCTAAATCTTCAATGGCGACAAGGAAATTATTACTTTCTAGTTTGGCCACGGCACTGGCATAAAGCTCAGCTTCAGGTTTTACGTCTTCAATAACTGGCTCAGAACCTGTGCTAGAACATGCACTTAATAATGTCGTTGCCAAAACGATGGCAGTCATATGGAAAAGAAAGCTAGATAATTTTTGTCGCATCATTTGGGTTAAGCCTGTTGTTAAGAAAGCAAAGTATATCATTGTTATTAGACAGCGTAAGTCTTCTAAATACTGTACAATTGCCGCTAGTTTAATATGCTAGCGATGCTGGCGCCAACGAAAGTCTTATCATGCACGAAACTATTTCACTCCAAGCGCAAGTCGAACCTGAATGGGCTGGGATGCGCGTTGACCAGATTGCTGCATTAATGTTTTCTGATTATTCGCGTTCCCGTCTAAAAAAGTGGATCGAGGAAGGTGACATTCTTGTAAACGGGGTAAAGCTTAGGCCACGAGAAAAGCTTTATGGGGGTGAAAAAATCACCTTAGAAAGCCAAATCGAGATTCAAGAGCGCTGGCAACCAGAACCAATTGATATCGATATTGTGTATGAAGATGACGATATTTTAATCATTAATAAGGCGGCAGGTTTGGTGGTGCACCCAGCTGCAGGTCATCATGGCGGCACATTATTAAATGCACTGCTCCATCATTGTCCACAGCTTAATGGCGTGCCACGCGCTGGCATCGTGCATCGCCTCGATAAAGATACTACCGGGCTTATGGTAGTGGCTAAAACGATTCCCGCTCAAACAGCTTTAGTGGCTCAGTTGCAAGATCGTAGTATGGGCCGTGAATACGAAGCGGTTGTTCAAGGCGTATTAACAGGCGGGGGTACTGTGGATGAGCCCATGGGCCGCCATAGCCGCAACCGTTTGAAGATGGCGGTCTCTGCCATGGGTAAAGAGGCCATTACGCATTACCGTGTGCTTAGAAGATTTAGAGCTCACACTCACATTCGTCTAAAGCTTGAAACGGGTCGTACGCACCAAATTCGCGTTCACATGACTCATGTGAATTATCCGCTCCAAGGTGATCCGCTATACGGTGGTCGCCAGCGCCTACCCAAAGGCTGCGATGAAGATTTCTTGGATTGCTTAAGAGGCTTTAAGCGCCAGGCTCTTCACGCCAAGCGACTGGAACTTATGCATCCAGTGACCCATGAAGACATGGAATGGGAAGTGGATTTGCCAGAAGACATGATTGATCTTCTCAAAAACTTGGCCACAGACACCAAACTTAACCCGCATTCGAGGTTTTAATGGCCCTTAGGGATCAAATAGAAAATTATTTTATTCCTGATTGGCCTGCGCCTAAAAATGTGCGGGCAATATCCACCCTGCGAGGTTTAAGCCCAGCTGACAATTTAGGGGGCTTAAATGGGTTCAACTTAGCCCGCCACGTGCAAGATGAAGCCGTTCGGGTAGAACAGAATCGTAGCTTTCTGCAGGCATCTTTAAAACTTAAGCGCCAGCCCTTTTGGCTTAATCAAACTCACTCTACACGCTTGCTTAGCCTACCTTCTGAAGAGGGCTTATATGATTGCGATGGTAGTTATACCCAATCAAAAGATTGGCCATGTGTGGTGATGACGGCAGATTGCCTACCTATTTTGTTATGTAATCTTGAGGGAACACAAGTTGCAGCAGTGCATGCCGGTTGGGTGGGTTTAGCTGGTGGCATCGTTAAAAAAGCGGTTAATAAATTTGATGATCCCACAAAAGTACTAGCTTGGTTAGGGCCCGCAATAGGCCCAGACGCTTTTGAAGTAGGAGAGGATGTGCTGCATGCTTTTGGAGTCACAGGCGCTGCACCTTCAAAGGAATTTGCTCAGGTTGCTGGTAAACCAAATAAATGGCTAGGCAATTTGTATGCACTAGCGCGCAAAGAGCTTTTAACCTTGGGTGTTACTCGCGTATTCGGCGGCAGTCATTGCACTTTTTCAGACCCAGTTAATTTCTACTCCCATAGGCGAGATGCCAAAAGTGGCAGAATGGCCAGCCTAATCTGGATTACCTAGCCTCATAGTTTTAGAACTTAGAAGTCCTCTTGAAATGGCATTCTAGTACCCCATATATTTTCAAAGCACACATGAAAAACGAATAGAGCCAAACACTTGCTTGTGCTCTTTATGACTAGAGATTTCACTATGCGTTTTGACAAACTCACCAATCGTCTTCAGCAAGCTATCCAAGAAGCTCAGTCTTTAGCCCTAGCTTTAGATCACCAATTTATTGAAACCGAGCATTTGCTAAGCGCCCTCATTCAGCAACAAGGAGGCTCTACCCAAGCTTTGTTGGTGCAATCTGGCGTAGACATTGCGGTGCTGCAAAAAAACTTACAGCAGCGTTTGGATAGCATGGCTAAAGTGGCAGGTGACAGCGGCGATGTTCATTTTGGCACCGGTTTGTCTCGCCTTTTTAATGCCGCGGAAAAAGCCGCGATAAAAGCAGGTGATCAGTTTGTGTCCAGTGCGCAGCTGATTTCATTATTGATTAAAGACAATAAAGGCGTAGGTGCCTTGCTTAAAGATGCTGGGTTAAACGCACATAAGTTAGCCCAAGCGATTGAAAAAATGAGTGGTGGAGAAAAAGTGTCAACACAAGGTGCCGAAGATGAATGGCAAGCGTTACAAAAATTTACCATTGACCTCACCAAGCGCGCAGAAGAAGGCAAGTTAGACCCAGTAATTGGGCGTGATGATGAAATCCGCAGAGCGATTCAGGTATTGCAGCGCCGTACAAAAAATAATCCAGTATTAATTGGTGAACCAGGCGTGGGTAAAACCGCCATTGTAGAGGGCTTAGCGCAGCGTATTATTAACGGCGAAGTGCCAGAGGGCTTGTTAAATAAACAAGTGTTGTCTTTGGACATGGGTGCCCTGATAGCGGGTGCGAAATACCGCGGTGAATTTGAAGAGCGCTTAAAAAATGTATTAAGTGAATTAGGCAAGCAAGAAGGCAATATCATTTTGTTTATCGACGAAATCCATACTATGGTAGGCGCTGGTAAGGGTGATGGGGCCATGGATGCGGGCAATATGCTAAAACCTGCGCTTGCTCGCGGTGAACTGCACTGTATAGGCGCCACTACTTTGGATGAATATCGCCAATACATTGAAAAAGATGCTGCACTAGAGCGTCGTTTTCAAAAAGTTTTTGTTGATGAGCCAAGTGAGCAGGCCACTATCGCGATACTTCGCGGATTAAAAGAGCGCTATGAATTGCACCATGGAGTGGACATCACTGACTCGGCCATCATTGCTGCTGCACGTTTATCAAAACGTTACATTACAGACCGTCAGCTTCCTGATAAAGCGATTGATTTAATTGATGAAGCGGGTAGTCGAATTCGCATGGAAATGGACTCTAAGCCTGAGCTTATGGATAAGCTTGAACGTCATATTGTTCAGCTAAAAATAGAGCGAGAGGCGCTCAGAAAGGAAAAAGATAAAGCCGCGACAGCGCGCTTAAAGAGCCTTGAAGCAGAGCTTTGTGAGCGAGAGAAAGAATTTGCCGACTTAATGGAAGTTTGGAATTCAGAAAAAGCCTCAGTCTATGGTGTGCAAAAATTTAAAGAAGCATTAGAAGTGGCTCGCCAAGAACTTGAAGTAGCTAGAAGAAACTCAGATTTAGGGCGTATGTCCGAACTTCAATACGGCACCATTCCTGATCTAGAAAAACAGCTAGAGGCAGCGCATGAAGCGGAAGTGGTTGAAACCACTTTACTAAGAAGTAAGGTCGGTGAAGAAGAAATCGCCGAAGTAGTGAGCCATTGGACCGGCATTCCTGTCAGCCGAATGTTGGCAGGCGAGCGGGAAAAGCTTTTGAATATGGAATCCTCATTGCACCAACAAGTGATTGGCCAAAGCGAGGCTGTATCAAGTGTAGCAAACGCTGTGCGTAGGTCGCGTTCAGGCCTTGCGGACCCTAATAGACCCAATGGTTCATTTTTGTTCCTAGGCCCCACTGGAGTGGGCAAAACCGAGCTTTGTAAATCTTTGGCAAGCTTCTTGTTTGATACGCAAGATGCCATGGTCCGAATTGATATGTCAGAGTTTATGGAGAAGCATTCGGTTGCTAGGCTCATTGGTGCGCCGCCTGGCTATGTAGGCTATGAAGAAGGCGGCTACCTTACCGAAGCCGTTAGGCGCAGGCCCTATTCGGTACTTTTGTTAGATGAAATAGAAAAAGCCCACCCCGATGTATTTAGTATTTTATTGCAGGTGCTTGATGATGGCAGGCTCACCGATGGTCAAGGCAGAACTGTCGATTTTCGCAATACAGTCATCGTGATGACGTCAAATCTGGGCTCAGATATTATTCAAACCATGAGCGATGAAAGCCAGTATGAACCAATGCGAGAAGCTGTGCTTGATGAAGTTGCGCTGCACTTTAGACCAGAGCTATTAAACCGCATTGACGAGCTGGTGGTGTTCCACCCCCTAAGTAAAGAGCATGTCAGTAACATTGCCGATATTCAATTGGAGCGCTTACAAGAGCGTTTACAAGAGCACGAGTTAAGTATCCAGTTAACTCAAGCGGCTAAACAGCGTTTGGTTGAAGAAGGGTTTGATCCAGCCTATGGCGCAAGGCCATTGAAGCGGGCCATTCAACGTCATTTAGAAAACCCACTAGCATCAGAATTACTTGAAGGGAAATTTCTGCCAGGAGAAATTATTATGGTGGACGAGGTCGCTGGCAAGCTGACCTTTGGCAGTTCAAGCAGGCATTAATTTGTTCGATTTGCCTGCTTTGTATTGCGCAGGCTCTTGGAGCTTTTCGTTAGTGAAATTAGTAAAAGCGCTCTAGTAAAGCGCTTTTTCGTCTCTCACGACCTCTCTTAAAACCTCAAGAAAAAGCCGATCAGCGTCGCTATGTTTAGCTGGAATTTTAACGTTAGTAGTGGCCGAGATTTTTTGAGCAATCAATTCATCTGCATTATCTTCATCAATCAGCTTTCGAGTGATGTTGATTGACTGTTCAATTATATTTGGTTCAACACATATTTTCTTAAGAAAGGTGCGTAGTTCTTCGATGGTGCGTTGTTGATTTCGTAATTCTAAACTAGACATTGTCATCCCTCTAACCTAATCGTTTTCGCTGTTATTTTGCACTATACCACCAAATCTTTGGGTGGGGTTTGAAAACACGTCGGTAGAAGCAACTATTTATGCCCAAAAGCCCTTTGTTTTAGCTCTAAGCTATTGAATTGCAGGCCATGGCGTGTGAAAATTCTCCCTCCTTAGGTTGATGCACATGTCGCGCTGGTGATCCCTCGCGTTTGTGATACGGTAAGCAGTACCCTTTCGCTTGTCTGCCCTGAGATCTACGCACGTTGCAACCCGACAATGCCTGATCTCCGAGCGTCACCACTAAAGGCACATTCTGTGTCTGCACGATGTTGCGGTCTGGCTACAAGCGCTGCCCGCAATCCATCGATGGTTACTTGAGCTAGGTCTCAGACAAACAACAGCTGCTTCAAATGAATGCAGTGAGAGGATATTACAATGGAAATGCTTTCCGGTGCGGAAATGGTGATCCGAAGTCTTCAGGATCAAGAAATTGAATACATATACGGATACCCAGGCGGTTCGGTATTACACATCTATGATGCCTTGGCTCAACAAAGCCAGGTTAAGCACATTCTAGTTAGGCACGAGCAAGCCGCGACTCACATGGCAGACGCGTATGCCCGTGCATCTGGTAAGCCAGGCGTGGTACTTGTTACTTCAGGCCCTGGGGCGACCAATGCAGTTACAGGTATTGCCACCGCATTTATGGACTCGATTCCAATGGTGGTGCTATGTGGCCAGGTACCCAGTACCTTGATCGGCGAAGATGCCTTCCAAGAAACCGACATGATGGGCGTATCGCGTCCAGTGGTGAAACATAACTTCGCGGTTAAGCACCCTTCAGAAATCCCATCGATCATCAAAAAGGCCTTTTATATTGCCAGTAGCGGTCGTCCAGGCCCAGTTGTTATCGACATTCCAAAGGATATGACCACTCCAACAGATAAGTTTGAGTATGTTTATCCAGAAACGGTTTCTATGCGCTCATACAGCCCAGCTACTCGTGGACACAGCGGCCAAATTAAAAAAGCCGTAGAACTTCTGCTTGATGCGCAGCGTCCAATGATTTTAGTGGGTGGTGGTACTATCGGTGGTCGTGCTTCAGAGGAAGCCACCAAGCTAGTAAGAACGCTTAACTTTCCAGTCACCACAACCTTAATGGGTTTAGGTGGTTTTCCAGCTTCTGATGATCATTGGTTGGGATGGCCTGGTATGCATGGCACCTATGAAGCTAATACAGCGCTTCATAACTCAGACCTAATTCTTAGTATTGGAGCTCGCTTTGATGACCGCGTGACCAATGCCACTGAGAAGTTTTGCCCAACAGCAAAAATCATTCATATCGACATAGACCCCTCTTCGATCTCTAAAACCATTGCTGTAGATGTGCCTATTGTTGGCCCAGCGAAAAGCGTATTGCAAGAGATGCTCGCCTTACTAGAGAAGAGTGATCGTAAGCCTGATGCACAAGCAATTGGGCAGTGGTGGGATCAAATTAACGAGTGGCGCAAACGTCACGGCGGTCGTTATGAGCTCAATGAAGATGGCTTGCTAAAGCCACAAGAAGTGATTGAAGCTCTTTATGACGTCACCAAAGGTGATGCATATATTTGTTCAGATGTAGGTCAGCATCAAATGTTTGCGGCTCAGTATTACAAATTTGATAAGCCTAATCGTTGGATTAACTCCGGTGGTTTGGGCACTATGGGCTTTGGCTTCCCAGCGGCAATGGGCGTTAAACTGCATTACCCAGAAGCAGAAGTGGTTTGTGTCACTGGTGAAGGTAGTTTCCAGATGAACTTGCAAGAGTTCTCAACCTGCAGTCAGTACGGGATTCCGGTTAAAATTGTTTGTCTAAATAACCAATCACTTGGAATGGTTCGCCAGTGGCAAGACATGAACTATGAAAGCCGTCATTCGCAGTCTTATATGCAATCTCTGCCTGATTTTCATAAGCTCACAAGCGCCTATGGTCACAAAGCCATCACGGTTAGAACTAAAGAAGAGCTGATGCCTGCTTTGAAAGAAGCCTTTGCTTTAAAAGATGAGTTGGTGTTTTTAGACATTTACATTGATCCTACCGAACACGTGTACCCAATGTTAGTGCCAAAAGCGTCTATGCGTGACATGTGGTTGAACAAAACGGAGCGCACCTAATGAGACATATCATAGCGGTTCTATTAGAAAATGAAGCAGGCGCATTGTCTCGTGTAGTGGGTTTGTTTTCGCAGCGTAATTTCAACATCGAAACTTTAACGGTTGCCCCCACGGAAGACCCTACTTTGTCTAGGCTAACCGTCACCACTTCAGGCAGTGATCGTGTGATTGAACAGATTACCAAGCAGCTTAATAAGCTCATTGAAGTTGTTAAATTAGTCGATTTAACAGAAGGCGAGCACATCGAGCGCGAGATGATGCTGATTAAGCTTAAGGCAACGGGTCAGCATCGAGATGAAGTGAAGCGAACGGTTGATATTTTCCGAGGTCAGATTGTCGACGTGACAAGTAGCATCTACACAGTGCAACTAACTGGCGACCAAGACAAGCTAAGCGCTTTTATCAGTGCTATTGGTGAAGCCTACGTCTTGGAAACTGTGCGCACTGGTGTTTCAGGCATAGCTCGCGGCGATAAAGTGTTAAGCTTGTAGTCGCACCGAGTTAAATCTGTCATATAAAAAGGCCGCAAAGACGGCCTTTTTCTTACTCAGGGTTTTAGTTTTTTTCTTTGAGCATGTTAAAGTAAGGCCACATCTAATAAGAGCATGTATATATGAACGCCGATCCATCACATGAGCCAAATAGCGAAGATGAGCTAGCTAAAAAGCCATCAAAAGGGGTATACCTTTTACCGAATAGCTTCACTACGGCGTCGCTGTTCTCTGGTTTTTACGCGGTCGTATCTGGCATGAGTGGAAATTTTGAAAATGCCGCCATCGCTATATTCATATCCATGGTGCTAGATACCTTAGATGGTAGGGTGGCAAGGTTAACCAACACGTCAAGCAAATTTGGCGCAGAGTATGACAGCTTGGCTGATGTTGTAGCCTTTGGTGTTGCGCCAGCACTAGTGCTGTTTTCATGGTCGCTGCAAAGTTTGGGCAACATAGGTTGGATTGCCGCCTTTATCTATGTGGCAGGCGGTGCACTTCGTTTGGCTAGGTTCAACGTGCAGGTGGAGCTTGCAGACAGTCGATACTTCACGGGCTTACCTATTCCAGCAGCGGCTGCTGTAATGGCTGGCATGGTTTGGACTGGCGTGGATTATGGTTTAGATGGCCAAGATTTACGTTATGGCGTGGCTGCTATTACTGCTGCCTTAGGCATCTTGATGGTGAGCAACTTTAGGTACTACAGTTTTAAAGATTTGGACCTTAAGGGTAAGGTACCCTTTGTTGCGTTATTTGCAGTGGTATTGCTGTTTGCAGTGTATTCGCTTCAGCCTCCTATTATGCTTGCGCTAACTTTTGCGTGTTTTGCTTTGTCAGGCCCAGTGCTTTGGGTGTTAAAAATACCCAAGTAAACTTCTTTTCTAAAGATAAGAGTATTATTTAAAAGGCGCCGAAGGCGCCTTTTTTTGTGCCCATCTCAAGCTGGTGGTGGATAAG
>CAXHZX010000005.1:0-117406 GCA_964022265.1 uncultured Oceanospirillaceae bacterium | reverse complement strand
CGGCCTGGGGTTTTTTATTGCCCTGACAAAAGTGGCTCCCTAACGGCGATATGCCTAGGAGGGGCTAAACCTCCAGTGGCCTCTGGTACACTTTTTGTGCGGCGCTAACACCTGAACCTAGAACAATGTCATAACCTAGGTCTGACATCACCATCTCTGCTGTAGCAATGCCAGATAGTGCCATTACGTCGGTCATGGCGCCTACATGGCCAATACGGAATAACTTTCCTGCAACATCGCCCAAACCCCCTCCAAAAGACACTCCGTAGGCTTTATAAGCGTGTTGAGTGATTAGGTTGGCATCTTCACCTTCTGGCACCATAATGGCTGTCACGGTATCAGAATACAGATCAGGGCTTTGTGCGCATAGCTCTAAGCCCCAAGCAGCCACAGCTGCTCTTACGCCGTTAGCAATACGAAGATGACGAGCATTCACTTGATCCATGCCTTCATCTAAAAGTAGTTTCACACTGGCTTTTAGGCCGCTGAATAGCTGAACTGGTGGTGTATAAGGGTAACTGCCTATTTTATTAGCGTTGACCATGTCGTTAAAATCAAAGAAGCAGCGCGGCAGTGTAGCTGTCTTGGTGGCTTCCATTGCCTTAGGGCTAACACCCACAATGGCAAGGCCGGTATTAAGCATAAAACCTTTTTGGGCACCGGTGATAGCAATGTCTACGCCCCATGCATCCATTTGGAAATCCATACTTGCCAACGAACTCACCGCGTCCACCATGTATAAGGCATTGTGATTGGCAGCGTCAATCGCTTTTCTAACCCCAAGTACATCACTTTTAACAGCTGTTGCAGTTTCATTATGAGTCACCAAAACTGCTTTAATAGTGCCTGTCGTATCCGCTTTTAAGCGCTTAGCAAATTCTTCAACAGGCGCACCTGTGCCCCAAGCGCATTCCACCACTTCTACATCCAACCCAAAGCGTTGGCATAAATCAATCCAGCGCTGGCTAAACATACCGTAGCGTGCAATCAATACTTTGTCACCTGGGGATAAGGTGTTACTGATGGCGCCTTCCCAGCCACCCGTGCCAGTTGCTGAAAATAGTAGCACTTGACCAGTTTGGGTTTTAAAGACTTTTTTAAGATCCTCAAGCAAAGGCAGATAGTCCAAAGGAAACTCTGATGAACGGTGATCAAAATTACTCACGTTCATCGCATTTTTTAAGATATCTGGCGTATTGGTTGGACCGGGAATGAAAATTGGATTTTGATGCAGCATGGAAGTGATCCTTTTACTATTTTGAAGTGCTTATATTGGCTTTAAAATGAGGATTAAACAATTTTTTTGAAAAATATTTTCATTTGCTATTTTAATTTATTAACATGTTGATATTTATAGATATTTTATATTTCATCTTCTGTGATATATTGACGCAAAAGAATATACTTGATGTTTTAATAGTTGAGATGCATGGCATGGAAGAAATTAAGCGCGGTAGAGGTAGGCCAAGAACCAAAACAGTCAGCGATAGCGGCGTTAAAGTGCAGGCTTTAGACAGGGGTGCCTTATTGCTTAAGACACTTGCGTTACATAATGCTATTAGCCTGAGTGATTTAGCAGAGCAGGTTGGGCTGCCAGCATCTAGTGCCCATCGTTTGCTAATGACGCTTCAACAACATGATTTTGTGGACTTCGATGAAAATACTCAGCTTTGGCATGTCGGGATTGAGGCTTATCGCGTGGGTAGCGCCTACTTAAATAGGACCAATTTTATCGAAGCCGCTCGCAAGCCAATGCGCAAGCTGATGGCAAACACGGGTGAAACTGCTAATCTAGCCGTCATAGATCACACTGACCTAGTGTTCGTCGCTCAAGTTGAAAGCAATCATCCTGTAAGGGCGTTCTTTAAAGCAGGCACAAGGGCTTTAATGCACGCCTCTGGCATCGGTAAAGCGTTATTGGCGCAAATGCCAAAGCGCAAGCTAGAAGCCTTGATACAAAGCACAGGCTTGCCTGAGTACACCATGAATACCTTGATAAACAAAGCTTCACTTTATGAAGACTTGGAGCTAACTATGAGGCGGGGTTATTCGTTTGATCAAGAAGAGCGCTATGAAGGAATGAGTTGTGTGGGAGCAGCTATACGCAGCGCAAAAGGTGAGTTAGTGGGGGGTATATCGGTATCAGGACCCAGTGTCAGGTTTAGCCCCTCGCAAGTAGCCGTAATCGGCTTGCAAGTGAAAGCCGCAGCCGATCAGGTCACATTAACGTTAGGTGGCAAGCTTTAACCTTGTTGGGCAATGAGTTGTTGTAGATCTTGGTAAACTTGTTTGTGCCCGGCACAAGGTAAATGAAATAACTGACCTTGCTTAATAATATAGCCGTTAATTGATTCAAGCTCTGTGCGCCTTCCAGCTAGAAAATCTTGTAGCATCGAAGATTGGTTGGGTGCTGTTTGCTCTAAGACCCGAATAACGGTGTTAAATAAGCCTTGGCCCATAGGCGCTATCCTTAACCTAGACATGACATCTTGGGTTTCCAGGCACAGCTGTTTAAGCCTAGGCATTGCTTTTTGATGATGAATAAGCTCACCGTTTTTACATTGGTAAATGGCTGTTAGTGCATTGATCGCACTGTTAATGGCTAATTTGTGCCACATTTGCGTAAGTATATCTTCATTCCAAGAAAGCTTTAGAGTGCTTGCGTTTACCTGGCTTGAAGCAGCATTGATAGGTTTAGATAGAGCCAGTAAGGACTCTATAGCAGGCGGAATTTCATGGTTTGCTAAGTGCTCACTCAAACTGCCGATAATTGTTTCTCCCATGCCCGCCCTCACAATACTAAAAGGCGCTTTTCTAAAGACTCCATCAGTACTAATAGCACCATAAATGTTGGCCTGACTAAATCTTGCTTCCAAAAGCTTAGCGCTGCCCATGCCATTTTGTAAAAGTACAATGTTGGCGTTTTCAGCTAAATAGGGCTGCCACGGAGTGATCGCATTTAAGGTGTCATGAGACTTACAGGTTAACAGCAGGTTTTGTATCGGGTCCTTTGGCGCTTTGTCTGTGATATAGGCTTTAGGGTTGCTATGAAGTGTCATCTGGTTTGATGCATTGGCTAGCGTAATACCGCCTGCGTTTTCATAGGCGCTAAGTTGCTTCGCATCTTTTAATAGCAGCCTTAACTGGATGTCATTTTGCACCATAGCGCTGGCCCAAAGGCTGCCAATGGCACCGACACCACAAATGTGCCAAGAGGAGGACGATAGACAAGTCATGGGTTACAATATTACCATTGAACGATAAGCCTATATTAACAAAGGAAAGTACTAATGCCATCATTTGATGTTGTGTCTGAGCTTGATAGCCATGAAGTTTCAAACGCGATAGACCAAGCTAACCGTGAAGTCACCACGCGCTTTGATTTTAAAGGTACCAATGCTCGTTTTGAGCCAGGTAAAGATCTTGTGACTATGCATGCAGATGTAGAGTTTCAACTTCAACAAATGTTGCCTATTTTGCACGAAAAGCTGATTAAACGTGGTATCGACATCCGCTGCTTAGAAGTTGAAGATCCAGAAACCACCAACATGAAAAGTAAGCAAGTAGTGCTTTTGAGAACCGGCCTGGATAAAGAACTGGCTAAAAAAATAGTGAAGTACTTAAAAGAAAAGAAGTTAAAAGTGCAAAGCCAAATTCAAGGCGATCAAGTGCGTGTGACCGGTAAAAAGCGTGATGACTTGCAACAGGCTATTGCTAGCTTGCGCGATGGTGACTTTGATCTGCCACTGCAATTTAATAACTTTAGAGACTAACTAAAGTCATTTAAAGCGCATACACAATGCTTTAAAAAAATATAAGTAAAGGGCTATCATGACTCAACCCGCCAAACTGCTAAGCTTCGTTGTCGTGTGTGCCTGCACTTTGCTTGCGGTAAATTTTGGTATGCGCGCCTCGTTTGGCTTCTTTATGACGCCTGTGTCTAGCCACTTTGGTTATGGCCGCGAGGTGTTTGCCTTTTCATTAGCCTTGCAGAATTTATGTTGGGGTTTGTTTGCTCCAGCCGCAGGCGCTATGGCTGACCGCTTTGGTACGGCCAGAACCATTTATCTTGGCTCGACGCTTTATGCTTTGGGTTTGTACGTTACTGCCACGGCAGAGGGCTACTGGGGCCTGCATATGGGTGCAGGGGTATTAGTGGGTATGGGTATAGCAGGCTCTGGTTTTGGCGTAGTTTTGCCGGCCTTAGCTAGACTGGTGTCAGAAGAAAACCGAGGCTTTGCCCTTGGCATGGGCACCGCTGCAGGGTCATTTGGCCAGTTGCTGATGATCCCTGTAGCGCAAGAATTTATAGCAGGTTATGGCTGGCAGCTTACCCTCATGATTTTGGCGGCGGGTTCGCTTTGTATGGTCATTTTGTCTGTGCCACTTAGAACTGATGTAAAAGCCACTCCCCAAACCCAAGTTTCAAAAGACCAAACCTTAGGTCAAGCCTTAAAAGAAGCCACTTTGCATGTCCACTACTGGTTATTAATCGCTGGTTTTTTTGTGTGTGGTTTCCAACTGGCCTTTATCACTGTTCATATGCCGGCATATTTGGGTGATAACGGTTTTGAGCCCAGGGTGGCTGTCATTAGCTTGGCCTTGATAGGCTTGTTTAACATTTTTGGTTGTCTTTTGTTTGGCTCTTGGTCTGGTAAATATTCCAAGAAAAATTTACTTGGCGTGATCTATTTGCTGCGCGCAATTGTTATTACTGGCTTTATGATATTGCCCATCACCACAACCACTGTGTATGTATTTTCAATGTTAACAGGCTTTTTGTGGCTGGCAACGGTACCGCCAACCTCGGGCATAGTGGCACAGATGTTTGGCTTAAAACACATGGGCACCCTTTATGGCATTGTGTTCCTAAACCACCAATTAGGCTCATTTATGGGCGTTTGGTTGGGTGGGTATTTGTTTGATAAAAATGGCAGCTATGATGTAGTTTGGTGGTCTGCAGCCGCTATTGCATTGCTTACTGCTGCCATCCATGTGTTTATAGATGACAGGCCAGTAAAGCGGTTATCTAATGCGCAAGCGGTGGGTGTTTAATTACTGTTTGCGCTGCTTTTCTTTAAGTGCAGCCTTAGCTTGGCGTCTGGCTGCAATGGTTTCAATAGCGTCACTGCCCATGTGCGCTTCACCGCGCTCTTTAGCCAACTGCATTTGGTGCTGGCGCTCTTTAAAGCGGGCCCTTTGGGCGGGGGTATGTTTATCAAAACAGTGAGGGCAGCTGATACCTTCTAGGTATTGCTCGCTTTCTTGCTCTTTTTTGGTAATCGGTAAGCGACAAGCATGGCATTGGTCGTATTGGCCTTTTTCTAGCTGGTGATTCACCGTCACTCGGTCATCAAACACAAAACATTCACCTTGCCAAAGCGTCTCTTCTTCTGGCACTTCTTCTAAGTACTTCAAAATACCACCTTGTAGATGATACACCTCGTCAAAGCCTTGCTCTTTAAGGTAGGCCGTTGATTTTTCACAGCGAATACCACCGGTGCAGAACATGGCCACTTTTTTGTGGGTGTTAGGGTCTAGGTGGTCGTTCACGTATTGGGGAAACTCGCGAAAGTTGGTGGTGTTAGGGTTCAGAGCACCTTCAAAGGAACCTACTTTCACTTCATAATCATTTCTAGTGTCGACCACTAGCACCTCTGGATCACTGATAAGAGCGTTCCAATCGGTAGGTTTTACATAGGTCCCCACCACTTGCTTAGGATCAATGCCCTCAACGCCCATGGTGACAATCTCTTTTTTAAGTTTAACCTTAGTGCGGTTGAATGGGTTGCTAGACTCATAGGAGGTTTTGGTCTCAATATTTTGTAGACGCTCATCCTTATTTAGCCAGTGCATTAAAGCATCAATGCCTTTTTGATTGCTGGCAACCGTGCCATTGATGCCTTCAGAGGCAAGCAATAAGGTGCCACGAATGTTGTTATATTCCATTACTTTAAGCAGGGGTTGCCTCAAATCTTGAAACTTATCTAGAGTGACGAATTTGTAGAGTGCACAAACAACAATTTGAGCTGGGTCTTGGGTCATGATGTGTTCCTTAGCGAACCGAAACGTAAATCCGGAGCTTGGTTGGTGGCGCCGTTAAGCGTGGCCAGCCAGAATTAATATAGGAGGCTATTTTACTTTATAAGAGGCCCCAGGTTCAAACGCTAAGCCACCAAAAAGCCCATACGTAAGGCGTTATTAAGCGCCTATTTGAATGAATCTGAGTTGAGCATTCAAAAAGTGACGGTTAATTAAAAAATACCATTTTCACGCTGGAGCTCGCGAATATATGCAATGATCTTTTCGACCTCTTTTCGATTCAATTGTGCAACTGGCATCATATTGCCAAAGGGCCAGTGATGGGCCTGAACACCCATGGCAACAGCGCGCTGAAAACTTTCATCACCATGATGGGACGGTTCATAAATTTTGTGTATCAAAGGTGGGGCTATCTGAATTTGGCCAGCCGCATTTTGCCCATGACACGAGGCGCAATTATCATTAAATAAGCCTTTTCCAACCTGGGCCTGTAGGCTAAAGCCAGTTGGCAGTGCCACTGAAACCATAGGTTCTGGTGCATTGATGCGTGTATTGTTTTGTGTCTTATCCTTAGTGTCCATGGATACGTTTATGACCAGGGCTAACACCAATAAAACCAAAACAATGGCAATAAGCATTATTTTCTTATTCATCTCTACGCCTTTTTTTAGTAAAAATTTGATCGCTCTAATAGCGCTCATTTATGGTAAGACAATTTTTAATGACACGCTTTACCAAGAGCTTTAAGGCGCCAATAGTTATAAGGCAGCGGTGTAATAAAACCTGCCAATAACATGATAGGCACCACCCAAAAAGTAAGTTTAGCGCCGCCAGTCAGCCATACATCCACAATATTCATGGCTGCTTCCATAGAAACCATAGAAATAAGGGACATGCCAATGGCAGTTTTAAAGGCAAGTTGAATCGACATCTGGCGTGCTAGGATAAAAGTTTCAAGTGCAATTGAGGTTAACAGGCCGTTGATAATAGCTAAGGTCATAATGGCCAAAGTGGGCCAAGCAATGCCAGTAAATTGAAAAAAAGCAATGGTTCCAAGGTCGCCAATGGCGCACCCAAGTAGGCACCAGGAAGTGTTAACCGAGGCTTTACGCCATGTATGTTTGCAGCGCCAATTGATCGATAATTTTTGGGTCATCATGGTAAAGATTTTCCATTTGTTTTTACTGATAGGATAGCTTAATCTTTCCAGTAACAGGAGAGTCAAGATGAATATTTCAAAAGCGGCGCAAGCGGCAGGGCTACCGGTAAAAACGGTTCGATATTATGCGGACATTGACCTAGTTAAACCTGCAGCAAGGACTAAAGCTGGGTACCGGTTTTACGATGCTGGTGTGATTCGTACTTTGGTTTTTGTGAGGCGGGCGCGTGAGTTTGGCTTTTCAATTAATGAATGCCGAGAGTTGTTGGACCTATACGCCGATGATAAGCGCTCCAGTGCAGATGTTAAAAAACTAACCTTAACTAGATTAGCGGATATTGAAGCTAAACAACGAGAGCTTCAGTGCTTGCATGACGAGCTAGCTCACCTTGCCAATAGTTGCAAAGGCGATAATAGGCCTGATTGCCCCATTATGGATTATTTAGGCTAAGAGCCACTGGCCTTTTTGGGTTGTACAAGCATTAAGCCTGCAATCATAAGCCCCAATGCCAGCCAAATAAGAGGCGGGTGTTGCTCACCTAAAAGTAACACTCCCAGCAAAACTCCAGACAAAGTGACAATGTAAGCCACTTGGCTTGCAAACACAGCGCCTGTTTTAGCCACAATCCAAATGTAGCCGGCATAGGTGATTACATGTAATAAGCTATTAGCCAAAATGGCCCACTCAACCGAAGTCCAAGCTTGGTTTAGATTAACCCAAGAATCTGTGGCCATAGTAATAGGGATGCAAATAACCAAACCAAATAAAGACGCCCCCAAAAGCGTGGTCATGGCATCCATGTTTTTTGGTGTTTTAAGGGCTAGATAATTGCCTTCAATGCCATAAAACAAAGGTGCCACTAGGGCTAACAGCATGAAGTAACCCAGGCCTTTGTTACTAAAATCTGCCTCTGGGCCGAGCACCAATAAAATAGCAATGGCGCCAAGTACAATGCCTAAAACCCTCACTGCATTAAAGCGCTCACTTTTAATGAGCAATGCCACCATGAGGGCAAACATAGGCACTGTGGCTATACCAATAGCCAACAGACCTGCAGATAAATGCACTGCAGCAATAAATGAAAATGTGTTTGGAATAATAGTGCCTACCAGAGCCACTATCATATAAAAACGAATGTGAATGCCTGATAAGGGAAAGGGCGTTTTTTTAACTTTTGCAATGACACCCAATAACAGCGAGCCCACAAGTAACTGCCAAAAAATAAGTCCAAGGGCTTGATGCCCAGTAGAAACCACATGCTTGGTAATGATAATCGTGCTGCCCCATACCGCACCAAGTAACAAAAGGCATGCCAGCGCAAGCCATTTAGGTAGGTTCGTACTTGGCGCTAACATAGCCATGCGCCCTGTTTAGAAGTGGTTATAGTCATTTTGGGGGTCGCCTCTAGGCTTATAAAAAAACAACGAGAGGCCGCATAGTTGCACTTATTTTAGGTGTTGTAAATGCAGCAGGGGGTTTATATTTGGCAAGCCATTAATACAGGTTGATCTAGCCTAAGGGCGCCACTGGTAGTTCTTCATGGATATTTTATTATTTGAAAAGGTGATGCCCTCTTGCTCAAGCTTTTCACGCTGGGCAAGGTAGGAAGGCGTGGCAGTTGCAAAAGCTAAGTGCCCAGTTGCACTAATCACACGATGCCAAGGTAATTTAGAGTCATTAGGTAAGTTTCTCAAACACCAACCGACCCATCTTGCAGCCCCGGTTTGGCCAGCTAGCTTTGCGAGCTGGCCATAACTTGCCACTTTCCCTTTGGGAATAGCCGCAATGGTTTGATAGAGTTTTTGGCGTGCAACAAGCTTTTCATCAACATCTTGTGGCTTAGGTACTTTCATTTTCTTATTTCGCCCACATCAAACGTTTACAAGTTACTAGTTTAAGACTAACTCATTATGCGTTTTATGTTTGCTCTATTTATTATCGTGCCCATTATTGAAATGGTAGTGCTTATTCAAGTGGGCCAAGAAATTGGTGCACTTTGGACTATTGCCTTGGTGTTAATCACCGCTTTTATTGGTATTAACCTACTCAGGTATCAAGGTTTAGCCACCCTAAGCCGAGCCAATTGGCGTATTCAGGCGGGTGAAATACCTGCTCAAGAAATATTAGAAGGTATTCTATTAGCGGTAGGTGGCGCCTTATTGCTCACCCCAGGCTTTGTGACCGATGCAGTAGGGTTTTTATTGCTGTTACCACTAAGTAGGCAGCTAATGGCCTCAAGACTGATGGGCCGCTTTAAAAGCTTTGCTAGTAAAAATACCCAAGGCGGTGCGTTTGGCGGCCAAGGTTTTAGTGCTGGCTTTGGTACAGGTTTTGGCAAAGACGAAAGTATTATAGATGGTGAGGTGGAATCCCCCCACAATGCCGAACCACAGGATCGGATTAAGTAATTTAACCAGATCTAAACTTTTTTTTGGGATTAAGCTTGAAAAGCACATCGCAATCCCTACATAAGAGTTCGTTATTAACAATAATTCTGGCTCAGCCAGATATAGATAAATTAGGAGTGCAAACGTAATGAGCATCCGCCCTTTACATGACCGTGTTGTAATTCGTCGTCAAGAAGAAGAAGCAACAAGTGCCGGAGGCATCGTATTACCTGGTAGTGCTGCAGAAAAGCCAAACCAAGGTGAAGTATTAGCTGTAGGCCCAGGCAGAGTAACTACAAATGGCGAAAAACAAGCAATGAGCGTCAAGGTAGGCGACAAAGTATTGTTTGGCCCATACGCTGGCAACAGCACCGCTAAGATCAACGGTGAAGAAGTGCTTATCGTAAGCGAAAGCGAAATCTACGGCGTTCTTGAAGCCTAATTTAACCCTATTTTGAGACAGGAATTTTCCACATGGCAGCTAAAGAAGTAAAATTTGGTGACTCGGCTCGTAGCCGCATGGTAACTGGCGTAAACGTACTCGCCGATGCTGTAAAAGTAACCCTAGGGCCAAAAGGCCGTAACGTAGTGTTAGAGAAGTCTTTTGGCGCTCCAACCATCACTAAAGATGGTGTGTCGGTAGCTAAAGAAATAGAACTAACAGACAAGTTTGAAAACATGGGCGCACAGATGGTGAAGGAAGTTGCTTCCCAAGCCAACGATGTAGCGGGTGACGGCACAACCACTGCTACCGTTTTAGCGCAAGCGATTCTAAACGAAGGCTTAAAAGCGGTTGCAGCGGGCATGAACCCAATGGACCTTAAGCGTGGTATCGACAAAGCTTCTGCAGCTGTTGTTGAGCAAATTGAAGCCATGGCTACACCTTGTAAAGACACTAATGCAATTGCACAGGTAGGCACTATCTCTGCGAACTCAGATGCAACGGTAGGCACTATCATCGCTGAAGCGATGGAAAAAGTGGGCAAAGAAGGCGTCATTACTGTTGAAGAAGGCAGCTCGCTACAAGACGAATTGGACGTTGTTGAAGGTATGCAGTTTGACCGTGGCTATTTGTCACCATACTTTGTAAACAACCAAGAGAATATGACTGCTGAATTGGAAACTCCATTCCTTCTTTTGGTAGACAAAAAGATCTCAAACATTCGTGACTTGCTACCTATTTTGGAAGCCGTTGCTAAGGCTGGCCGTCCACTTTTGATCGTGGCTGAAGATGTTGAAGGCGAAGCCTTGGCTACTTTGGTAGTGAACAACATGCGCGGTATTGTGAAAGTATGTGCTGTTAAAGCACCAGGCTTTGGCGATCGTCGTAAAGCCATGCTAGAAGACATTGCTATTCTAACAGGCGGCACTGTTATTTCTGAAGAAGTAGGTTTGTCGCTAGAAACAGCTACCCTAGACCAACTAGGCCAAGCTAAGCGTGTGAACATGTCTAAAGAAAACACCATCATTATTGACGGTGTAGGCGAAGCTTCTGATATTGAAGGCCGTGTTAACGCTATTCGTGCACAGATTGGCGACACTTCTTCAGACTATGACCGTGAGAAGCTACAAGAGCGTGTAGCTAAGCTTGCAGGTGGTGTTGCTGTTATTAAAGTAGGCGCAGCAACCGAAGTAGAAATGAAAGAAAAGAAAGCTCGCGTAGAAGATGCATTGCACTCTACTCGTGCAGCAGTTGAAGAGGGTGTAGTACCTGGCGGTGGTGTTGCGCTAGTACGTGCACTGCAAGGCATTGCTGGCCTTGAAGGTGTAAACCCAGACCAAACTGTAGGTATTAAAGTAGCCCTTAAAGCCATGGAAGCTCCAATGCGCCAAATCTCTACTAACTCAGGCGATGAAGCCTCAGTAGTTGTAGATAAAGTGAAAGCAGGTTCTGGTAACTACGGTTACAACGCTAGCTCTGGCGAATATGGTGACATGATCGAAATGGGTATTCTTGATCCAGCCAAAGTAACTCGTACAGCGCTACAAGCAGCTGCCTCTGTAGCTGGCATGATGCTAACGACTGAATGTATGATTGCTGATACACCGTCAACAGACGATGGCGGTGCTGGAATGCCTGACATGGGCGGCATGGGCGGTATGGGTGGTATGGGCGGCATGATGTAATATCATGTGACCTAGTCACTCACGCTTGATGCGTAAAAAAAGCTCGTAAATCCTAGGTTTACGGGCTTTTTTGTGGCCCATAGAAAAACAGCACGAATGCTTTTTTGTTAGCTATATTTACTTGATGGCTTTATATTAAAGCCCACGCTCACAAATCCTTATAGGACATCCACCAATGATTCAAATTAGTAATCTGCGTAAGCAATACGCCAGCGGATTTGTCGCTTTAGACGACATTAACCTCTCCGTTAAAAAGGGCGAGATTTTAGCCTTGTTAGGCCCCAATGGTGCCGGTAAAACCACCCTCATTTCTACTATTTGTGGCATTGTAAACCCAACCTCTGGCAGTGTTAAAGTTGATGGTTTTGACATTATTAAAGACTTTCGCAAAACCAGAAGCCTAATAGGCTTAGTGCCACAAGAGCTCACTACGGATGCGTTTGAAACACCCTGGGACAACCTTACTTTTTCACGCGGGTTGTTTGGCTTACCTAAGAATCCAGAAAAGGTAGAACAAGTTTTAAAAGATCTATCGCTCTGGGACAAAAAAGACAGCCGTATCATGACCCTTTCAGGCGGTATGAAAAGGCGCTTACTCATAGGCAAAGCCTTAGTGCATGAACCCCAAGTATTATTTTTAGATGAACCCACAGCGGGCGTAGACGTGGCCTTGCGCCAAGACATGTGGGTCATGGTAGATAAGCTTCGTAGCCAAGGCGTAACCATAGTGCTAACGACCCACTATATAGAAGAAGCAGAAGCAATTGCTGATCGTATTGGTGTCATTAGCGCGGGTAAATTGCTGTTGGTAGAAGACAAAGAATTACTCATGTCTCGCATGGGCCAAAAGCAGCTTAAAATTGAGCTCACCCAAAGCATAGACACACTACCACAACACCTAACAGAGCAAGGCTTTGTGTTGGCAGAAGACCAGTTAAGCATTGTGTACCACTACGACAAAGATGCACAAGAAGTGGATATTGCTGGCCTGATAAAGTCGGTAGATGAAGCAGGGCTTGGCGTAAAAGACATCATGACTCAGCAAAGTAGTTTAGAAGAAATCTTTGTTGACCTAGTGGAGGATGCAGCATGAACTTAAGAGGCATTTGGGCTATTTATACCTTTGAAATGTCGCGCACCAAGCGCACCATTACCCAAAGCGTAGTTTCACCTGTACTTTCTACGGTGCTTTATTTTGTAGTGTTTGGCGGGGCTATAGGCTCACGCATAGATTCTGTAGAAGGCATTACTTATGGCGCCTTTATAGTGCCTGGGTTAATTATGCTGTCTATCATGACACAAAGCCTTTCTAACGCATCTTTTGGCATCTACTTCCCGCGCTTTTCAGGCACCATTTATGAAGTACTTTCATCGCCTTTGTCGTTTTGGGAAGCCACCATGGGCTATGTCGGCGCAGCAGCAACTAAATCTTTAATCATCGGTTTAATTACCTTAGCTACTGCAGGGTTTTTTGTACCCATACAAATTGCCCACCCAATATGGATGCTCACTTTCTTATTTCTAACCACCATTACCTTTAGCCTGTTTGGTTTTTTAATTGGTATTTGGGCCGATGGTTTTGAGAAATTGCAGCTTATACCGCTATTAGTTGTGACCCCAATGGTGTTTTTAGGTGGCGCTTTCTACTCTATAGATATGCTGCCAAGCACATGGCAAACCGTGACCATGTTTAACCCAGTAGTTTATTTAATCAGTGGGTTTAGGTGGAGCTTCTATGAGATCTCGGATGTAAGCTTAGGGGTGAGTATTGGCATGATCATGTTGTTTATGGCTATTTGCTTAGCCATGATTGCGCGTATATTTAAAACTGGCTACCGCTTAAAGCAGTAGGCTGCACACCCAATAAAGGCTTAACTAAACATTAAGCCTATGATCCTTTAAAACCCAATAAGGCGTGATGGCTTATTGGGTTTGTTATTCTTGATGGGTGTTAAATTAATCAACGCTAGGGTTAAGCGTAACTCTAACTTTAATCACAGGCGACCTACTTTGAACAGCAGCACTGATAATCGCAAGGGCATTCTTTTGATGCTTGTGGCAATGGCAGGTTTCACCATTGAAGACACCTTCATTAAAAAGCTGTCAGGCACAGTATCTATTGGTCAAATTTTAGCCGTAGTGGGTTTAATTAGCTGCGTATTGTTTGCCATTTTGGCGATAAAAAATGGCCGCAATATTTTAAACGCTAACCTTTGGACAAAAATCACCATCGCTAGAATGCTGGCAGAGGCCATTGCCGCCGTAGCTTTTGTAGCGGCGCTGTCTTTGGTGCCGTTATCTACTGTGGCGGCGGTGTTTCAGGTCACCCCTCTCACGATTACTATGGGGGCAGCATTATTTTTAGCAGAGAAAGTAGGTTGGCGGCGCTGGCTTGCGGTGTGTATGGGGTTTGTGGGGGTGCTGCTGATTATACGCCCAGGCTTTGGTGGCTTTAACCCATCGGTGCTTTGGGTACTGTTAGCTGTGGTAGGCGTAGCTGCGCGTGATTTATTAACGCGGGTTATACCTGCGCATGTGGGTTCTTCTATTATTTCGTTTCAGGCCTTTGCTGCACTTGGCGTAGCTGGGTTAATGTGTATGTTGGTTAGCCCTGAAACTATTGCGCCTATTGGCCCACAAGAAGTGTTGTTCTTTGCGTGTACCATTGTGTTTAGCATTACCGGTTATTATGCCATTGTTATTGCCATGCGCATGGGTAACGCCTCTATTGTGGCGCCATTTAGATATTCGCGGCTTTTATTTGCGCTGCTGGTGGGTATTTTTGTATTTAATGAAACCGTAGATTTACTAACCATAGTAGGCTCATTAATTATTATTTTTACCGGGTTATACACCTTCATGCGCGAGCGCAAAGTGGCCGGTGCTAGTGACAAAAATGCGGGCCTCACTCTTTGAGGCGATATAAAACTAAGCTTTACTCTGGCATGAGAAGCTCATGCCCAACTACTTCATCCATCATACCGTAGGGCACTTTAAAGGTTTTGCCCTCTAGCTTAATTAGCGCGTAGTCTTTGCACATTTTAATAATGGTGCAATTAATAACTTGGCCTTGGTTACTCACTCTTACAATGTTGTAATTGTGTAAAGAAATACTCATGGCTAAAGGCTTACCATGGCGTCAAGTTTGTTAATAATAGCTTGGGGTATGGCGCAACTTGTTTGGGATTTAAAATTGTAATACACCGCTAGGCTTGAGCCTTGGGCCACTAAACAGTTGTTTTTAGTGCTCCATAACTTGTGCTCAAAGCTTACTTTTTTAGGCCCAGTTTGGGTTGCTTTACTAAGCACAATAACCGTGTCAGGAAAGGTAACTGGGGCCAAAAAGTCGCATTGCACACTGGCTAAAACTGGGCCTATGCTGGTTTTTTTTATGTCATCAATAAGGCCCATTTTCTCTAGTAAATCAATGCGCCCATCTTCAATATAGCGAATGTATACGGTGTTGTTTAAATGCGCAAACGCATCCATTTCGCCCCATTTAACACTAATTTCAGTGGCAATATGAGCGTTTGCTGTGAGTGTGTTTAAATCCATTTTTACTGTCCTAATTTACTTCAAAACTATGGGCATAAAGGTCTCTAGAATTTACTAATAAGGGCCTGTCACGACGCCCTATTTGTGCTGCTGCCTGCGCACCTGGCAAGAGCAAGCATAGGCTTAAAAGTATCTAGAGTCATAAGCCATAGAAAAAGAGAACTCACCATCCCTGCATGGTACAATGATCTAGCAAATTTAACCTAATATTCAAGCTACTTTGACTGATCATTTTTATAGTTAAAGGCGTTTAAGAGAACTTTAAGCAAATGAAATTACTAGTCGACTTTTTACCCATTGTTATCTTTTTTGTGGTGTACAAACTAACTGATGATTTAATTATTGCCACGGCAGTGTTGATTCCAGCAACCATGCTACAAATGGCCTACACCTGGTGGGCAACTAAAAAAATAGAAAAAATGCAGCTCACCACGCTAGTGTTAGTGGTGGTGCTAGGCGGCTTAACCATTGCTTTGCAAGATGGCCAGTTTATTAAATGGAAGCCTACTATTGTGAACTGGTTGTTTGGTTTGGTGTTTTTGGGTAGCCAATTTATTGGCAAAAAACCTGTGGTGCAAAGGCTCATGGGGAAAAGTGTAGACTTACCTGCAGCCGTTTGGCGCCAGCTTAACGTGGCTTGGGCGGTGTTTTTTGCGGCGATGGGTGCCATTAACTTGTACGTAGCCTTTAACTTTAGTGAACAAGCATGGGTAGATTTTAAGTTGTTTGGAATGCTGGGTTTAACCTTTGTATTTATTATAGGCCAAGGCATTTATATGTCTAAATACATGCCTAAAGAAAGTGAAAAAGGGGACGAGTAATGTTGTTTGCAATTATGGCGCAAGACGTAGAAAAAAGTCTGCAAGCAAGGCTTGAGGTTAGGCCTGCGCATTTAGAGCGCTTAAACCAGTTACAAGATCAAGGGCGCTTAATTTTAGCAGGCCCGCACCCCCATGAAACGGATGAAGGTTTTACCGGTAGTTTGATCGTGGCAAGCTTTGATGATTTAGAAGCGGCAAAACAGTGGGCAGCTGCAGACCCTTTTGTGCAAGCGGGGGTCTATGCCAAAGTGAAGGTAAAGCCTTTTAAACAAGTATTTCCAACTTAAGAGTAATGTTATGAAGTTTCTTAAAAACACTATTATCGCAACCTTTGTTGCCACTTTATTCACCCTAAGCCAGAGTGTGTGGGCGCAAAATACCCAAGTTAAATTGGCCACCAGCCAAGGCGACATTGTGATTGAACTAAACGACGCCGCAGCGCCTGTTACTGTTAAAAACTTTTTGTATTACGTAGAAAGTGGCTTCTACAATAAAACCATCTTTCACCGTGTAATCCCAGGGTTTATGGTCCAAGGCGGCGGTTTTGGTGCTAACGAAAAAAGCAAAACAGACACCATTAAGCCTATTATTAATGAAGCCGCTAATGGTTTGTCTAACGTGCGTGGATCTATTGCTATGGCCCGTACCAATGACCCCAACAGTGCTACAGCACAGTTTTTCATTAACCTTGAAGACAATGCATTCTTAGATAAAAGCAACAAAAGCGCAGGCTATGCGGTGTTTGGTAAAGTGCTAGAGGGTTTAGATGTGATTGACAGCATTGCTAAGCAAAAAACCACCAGCAAGCGCGGCCACAGAGATTGGCCAATCAAGGCTATATTTCTAAATTCTGCTACCAAGCTGTAGCCGTAGAAGGGGTATGAAATCTAACCTGGCTAACAAAGCCTTTTCAGACCCACAACACATGGCTGTAACCCCAGAGGTTGCAGCTATGTTAGCTAAAAACTTGCGAGCAGATGAAGCGAAGCTTACAACAAGCTACCAACGTATCGCTAAAGAATTTGATGCCGCTTTAAACAATGAGTCTGCTGCGAGTTCTAGGTTTCGTGTCAATGACCAAGACCATTCCAGCACCCCATTCAATGGCAATAAACCCACCTCAGCCTTTGAGGTTTTAGATTATAGCTTTGGCGTGGGGTTAAACTTCCTTTTAGCTTGGCAGTATTGGCTTACCAAGGGAAATGGTCTAAATCACCCACAGTGTTTAAATTATGTTGCGATCTGCGAACAGCCGCTTAGCTTGTCACTGGTGCAAAGCCTGCACCACGAATGGCCTTCTTTAGCTGACTTAGCCAAACAGCTGCAAAGCCAATACCCAGAAGCAATAAAAGGCTTTCACCAATTGCATTTTGGACGGGTGAAACTCACTATTGTGCAAGCACCGATGCAGCATGCGCTTACCCAAATTAAGCCTCATTTTAATGCGTACTTGGGTGATCAGCCCAAAACGCTAGAGCCTGCTAAATACACGCCACCATGGCGCCGACCAAGCCTAGGCTTATTGGCAAACAGCCATGTCGCGGTTATTGGGGCCGGTATTAGTGGCTGTGCCACTGCTAAAAGCCTAAGCGAGCGTGGCTTTAAGGTCACCATTATTGAACAAGCGGCACAGCTTGCAAACGGCGCTTCAGGTAATCGCCAAGGCATGTTGTATGCCAAACTTCCAGACAATGCCACCTTAGCGGGCCAGTTTCACCAGCAAGGTTTGCAATACACCATGGCCGCCCTTAAAAGCCAGCTAAGCCCAGAGCATTTTCAAGCTTGTGGTTTATTACAACTTGCGCTTGATCACCAACACCAAAAGCAAATGGCAGCGGTTATAAAACGGCGCTACCCAGAGGCTTGGCTTCGCTGGCTCGATAAAGAGCAAGCAGCGCAAAAAGCAAAGCAGCCTGTGACTGCCGGTGGTTTGTATTTTCCAAACAGTGGCTGGGTATCCCCAAGCCACTGGTGCGAAGCCTTGTATACACAAAGCCAAGCTGATTTATGGCTTAACACCAAGGTGAGCCAAATACACCAAAACCCAACGGGTACTTGGCAGCTAGTTACCACAGGGCATAAGGCTTTAGAGATGGAGTTTGATGGCCTAGTCATTGCCAATGCCACCAGTGCGCAAGATTTATTACCCCAGGTAAAAATGCCGGTGAAGTCTATTCGTGGGCAAGTTAGTTATCTGGCAACCAAGCAATGCCCAAAGCTTGTAGTGTGCGCAGAAGGCTATGTTACCCCAGCCCAAGGTGGCGTTTTGGCAGTGGGCGCAAGTTATAATTTGCGCTCTAATGATGCCCGCCTATGTGAGGCAGATCATAGCGGTAATATAAGCCGCTTACAGCAAGTTTTGCCAAGCGCTAATACAATGACGCTAGAAAATGTAACAGGTGGCAGGGTGGGTTTTAGAGCGGTTACGCCTGATTATTTGCCTATGGTAGGACCTTTAGCTGATGAAGCAATGGTGATAGAACAATTTGGCAAACTAAGACAAGACGCAAACTACAAATTCACCCAAGCAATGCCTTACCTAAAAGGGCTGTATATTAATGTGGGCCATGGCTCTAAAGGCTTTATTAGTGCACCTTTAAGCGCGGAAATTTTAGCCGCCCAGATGGCCAATGAAAGCCTGCCTGTGGCACAATGTGTAGCAGGGGCTATAGACCCAAATCGTTTTATTATTCGCGACTTAATACGCCGCAAACGCTAATAGAGAATATTGTTGTGAATCCTACAAACATTAAACTGCATAAAAAGAGCAACACCTTAGAGCTTACTTTTCCAGAATCAGGTGGCGATGTAAATTACACCTTAACGGGTGAGTACCTAAGAGTTTTGTCGCCCAGTGCAGAAGTGCGTGGCCATAGCCCAGACCAAGCTGTACTGCAGGTGGGCAAAAGCAATGTGAAAATGGAAAGTATTGAAGGCGTTGGGCATTACGCTTTAAAAATCACCTTTGATGATGGCCACGACTCTGGGCTATACACCTGGAATTATTTGTTTGATCTTAGCGCAAATTACGACAAGCACTGGGCGGACTATTTAGCTCAGTTAGATGCAGCCCAGCAAAGCCGAGACCCCGACACAAGTGTGGTTCAGTTTGTGGATCTATAAACTGGGTTAGGCTTATTTGGTATTACCCCTTGTGCAGGGGCAGGGTGGTAACATTTATACCTGTGTTGGCGGTGAATGATTACAAACCGCCCATCAACATGTATTTCACTTCTAAGAAATCTTCAATGCCGTAGTGTGAGCCTTCACGGCCAATACCCGACTCTTTAACACCGCCAAAAGGCGCAACTTCTGTAGAAATAATGCCTTCGTTAATGCCCACAATACCATATTCTAAGCCTTCGCCCACGCGCCATACGCGGCCTATGTCGCGAGTATAGAAATACGCAGCTAAGCCAAATTCGGTGTCGTTGGCCATAGCAATGGCTTGCTGTTCATCTTTAAATTTGAACACAGGCGCTAATGGCCCAAAGGTTTCTTCGGTGGCCACTTTCATTTGGGTATTGGCGTTACCAATAATGGTGGGGGTGAAGAAAGTACCGCCAAGCGCATGGCTGTCACCGCCACAAATAAGCTCGCCGCCTTTGCTTAGGGCATCGGCAATATGGTCTTTCACTTTATCAATAGCGCCTTGGTTAATCATAGGGCCTTGAGTTACGCCTGGCTCCATGCCGTTGCCAACTTGAAGCTTCGCTACATGCTCAGCAAGCTTAGCCACAAACGCATCGTAAATGCCTTCTTGTACAATAAAACGGTTCACACAAACGCAGGTTTGGCCGGCGTTGCGGTATTTGCCTGCCACAGCGCCAGCCACTGCTGCATCTAAATCGGCGTCATCAAACACAATAAAGGGCGCATTACCTCCTAATTCTAGCGATACTTTTTTAAGCGTGGGTGCACATTGTTGCATTAACAGTTTGCCCACAGGGGTAGAGCCTGTGAAGGTAAGCTTACGCACAGTGGGGTTGCTGGTAAGTTCTGCACCAATAGGGCGAGCTTGGCCTGTAATCACGTTAAACACGCCAGCTGGAATACCTGCTTGTTCAGCCAATACAGCAAGAGCTAAAGCTGAAAAAGGCGTTTCTGCAGCGGGGCGCACAACAAACCCACAACCCGCTGCTAGGGCAGGGCCACATTTACGAGTGATCATGGCCGCTGGAAAGTTCCAAGGTGTAATGGCTGCCACTACGCCAATAGGCTCTTTGGTAACTATAATGCGAGCATCGGCCTTATGGGTAGGAATAACATCGCCATAGGTGCGTTTGCCTTCTTCTGCAAACCAATCGATAAAACTTGCTGCATAGGCAATTTCGCCTTTGGCTTCGGCCAAGGGTTTGCCCTGCTCTAAGGTCATAATGGTAGCAAGGTCGTCTTGGTTGGCCATTAATAAATCAAACCAGCGGCGCATAATAACGGCACGCTCTTTTGCAGTTTGTTTGCGCCAGGCAGCCATCGCCACTTTAGCGGCTTCAATAGCCCGCGCAGTTTCAGGTGCACTCATGTCTGGAACATGCCCTATCACCTCACCATTAGCAGGGTTGGTTACAGCTAGGGTGGCCGATGAATCAGCATCCAACCAAGCGCCATTAATATAGGCTTGCTGGCGAAAAAGAGATGGGTTACTAAGTTTCATGCTGAAAAATCCTATGTTCATTAGCTGGCAATATTTTAGTGCCTTCAGCAAGAAAGAAGTCGCTAAGCACTGGGGCATTTAAAGAAAGTAGCAGAGTGTGGCAGGGTGTAGCAAACACCGCTTGGCATTTTTTCACCGGCATAATTTGAAGTCAAGATGTTTGAAAGGTAGATATTTTTTTAAGACTTGTCTAAATTAAGGGGTAATAACTTAATAATAACTGACTCAAATAAAGGTATAGGTTTAGCTTATGTTCCAATCCTTTTTTCCTAACCCTAAGTGGTTTTTCATTAGCACAGTAGCATGGGCCGCTGTATGCATTGGCGTTTGGTACGGGTATGGCGAGCAAATAGGCCTAAGCCTAGGGTTTAATTTACCAGGTGAAGATGCCGAGCCTGTGCTTGGCTTAGGACACTTTGTAACGCCTGATTTTCTTTGGTTTTACCTCTATTACCTAGCTGCTTTACTTGTGTTTGCAGGCTTTTGGATGACCTATAGCCCACACCAGTGGCAACTGTGGTCTATTTTTGGCTCTGCTCTCATTTTGTTTAGCACTTACTTTTCAGTGCAAGTATCGGTCGCTATTAACACATGGCGTAGGCCATTTTTTGACAGCATTCAAGGTGCCTTAGCCGAAGCGGGCAGTGTGACCGCTGGGCAACTGTATGAACTGATTCTTATTTTCTGCCAAATTGCCTTTTTAGCGGTGATTGTTTTTGTAATGACACGTTTCTTTGTTAGCCATTACATATTCCGCTGGCGTACTGCCATGAACGAATTTTATGCCGCTAGATGGGCAAAGCTCAGAACTGTAGAAGGTGCGGCCCAGCGTGTGCAAGAAGATACCATGCGTTTTGCAGGCATTATGGAAGGCCTTGGGGTGTCGTTAGTGGATGCCATAATGACCTTAGTGGCTTTCTTGCCAGTGCTTTGGGGCTTGTCAGATTACGTTTCAGAGCTACCCATAGTTGGCGCTATAGCATCTCCTTTATTTTATGCAGCTATTTTCTGGTCTATTTTTGGTACCCTGTTGTTGGCTACCGTGGGTATAAAACTGCCTGGTTTAGAATTTAAAAACCAGCGTGTAGAAGCGGCTTACCGTAAAGAGTTGGTTTATGGCGAAGATTACGAAGACCGTGCAGACCCATTGTCTTTAGCAGAGCTATTTGGCCATGTGCGTAAAAACTACTTCAGGTTATATTTTCACTATATGTACTTTAACGTAGCCCGTAGTTTTTACTTACAAGCAGACAACTTGTTTGCCTACATTATTCTTATACCCACCATTGTTGCAGGCACCATTACCTTTGGTATTCTGCAGCAAATATTAACGGCCTTTGGCCAGGTGAGTAATTCGTTCCAGTACTTAATTAACTCTTGGCCTACCATTGTAGACCTGTTGTCAGTGCATAAACGTCTACAATCCTTTGAGCGCGTGTTAGCCGACAAACCGCTAGTTAAGCTAGACCAGCAGTACGAAGCCCAAGGCGAAGACAGCTAACAAGCCTGAAATTAGGCTGTGGTTCTAATACCACAGCCTTTTAATATGATGTGTTTAATAGAGTTTGCGGCTTCGTTAAACGCTTGCTCTGTTAGGGTGTCTACTTGGCTGGCAATGCGTATTTGGGGTTCAAAATCTGCATAATATTGGGTGCTGGCCCAAATCATAAAAATAACGTGAGAAGGCTCGATAGGGTCCATCTTGCCGGCTTTTATCCAGTGTTCAAACACCATCATGCGTTGCTTGAACCACAGCTTATAGTCTTGTTCTAAGTAGGCGCTTAAATGCGGTGCACCGCTTATCATTTCTTTGGCAAATAACCTTGATGCGGTGGGGTGGGTGCGCGAAAAAGCCATTTTGGCCTCTATATAATGGCCCAGTACAACTGCTGGGTCATCCTGGTTTGAAAACTCATTAAACACGCTATCCCAAAGGTTTAGCGTGCTCTCCAGCACTGCGCCATAAAGCCCTAATTTGTTTGAAAAATAATAATGAATGTTTGCTTTGGGTACTTTTGCGGCTTCGCTAATGCGCGCCATGGTAGCCCCACGAAAGCCATGGGTAGCAAACTCAGCTTCTGCTGCGCTAAGTATGGTGTCACGTGTTTTTTCTCTTATGTGCCCTGGTTTGTAGGGGCCGCGAGAACGACTAGCTTTCATAAAAAGGCCTTTTTTGGCGGTTGGGTCTGGGTTTTTTGCACCCAAGCTAATGTATCTCAACCCCTATTTTGGGTCAATTGAAAAGTTGACTAAATAGACAAGTATTGAGAAGATGCAACTGTAAACCAAAGAGCCACGCTTATGCACTTGTTACTAAACAAAACCAGCCTTGAGGTTGTGAACCCACAACCAGACACCACGTTGTTAAATTGGCTTAGAGATTCGCAGCACTTAAATGCAACCAAAGAAGGCTGCGCAGTGGGCGACTGCGGTGCGTGTACCGTTATTGTGGGGCATTTAAAAGAGGGCGCTATTCATTATGAAAGTGTAAACGCCTGTATTGCCATGTTAGGCAGTTTGCATGGCTGCCATGTGATTTCTCTGGATAGTTTACAAAGCCACACTTTGCACCCAGTGCAAAAAGCCTTGGTAGATTGCCACGCCAGCCAGTGTGGTTTTTGTAGCCCAGGCTTTGTGATGTCGCTTGTGGTTTGGTGGTTAAATACCCCCGCTAATTCACTCACAACTCCAGCCCAATTTAACCAACACCGCCACGGGGTAGAGTTAGCTTTGTCTGGCAATTTATGCCGCTGTACAGGCTATGCCCCCATTTTGAAAGCTGCCGATCAACTTGCGCCTTTAGATAGAAGCACAGACCCATTGTTTAGTGAGTTGGGTGGTTATGATTATTGCTTAGCGCAGCTTCAAGCGATGGCAAGCGCAGCACCAAACCAGCCACACTACCAAACGCCCAATAACACCCATGAACTTGCGTTAGCTTATGAAGCTAACCCCAGCGCAAAGTTGGTCGCAGGTTCCACCGATTTAGCCTTGGGCATTACCCATGGCTTAGCGCACATGCCGCATTTAATAGACATTACAAAAGTGAAAGAGCTACAACTGCTAAAGGTGATGGATAATCAGCTGCACATTGGTGCTAGTGTTACCCTAAGCGCGTTAGAGCAGCTATGCCTTAAACAGTGGCCCATGCTGGCTAGCTATTTGGCTAGGTTTGCTTCACGCCAAGTGCGCAACCGCGCTACCTTAGTGGGTAACATAGCCAATAGCTCGCCCATAGCCGATATGCCTCCTTTATTACTGGTGATGGGGGCGCAGCTAGTGCTAGAAGGCGTTAATAAACAACGCACCATAGCACTTGAGCAATTTAACTTAGCTTATAAAGAAACAGCCTTGGCAGGGGATGAGTTTATTCATAAGGTGATTATGCCCTTGCCAGATAGGCCAGATAGGCCAGATGCGCTAGGTGTGCAAGAGGGCCAAAATAGCCAGGCTAAAAAGCAGCAAGTGTTTATAGAAAAAGTAAGCAAGCGCTTTGAAGATGACATTTCTGCAGCCTGTGTGGCGCTCAATATTATTACTCAAAACAACACCATTACCCATATTAAAATTGCTTGCGGTGGTATGGCTGCCACGCCAAAAATGGCGCAGGTGACGCAAAGCCAGTTGTTAGGCCAAACCTTGTCGATAGAGCTGATCAACCAAGTACCTATTTGGCTAAGCCAAGACTACCAGCCCATTGATGATATGCGGGCAAGCGCTGCTTATCGAAGCCAAGTCACGGCTAACCTAGTACAAGGCTTTTTAAAGGAGGCTATGCTATGAGAAAGCTTGTAGAACTAGATGCCTCTAATAATAAGGCCAACCAAAATACATCAAGCCAAACTATAGGTAAGCCCTCGGCCCATGAAAGCGCAGTGCTTCACCTTACTGGTAAAGCCCATTACATCGATGATATTGCAGCTCCCCAAGGCTGTTTGCATGCCTACGTGGGGATGGCAAAGGTGGCCTCTGGCACGCTAGTAAGCCAAGATTTAAGTGCCGTAAGAGCGGCAGTGGGTGTGGTAGATGTTATTAGCGTTGAAGATGTGCCAGGTGACAGTGATATTGGGCCCGTTTTTGCTGGCGATGCGCTCTTGGCAAAAGGTAAGGTAGATTATTTTGCCCAGCCCCTATTTGCAGTGGCCGCCACAACCAGAGATGCCGCAAGAAAAGCCTGCCTGTTAGGCAAGGCAGACATACAAGCACACGAGCCTATATTAAGCCTAGAGCAAGCTTTAAAGCGGGGTAAAAAAGTACGGCCAAGCCACACCTTAACTAAAGGGGATGCTGGCGCAGCATTGCAAGAATCTGAGCACCTGTTAAGCATTCACCAACAGGTGGGTGGCCAAGAGCACTTTTACCTAGAAGGCCAAGTGTGTTTGGCCATTCCCCAAGATAACGGCGGGGTACTTGTCCATAGCTCTAGCCAACACCCAAGCGAAGTACAAAAATTAGTGGCCCAAGTGTTAGCTTTGCCGATGCACAAAGTTGTGGTAGATATGCGCCGCATGGGCGGGGCTTTTGGCGGTAAAGAAACCCAAGCCGCTCAGTGGGCTTGTTTGGCTGCTTTATTAGCAATACGAAACCAAAAGGCTGTGAAATTACGCCTGGCCAGAAGTGATGACATGGCCCTTACCGGTAAGCGCCACCCCTTTGTAAACCAAGCTCAAGTGGGCTTTGACAAAACGGGCAAAATTACAGCCCTGCAAGCTCAGCTTAATGGGATGTGTGGCTGCAGTGCAGATTTATCGGATGCCATAGTCGATAGAGCGATGTTCCACAGCGACAATGCCTATTACTTGCCTGCTGCCAAAATAACAGGCCATAGGTGGTTTCAAAATACGGCATCCAATACAGCTTATCGCGGCTTTGGTGGCCCCCAAGGCATGATGCTAGCAGAACAAATGCTAGATGATATAAGCCGCAGTGTAGGCAAAGACCCACTTACTGTGCGCTTGTTAAACTTGTATGGCCAACATGAGCGCAATATTACGCCTTATCACCAACAGGTCACCGGGGTAGATTTACACCGTATTATCAGTGAGCTCACTCACACGAGCGATTATTGGGCTAGGCGCGAGGCCATAGGCCTAGAGAATGAAAAAACCATAGCTAATGGTGGGCGTCATATCAAAGGCTTAGCGCTTGTGCCGGTTAAATTTGGTATTTCATTTACAGCTATGTTTCTTAACCAAGCAGGTGCTTTGGTGCATGTGTACACCGATGGCACCGTGCAAGTAAACCATGGTGGCACTGAAATGGGCCAAGGCTTACATACCAAAATAGGCCAAATAGTAGCCGCAGAATTAGGCGTGCCATTAGCCCATGTAGAAGTCACTTCTACGCGCACCGACAAAGTGCCCAACACGTCACCCACAGCCGCCTCAAGCGGTACCGACCTTAATGGCCAAGCAGCCCGCAATGCGGCCCTTACTATCAAACAGCGCTTAATAGATTATTTAATAGAAACCTATGGCACAAGTTTAGACAACATTGCCTTTAATAACAGTATGGTCAGTTTCGCTGGCCAACAGTTATCTTTTGCACAGCTTACCCAAGAGGCCTATTTGGCAAGGGTTTCGCTGTCATCAACGGGTTATTATCGCACCCCAAAAATATACTATGACCGAGAAAAGGCGGCTGGACGCCCGTTTTTCTATTATTCCTGTGGAGCTTCGGTCAGTGAAGTAGAAGTGGATACTTACACGGGCACTTATAAGGTGTTACGGGTGGATATATTGCACGATGTAGGAGACAGCATTAACCCAGCCATCGATATGGGTCAGATTGAAGGCGGTTTTATTCAAGGCATGGGCTGGTTGACCACTGAAGAGCTAGTTTGGGGTGCTGATGGCAGATTACAAACCGATGGTGGTGCTAGCTATAAAATACCAGCAGTAGGTGACACCCCCAAAGTGTTTAATGTGGCGTTGCTAAAAAATAGCAAAAACCAAGAGGCCACTATTTACCATTCAAAGGCCGTTGGGGAGCCGCCTTTTATGCTGAGCATGTCGGTATGGTTGGCCCTTAAAGATGCCATATGGGCTTATGGCGGTGCCACTCATAACCCACAACTTGATACACCAGCCACCCCAGAGCGGGTTTTATGGGCGCTAAATGCGGCTAAAAAGCAGGCCAACACAAAAAACAGTAGGGTGCATAAAGGGGGTAGCGCATGAAAACTTGGCTAAGCGCGCAGTGGCAATGCGAGCAACAAAACCAAAGCTATGTGTTGGTGAGTATTGTGGCCCTAGTAGGCTCATCACCACGCGGGGTGGGCAGCAAAATGCTAGTCACCCAACAACACCAATTTGATACGATTGGCGGTGGGCATCTGGAGTACAAAGCCATTGCTAAAGCCCGCCAATTACTCACCGATGGCCAGGCTACAAAGCTCATAGACTACCCTTTGGGTGCAAGTCTTGGTCAATGTTGTGGTGGCAAAGTCAGCTTAATGTATGAGGTGTTCAGTGTGCAAAAAATGCCGGTGGTTGTATTTGGTGCCGGTCATGTGGGCCGTGCGCTGGTGCCTTTGTTAGCAAACTTGCCTGTGCAAGTAACTTGGGTAGACAGCCGTTATGACATGCTGCCAAAAACCTTGCCAAATGGCGTGGTAGGGGTGCATGAAGAACACCCGCAAGACCATATAAACGACTGTTTGCCTAATAGCTGTTATCTTATTATGACGCATCACCATGGGGTAGATTTAGCCCTAGCAGAAGCAGTGTTAAACCGTAACGATGCCAGATACCTTGGGGTGATTGGGTCTGTTACAAAAGGGCGAAAGTTTAGACAAAGGCTAAAAGTTAAAGCGTATCCGCAACCTGCTATTGATCAGTTACATTGCCCCATGGGCTTAGAGGGCATTTCTGGCAAACTGCCCATGGAAGTGGCTATTGCCATTGCGGCTAAGGTGATGGCGCTTTACCAAAGCCCAGCAGAGTGCACCTCTCATACTCAAACTCAAGCTGAAAATGAGGTGCTGACGCATGTCTGAGCGTTTATTACGTGGGCCTTTGCTGCATTGTTTGGGCAATCCAAGCCACACCGATGGCGCCATAGATTACCAAGCAGATGCATTGCTTTGGGTTAGGGATGGATTGGTTCACAAAATGGGCCCTTTTAATAAGCTGCAAGGCACGCTTAGCGATTCTGAAAAAGCTAAAATTGAAGATTGTAGCCGATACCTTATGGTGCCAGGGTTTGTGGATTGCCATATTCATTACCCACAAACGCAAATGATAGCAGCCTATGGTACCCAGCTTTTAGATTGGCTAAACACCTACACTTTTCCTGTTGAAGCTACTTTTAACAACACTCAAAAAGCCCAGCAAGTAGCTGAAATTTTCATTGATCAACTATTACAAAATGGCACCACCACAGCCTTGGTGTTTTGCACCGTGCACCCAGAATCTGTGGATGCCTTATTTACCCAAGCCCAAAAATACAAGATGCGTATTATTGCAGGCAAAGTGCTAATGGATCGTAATGCACCTGATAACCTGCTTGATACGGCCCAAAGTGGCTACACCCAAAGCAAAGCCTTAATTAACAAATGGCATGGTAAAGAGCGTTTGCAATATGCCATTACCCCAAGGTTTGCGCCCACTTCATCCGCTGAACAGCTAAAGGCTGCAGGGCGTTTATTAAAAGAGCATGAAGGGGTGTATATGCACACGCATTTGGCCGAAAATGTGGATGAAATCAAATGGGTTAAAGAGCTGTTTCCAGAATCTAAAAACTATTTAGATGTTTATGACCAAGCAGGTTTACTGGGTAAGCGCAGTATATTTGCCCATGGTATTCATTTGTGTGATGAACAATGTGAGCGCCTTGCAAATACAGATTCAGCCATTGCTCATTGCCCAAGTTCTAATCTTTTTATTGGCTCTGGCTTATTTCCCATGCAAAAACTTCAAGCCCACGGCATTAAAATAGGGGTGGGTACTGATGTAGGCGGTGGCACTAGTTTTAATATGCTAGAAACCTTAGCCGACGCCTATAAAGTGCAACAATTAAAGGGCCACAACCTTAGCCCAGAGCAAAGTTTTTACCTAGCCACACTTGGTGGTGCAAAAGCCCTTGATATTGACGATAAGATTGGCAATTTTGAAGTTGGAAAAGAAGCAGACTTTTTATTGCTAGACCCTAACGCCACAAACTTACTGAAATACAGAACCAGTCATTGTGAGAGCTGGAAAGATTTATTATTTGTATTACAAACCCTAGGTGATGATAGAGTAATTGCGCAAACTAATATTTTAGGCGTGGCAACATAGCTTTGGCGTGAGCCCATAACTTGGGTTTGGGTTTGGGTTTGGTTTGGAGTTTAGCGCGCTCATTGTGGCTTCACCTTGTGGCGTAAACATATTATAGAGGTTGTTTGCTGTATGCCTGAAAACACGCGATCACTCGCATCAAAAAAAGTTTCTGCTATCAGTCTTGGTTGTATGAGTTTATCCCATGGTTATGGCGAACAAAGTAGCGATGCCCATAGCGAGCGGTTTTTACACCAAGCCCTAGACCTTGGTTACTCCATGCTAGATACGGCGGCTGTGTATGGTCATGGCCACAATGAAAGCTTGCTTGGCAAATTTATTAATGCCAGGCGCAGTGAGTTTTTTTTAGCCAGTAAGTGCGGCTTTGGCCAAACCCCAGACGCAAGGCCTAACGTGAATGGCAGGCCTGACTATATTCGTGAAACTTGCGAAGCTAGCCTTAGGCGCTTACAAACAGATCACATAGACCTTTATTACCTTCACAGGCGAGATTTTAGCGTGCCTATCGAAGAGAGTATTGGCACCCTAGGTGATTTGCAGCGTGAAGGTAAAATTGGTGCTGTGGGTGTGTCAGAGCTTAGCGCGAAAGATTTATTACAAGCTCATGCTGAACACCCCATTAGCGCCATTCAATCAGAGTATTCTCTATGGACGCGTAATGCCGAAATTAAAGTGCTAAAAGCAAGCCAAGACATAGGCGCAGCTTATGTTGCTTTTAGCCCACTGGCTAGGGGTTTTCTCACCAATAAGCTGCATGATACCTCGGTATTTAGCGAGCAAGATTTACGTAAAACCATGCCTCGCTTTGATGCAAGCTGCTACCCACAAAATTTAAGCTTGTTGCCAAAGTATGTGGCTTTAGCAAAACAGCAAGGTTGTACCCCAGCGCAACTAGCCTTAGCTTGGGTATTGGCACAATCAGAAAATATTATTGCCATACCTGGCACCCAAAATTTGGCTCATTTAGAAGAAAATATAGAGGCCAATGATCTTGTTATTGAGCCTAGCATCATGAGCGCACTCGACCAGCTTATTAATGAGCACACGGTGGCAGGTGCAAGGTACAGCGACAAGGCTCAAGCCACGGTGACTACTGAAGAGTTTAGCGCCAAACAATAGGCGCTTTCATGGAGCTTGGAATAGCCACTCCCATACGCGATAAAATACTAGGCGCAATAGAGGTTTGATCGATCACTGTATCTGCTTCTGGGCCCACAATGGCGTGGCTTGGGTTTTGGAAATAATAGATAGGTATGTCGCGCATGATGGCTTGGTTGCCACCGTGATGGCCCCTAGCACTTTGGCCATGGTCAGCCGTTACAATCACGTCATAACCTTGCTTTTGCCAGCGCGGGATAAAATCACCTAGCGCTGCATCAATGGTGTAGCAATTTTTATCTATTTCAATGGAATCAAAGCCATAGTTATGGCCCAAGCTATCTAGGGTGCTGGAATGAAATAGAAAATAATCAGGTTGATGACGCTGAATTAATAAACTCATTTGCCAAAACAAATCGATGTCTGAGGGGGTTGCGGGCTGAGCTTTGTTTTCGCCTGCCATAGTGTAAAAGCGCCCATGCTGAATGGGGCGACTTTTATCGTCGACTTCCATGTCTGTTAAATGGTTGAACGGGCTTGCTTGGAAATAGTCTGAAAAAAAAGAATGGGCCACCGCAGCAGTAGTGCCACCTGCTGCTTTTACAGCACTAAAAATGTCATCAACTTCTAGTTTGCCTTGGTGGTAGTTACTAATCACCCCATGTTGCTGCGGCGTGAGGCCGGTATGGATGCTTGCATAACAAGGGCCAGATACAGAAGGTAGCACAGATTTACCTTGCCAAACTTTGGCTTCACCCGTTTCTACCCAACCCTCTAAATTACCCATTAATCTGCGTGCATAGGAATAACCTAAGCCATCTAAAATTAACAAAATAACTTTGTTTTTCATGACTATATGTGTGCCTCATTATTAGATTTTTTATGTGCTTGTGTTACTCTATACATAGGCTGACTGTTTGGCATTCTAAGGCTTAAAAGTGTCAGCATGCAAGACACCTAATCCGTATTTTTGAGAGGCATTTATCGACCCCGTATCAGATACCAGTATTACCCAACTGCTCATTGGCTTAGCAGGTGGAGTAGCTTTGCTTATTTGGGGCTTGAAACGGGTGCAGCAAGGGATGAAGAGGGCTTTTGGTGGCCGCCTTGCTTATTTTATTAGAGATCGCTTTGAAGGCGTTTGGTCTGCCTTGGGTCTGGGCATGGTGCTCACCCTTATTCTTCAAAGCTCCACCGCATCCGCATTATTAGCGGCTTCCCTTGGTATTCAAGGCGAAGCCGGTTTAGCCTTGCTGCTTGGCGCCGACGTAGGCACTACCATTGTGGCTTTGGTGCTCTCATTTGATCTTAGCGCTCTTAGCCCACTGTTAGTGGCGGTGGGTGTATTTATGGAAATACGTGGCAAAGATAAGCGCCAACAAGGCATAGGTGAAGGCCTTATGGGGCTTGGCTTAATGCTTTTGGCCTTGGGTTTACTGCGCCAACAAGCAGTGCCTTTGCAAGGCTCCTCATTATTTAATGACCTGTTGTTAAGCCTAGTGGCTGAGCCTTGGCTTGCCATGGTGTTTGCGGCGCTACTCACTTTCTTATTGCACTCAAGCTTAGTAATGGTGCTGTTGCTCGCAGGCCTTGTAGGCGCTGGGGTAATTGAAGTTGAAGCCGGATTGTTACTTATTTTAGGGGTGAATATAGGGGGTGCGTTTATCCCTGTTTATTTGTCTCGAAAAGCCTCTAATGCCAAACGCATTGCCCCACTTGGTAATTTAATCTTAAGAGCCCTTGGCGCTATGGCCTTTGCACCTTGGGTGAGCGAAGTGCACGGGGCACTTAACATGGTGAGCGTAGATCCAGCTTGGCAGCTGGTGCTAATGCACTGTTTGTTTAATGTCACTGTAGCAGCCTTTGGCATGCTTATTGTGAGCAAACTTGCCGGTTGGATTGATACCCGCTTGCCTCGTGAGAGGTTGGCACCTTTACCGAGCCCAAAATATTTAAACGACGTGCAAGATACCTCGCCCTCGGCCGCCCTAGCTAATGTAGTGCGCGACACCTTAACCATGGGTGAGTTACTAGAAGACATGCTCACTGAAGTACACCTTGGCATGACCCAACGATATGACGCTTTGGAAAAGAAGATTCACCAAAGCGATGACATTATCGATGACTTTCACCAACAAATTAACGCCTATTTACTAGAGCTTGGTGGCCAAGAGCTTTCTGAAGAAGAGCGTTATCGTTGCCAAGATTTATTGTTATTCATCACCAACATTGAACATGCAGGCGACACGCTTGAGCGCAGCATGACTTCGTTACTGAAAAAGAAAAACAACCTACACATCGATTTCACAGATTACGAAAACGAAGCCTTGGATGCCAGCATGAAGGCCATTTTTAAAGTCATGCCGCTATCATTTCAGGTCATGATGAGCGAGAACGTGGCTAGTGCCCGTGGGCTTATTCAGGCTAAACATGAATTTAACACAAGCCATCAAACCTACTTAGATGGCCAGCAACAACGCAGCATGCAAGCAGCCAAAGCTAACCCAATTGCACATTCTTTGTTTACCGATTTAATGCGCGACATTAAACGCTTACACTCGCATTTCACTGCGATTGCATATCCGGTACTTAACCGGGAAGGTGAGCTGCGAACCAGCCGCTGGCGTGGCTTTAGCGAAGTGAGTAAACCAAGGGAAGAATCGGTTGAGCCAATAACCGAATCAGTAGTTGAACCAGTCGTTGAACCAATAGCCCAAAACGTGCCAACAACTGATATGCCTCTTCCAGAGGCTAAGTCTGAGTGAGCCACAGCGCGCGGGCCTTCAATGCACAGCGCATTAAAGGCATTGTGTTTGATAAAGATGGCACATTGCTAGATTTTCATGCCACCTGGGTACCTAAAGTGCGCCAAGCAGCGCGCGTGGTAGCCGCAGATAAACCGCAACTGATTGAAACGATGCTTGCAGCAACGGGCTATGATGCAGGCCAAGATAGGGTGCTCAGCGGCTCTATTATTGCAGCAGGCAGCAATAAAGAAATTAGTGAAGTGTGGGCGCGCCTTACACATCAATCTGCCAAAGAGGTTGAAAAGGCGCTCAGCGTGCTTTTTACAAGCGCTGCTTTTACAGGCAGTGTGGCGGTGCCCAAACTTAAATTAACCCTATCATCACTTGCCGCCTTGGGGCTTAAACTTGGGGTTGCTACTATGGATAATGAAGCGGGCATTAAAGCGACTTTAGGCCAGTTTGGTTGTTTAGATTTATTCGATTATAGCGTAGGTTATGACTCTGGTTACGGCACTAAACCTGGGCCTGGCATGGTGTTGGGTTTTTGTAAAACCACAGGCTTAGCGCCAGAAGAAGTCATGGTGGTTGGCGATAACACTCACGACTTACGCATGGGACAAAGCTCAAACGCAGGCTTTAATGTGGGTGTGCTTACAGGTACAAGCCTTAGCAGCGACCTAGAGCCAGATGCTGATTTGGTGTTAGATTCAATCGCCGACTTACCCGCTTTATGGGCTCAAAAAAGTAACTGTTAGGGCCTGTGCCTTGCATAAATAAGTGGCTTTGGGTGTGGCTATGTCTTGGCTGCGCCTGCTATTATTCTTGGCCTAAACACAATCTATATTCAAGGTGAATTCTCATGGCTAAAACCATCATCTCTACCGCTAAAGCTCCAGCCGCTATTGGTACATACTCACAAGCTGTGAAAGTAGGCAATACGGTTTATATTTCTGGTCAAATTCCTTTAGACCCAGACACCATGGAAGTGGTGAGTGAAGACTTTGCTGCCCAAGCAAAACAAGTCTTTGAAAACTTATTGGCCGTCGCACAGGCAAGCGGTGGCAGCCTAGAAGATGCCGTAAAGCTTAATATTTCGATGACAGATCTAGCCAATTTTCCAACGGTCAATGAGATTATGGCAAGTTACATGCAGCAACCATACCCAGCAAGGGCGGCTGTGGGTGTTGCGGCATTGCCTCGGGGTGTGCAGGTAGAGATAGAAGCCATTTTGCATCTTGACTCTTGAAAACTAGCGCCAAAAGGGGCTATGGGCAACATCAAATTAAAAGCCTAAACGAAATCGAATTAATCGCCCTTTTAAAGTCATTATGGCCTTATTTGATGGTCCATAAAGCCAGGGTGGTTATTGCTATGGCGCTGCTTGTGGGCGCCAAAAGTATCGCTTTTGTGATCCCTTGGACCTTTAAAAAAATTGTTGACGCACTTGAGGGCGGCAGCCCAGAGCAACTTCTTATCATTCCGTTAGGCTTTGTACTTTTGTACGGAGGCCTGCGCTTTGGTTCGGTATTTTTAGGCGAGCTAAGAGATGCGGTATTTAGCCGGGTGACAGAAAGTGCCATGCGAAAGGTGGGGCTAGAAGTATTTGCCCACCTGCATAAACTAGAATTAGATTTCCACCTTAGCCGCCAAACAGGCGGTATTTCTCGGGATATAGATAGAGGCACCAATGGCATCAATTTCATGATGCGTTTTATGGTGTTTAACATCCTGCCTACTATTATTGAGCTTATTGGGGTCATGCTTATTTTGCTGATTGCCTTTGATGTATGGTTCTCGGCAGTCACCTTGGTGTGTGTTGTGGCTTATGTGGTGTTTAGTATTAAAACCACTCAGTGGCGTACCCGTTTTGTAAAAGAAGCTAATCGGTTAGACAGTAAATCTAGCACCCGTGCGGTTGATAGTTTGTTAAATTATGAAACGGTAAAGTATTTTAACAATGAAGCCTTTGAAGCCAATCAATACAATGACAATTTAGAAGCCTGGGAGCAAGCAAGGGTTGATAACCGCTTGTCTTTAGCTCTTTTGAACTCTGGTCAAGCCCTAATCATAGGCCTTGGCGTAACCGCCCTTATGTATTTGGCAGCCAAAGGCGTTGCCCAGGGCAACATGACTGTTGGCGATTTGGTGATGGTGAATCTGTACTTATTGCAGTTGTTTGTACCTCTAAATGCACTTGGTTTTATTTACCGTGAAATTAGTCGGGCACTGTCTGACATTGAAAACATGTTTGGTTTGTTAAAGCGCGATTCAAGTGTTAAAGACAAAGCCGATGCCAAGCCTATTACTATTGATAAGGCGGCGATTGAATTTAATCAGGTAGATTTTGGTTATCAATCGCAAAGACAAATATTAAAACAACTCAGCTTCAGCGTAGCTCCTGGCGAGAAAATTGCCATTGTTGGGCCAAGTGGTTCGGGTAAATCAACGATTGGTCGCTTATTGTTTCGCTTTTATGATGTGAACTCGGGTTCTATTTGTATTGATGGCCAAGACATTAGAGATACACAGCAACTTAGTGTAAGACAATCCATCGGTGTGGTGCCACAAGACACGGTGCTATTTAACGACACTATCTGGAACAACGTGGCTTATGGAAGGCCAAGTGCAAGTGTTGAAGACATCTGGCAGGCCATTGATATGGCTTCGTTACGAGCGTTTGTGAATTCTATTCCAGAGGGTGTTGAAACCATTGTGGGTGAGCGAGGGTTGAAGGTTTCTGGCGGTGAAAAGCAGCGTATTGCTATTGCTCGAGTGTTGTTGAAAAACCCATCAATCTTATTGTTTGATGAAGCCACTTCAGCATTGGATTCAGAATCTGAGCGCAGCATTCTAAAGGCGCTTGCTAAAATTTCAGCCAATAAAACCACGCTGGTTATAGCGCACCGTTTGTCTACCATTGTTGATGCCGACAGAATTTTGGTCGTGTCAGAGGGCGAAATAGTAGAGCAGGGCAGCCACGAGCAGCTTTTAGAGCTTGATGGCAACTATGCTTCATTATGGAAAATGCAGCAATCTAGTTCGAATTAAAAAACGACGACAGGCGCGCTATAGCCTGTTCTAAGCTAGAAAGTTTGGTGGCATAAGACAAGCGAAAATGGTTGTCTAAACCAAAGGCGCTACCAGGCACTAGAGCCACGCCTTTGGCTTTTAAAATGCCCTCAACAAGACTAGCATCATCTGCATAACCAAGCTTAACCATGGCCTCTTCACAGTTTATAAAGCTGTAGAAGGTGCCTTGGCTTTTGATCACCTTAAGGGCTGCCATTTGGCTAAGCGCGCTAACAACATAGTCATGCCTTTGTTGATACGCACTTACCATGGGCGCTAGGCAGTCTTGTGGGCCATCTAGTGCTGCTTTTGCTGCAGCTTGGCTTACGCTTGAGGCGCATGAACTAGACTCTGTTTGGATTTTGCCCATCGCGTTAATAATGGCTTCAGGCCCCACTGCATAACCAATGCGCCAGCCTGTCATGGCATAGGCTTTAGAAACGCCGTTTACAAGCACACAGCGATCAGCAAGATCTGGGCACACATTCAATAAGTTTAATAAGGGGGTTTTGTCCCAATAAATGTGCTCGTAAATGTCATCACTTAGGATATAAATTTTGGGGTGTAAGCGCAGTACAGCACCTATTTCTTGCCACTCTTTTTCACTGTAGGCCTGGCCACTAGGGTTGCTTGGGCTATTCAACATTAACAGCTTAGTTTTAGGGGTGATGGCAGCAGTGAGTTGCGCCGCGGTTAGTTTAAAACCTTGCTCTAAAGCACATTTTACGATGACAGGTTTAGCGTCCACCAAAGAGGCCATGCCTGCATAAGATACCCAAAAGGGTGCCGGGATAATCACTTCATCATGAGCATCCAAAAGTGCCACAGTTAAGTTATAAATGCTTTGCTTGGCACCGTTACTCACTAGCACTTGTTTAGGGGTATAGCGCAGTTTGTTTTCTCGTTGGTATTTGTCGCAGATCGCTTGTCGCAGGGCAGGGGTGCCCGCCACTTGGGTATAACGCGTTTGGCCTTGTGCCATGGCAACAGTGGCTGCCTTGATAATATGGGGTGGTGTATCAAAATCTGGCTCGCCTACGGCTAAGTTAATCACATCTTCACCTGCTGCTTGCATTTGCTGAGCAAGGTTACTAATGCGCACGGTGGCAGAGGGCGTAAAAGAGTGTAATCGTTGCGAAATAGGCCACGTCACGGGCATAACTCCGTTATACTATTGTGTTTGCTGGTTAGGGTATCACGCAATACCCTAGATAATGAACGATAATGAGAGCAAATGAAGTAAATAATGAAACCGTTATTTGAATTACAATCAAAATTTGAACCTGCAGGTGACCAGCCCACGGCGATTAAAGAGTTGGTGCAAGGCATTGAAGCAGGTATAGCCGCTCAAACCTTGCTTGGTGTCACAGGTTCAGGCAAAACATTTACTGTGGCTCAGGTGATTAACCAAGTTCAGCGCCCAACACTAGTGATGGTGCATAACAAAACTTTGGCGGCCCAGCTCTACGGAGAATTTAAAGAGTTTTTCCCCAATAACTCGGTGGAATACTTCGTTTCTTACTACGATTATTATCAGCCAGAAGCCTATGTGCCTGCATCAGATACCTTCATCGATAAAGATTCATCGGTTAACGAGCACATTGAGCAAATGCGCTTGTCAGCCACTAAGGCTTTGTTAGAACGCAAAGACACCATTATTGTGGCGACTGTTTCAGCCATTTATGGATTGGGTGACCCGGCTTTGTATCACAAGATGGTTTTACACCTAAACCGCGGTGATAAATGGGAGCAGCGTGACATAGTGCGCCGCCTAGCCGAACTGCAATACCAGCGCAATGATTTAGACTTCCATCGTGCGACCTATAGAGTGCGCGGTGATGTGATTGATATATTCCCTGCTGAATCAGATGAGGAAGCGGTGCGGATTGAGCTATTTGATGATGAGATAGAGCGCTTAAGCTTTTTTGATCCGCTTACAGGCCAGGTACTGCGCAAGGTGCCAAGGCTGACCATTTACCCTAAAACTCACTATGTAACGCCAAGAGAAACCTTACTAAGCGCCATCGATCAGATTGAAGTTGAGCTTAAGGATCGGTTGGAGTATTTCAGAGAAAACGACAAGCTTGTTGAAGCCCAGAGGCTAGAGCAGCGTACCCGTTATGACATTGAAATGATTCGTGAGTTGGGTTTTTGTTCTGGCATAGAAAACTACTCTCATTACTTATCCGGTCGCAAACCAGGCGAGCCACCACCGACATTATTTGATTATCTTCCCCCCGACGCATTACTTGTGATGGATGAATCCCACGTCAGTGTGCCTCAGCTTGGGGCGATGTATAAAGGCGATCGTTCGCGTAAAGAAACATTGGTGCAGTATGGTTTTCGACTGCCTACAGCACTTGATAATAGGCCAATGAAATTTGAAGAGTGGGAAGACATCGCCCCTCAAAAGATTTTTGTATCAGCCACCCCAAGTGTGTATGAAAATGAGCATGCTGACTGTGTGGTAGAACAGGTCGTTAGGCCCACAGGTTTGGTTGATCCACCGATTGAAATTCGCAAAGCCACCACGCAAGTGGATGACCTAATGTCTGAAATTGGCTTGCGTGTGGCTCAAAATGAGCGAGTGTTAGCAGTTGTGCTCACTAAGCGCATGGCCGAAGATCTAACCGATTATTTGCACGAGCATGGCATCAGGGTGCGGTATTTGCACTCAGACATTGACACCGTAGAGCGGGTAGAAATTGTGCGCGATTTACGCTTAGGCGAGTTTGATGTTTTGGTGGGTATTAACTTGCTGCGAGAAGGCTTAGATATGCCAGAGGTCTCCTTGGTGGCTATTTTAGATGCCGACAAAGAGGGCTTTTTGCGCTCTGAACGCTCGCTCATTCAAACCATTGGTAGGGCCGCTCGTAACCTTAACGGTAAAGCTATTTTATATGCTGAAAAAATCACCGGCTCTATGCAACGTGCCATGGATGAAACCAACAGGCGCCGTGAAAAACAGCTTGAGCACAATAGGGTGAATAACATTACCCCTTTAGGTGTGCATAAATCCGTGCAAGACATTATGGAAGGCGCTTACACGCCAGGCTCTGGTAAAAACAAAGATAAAAAATCTGCTAACAAGCGTGGCGATGAAAATACAGATTTCACTATCGACAGCGCTGCTTTAAACAGCAAACAATTGGCTAAGTTGATTGGTAAAACTGAAGATGCCATGTACGAGGCTTCAAAGAATCTTCAGTTTGAGCAAGCCGGCCGATACAGGGATCAGTTACACCACTTAAAAAACCAACTCATGAGCCGCTAAACGCTCAGTGATGGTTGGTGGGTTGTAGGTATAGCTCTGCTTCATCTGCAATGGTTTTTGCAGTGGCTAGAAGGGCCGCTTTATGTTCTTGTAAATCTTCGATTGAATGCCTTGAGGTGGAAGTCACAATGGATATTGCACCCACCACTTGGCTAGTTGAGGTTAAGATGGGTGCGGCAATACTAATAATGCCATTTTCATGCTCTTCTCTGTCATACCCAACACCCTCAAGTTTTATCTCTTTGAACTCTTCTACTAGCGCTTGTTTGTTGGTGATGGTGGTTGGCGTAAACTGAATAAAATTCTGGCAATCTAGGGCATATTCTTGGCGATGTGGCGATAAAAACGCCAGCATTACTTTACCCACGCCTGTGCAATGGGCAGGCACAACGCGGCCTACCTGAGCTAGGGTTTCAAATTTTTGTGAAGTATGGCGTTTATCTAAAAACAGAACCTGGCCGTTTTCAATTTGTGCTAAGTGAATGGTTTCACCGACTAGTTTTGCCAGTTGATTAAGGTGAGGCGCGGCAATTGGGCCCAGGGATGCATTTTTCCATGCATGATGAGCTAAACGAACTAAGCGCATGCCTAAAGCGTACTTTTGGCTTTCAGGATCATAGCTGAGCATCGCTTGGCTGGTCATGGTTTGCAGTAGGCGATAAGTAGTGGCTTTTGGGAAGGGACTGGCATCTTGGATGTTATTAAAACGCAACGATTTGCCAGCATCGGCGATGATGTCCAACATGATTAAGGCTTTGCCTACGGTGCCATCTTTTACTGTATCAGTCATTACAAATTGTGCTCGTTAGTGCTGTGGCCTATATTTTCGGTCATGATCAAAGGTTCAAATAGTGAAACCGCGTAGGCTAGCATTTTGTAAATTTGCTGGCAAATACCTATCAGCAAAATTCAGTACTTTACTGCTTCTGTTGCCTTAGGCAGCGGTATCACTTTCACCAGGTGGTTTTAATGTTATTTTTTATTCCTATCTAGGCTGTTAAGTTCTTCAATCCATAAAGCTAATGCGCTTTGTTGAGCTTGGTTTAAACGTAAACCAAGCTTGGTGCGACGCCATAAAATGTCTTCAGCGCTCATCGCAAATTCATGTTCCATAAGCCAACGTACTTCGGCTTCTGTAAGGTTTTCACCAAAGTTGTGGCCCAAATCAGAGCGCTCTTTATGATCCCCTAATAATTTAAATGCCTCGGTGCCGTAGTGAGTTGCCAACCTATGTGCCCATGTATGATCTAAAAAGCGGTAGCGATCGCATAAGCTTTGGATCAACTTTGGAACTCCATCGACTTCAAAATCTCCGCCAGGTAGAGGCTCCTTTGCAGTCCAGTTTTGGGCAGTGGTTTGTGGATAGAGTTTTTCCATGACCGCTTCAGAAAGTTTTCTGAAGGTGGTTATTTTGCCCCCATAAATATTTAATAAAGGTGCAGTGTCAGCATTTTTAAGTTCTAGCACATAATCTCTTGTCGCTTTACTGGCATTGCCTTGGCCATCATCAAAGAGTGGCCTAACGCCTGAGAAGCGCCAAACAATATCTTGGGTGCTCACCGGCGTTTTCAAATACTCATTTACGAAGTCACAAATGTACTGAGCTTCTGTATCCGTGCAATTGGCCTCTAAAGGCGTTGCAGAATGGTCTATATCAGTAGTGCCTAAAAGTGTGAAATCATTTTCAAAGGGCAGCACAAACACAATACGGCCATCGTGACCCTGCAGTATAAAAGGGTGTTCGTGATCATATAGTTTGGGCACCACAATATGGCTGCCGCGCACTAACCGAACCTTGTGCTTGGTTGGCACTTTTATATTTTTGGAAATGACATCTTGAATCCATGGCCCTGACGCATTAACCAGCTTTTTTGCACTAAATTGCTGAGTTTCTTGGGTGTTGGTATTTTGAGTTGTCACTAACCAATGATCACCTTCATGCTGGGCATCAATTACTTTTGTTCGCGTCATAATGTCAGCGCCGCGAAGGGCTGCATCACGGGCATTAAGCACCACCAAGCGTGCATCATGCACCCAGCAGTCTGAATATTCAAAACCATGAGTAAAGCGATCGCTTAGGCTTTCACCTGCATCATGTTGGCTGAGTTTAATTTGCCGTGAGCCAGGCAGCCACTTTCGCTTTGCTAAGTGATCATAAAGAAATAGCCCAATGCGAATGAGCCACTTAGGCCTTAATCCTTGGTGATGGGGCATCACAAAACGCATGGGATAGCTGATGTGAGGCATGGCTTTAAGCAACACTTCTCGCTCCTCTAACGCTTTTCTGACTAGCCCAAATTCGTAATACTCTAGATAGCGTAGGCCGCCATGAAAAAGTTTACTCGAAACTGATGAGGTGCCCTGGGCTAGGTCACCTTGCTCAGCAAGGCGCACTGTTAAACCTCTGCCGGCAGCGTCTCTGGCAATGCCACAGCCATTAACTCCGCCACCGATAATAAATAAGTCTACTGTTTTGTTAGAATTTTTTTGTGTAGCTGAAGGCGTTACTTTTGCCAATGTCTCTATTCCTTTTAAAAGCTCTAACTCTAACGAATGCGCATTTCTGTTTGCGCATCAAATACCATGACGTCATCTATTTCTAGCTCTAAATTAACCGTATCTATGCCGCGCTCTATGGAGCTTCCGCGTTGTTCTACGATTAGTTTTTCAGAGGTGACTGTTTGTAAATGAACATAAGAGACGCCGCCTAAGTGCTCGACAATATCCACTTTAAAGGGATTGTTGGTGTCACTTTGAATAAAATGCTGTGGCCGAATGCCAACTAATAATTTTCTGCCATCCGTTGGTAATTGGGCGCTGGTGGGTATGTTCATATTATTTAACCCAGGTACGATTAGTTTTCCATCTTGAACGAAGGCTTCTAAAAAGTTCATGCCGGGTGAGCCAATAAAACCTGCAACAAATTTATTAACAGGGTCGTTGTACAGCTCAAGCGGAGTGCCTACTTGTTCGATTCGTCCAGATTTTAGAACTACGATCTTATCGGCCATGGTCATGGCTTCAACTTGATCGTGGGTCACATAAATCATCGTGGAACCCAGTTCCTTATGGAGGTGCGCTAATTCAACGCGCATTTCTACCCTTAATTCAGCATCAAGATTGGATAAGGGTTCGTCAAATAAAAACACTTCAGGCCCACGCACGATGGCGCGTCCAATAGCCACACGTTGGCGTTGTCCGCCAGATAGTGCGCGTGGTTTGCGCTCTAGATAAGGGTTAAGTTGCAGTATGTTAGATGCGTGCTCGACTTTTTTATCGATTTCAAGTTTTGGCACGTTATTCATTTTTAGGCCAAAACTCATGTTTTCTCTAACACTCATATGAGGGTATAGCGCATAGGTTTGAAACACCATAGCCACGCCACGATCTGACGGGTCTGCCTTGGTGACGTCGCGTTCGCCAATTTTAATGCTGCCTTCAGTGGTGGTCTCTAAGCCTGCAATCATTCGCAATAACGTGGATTTACCACAACCAGATGGACCTACAAAGACACAAAATTCACCGGCTTCAATGTGCAAGTCAACGCCATGGATGACTCTGATGTCGTTGTAATTTTTGACAGCCTTAGTTAAAGAAACGCTAGACATGGCACTGACCCTTTATTTTCTAACTTGTTAACAACAATATTTTAGTTTGTTTTTCTCATTCTGGTTTCAAATCTAAGTCAAAGGTGCCTCTAATTTGGGCAAGTGATGATTTAGACTGGTACCAACGAAAAGTATTGACAAAGTGACCATCGCATAATTATTATCTGATTGCAATAATTGAAAACAGATCCCATTATCTGGAACTTAATAAAAAAACGGAGAACCACAATGTTGCAAAATAAAAAAACTTTAGCTGCTCTGTTTGCTGCAGCTTCAATGATTTCTGCAAACGCTTTTGCAGGTGAGTTGGTGATTAACACTGACACTTCTGATCCAGCACCAAAGCTTGCTTTTGAAAACCTAATCGCAGGTTTTGAAGCCGAAAACCCTGATGTAAATGTGACTTGGAACTTGTTCGATCATGAAGGTTATAAAACCTCTATTCGTAACTTCCTAACCGCCGATGCGCCAGATCTAGCGAACTGGTATGCAGGTAACCGTATGCTTCCATACGTAAATGCAGGTTTGTTTGAGCCTGTTGATGACGTTTGGGCAGCTAATGGCCTAAACGATTCTTTGTCCTCTGCAGCTGCTTCTATGACCATTGATGGCCAGAAGTGGGGCGTACCATACACCTACTACCAATGGGGTGTGTACTATCGTAAAGACATTTTTGAAGCTAATAACATTGACGTACCAAAAACTTGGGATGACTTTATTGCAGCCGGTAACACCCTTAAAGCAGCTGGCGTGACGCCAATCACGATCGGTACTAAGTACCTTTGGACTGCGGCGGGCGTATTTGATTACCTAAACCTTCGTACCAACGGCTACGATTTCCACATGGCACTCACCAAAGGCGAAGTCTCTTGGACGGATGACCGTGTGAAAGCAACCATGGCTAACTGGAAACAGCTAGTAGACGGCGAGTTCTTCATCGATGACCATGCAGCATACTCTTGGCAGGAAGCGCTAGCTCCTATGATTCAAGGTAAAGCAGCAATGTACGTAATGGGTAACTTCTCTGTTGCACCACTGCGTGATGGCGGTTTAACTGATGATCAGTTAGGGTTCTTCCAATTCCCAATGATTGATCCATCGATTCCAATGGCTGAAGAAGCGCCAACAGATACCATTCATATCCCAGCTAATGCTAAAAACAAAGTTGACGCGAAGCGCTTCCTTGCTTACCTAGCTCGTGCTGATGTGCAGACTGAAGTGAACGCTACCCTAGGCCAGTTGCCTATTAACAGTGGTTCTTCTGTATCTGATGACAAGTTCTTGCAAGCAGGCTATGAAATGTTGTCAAACACTGACGGTGGCATTGCACAGTTCTTTGACCGTGACGCACCTGCTGAAATGGCTTCTGCTGGCATGGAAGGCTTCCAGGAGTTCATGGTTAAGCCTGAGCGTCTAGATAAGATCCTAGAGCGTCTAGAAAAAGTACGTGCTCGCGTTTATAAGTAATTAACAAGAGCATCAATAACGCCTGTTTAAGCAATTCAAATCTGTTTAAATAGGCGTTTCTTTTCTTTAAACGTTAAAGCATGTCGCAAGGATGAGTGTATGAGAGATTTTTGGCGCACAAATCAACAACGTCTAGCGCCGGTTCTGTTTTTATTGCCTGGGCTATTAATGTTTATAGTCTATGTCATTGTGCCTATCTTCCAATCTGTTGAGATTAGTTTTTACGAGTGGGACGGGTTGGGTGAGAAAGAATATGTTGGCATCGGCAACTATGTAGAGTTGATGGATGACGAAGCTTTTTACACCTCTTTAAAGAACAACGTTATTTGGCTAGTGCTGTATATGTTAGCCATTCCTGCCGGGTTGTTTGTGGCCCTATTTCTAAATCAAAATGTAAGAGGAATTCGAATTTATAAATCGTTATTCTTTTTCCCTTTTGTTATTTCACAAGTGGTTGTTGGCTTAGTTTTTTCTTGGTTTTACGACCCAAGCTACGGCTTATTTAACAAGGTGCTAGGTTTTTTTGGCGCCGAGCCCATGGCTATTTTAGCCGATGAAGATTGGGTGACATACGGCATTATTATTGCCGGCTTATGGCCCCAAACGGCCTACTGTATGATTTTATATTTGACGGGCTTAAATGCTGTAGACAGCGAGCAAATAGAAGCTGCCCGCCTTGACAATGCCAAGGGCTTAAAATTGCTTTGGTACATTATTTTACCGCAATTACGCCCAGCCACTTTTATTGCCATGGTGGTCACCATCATTGGCGCACTGCGTAGTTTCGATTTAGTTTCCATAATGACTAATGGCGGCCCATGGGGTTCTAGCCGGGTATTGGCCTTTTACATGTATGAACAGGCTTTCTCTGAATATGGCTTTAGAATGGGCTATGGCGCCGCGATTGCTGTGGTTCTACTGGGTATTATGATGATCTATATCGCTTCTTTCCTTTATAAAATGTATCGCGACGAGAGAGGCCACTAATATGTTTCCAAGACCTATTGAAAAAGCGTCTCCACAAGCTCGCACGTTATACAAAATAGCTTTGCCAGTAGCGTTATTGATTTGGCTGTTGCCTTTACTTGCAGTGGCGTTAACTTCATTGCGCTCCCAAGCGGACATTTTGAATGGTAATTATTGGGGCTGGCCTACGTCATTTAATATGATGGAAAACTACACGGCTATTTTTGAAAATACGCCGATTGGCCAATACATCCTTAATTCCTTTAAAGTCACCATCCCAACGGTGATCGGTGCGGTTAGCCTTTCTTGTATGACAGGTTTTGCATTGGCGGTGTACCGTTTTAAAGGCAATTTGATTTTGTTCTTCTTATTTGTAGCCGGCAACTTTGTACCGTTTCAAATACTCATGGTGCCCGTGCGAGATTTTACCGTAAACCTGGGTATATATAACACGATTACAGGTCTGGCCTTATTTCACATTGCCTTTCAAACTGGCTTTTGTACCTTGTTCATGCGCAACTTTATTAAAGCCTTGCCCACTGAGCTTATTGAAGCGGCAAGGGTAGAGGGGGTGAGCGAGTTTAAGATCTTCTGGTACGTGGTTTTACCACTGATGAAACCTGCGATCGCCGCTTTGTCGGTGCTTATTTTTACCTTTATATGGAACGATTACTTTTGGGCCATGGTATTAACCCAAGGGGCGGATACTCAGCCGATTACCGCGGGTTTAAAATCACTTAATGGCCAATGGGTTTCCTCTTGGCACTTAGTTTCAGCAGGTTCTATTGTTGCCGCTATGCCGCCTGTGATTATGTTCTTCTTAATGCAGCGTCACTTTATTGCGGGACTAACTTTGGGGGCCGTTAAGTAATGCAGTGTTGGCGCTTGGATGACAGTTCACAAACTTTAGTTGTGGCTTCAATGGATGAGGGCATGGCATTTGTGGCCTATTGGGGTGCCCCCTTACCCAGCGCAGAAGACTTACAAGAGCTCATAGCTGCACAAGTGCGTGACCTTACGGGGGGCATGATCGATCAGCATGCTTTATTAAGCTTGTGTCCAGTAGAAGGGGATGCGTTTCCAGGTATGCCTGGATTACTCGCAAGTGATGCTTCTGGGGTGGCTTTAATGCCACGCTTCAAATTACAAAAAGCCATGCATACCCATGATTCCTTAGCGCTGTATTTCAATGATGCGGCACTAGGTGTTAGCTACCAAGCCACGTTCACTCAAGCTATTGACGGCCTATGGAAGCTATCATCAAAGCTTGACTGTGAAGAAGAGATCCAAGTCCATTGGTTGGCAGCGCCGGTTTTGCCTTGTGCTGATCATACGCCACGGATCATGGAGTTTGGTGGCCATTGGTGCGGAGAATTCGCGTTACACGAACGTAGCTTTGGTCCCAGTGCTTTAGTGCGCGAAAACCGCACAGGTCGAACAGGCCATGAGCATTTTCCAGGCTTAATGACGGCCTCTAAGGCCAGTAACTTTAACCAAGGTGACGTTTACGTTTGGCACTACGGTTTTTCTGGTGGCCATAAAATGGTGGCAGAAGAATTCCCGGACGGTCGTCGCCAAATTCAGTTTGGCCATGTCAGTCATAGTTATAGAGGCCTAGCCAAAAGCTTTGCCAGTGCCGATCAATACATTGGTTTTAGCGCTAATGGCATTAATGGTGTGAGCGTGCCTTTGCAAAAATACGTACGCCAAAAGCTATTGCCAGAAAATTTTACCAAGCAAAAAAGGCCTGTTCATTACAACTGCTGGGAAGCCATTTATTTTGATCATGACGTGCCGTTGCTTAAAGATTTAGCACAAAAGGCAGCAAGTCTTGGCGCTGAGCGGTTTGTACTTGATGACGGTTGGTTTGGTCAGCGAGACGATGACACCACGTCCTTAGGTGATTGGGATTTAGATGCACGCAAATACCCACAAGGATTAACCCCACTCATTGAATACGTTCAGTCTTTAGGTATGGGATTTGGGCTTTGGTTTGAGCCTGAAATGGTTAACAAAGAATCCAAACTCTTTAAAACCCACCCAGATTGGGTACTAGGCCACAGCTTACAAACACCTGGGCGCCAGCAATTTGTGCTGAACATCGCTTTGCCACAGGTCAGTGATTACTTGTTTGAAAAAGTAAGTTTTATGTTGGCTAATAACGCCATAGAGTATATTAAATGGGACCACAACAGAGTGCTGCCCTATGCGGACCAGGTACAAGCCCAGGCAATATATGCCTTGCTATCGCGGCTTCGAAAAGCTTTTCCTAAGGTGGAAATAGAGTCGTGTAGCTCTGGTGGAGCGCGGATTGATTATGGCATTTTAAAACACACTCAAAGGGTGTGGTTATCAGATAGTAATGATGCGCTTGAGCGTTTGCGTATTCAGCATCAAGCGGCTACTTTTTTACCGGCCATTGTTACCGGCAGTCATGTAGGCCCGCGCCACTGTCATACCAGTGGCAGGGCACACACGATGAACTTTAGAGCGTGGGTAGCCGCGCAGCGCCATATGGGCATGGAAATGGATCCGCGCGAGCTCACTAAAGAAGAAGCGGGTCAGTTAAAGCGGGTTGTCATCTGGTGGAAACAGCAGCGAGATTGGCTCTTACATGCTGACATTTTACGCTTAGACACCAGTGATGAGGTGGTGTTAGCCGAGCAGCATTTGTCAGCAACCAAAGAACAATTTGTGGTGTTTGCAGGGAAATCTGATACCAGCGTACAAATTAGCCCGCGCCCGTTAGCTCTTGCAGGGCTGGATGCGCAAGCACGTTATGAAATAGAGATAGTTAACGGTGATGAACTGGAAAATTTATCACGCGGGGAATGTGCCTTGAAAGAGCGTAAAATAACCCTAAGCGGTAGTTACTTAATGAATTATGGAGTCACCCTCCCATGGCAATTTCCAAACGCCATGTGGGTTTTAGAAGGAAAGCGATTATGAGTAAACCAAAACGCAGCCAAGCCTGGTATGGGGGCTCTGATAAAGACGGGTTTATTCATCGCAGCTGGATGAAGAATCAAGGCTTTCCTGAGCATGTATTTGATGGCAGGCCCATTATTGGTATTTGCAACACTTGGTCTGAACTAACACCATGTAATTCAGGCTTGCGTGAATTAGCTGAAGGCGTGAAACGTGGCGTTTGGGAAGCCGGTGGTTTTCCGGTTGAATTTCCGGTAATGAGTTTGGGTGAAACCCAAATGAAACCTACCGCTATGATGTTCAGAAACCTTCTGGCCATGGATGTTGAAGAATCGATTAGGGCTTATGGTATTGATGGTGTGGTTTTATTAGGTGGTTGCGACAAAACCACGCCTGGCCAGTTAATGGGGGCGGCATCGGTTGATTTGCCCACTATTGTGGTGAGTTCTGGCCCAATGCTTAATGGCAAATGGAAGGGCAAAGACATCGGCTCAGGCACAGACGTATGGAAATTCTCTGAAGCAGTGCGTGCTGGTGACCTTTCTTTAAAAGAGTTTATGGCTGCTGAAACAGGCATGAGCCGCTCTAAAGGCGTTTGCATGACCATGGGCACAGCCTCAACCATGGCCTCTATTGTTGAAGCGATGGGTATGTCATTACCCACTAATGCGGCACTTCCTGCAGTTGATGCAAGGCGCATGGCTTTGGCGCATATGACAGGCATACGCATTGTTGAAATGGTTGAAGAAGACCTTAAGCCGTCAGACATTATGACTAAAGAAAGCTTTCAAAATGCCATTTGTGCCAACGCCGCCGTGGGCGGCTCAAGCAATGCTGTGATTCACTTGTTGGCGATGGCAGGCCGGGTGGGAGTTGATTTAGACCTAGACGCATTTGAACTGGGTGGCAGTGTTCCTTTGCTTGTCAATTGCATGCCATCAGGCCAATATTTAATGGAAGATTTTTGTTATGCCGGCGGCATTCCTGCTGTGCTTGCAGAAATTTCTGAGTTACTAAAACCTGCTAATACTGTGTTAGGTAAAGATATTAGCACCTATTACGAAGGCGCTGAATGTTATAACCGTGACGTTATTTATCCCTTTGAAAGCCCCCTTAAACCCGCTGCAGGGCTGAAGGTATTACGAGGTAATTTGGCAGAAAACGGCGCTATTATTAAGCCTTCTGCGGCCACTAAAGAATTGCTTGAACATGAAGGTGAAGCCTATGTGTTTGAGACCATCGAAGATCTTAAAGCTAAGATTGATGATCCAGATTTACCCGTCACCAAAGACTCTATTTTGGTGCTCAAAGGCTGTGGCCCTAAAGGTTATCCAGGCATGCCTGAGGTCGGTAACATGCCTATTCCTGGCAAGCTAATTACCCAAGGTGTGACAGATATGGTGAGGGTTTCTGATGCGCGTATGTCAGGTACCGCCTTTGGCACTGTCGTGTTGCACGTTAGCCCAGAAGCCCAAGCAGGAGGAACCCTAGCGCTTGTGGAAACGGGAGATCGAATCCGTTTATCAGCCAGTAAAGGCGAGCTAGAACTATTAGTAGATGAGCAAGAACTAGCCGAGCGCAGGGCAAAGTGGCAACCGGATGCGCCTCACTATGTGCGTGGTTATGCCAAACTGTATATCGATCATGTGATGCAAGCCGAGCATGGCGCCGATTTTGACTTTTTAGTTGGCAAAGACACTCGTCCTGTCACTAGGGAGAGCCACTAATGAAGCTAAGCGTATGTTACCAAGACCTCGCTGGCAAAAGTGTTTTTATTACCGGTGGCGGCTCTGGTATTGGCGCTTTTTTAACCGAAGGTTTTTTGGCGCAAGGCGCCAAAGTTAGCTTTGTTCAGCGCTCTGATGCGAGTGCTTTCGTTGCTGATATGGCGGCTAAATATTCCCATGCACCACTTGCGATTACCTGCGACATTACCGATATAGAGGCCTTACAGGAGGCTATGGATGCTGCTGAAAAGGCCCATGGTAGTATCCAAGTCCTAGTGAATAATGCGGGTGATGATAAACGTCATTCTCTGGCTGAAACTTCAGTAGAGTCCTGGAATTATGGCCAAAATATTAATTTACGCCCGCATTTTTTTACGGCTCAAAAAGCCGCTCAAAGTATGGCTAAAAGCGGTGGTAGTATTATTAACGTATCCTCGGTTTCATACATGATGGGCAATTCTGGTTACCCAGGCTATATGGCTGCTAATGCGGGTATTAACGGTCTAACGCGCGCTCTAGCTAGAGAGCTTGGCCCGCAAAATATCCGCGTTAACTCCTTAGCGCCAGGCTGGGTGATGACCGATAAACAACTTAACATGTGGGCTACACCAGAGGGTTTAGCCGAGCACTTAGAAAAACAGTGTTTGAAAACTCATCTTAAGCCTGAAGACTTGGTAGGAGCTGCATTATTTTTAGCGTCAGAATCTAGCAAAATGATGACAGGCCAAGCCATGGTTATTGATGGTGGTGTAGTGGTGACTGGCTAATGCAGTGGGAAAACTCACAAGGGGTCGCTTGGGTTGCGGTGGATTGGGGCACCAGTAATTTGCGCATTTGGCTGATGTCAAAAACAAACCAAGTGATTGCTGAACACCAAAGCGACAAAGGCATGTCTAGCTTAAAAGCCCCCATTGAATTTGAACATGTGCTTTTAGACTGTTTAGGGCCATTTCTAAATGAGGCCCACCCATTGCCTGTGTTCTGCTGTGGCATGGTGGGGGCAAAGCAAGGCTGGCAAGATGCAGGTTATGCGCGTGTGCCCCACAACCCTCTAAAAAACCAAGCGCCGGTAGAGATTCGTGTGCAGCATAAAGGCCTTAAGGTATGGGTGTTGCCTGGCCTGTGTCAAGTTGAGCCGTTTGATGTGATGCGCGGCGAAGAAACACAAATTGCTGGGGTTTTGTGCGATAACCCAGATTTTACCGGGGTGTGTTGCTTACCGGGTACGCATAGCAAATGGGCCTTAATCAAGGCGGGTAATGTGGAATCTTTTAGCTCTTATATGACAGGAGAGTTGTTCGCTTTGTTGTCAAAACAATCGGTGCTGAAGCATTCAATTACAGATGAGCATTGGAGTGATGAAGTTTTTAATCATAGTGTGGCACAAGCACTCAATGCCCCCGATCAGTTTTTAGGCGAACTGTTTTCTATCAGAGCCCGTGACCTGCTTGGTGATGGCGCAGCTAGTTACGCTAAAGCGCGCCTATCAGGTTTACTGATTGGGCTAGAGCTATCGGGTACCAAAGCTTGGTGGCAAGATAAATCCGTGATGTTAGTCGGCAGCGGGGCACTGCAAAGTCTTTATGTAAAAGCGTTGCAGCCACTCAACTGTGACCTGGTATTATTAGATTCAACACCAATGACATTGGCTGGATTAACATCCGCCTATAACCAAAAGGGCTGATTTAATGGCTAGAAACTTAATGGCGATTTTGCGAGGTGTGAAGCCTTTTGAAGTGGTTGCTTTGGGTGAGGCGTTAATTAATGCTGGTATTCACCAGATAGAAGTACCAATGAATTCACCAGATGCCCTTGGCAGCATTAAAAAACTGGCGGACGCATTCGGTCAAGATGCCTTCATTGGCGCAGGTACTGTGCTAAGTGCTGATGATGCTCGCGCTGTGCATGATCATGGCGGTCAATTTATTGTATCGCCTAACTGTAACCTTGAGGTGATTAAAACCACTAAACAGATGCAGATGAAGTCTTACCCTGGTGTATTAACGCCTACTGAATGTTTTGCTGCGCTGGATAATGGCGCCGATGTGTTGAAACTGTTTCCGGCATTTTTATTGGGTGTGGGTGGTTTTAAGGCCATTCAAGCCGTTTTACCTAACCCAACCCAATGCTATGCAGTGGGAGGCATTGCAGCGCAAGATTTTGCAGCATGGCGAAACGCAGGCATTGCAGGATTTGGTTTGGCCTCTAATCTTTATAGCCCGGGTGATTGCGCTGACACAATCACCACTAATGCCAAGCAGCTTGTCGATGCTTGGGATAGCACCTTGTAATGACCAAGTCGTTGGCTAGCGGTAAAGTTTTTGACGCTCGCGTATGCGCCCTAGGCGAGGGGCCCTTGTGGCATCCTCTGCAACAACGCTGGTATTGGTTTGATATTTTAAATAGAGCCTTGTTGGCCAAAGATAGCTTCGGCGAATATGTTTGGCAGTTTGATGAGATGGTATCAGCATGTGGCTGGCTGAACGAACACGCTTTAATAATTGCCAGTGAGAGTGGTCTTTATCGGTTTGATACGAAATCCCCAAGTGCCACCAAAGAGCTGGTGGTCGCTATCGAAGCAGATAACAAGGTCACCCGCTCAAATGATGGCCGCGCTGATCCTTGGGGCGGTTTTTGGATTGGCACCATGGGCAAGCAAGCAGAACCAGGTGCAGGGGCTATTTATCGATATTACCAAGGTGAGCTGCGCACTCTTGTTGCTAACGTTACCATCAGTAATGCGATTTGCTTTGCCCCTGATAAAAGCTGTGCATATTATACCGACACACCTACCCAAAAAATCATGCGCCAAGCTCTTGATGAAAACGGCTGGCCAAAAGGGCAAGCAAAGGTTTTTGTTGATTTAAGCCATGAAAACTTAAACCCAGATGGCGCGGTAGTTGATAGCAATGGCAATCTATGGAATGCCCAATGGGGCGCCAACCAAGTATCGTGTTATAACAACCAAGGTGCATTGATTAAACGGATCACCTTTGAAGCTGCGCAGATAAGCTGCCCAGCCTTTGGGGGTGACAATATGGCTAGTTTGGTGGCAACAAGTGCAGCTATAGATGCTGATGCCAAAGATAGCAAAGCCGGCATGACATTTATGATGAAAGCTGATGCTCAAGGCTTGCCAGAATATCGTGTGGAATTATGATATGACAATGGAATTCTCAACACCGACTCAGCTAGCTTTAGGTACTTGTTATTACCCAGAGCAATGGCCAAGAGATAAATGGCAAGAAGACGCCCTGCACATGGCTAAGTTGGGTTTAACTTGGGTGCGAATTGCTGAATTCTCTTGGGGGGTGATTGAACCCACCCCAGGTGATCTTAATTGGCAATGGCTAGATGATGCGATTGATATTTTGGGCCAAGCAGGGCTCAAAGTCGTGCTCGGCACACCAAGCGCTACGCCGCCAAGATGGATGCTAGACAAATGGCCAGATATGCTAGCCACCTTAGAAAACGGTATGCCTAGAAAATTTGGCTCACGCAGGCATTATTGTTTTAGCCATCAAGGTTATCTTGGCGAAGCAGTGCGCATGGCAAGCCTAATGGCCAAGCGTTATGCAGACAATCCCTTTGTACAGGCATGGCAAATAGACAACGAATACGGGTGCCATGACACCACTTATTCATACAGTGATAATGCACGGGTTGCTTTTACGAAGTGGTTACAAGATCGTTACCCAACCATTGATGCTTTAAATGATGCATGGGGCAATGTTTTTTGGTCGATGCAGTACAATAATTTTGCTCAAATAGAACTTCCAAATAGCACAGTAACTGAAGCGAACCCGGCTCATCACTTAGCTTTTAGGCGCTTTAGTTCTGATCAGGTGTGCCGATTTAACTTAGCCCAAGTAGAAGCCATAAAAGCCCACTCCAAGGCGCCTGTCAGCCACAACTTTATGGGCCGTATTACTGATTTTGATCACAGTGACCTAGCCCAAAGTTTAGATTTTGTCACCTGGGACAGCTATCCACTGGGCTTTCTTGAAGATCGGGTCAATGCTACTCAAGCCCAGCAACAAAGGTATGATCGCCAAGGTGATCCAGATTTTCAAGCTTTCCACCATGATTTATACCGAGGCGCGGGTAATGGCCGCTGGTGGGTGATGGAACAACAACCCGGGCCAGTAAACTGGGCACCATTTAACCCTGAGCCTTTGCCAGGTATGGTGAGGCTTTGGAGTTTGGAAGCTTTTGCGCACGGTGCTGAAGCTGTTTGTTATTTTCGCTGGCGCCAAGCCCCATTTGCACAGGAACAAATGCATTCAGGCATACTACGCCCAGATAGTAGTGAAGCTGGCTGCTATCACCAAGTGCGTCAATTAGCTGAAGAAATTAAAAGCTTGCCCATAAGCCATGGTGATGTGGAGGTGGCGTTAGTGTTTGATTACAGTGCCCAATGGGCGTGGGAAATTCAGCCTCATGCGGCTAACACCCATTACTTTGATTTAGTGTTTGATTGTTATAAAGCGCTTAGAAAACAGGGTTTGTCGGTGGATGTGATTTCACCTCAAACGCTGCAAGACCCAACCCAATGTGACGCTTACAAAGTTATTTTTGTGCCGGGTTTAATGCATCTTGATCCAAAGGTTAAAGCTTGCCTGAATAATGCTAAAGCGCAGGTGGTATGGGGCCCAAGAAGCGATGCAAAAACATCTGAAATGGCCATTCCTGTGCCATTACCGCCCAATATTAACGGCCTAGATGTGACTGTTGTTTCTTGTGAAAGCTTACGCCCAGACCGTCCGATAGCCCTTAAAAATGGGGGCAGCGTAATGCATTACCGAGAAATGCTGGAACATAATGCCAAGGTGCTTGAACACACGGTTGACGAAAAGCCTGTACTAGTCCAAAAAGCCAACCACTTTTATTTGTCGGCTTGGTTGGATCAAAGCGCTTGGCAGCGGGTGGTTGGCAACATCTGTGAGTTAGCCCATGTAGAAACCAATGAAATGCCTGAGGGCGTGCGTTGTAGGAAAACCAAAACCCATACCTTTTGGTTTAATTACGACCAACAAGCTCACAGCATCAATGGTCAGACCATCGAATCTGCTGGCGTGATAATTCAGTGAACATAAAACACTGGGGCAAAGCGTCTGATGGCTCCGACATTTTGGCGGTGACCATAGGTTCTGACGAACTTCAAGCCACAGTGATTACTTTTGGCGCAAGCTTACAAGATTTGCGTTTACGCAATATTGATTACCCCTTAGTACTGGGCTACGAAGATGTGCAAGGCTATTTAACGAACCCTGCGTATTTGGGCGCAGTGGTCGGTCGTAACGCCAACCGCATCGCCAATGCAAAGTGCAAGCTCAACGGAGCACAACTTAAGCTCACTAAGGCTGAAGGACAGCAGCATCAGCTGCACGGAGGGCCTCAAGGAAGTAGCTTTCGTAACTGGACCCTAGTGCTTGCTAGGGCCAATAAATTAGTTCTAAGAGACCAATTACCCCATGGCCATATGGGTTTTCCAGGCAACTTAAGTGTACAAATAACCTACCGGATTGAAGGTAATGTTTTAGATGTAAAAATTGAAGCGCAAACGGATCAAGTGACCTTGTGCAACTTTACTTTGCATAACTATTTCAATTTGGACAACTCATTAACGCTAGAAGACCATCACTTAGGCGTTTATAGTGAAGATTACTTGCCTACTGATGACACGGGTATCCCCTTGGGTAAGAAAGCTTATGTTGCTAATAGCGCTTATGATTACCAGCAGCTAAGAAATTTGAATTCATTGCCCGATGGGCCATCCCTTGATCATAATTTTTGCTTTGAGGGTGGCAACGAAAAGCTACAAACCATGGCCACGCTCAGCTCTAAAAGCTCGGGTATTTGTTTAACCTTGGAGAGCAATGCAGTGGGCCTGCAGGTCTATGATGCAGCGCACATGGATGTATATAGCCATCGCACTGTGCATGCAAAGCCATACACTGCCTACTCAGCTTTAGCTCTAGAACCTCAAGGTTGGCCCAATGCGGCCAATGAAAGTGCATTCCCAAGTGTGGTATTAACGCCAGGCCAACCTTATATGCAACATACCCGCTTTTCATTTAGCCAAACGTAAAGACTAGTCTTACCTTGACGCTATTTTTAAGCTAACCGTGCAGGTTCATATAGGCTTACAGCAAATATCTGATATTTAAGGCATTCAGCCCTTTTTAGAAAGGAAATTGGTTTACAATAGGGCCAATTATTTGTATTATGCGCCCCCACTGTCCGACTCTAGTTCGGGCAAGATCAGTTAAGATCAAACTCTTTAGGACTATAGCTCAGTTGGTTAGAGCGCATCCTTGACATGGATGAGGTCAGCAGTTCGAATCTGCTTAGTCCTACCACTTTCCTTAGCTTCCTTGACGCTTCTAGAATTTTCACACGCACCCTCAAAAATGAGTTATGTATGCATAGACTTATTGGCGCAGGCTACCTATGATGTTGGCTAAAGAATAAGCCTTAAAAGGGACTTTGGGCACAGCAATGCACTTATCCAACATCTTTACTTACCCTATTAAATCAACGCACCCCATTAGCCTTGAAAGCGGTTTTTTATTCACTGAAGGGGTTGGGCTTGATAGGCACTGGATGGTTGTTGATGAAAACAACGCCATGGTCACCTCTAGAAAACAACCCAAACTATTGCACATTGCTACCAAGGTGGCAGGCGATCAGCTCAAGGTGATGTTGCCAGAGCAAACATTTTCTATCCCCTTAGTGCCAAAGCCAAGCAACGCCATAATGGTTGCACATTGGGGTGAAGACTTGCTCACAAGCTGGCCTCAAAATGCGGCTTTAGATGATGCCTTGAGTCACTATTTAGGTTCAAAATGTAGCTTGGTGTATAGTGCCAGCCTGCAATTAAATGATGGAGCAAAATCTTTATCATTTGCTGACGCTCAGCCTGTGTTACTAACCACCACCTCATCTTTATTAGCTTTGAATGAGCGCCTGCGTGAGCCTGTGGGCATGGATAGGTTTAGAGCTAACTTAGTGGTGAATAATGAAATAGCAGATGTTGAGGATGACTGGCAGCTCATTCGCGTAGGCGAGTGTGAACTTCAGGTGACTTACCCTTGTGAGCGCTGTGTATTAACAACGATCGACCCTAAGTTACTGCGCCCCCATCCTCAGCAAGAACCTTTGCGCACCTTAGCCACCTACAGGCGTTTACCTAAAGGCGGTGTCGGTTTCGGCATCAATTTGACAGTGACTAAGCCTGGGCCTATCAATGTAGGTGATCCTGTAGAGGTATTGCGTTAAAACTGAGTGGGCAGGCCTACTACGGTGCCTGATTTTAGGTGCTCTTTTGCGTGGGCTTTACGTGCAAATACTCGCTCCACAAAAGGTGCAAAAAATTCTAGTGGTTGGCTTTTAAATTTTGGATCAAAGCAATTTTGATCCCAGCGCTCACAAAAATCTACCGCACTTTGATAGCAGGGGTGATCTTTATACTGGTCTCTCTCGTTTGGATTCCAGCCTGGCAGGTGATGCGCGTAGTAGATCATTTGAAAGGCGCCATGATGCCCTATGACCCAGGTGACTTCTTCACTAACAAAGGGACGAATAATTTCTGCTGCCATGGCGTCATGGTTTTGCGGCGCCAAGCCATCTCCAATATCGTGCAATAGTGCAGCCACTATCCAATCATCATTGGCGCCATCTTGAAAAGCTCTGGTGGCCGATTGCAATGCATGTTCAAGCCTAGTGACAGGGTAACCATCCAAAGAGTCTTTGCCCTGGCGTTCAAGCTCCAAAAGCACTCTAGCGCAAGTTTTAGCTAAGTAGGGGCCTTCAAGTTCACTTAACATTTGGTAATCTGCTTTTGTACCCTGTTTCATTTGGGTAAAGGAAACTGTAGTCATTTGATCTCCATGGGCTTTTCTTATGCGCTAAAAATACCCATCGTGGCTATGAAAAGCCACCATAATGTTTAGTTTTTAAGGGTTCATAGTTATTTTTTACAAAATTGACTAAAGTGTGTGGCCCATAAATGACATAAATTAATTAACCTGAGTGGCTTTAGTGCGTTAACATAACAACACTATTTATTAGGTTAATTTTATATGAGCGAGTTACACCAAGACATCATTAAAGAGCTAGGTATTTTGCAATTTGAACTTGAAAGCGCAGGTTTGTGGGCCGACTTAGCACCCTCAGATGAAGCTTTTTTAAGTACTCAGCCTTTTTGTTGTGACTTAATGAGTTTTTCTGAATGGCTTCAGTGGATTTTTATTCCAAGCCTCATGTACTTGGCTGAAACACAGAAAGCTCTTCCGCAAAAGAGTGCTATTTTGCCTATGGCAGAAGAAGCCTTTACTGACCTAGAAGGCTCTTTAAGAGGTTTGTTTGCTAGCCTTGCAAGAATGGATGCTTTGCTAACGGCATAGGTTATAAACCCATGCCGTTTTCTAAAGCCTTAAGCGGATAGCTTCTGGCCGATAAAGCCACCAATCACTAGTGCTGGCAAGAACACCAACGCTTCTGATGGGTTAATCAGGGCATTAACAATACCAGGGCCAGGGCAATAACCACTTAAACCCCAACCAATACCAAATAAGCTTGCGCCTATAAATAGCCGACTATCTACGCTGGTTTTGAGCGCCATATAAAAACGTTCTGCAAAAATAGGTGTTTTGCGTTTTAAAATAAAGCGCGAGCTAATTAAAGTAACCCCAACGGCGCCGCCCATGACAAAAGCTAAGCTTGGGTCCCAATTACCAAACAGATCTAGAAAGTTTTGAACCTTAACTGGGTTTACCATTTCAGAAATGACCAAGCCAGCGCCAAAAATAAGCCCAGAGACGAGCGCGATTAATATACGTTGCATGTGCTTACCTGCTTATCCAAAAAAGGTGCGTAAAATAGTAACGGTAATGATGCCTGTTACCATGAAAGTCAGTGTTGCTGCGATAGAGCGGCCAGCCAATAGGCCGATGCCACAGACACCGTGACCACTGGTGCAGCCATTTCCGATTCGGGTGCCGATGCCTACGGCTAAGCCAGAAGCAATGAGAAGCCATGTTGAGTAACCTTCACGTAACTCAAAATCGACAGGCAACATTAAATAACCCCCGACCACCAAACCCACTAAAAACGCGAGTCGCCAACCCCTTTCTGAACCGCTTAATGGGTTGAATAGTAGGTTGTATAAAATGCCGCTGATACCTGCAATGCGGCCGTTAAACGCCAGCAACAAAGCTGCGCTTATGCCAATTAAAATACCGCCCAAAAGAGCTTGGGTAGGGATTGCTTCAATCATAATAATCCGCCTATATATTAGAATATTCTAAATTATAAAGATTAGAAGTATTTTGTCAACAATTTTCAATAAATAAATCAACAAAAAAGGCGTAATTTAAGGCGCTAGGTGCAGTTGCATAAGCTTTTGTTTATTTAACAAAAAAGCGTTTCGAGGGCAAAAATTGTTGCTTTCGGTGTCAACAAATTGCCCATATCATGTTATGTTTAGTTTTTGTGCCTGAAGTGAATAATTGGAACGCCTAACAAATGCCAAGAAATGACGATATTGATGACTTGCCAAGCTTGATGCCAGACTCTGACGAGATCAAAGCTTCAAAGAATAAGTCACCTAAAAGCGCTGATTCAGCCAGCGCCGATACCGCTAAGGAACGCCCCTCAAGCAGAGCGACAACAGCGGGACGAGAGAGCGGTAGGTCAATTCAGCCTCCAGGCACTAACAATCTGCGCGCAGCTCAAGCAGCTGCTTCAAACAGTCCTATGTTATGGGTGTTGGTGCTAGCCACGTTGCTAAGCCTTTTAGGTGGTGGTTATTGGGCTTATAACAAACTCACGGATGTGGATTTGTTACTAACGGTATCACGCGGTGAACTGGATCACGCCCGTAAGCGCATTGGTGAATTAGAAGCTTTGGTGGTTGCAACCGATGTCAACTCCAACAAGTCCGGCACAGTGGTTCAAGCTCAAGTTCGGCTAATGGATACTAGGATGAAAGATCGTAATAAGTTTGTAGATTCTGAGATCGATAAACTTTGGGGGGTGTCCTATCGCACTAACCGGCCATCCATTGAAGAAAACCAAAAAGCTATTGAAAACAATACGACTGCGACCAAGCAACAAGCTGAAACACTTGAAACCCAAAAGCAAAGCATCGCCAAGCAACAAACCATGCTGGAAGAGGCTGCAAAGTCTAGCCAGTTTGCAGTGAGTGCCGTGGAAGCGCAGGTTGCTGATATCGCTAAGCTTGAAGCGACGCTGACTCAAGTCTTAGAAACTGCAGATTCTCAGAGCGCTGCTTTAGCTGCACAGAAAAAGACTATAGACGACCAAAACCAAGTGTTGGCCGAGCAAAAAGCAGCTTTTGAGGACCAACAGCGAGCTTTGGTTAACCAAGAGTTAGAAATAGCCACTCAAAAAGAGCAGTTAATCAATCAAGAACAGAGCCTAGCCCAGCAGCAGAAATTGCTCTTAGCGCAGCAACAAATCACGGCCAATCAAGAACAGCTTGCCAAAGAGTTAGCGCAGCAACGTTTAGAAGATTTGGCCAAGCTTAACAATGATATAGCAGACGTCAGTGCTAGCCTTGCCAGTGCTTCTGATACGACACCAGAGGTAGAGGCGTTAACAAGACGTATGAGCACTTTGGAAAGTAGGTTAAGAATTTTAACGGCCATTGAACAAAATGCCAGCCAAATGGATGAGCGTGTGTATGAAACTGAGCAAAGATTAGACGCAGTGGATGCGTTCCGCAGAGAAACTAACCGACAAATTGACCAGTTAAATGGACAAGTTCGTACATTGTCTTTTAATTAATATGTGCAGCTAAGTACTAGGTTATGGTTTGAGGCGGGCATTCTAGCTCGCTTTGTCTTTGAGTAAATGTATCCATAATGATTTTTTGAAGTGCTGCTGTGACTGGCATTTGTTGTCTGCGGCGCGATTCTAAAATTGCAATCCTGCGCTGAATAATAGGCTCTTCAATAAGCCTAAATGCAAGTTCCTTGCTGTCTTTTGGGAAAGCCATCCAGGGCAAAGTGGTTATTCCGGCACCAGCCTCAAGCATCGCCACCAGTGAAGTCATGTTGGTGACCTGCATAGGTGCAAGTAAAAAAGCTTGAGCAGGTGAATTATTAACCAGGGGCGTGGTGCCGTTTTGGATGAGCTTCTCATTGTGTAGTTTGCCCCAGTCAATGTCGTTATCTCGCTGCATCCAAGCATGGTTTTTGCTTGCAACTAAACCGACTCGATCCGCACATAAGGGGATGTGCTTAAGGTCTGGTTCATTTTGCCAGATGCTGCTGATGGCCATGTCAATTCTACCCTCTAACACTTTGTCTCTTAAGTTATCGCCATTGTCATCTTGAACCTGCAGATGCACTAATGGGTGTTGAGCTAAAAAAGACTTCATGATTTCAGCCAGGACAGTTTTGGCGATCGAAGGCAAAACGCCAAGCTTTATTCCGCCAGACTGCCCCTTCGCCATGGTCATGCCGCTATGCACCGTTGCTTCGTAATGCTTATGAAGCGCTTTGGCTTCAGGCAAGAAAGCCAAGCCAAATGCGCTAAGTTCACCGTGGCGCTGAGAGCTGAACAAAGCAGCGCCAAGCAATTGTTCTAATTGCTTGATGGCTAACGAGACAGCAGGTTGAGATCTACATAAAATAACTGCAGCTTGGCGAAAGTTCTTGCACTGCGCTACGGTAATAAAGGTTTTTATTTGGGCTATTTTTATATCAGGAAGCATGTTTGGAGCCTGCTATCGTTTTTAAGTAAAACTTATCAAATTATATATTTAATTAATTATTATTATCATTCAAGCCGGTTTAAAATGAAAGCCAGTTTATTCACGCTAATAGCGGCAATTTAAGGAGCAAAAAATGAGCCAAGTACAAAAAAACTATATCGCAGGAGAGTGGGTTGATGGCGAATCGACAGTCACCAACATTAACCCCTCAAACCATAGCGAAGTGGTTGGTGAGTTTGCTCAAGCATCGGCTATGCAAGTAGACCAGGCAATTGCTGCTGCTAAACAAGCTCAGGTGCAGTGGCAAGCGACCGGTTTAGAAGCCAAGCAACGTGTGCTTCAAGCGATTGGTGATGAAATGATTGCGCGCTGCGATGAGCTAGGTGAAGTATTGTCTCGTGAGGAAGGTAAGCCACGCGCTGAAGGCCGCGGTGAAGTCTACCGAGCGGGTCAGTTCTTCCAATATTACGCTGCTGAAGTTTTGCGTCAAATGGGTGATACAGCCGACTCTGTCCGCCCTGGTGTAGAAATAGATGTAAGAAGAGAGCCTATGGGAGTGGTCACTGTCATTAGCCCGTGGAATTTTCCAACTGCGACAGCGTCATGGAAAATTGCGCCAGCTTTGGCCTTTGGCAACGCGGTTATTTGGAAGCCCGCTAACCTAACCCCTGCCAGCGCAGTGTTACTTACTGAAATTATTGCTAAGCAAGATATTCCAGCCGGACTTTTCAACCTAGTGATGGGTTCAGGCGCTAGCGTGGGTGAAAAACTGATTAACTCCAATGACATTGATGCCATTTCATTTACAGGCTCGTTAGCGGTAGGCAAGCGTGTTGCTGTGGCAGCGGCTTCAAACTTGACTAAGTTTCAACTAGAAATGGGTAGTAAAAATGCTCTAGTGGTGCTGGACGATGCTGATTTAGACAATGCCGCAGACTGCGCGGTCAATGGTGCGTTTGGGGGCACTGGCCAAAAGTGCACGGCTTCTTCAAGGTTAATTGTAACCGCAGGCGTACATGATGAATTTGTGGCTAAGGTGCAAGAGCGCATGGCCAAGCTTAAAGTAGGTGGCGCTTTGGAAGAGGGCGTGACCATTGGCCCAGCAGTAGATGCTAAGCAATACGCCCAGAATAAAGAGTACTTCAAGCTTGCCAAAGACGAAGGCGCCCAATTGGTGTGTGGCGGGGAATTTGATGATAGCCAAGGTTACTTTATGACCCCGGCGCTGTTTATTAATACCACTAACCAAATGCGCATCAATACCGATGAAGCTTTTGCGCCTTTAGCCTGTGTGATTAAAGTGGCAGATTATGAGGAGGCATTGGCCACCCTCAACGACACTCAATATGGTTTAACAGGTGGTATTTGTACCACTTCTTTAAAGTATGCCACTCACTTTAAACGCAATGCAAAAACAGGCTGCGTTATGGTGAATTTACCCACCGCTGGAACTGATTATCACGTGCCTTTTGGTGGACGTAAAAATTCAAGCTTCGGTTCAAGGGAGCAGGGCAAGTACGCAGAAGAGTTTTACACTGAAGTTAAAACAACTTACATGAAAGCCTAACTCGATTTTATTGGCAGTCACTGTGTAAAGGGAGATCAAGACAATGAGCAAAATGATGATGATCGATGGCTTGCAATATAGCCATTGGAGCCGCGAAGTGTTTGAGCAGATGCGAGAAGGCGGCTTAAGCGCAGTGCACGTTACTATTGCGTATCATGAGCTTTGCCGCGAAACCTTGCAGAATATTGGTCAGTGGAATCGTTTGTTTGAAATACACAGTGATTTGATTATGCCAGTGCATACGGCCTCTGATATAGAAGCTGCGCATGCGCAGAATAAAGTCGGTATTATTTTTGGTTTCCAAAACTGCTCGCCCATCGAGGATGATATTGACTTAGTGGCTATTTTTAACCAGCTAGGGGTTAAAATTATGCAGCTCACTTATAATAACCAAAGCCTGTTGGGTGCTGGTTGTTATGAAGCTACAGACTCAGGTATTTCTCGCTTTGGTAAAGTGGTGATGGCTGAAATGAACCGTGTAGGTATGGTGGTTGATATGTCTCATAGTGCCCAAGAAAGCACTTTACAAGCCATAGAGATCTCCCAGCGCCCAATTGTGATTAGTCATGCTAACCCTACCTTTTTTGAGCCGGCTAAGCGCAACAAGTCCAATAAAGTATTATCAGCACTTGCGGAAAGTGGCGGCCTATTGGGGTTTAGTTTATATCCTTTTCATCTAAAAAATGGCCCCAAATGTCAGCTTGATGAGTTTTGTACTATGGTGGCTGAAACTGTCGACTTAATGGGCATTGATCGTGTTGGGATGGGCAGTGACTTGTGCTTAAATCAGCCTCTGTCGGTGCTTGAGTGGATGCGTAATGGGCGCTGGACTAAACAAATGGATTATGGCGAAGGCTCAGCCAATAACGCGGCTTGGCCTGAATCTTTGTCTTGGTTTGAAACCAGTGCAGATTTCCCCAATATTGTTGTGGGATTGCAGCGCAAAGGGTTTAATAACGAAGAAGTAGAGAAAATTATGGGCCGTAATTGGTTAAATTTTTGTGCTGATGGGTTTGAGCCACGCTGATTTAATTGATCATGTCAGGGCGAACGCTAGCTTCGTGTTTTGCCTGGGATTTTGTGTTTGTTTTGAGGTATGGGTATGAGTGAAATTATATTACGACCAAGCGCACAAGCAATGGATCTTGAGCGCTTAGGTGCAGGTTTCTCCAGTCGTTTAAGTTTTATGCGGACACTTGTTCGTCGCATGGTTAAAGATCAATGGTCTATGACTTATAGTCAATTTAAACTTGATGAACAAGGTTTTGGTCACGCTATATTTGACATTAAACTGCCTCGCAGCCAGCTCAGTTTGGTGATCTTTTCAGAGTACCTTGACCCAGCAGATCGAAATGATCGAGTGATTGCTGATAAGTGGGATCTCACTATGACCTTGGTTGAGGGTGAGGTTGATGATTTATGGCTAGAACAGCTAAGAAAAAATGTCCCATTGCAAGAAGCAGGGCGCATCGATGCGCGAAGTTTATGCCTTTCTCGTGGTAACAAAAGTGCTCGCGTATTTGATGCTTTGTTAACCAAGCTTAGAAACGGTGAGCAACCTGATGCCCAAAAACTTGCTGAAGTAGGGTATTTGTATAGAACCACTGCCGTGTATGGTTCTGGAAAATTTGGTGCGTGTGATTGGGGTAAAATTGCCAGACAGCACCCAGATCTAGCGCGTCCATTTGCCGCTGAAATGCTGGTTTGTTATTTGCTTCGCCAATTCAGCTTAGATCAGCTTCATCACTTGGTGCATCAGCCTGAGTTTCCAAACGCCGTTGATTTAGATCTTGATCTGCAGCGCTATCTTGGTATTGGCAACTCAACGGGTCTAGGCATGGCGCCTTACTTGATCAACCACCCATTGTTAATGAGCCAATGGATTGGTCAAAAGGAACAAGCTTACGCTGAGGTTCTAGCCGAAACCGCAGATAAACAACTGCTTAAAAAACTTGAAATGATGTTGCACCAAGCCATGCAGCACATAAAAGAGGTCAGCACCTTTGACCAGTGGCAGCAACAAAAAAATGCTCAGCTGTTAATGGATACCCAACAACTTAGCCATTGGTTGGCCTGTGATGAATGCAATGTGAATCAATGGCGCGAACTACATGAATGGGCGCTTGAGCACTATAGTGTAGAAACTCAAGAATTATTGGTCAGCCTTTTATTAGAACTGTACCCAAGCATTGTAGATCCCAAAGAAGAGTTGTTGGCGATTAACGACAGCTTGGTATATGACCCTACGCAAACTGCACAGCAGCTTGCTGACAGTATTCAAGAAAGCTATGACTGGGTGTTTGATTACGATTTTAGTCAGGCTGAACAGAACCAGACATTTTGGTATTACTCGCAAGAGAAAATTGAGCCTCGTTTAGGAAAAACGGGGGTTGATGACGGCGCAGAAGTGCAGATGTTTCTGGGGATTGCAAAAGCAGTACAAGCCTGCCACGATGATTTGCTAAAGCTTATGGACACTGCGCCAGATTCCAGTGTTGCCGAGTTTTTATTAGCCAGCCCTAAGCATCTAGGTATTGTTAATCGCATAGCCACCATGTCGCAGACTCAATTTGGTGAAATCCGTGCCAACCTGCTTCATAAGGATGTTTTACCGATGCATCTTTTACGATGTAAGTTGGCGTTTTTTGGCGTTGGAAAATTCGATCCTAAGTCGGCATTATGGGTTCGTAATACCATGTTCCAGGGGGCGCCTATTGTGCAAGAGCTTGATCAGCCATTCAATGACGATTGGTATTTTCCAGTGGCGCCAGGCTATGTCCCAGGACACCCTGCACATGGTTAAAATGGTTCAATTGTCGGCTAACGAGCTTAAGTTTTTTGTCAAACGAAGTGTTGAAGGCTTAGGTTTTGCGCCAGGCGATCAGTTATCTGCGGGTTTAAAAGCAGCCTCTTGTTTTCAGCTGGGTTTAACTAACAGCAAAGTTCTAGACCAAGCGCTAAGCGCTTTAAAGGTTGAGGTTTGTGCACCTACCTTAAAAAGCGCAAGTGCACAGCAACTTATCTTTGATGCTCACGGCCAATCGGCTTTAGTCCAGGTTGAGCTGGCTGTTGGTTTGGCGATGGCCAAAAGCGTTCCCAAGCTTTTAATCAAAAACATTAAACAAGCCATATTTGCGGTGCCAAGCCTTATGGAGTGGCTTTCGCAACCACTAAACAATGCCCAAGCACAGCAATGTTATGCGCTATATTTTACCCATCATAAAGGTGCCCAGCGCTGTGTTTTAATGGGTGCCCAAGGGGCTTTGCTAGGCTTATATCAACCATTAAGCAAGGTCGTTGATGCCGATGAAATGCTGCTGTGCATGGGTCAAGCTGATATAGATGGTGTTTTAATTACCGATGGTGCAGATTTGTTGGGCTGGCGTGAGAGGTGTTTGGATCAGGGCGTGCACTTAGAGGCTGAGCTGGTTGAAAGATTGAAGCAAATGATACAAGCCTCGTTTGTACCAGAGACAGAGGCCTCAAGGGCAGGGGCAGGCCCAGGCTAAGACCTTGAGCAGGCGCTTATGTGCGCCTTAGCTTTGTTGTTGACCCATCAGCGCGCCAATGGCTTGGATAAGCTCAGGAGTGCGGTTGTTGGCTCTGAAGGCTTCTAAAACTTTAACGCGAAGTTTGGGCTGAAACATAAGTTCTTGCACAAGCCCATTAAAAACTCCTTGATCAGCTGCACATTGCTGCACAAACAGTCCCATCAACTGACTATCCAAAAGGTCTTGGCTGCATTTACTGGTGATGGTTGCAAGCATCTCTACACTGGTTTGCTTTTGATCAGCTAATATTGCTGCCAACCACTCTCTTCTGGAAGCGGCGTCAGTTGACTGGCTAATAGCCCTTAAGCAGGAGACCTGCTCGCCTTCATCAGTGCTTGTTTGACCTCTTTTTATAAATTCGTTAGCCAAGGTATGCGAAATGCTATGGTTTTCAAGTTGGGCTGCTAGGGTTTCTAACACCGGGGCTTTAAGCTTTGAGATGTTATCTTGCCAATGCGATTGTTGGTCTAGGCGCACGGCGAAATCTGCAAATCCCTGTAGTCCAAGGTTCTGCCAATTTGGTGAAACGCCGTCATGGATGAGGTAATTTTGCACATCTGTGTAAAAGCTTGAAGCGGGTTGGTCTAAAGTTAAGCTTGCTTGGGCATGAAAAGCCGCCATGCGGGATTGGTCTGGCGTAAAAGCAAGATTACTGTGTTTAAGTTGTTCTGCCCATTCGCTTGATGCATGTTGATCAATCATGCTGGTGCCAATGGTTTCTAGTAACTGATTTAGAAACTCATCGCGAGCGGCTTGAATGAGCTCACCGCGCTCATCTAAAGGGAATTTTAGAAACCAGATGGTTGGCGTGCTAGCCTTTTGATCTTGGCTATTCCATAACAAAACCCCTACCCAAGCATGCCTAAGCCATGGCAGTGGGTATGCTTTGCTGCCACTTTCAAAGGCTTTGAATTCGCTTGCAGAAACCTTGGTTAAACGGCAACCCATGTCAAAGATTCGGAAGTGGCCTTCAAGTTGTTGCAAAAGATCACTGATAGTTTCCATAGGTTGCATTTGGTCTGCTCGGTTGCGTGGGTTAACATTGGCGGTATTATATCAAGTTTTAATCTCTGGGGTAGACGCGCTGATGCTAAAAAACTGGTGGGTTTATATGGTAGAAACCCAAGCTGGCCGTTTATATACAGGCATTACGACTGACCCAGAACGAAGGTTTAAAGAACATTGTGAGGGGGGCAAGCTTGGGGCACGCTTTTTTCGCACAGACAAGGCCAGCGCCATGGTTTTTTTAGAAGCCCAAGCGGATCGTTCATCAGCGAGCAAACGTGAATATGAGTTAAAACAATTAACCCGCACCAAAAAGTTAGCTTTGGTTCAAGCCTATGCCCAACAACAATGACAAGCGGATAGTCTGGCTTAGATTATTATTGTGCTTTAAAGCGTTTGCCGGTCACGCCAATGCTATCTGGCCCAAGCAGGTATTGGTAAACAGGCATTATTTGTGAGGCTTCAGGCAAACTGGCTGGGTTTTCGCCAGGATATGCCTGGGCACGCATGCTGGTGGCAGTGGCTCCTGGGTCGATGGTATTCACTCTAATGTTGGTGACATTTTCGGTTTCATCGGCCAGCACTTGAGCCAAGCCCTCTGTGGCAAACTTTGACACGCTATAAGCCCCCCAATAGGCTCTGCCACGGTTGCCCACACCAGAGCTTGTGAAAATAACAGACGCCTGATCAGCTTTTTCCAAGAGTGGCATCAAGGCTTGTGTCAGCATGAAAGGCGCTGTTGAATTGACCTGCATGACCTGATTCCAGGTGCGTGATTCGTAATCAGACAAAGGCGTGCGTTGTCCAAGAATAGATGCGTTATGAACCAAACCATGGATACATCCAAACTCTTGCTCTAATATCTTTGCCATCGCGATATAGTCTTCATCACAAGCGCTGCGCAAGTCAATTGGATAAATGGCGGGTTGCGGATAACCAGCAGCTTCTATTTCATCGTAAACCGCTTCCAATTTGGCCATTGTTTTACCGACTAATATTACACTTGCCCCAAGGCGTGCACAGTCTATTGCACAAGCGCGGCCTATGCCTGAGCCTGCACCTGTTATAAGTACCACTTGGTTTTTAAGAAGGTGTTCTTTGGCGCGATAGTCAAACATGAAAAACGGATCCTACAAGGTTATCATTGGGTGCTAAATTTAAGTTGGCGGGTTTATTAATACGACGCAGCCGCCAATGCTTTGCGGTGGTTTACTGTGGTTTAGTAGCGTAAACCATGTAATTCACATCCACGTCTTTGGCTTTTAGAGCGTACTTTTTAGTTAATGGATTGTAGGTTAGCCCCGTCATTTCTTTGGCGGTCAGATCTGATGAACGCATAAAGTCATGCAGCTCTGAGGGCTTGATGAATTTTTTGTGTTCATGGGTGCCCTTGGGCAGCATGTTCAATACGTATTCTGCACCAACAATGGCGAATAAGAATGATTTTGGGTTGCGGTTAATGGTAGAGAAAAATACCTGGCCGCCAGGTTTAAGTAATTTTGCACAGGCAGCAATCACAGCGCTAGGGTCTGGCACGTGTTCCAGCATTTCTAAACACGTGACTACGTCATACAGGCCTGCTTCTTCTTCTGCCAGTTCTTCTGCGGTAATTTGTCGGTAGGTTACATCAACACCACTTTCTAAGCTATGCAGCTTTGCAACTGTTAGAGGCGCTTCGCCCATGTCGATGCCCGTTACGGTTGCTCCGCGAAGTGCCATGGCCTCGGCCACAATGCCACCACCACAGCCAATGTCGGCTACTTTTTTACCGTGTAAGTGAGCTCGTTCGTCAATCCAACCGATCCGCAAAGGGTTAATTGCGTGCAACGGTTTAAATTCACTATTCACATCCCACCAGCGGGCGGCAAGAGCTTCAAATTTTGCGATTTCTGCAGGGTCTACGTTTTTGTTCACGATGGCGTTTCACACTAGAAAAAAATGGCTTTTAGTATAGCGTGTTAATGCGTTTACTGCATCTGAAAATGTGCATGTTTAGTTGCATTGAATCAGCCCGTTTAGGTGGCAAATTAGAGATAAATTGTGGTAAAGTATGAGACTAATTGGCACCTTTTTTAGGTGTTGTTCATAAGGTCACCGAAAGGTAAGCGCAAGGCGTTAATCGCACAAGGGAAATGGCATAATTATGGCTGAGATGGCTAAAGAAATATCGCCTATAAATATTGAAGATGAACTCAAGCAATCCTATCTAGATTACGCCATGAGCGTCATCGTAGGCAGGGCGTTGCCCGATGTGCGAGATGGCTTAAAGCCTGTGCACAGGCGCGTTTTGTTCGCTATGAATGAATTGAGTAACGATTGGAATAAGCCTTACAAAAAATCGGCCCGTGTGGTGGGTGACGTAATCGGTAAGTATCACCCCCATGGTGATACCGCGGTTTATGACACCATCGTGCGAATGGCTCAACCATTTTCGATGCGTTACACCTTGGTCGATGGTCAGGGTAACTTTGGTTCTGTGGATGGTGACTCTGCGGCGGCCATGCGTTACACCGAAATTCGCATGGAAAAGATCGCCCATGATCTTTTGGCTGACCTAGAAAAAGATACGGTTGATTATGTGCCTAACTATGATGGCACAGAAATGATTCCAGACGTGTTGCCGACGCGCATTCCCAACCTTTTGGTGAATGGCTCTTCTGGCATCGCGGTGGGAATGGCCACTAACATTCCACCACACAATATTAACGAAGTGGTCAGTGGCTGTTTGGCGCTGATCGACAACCCAGACATCGAAGTGGATGAGCTAATGCAGCACATCCCAGGCCCTGATTTTCCAACTGCAGGCATTATCAATGGTCGTGCAGGCATTGTGCAGGCCTATCGCACGGGTCGTGGGCGCATTTATGTGCGTGCCCGTTACCACGTTGAAGAGAACCCTAAAAACAACAAGTCCTCCATTATCGTGACCGAGTTGCCTTATCAGGTTAACAAAGCACGTTTAATTGAAAAAATAGCAGAGCTTGTTAAAGAAAAGAAAATTGAAGGCATCACTGAGCTGCGCGATGAATCTGATAAAGATGGCATGCGTATGGTGATAGAACTTCGTCGCGGCGAAGTGCCCGATGTCTTAATAAACAATCTCTACACGCAAACCCAAATGGAAAACGTGTTTGGTATTAACGTAGTGGCTTTGGTTGATGGCCAGCCGCGCACGTTAAACCTTAAACAAATGCTTGAAGCATTTGTGCGCCACCGCCGTGAAGTGGTGACCCGCCGTACCTTGTTTGAACTTCGCAAAGCTCGTGATCGCGGGCATGTGCTTGAAGGCTTAATGGTGGCTTTAGCGAACATTGACCCAGTGATCGAGCTGATCAAAACTTCTGCTAATGCAGCAGAAGCCAGAGAGAAGCTGGTGGCTAAGCAGTGGCCTGCGGGGCCGGTTGTGGCCATGTTAGAAAGAGCTGGCCCAGATGCGTGCAAGCCAGACACCTTAGGTGATGCCTTTGGTTTGCATGGTGATCAGTACCAGCTTTCAGATGGCCAAGCGCAAGCGATATTAGAATTACGGTTGCACCGTTTAACCGGTCTTGAACAAGATAAGCTAGTGGCTGAATACCAAGCTTTGCTTGAGCGTATTGCAGAACTTTTGGATATCTTGGGCTCTTCACAGCGGCTGATGGAAGTGATCCGCGAAGAGTTGGCCCAAGTACTTGAGTCTTATGGTGATGAGCGTCGCTCAGAAATCATTGCTTCTAGACAAGATCTTACCGTTGCTGACCTGATCCCAGAAGAAGATATGGTGGTGACCATTTCTCATGGTGGTTATGCCAAAACACAACCAGTTAGTGATTATCAAGCCCAGCGCCGAGGTGGGCGTGGTAAAGCTGCTACAGGTGTTAAAGAAGATGATTTCGTAGAACATCTACTTGTGACTTCATCACACGATACTATTTTATGCTTTAGCAACAAAGGCAAGGTTTATTGGTTGCGTGTGTTTGAAATTCCACAAGCAAGCAGAGCCGCGCGTGGGCGGCCAATTGTTAATATCCTGCCTTTGGAAGAGGGGGAGCGTTTAACGGCGATCTTGCCATTGCCTGAAGGTGGCTATCAAGAAGGCCACTTTATTTTCATGGCGACCGCAAACGGTACCGTGAAGAAGACGCCTCTCACAGCTTTTGCTCGCCCAAGAACTTCAGGCCTGATTGCCCTAGGTTTGGATGAAGGCGATACGCTTATTGGTGCTACAGTCACCGATGGTAACCAACATATTATGCTGTTTGCAGACAATGGATTAGCGGTTCGCTTTGATGAAGATGACGTTCGTCCGATGGGCCGAACTGCTCGTGGGGTAAGGGGTATTCGTGTGGCTGAGGGTGCAAGTGTCATTAGCCTAATTATGCCGCAACCTGAGGGCCGAATTCTTACTGCCAGTGAGAATGGTTTTGGTAAGCAAAGCCGTAACGAAGACTACCCAGTGCGTGGTCGTGGTGGTAAAGGTGTTATTGCGATTCAGATGTCTGAGCGCAATGGTGCACTTATCGGCGCGGTTCAGGTGTTTGATGGCGATGAAGTGATTCTTATCAGTGACCAAGGCACATTGGTTCGCACGCGCAGTAGTGAAGTGTCAGTGCTTGGCAGAAATACGCAAGGTGTGACCTTGATTAAGGTTCAAGAAGGCGAAAAACTAGTACAGGTTGCCCGTGTTGCAGAGACGATGGATGAAAGTGAAACTGAATCCAATGATGACGCTTCACAAACACAAGATTCAGCTGCTTTAGACAATGACGTTCAGCAGTCTTCGCCTGACGAAGACGTTTCTGATACGCAAGAAGGAGAATAGGCGCCCATGAGTTTGCGTCAGTTTAATTTTTGCGCAGGTCCTGCTGCGTTGCCCACGAGTGTGCTTGAGAAAGCTCAAGCTGAGATTCTAAATTGGCAAGGGCGTGGTTTGTCGGTGATGGAAATTAGTCATCGTCACCCTGCGTTCATGGCCATGGTAGAAGATGCTGAGGCTAAATTGCGTCAGCTAATGGATATCCCTGATAATTACAAAGTACTGTTTTTACAAGGGGGTGCTACGGCGCAATTTGCCGTGCTACCTATGAATCTTCTGGGTACTAAATCCCAGGCAGATTACATTGATACAGGCATTTGGTCTACCAAAGCGATCAAAGCTATGGCGCCCTTTGGTAAAGCTTGTATTGCAGGTTCAAGTGAGAAAGATGGCTACCTGAGTGTGCCGTCTCAAGATGAGCTAGTGTTAGATAGCCAAAGTGCATATGTGCACTATTGCCCCAACGAAACGATTGGCGGGCTTGCTTTTGACTATGTACCGCAGACAGGCCAGGTGCCTTTAGTGGCAGACATGTCTTCAACAATTCTGTCTGAACCTATTGATGTGAGTCGTTTTGGGGTGATCTACGCGGGTGCCCAAAAGAATATTGGCCCAGCAGGAATTACTTTGCTGATTGTCAGAGATGATCTGATTGGCAATGCGTCTGCGATTACCCCTAATCCATTAAATTACGCCTTGCAGGCGGCCAATGACTCAATGCTCAATACGCCTCCTACTTATGGGTGGTATTTGGCAGGTTTAGTATTTGATTGGCTATTAGAGCAGGGCGGCTTAACCGCGATGGCAGAAATTAACACTGCCAAAGCGCAGATGTTATATGAAGCCATTGATCAGAGTGCCTTTTATTCCAACACTGTAGCCAAGGCCAATCGATCTAAAATGAACGTGACCTTTAGTTTGGCTGATTCTTCGCTTGATGGGGAGTTTTTAAAGCAGGCCGAGGCAAGAGGGTTGCTCAATCTAAAAGGTCATCGAAGTGTCGGTGGCATGAGAGCAAGTATATATAATGCGGTGCCCAAGGAAGCGGTCATTGCCTTGATTGCATTTATGAATGATTTTGAACAACAGCACAGAGCTTAACTTTAATATGACCCAATCCTCACTCACACAAGAGCAAGAGCTTGGCCAATTACGTCAGGATATTGACCAAATTGATCAGAAAATCCAAAGTTTGATCAATCAAAGAGCGGCTTGTGCCCAAAAAGTTGCGGAAGTTAAGCAAGCCCACCAAGGCGCTAAGGATGCGGTTTTCTATCGCCCAGAGCGTGAGGCCCAAGTATTGCGCAGGGTGATGGAGCGTAACGAAGGGCCACTTGATGATGAGGAAATGGCACGGCTATTTAGGGAATTGATGTCGGCTTGTTTAGCTCATGAACAACCTATGAAAATTGCTTTTCTTGGCCCACAAGGCACCTTTACTCAAGCGGCTGCTTTGAAGCACTTTGGCCATTCTGTAGAGAGCGTGCCAATTAGCTCTATCGATAAAGTTTTTCGTGAAGTTGAGGCTAGGCGAGCCGATTACGGCGTTGTACCGATCGAAAATTCGTCAGAAGGCATGGTGAATAATACATTAGATAGTTTTCGCCACTCATCACTTGTGATCTCTGGTGAAGTGGAAATGCGTATTCATCAGAATTTACTAGCCAAGCAAGGCACTGACCTAGCCAAGGTAGAGCGTATTTACTCACATTCACAATCATTAGCACAGTGCAGTTCATGGCTTGATAACCACATGCCACACGCACAGCGTTTTGCAGTGAGTAGCAACGCAGAAGCGGCAAAAAGAGTCGCCGATCAAGAAGGTGAAGATGTGGGCAAAATAGCAGCGATTGCAGGCCTTACAGCGGCTGAGCTATATGAGCTTGAAATCATGCATGCCAATATTGAAGACGAACCTGACAACACCACACGATTTTTGATTGTCGGTCATGCTTCTGTGCCAGCCTCCGGAAAAGACAAAACCTCATTAATTATTTTAGCCAGGAATAAACCCGGCGCTTTGTACCATATCCTTGAGCCATTCCATCGTAACCAGGTGAGCATGACAAGTATTGAGTCTAGACCATCTGGCCAAGGTGCCTGGGGGTATGTGTTCTACATTGATTGTGAAGGTCATCACACTGATGCCAAAGTAAAGCAGGTGTTAAGCGATTTAGACCAAGATTCGGTTGAAGTACGTTTATTAGGGTCCTACCCTCAGGCAGTGCTTTAGTGGAACCTGTATCTGTATTTAGCCATAAAAAAGTTTTGGTCATAGGGCTAGGGCTCATTGGCGGTTCTTTAGCTGCAGCGTTAAGGCGCACAAAAAGACATCAAGTGTTTGGTTTTGATGCAGATACCCAAAGTATTCTTCAGGCAAAAGCCCAAGGTGTGATTGATCACGAAGTCTATGACTTTAAAAGCAGTATCAGTGACATGGATGTGGTGGTTTTAGCTGTCCCGGTAAAGGCCATGGAACAGGTTTTGGCAAAGGTTGTGCCTTTTTTAAAACCTAATACATTGTTAACCGACGTAGGCAGTGTTAAGGGGAGCTTTATTGCAGCAGCTTATGAAGCATTTGGTACACCCCCACCTGGCTTCGTACCCGGTCACCCAATTGCAGGCTCTGAGCGAAGTGGTATTAGCGCGGTGAATATTGATTTGTTTGTGGATCACAAATTTATTATTACACCCCTGGCTTCAAGCCACCCAGAAGCGGTCGCAGTTTTAGCGGATCTTTGGGAAGGTGTAGGCTGTGAAATTTTGCATATGGATGTAGAACGTCACGACGAAGTGTTAGCATCCACTAGCCATTTACCGCATTTGTTAGCGTTTTCACTGGTAGACACTTTAGCATCAGATACTGACAATAAAGACATTTTTCGCTACGCGGCGGGTGGTTTTAGAGACTTTACTCGTATTGCAGGCAGCGACCCAACTATGTGGCATGACGTATTTATTGCCAATCGTGATGCCTGTCTTAAAACTTTGGATCAGTTTACCCAAGGTCTAGACACGCTAAGGGAAGCGGTCGCCTCAGGCGACAGCCAAACCATGCTGGGCATTTTAACTAGAGCGCGCAGTGCTCGAAATCATTTTGAAAAACTATTGGCAAACTCTGCCTATACTGGAACTATGACAAATACAAAGCATTTTAACGTTCAACCTGGCGGACAGGTAAAGGGGCGTATTCGCGTTCCTGGAGATAAGTCAGTTTCCCACCGATCAATCATGCTCGGCGCACTTGCCCAAGGCACGACTCATATCACAGGCTTTTTAGAAGGCGAAGATGCAATGGCAACTTTGCAAGCATTCCGTGATATGGGCGTCGTCATTGAAGGCCCGGTAGATGGCAAAGTAGTGGTTCATGGCGTTGGATTAGATGGCTTGAAACCACCACCAGGACCACTATACGTGGGCAACTCGGGAACCACCATTAGGCTTATGGCGGGGCTTATGGCGGGTCAGTCGTTTGACGTAGAGTTAAGTGGCGATGTGTCATTAAATAAACGCCCTATGGAACGTGTCGCCAAGCCATTACGTTTGATGGGAGCAAAAGTAGACACCGGCGAAGGAGGTTGTCCTCCGATTAGAATCAAAGGCTCACAAAAGCTTCAGGGTATTCATTATGACTTGCCAATGGCAAGTGCTCAGGTGAAATCTTGTGTCATGTTGGCTGGCTTATACGCTAAAGGTAAAACCAGTGTGACCGAACCTGCGCCAACGCGTGATCATACGGAAAGGATGTTAACAGGCTTTGGTTATAAAGTTGATCGTACCTTTGATACATGCGCTATTGAGGGGCAAGGCCAACTGCTGGCAAGTGATATCGATGTGCCTTCAGATATTTCTTCAGCCACCTTTTTCTTGGTTGCAGCTGCGATATGCCCAGGCTCAGACTTGGTGATTGAACACGTTGGTATGAATCCGACACGTATTGGTGTGGTGAATATTTTGCGTCTTATGGGTGCGAATCTTAGCGTACAAAACGAGCGTGAGGTAGGCGGTGAACCTGTTGCTGATCTGCACATAAAATATGCCCCATTAACTGGCATTCACGTCCCAGAAGATCAAGTGCCCTTAGCCATTGATGAGTTTCCAGCACTCATGGTGGCAGCCTCATGTGCAAGCGGTACTACAGTATTGACTGGCGCAGAAGAATTAAGGGTCAAAGAGAGCGATCGCATTCAAGCCATGGTGGATGGGTTAAGTGCGATGGGTGTGACCATTAAAGGGACACAGGACGGCGCTATTATTGAAGGCATGGGCCCTGAAAATAGCTTTAGTGCAGCCAGCATTGTTACACATCATGATCACCGTATTGCAATGGCCTTTACTATTGCTGCGCTGAGATCGAGTGAGCCATTAAAAATTCTTGATTGCGCTCATGTTGCGACATCTTTTCCGAACTTTGTTGAATTGGCCACTAAAGTTGGCATTTCCCTTAACGAGGAGTTTGACTCGTGAAGAATGTCCCTATCATTACCATAGATGGCCCAAGTGGCTCTGGTAAAGGTACGCTTTGTAAACTGTTGGCTGATCGTCTTGGTTTTCACTTGTTAGACAGCGGCGCACTCTACCGATTAGTAGGTCTAGCGGCTGAACACCACGGTGTGAGTACTGAAAATGAACTTGCCGTTGCCGATATAGCCGCTTGTTTAGACGTGCAGTTTAAAGCCCATGGTGATGGTGTTCAGGTGGTTTTAGAAGGTGAAGATGTAAGCCTTGCTATCCGTACCGAAGCTTGCGGCATGAGCGCCTCAAAAGTAGCAAGCCTTACGCTTGTAAGAAAAGCTTTACAAGCTCGCCAAAGAGCCTTTGCAGAGCTGCCAGGTTTAGTCGCAGATGGTCGAGATATGGGAACCGTTATATTTCCGGAAGCTCAAGTGAAGGTTTTCTTAACGGCCAGCGCTGAAGAAAGGGCTGATAGGCGTTATAAACAGTTGAAAAGCAAAGGTTTGAGTGCTAGCCTGTCAAACATATTGAAAGACATTCAAGAGCGCGACGAGCGCGATGTAAATCGCACTATCTCGCCACTTAAACCGTCTGAAGATGCATTAGTGATTGACTGCACCCACATGAGCATTCTCGATGTGGAGCAAAAAATCCTTACATTTATTTACAAGCAAGGTGTTTTATAACAGCTTGCGTTATATTAACTAACTAAGAGGGCATTCAAGGCACCTTTGCAGTTGCGCATTCAAGGGTGACGCTTGATCCTCATCGAGTATAGCAATGGGCGAAAGTTTCGCGGACCTGTTTGAAGAAAGCTTACAACAGGTAGAGATGAAAAAGGGTGCTTTGATTACAGGCGTAGTCATCGCAATTGATAGTGAAATGGTAACCATTAATGTGGGCTTAAAGTCCGAAGGTGTTGTTTCACGCAGTGAGTTTCTAAATGCAGACGGCGAGCTAGAAGTTGCCGTTGGTGATGATGTTTTAGTTGCTCTGCAAGAAATAGAAGATGGCTTAGGAGCTACCCAAGTATCTCGCGAAAGAGCTCGTGAAATGGAACGCTGGCATCAGCTTGAGAAGATTCAAACTGAAGACGCTACCGTCACTGGTGTTATTAGCGCCCGTGTTAAAGGCGGCTTTAACGTTGAATTGGGTGGCATAAGGGCCTTCTTACCTGGCTCGCTAATTGACACCCGTCCATTGCAAGACATCTCACACCTTGAAGGTGTGGATTTAGACTTTAAGATCATCAAGCTTGATATGTTACGTAACAACGTCGTTGTTTCACGTCGCGCCTTGATGGAAGAAGCCAACAAAGCCCAGCGGGCCCAAGTGCTTGCCACCCTAGAAGAAGGTGCGGTCGTTAAAGGATTTGTGAAGAACCTAACAGACTACGGTGCTTTCATCGATCTAGGTGGTTTAGATGGCTTATTGCATATTACAGATATCGCTTGGCGCAGAATTAAGCACCCAAGTGAAATGCTAACAGCAGGCGCTGACATCGAAGTTAAAGTGTTAAAGTTTGACGCTGAAAAACAACGTGTATCGCTTGGCCTTAAGCAGCTCCAACAAGACCCTTGGACAAGCTTTACAGACTCATATCCAACTGGAAGCCGCCTAACAGCCACTGTGACTACAGTGACTGATTATGGTTGTTTCGCTCGCGTTTCAGACGGTATTGAAGGCCTTGTTCATGCTTCAGAAATGAGCTGGATGAAGCGCAATCTGCATCCGTCAAAGATGGTTTCTGTTGGCGAAGAAATCGAGGTCATGATCCTTGACATTAATGGCGAGAAACGTCGCTTGTCTTTGGGTATGAAGCAGTGCAGCGAAAGCCCATGGGTTGCTTTTGCTAAGCAATATTCAGAGGGTGATAAGGTTTCTGGTAAGCTTAATTCCAAAACTGACTTTGGTCTTTTCATTGGCCTAGAAGATGGGATTGACGGCCTGGTGCACGTGTCGGATGTGGACTGGAACAAGAGTGATGAGAGCTTGTTAGAAGGTTACCAAAAAGGTCAAGAGATTGAAGCAGTTATTCTTTCGATCGACACCGAACGCCAACGTGTGGCGCTTGGCATCAAGCAAATGGCAGGGGATCCTTTCTCAGACTTTGCAGCAGCAAATGCTAAAGGCACAGAAGTGAAAGGCAATATTGCTGAAGTGACTTCTGGTGGTCTGCTTGTTAATTTGGCTGATGGTGTACAAGGTTTCTTGAAACGCGGTGAATTAGCTCAAGGCCAAGATCTTTCAGATTTTAGTGAAGGCCAAGAAATCGTGAGTTTCGTTGCTAGCATTGACCGTAAAAACCGGTCTGTGAGTTTGGCAATAAGAGCTCAAGAGGCCGCTCAACAACGTGTGCAAATGCAAGAGCTCAACACCCAATCTATTGAATCTGAAGGCCCAACTACAATAGGCGACCTAATTAAGGAACAGCTTAAAAAATAATAAAAACATAAGGTTAAGCGATGCGTAAATCGGAACTAATAGAAAATTTGATTGACCGCTTTGAAAATCTACCTGTGAAGAGTGTGGAGCAATCTGTTAAAGTCATTATCGACCATATGTCCGATGCCCTTGCGGCAGGGGACAGGATTGAAATACGTGGCTTTGGCAGTTTTTGCCTACATTACAGAGCACCTAGAATAGGGCGTAATCCTAAAACAGGTGATTCGGTAGAACTGGACGCAAAGTATGTCCCTCACTTCAAACCTGGTAAAGAATTACGCGATCAAGTGAACGATAGTCTAAAATAAGCTATCGTTTTTTTATTGGTGTTTTCGTTTAACACCTTGGTTAGGAAAAGTCTGTGAAATTAATCAAATCTGTACTTTTCGCTGCCATCGCAATGATGGCCTTGGTGCTTGGTGTTTTGTTTAGTACCCGCAATAGTCAAGCCGTCCCGTTGGATCTTATTTTATTTCAACTGCCCCCCACAAGCATGGCCATATGGTTGCTTCTTAGTTTAGCTTTAGGTGGCTTAATCTGTGCCTCAATGTACAGCGTGATTAATTTTAGGCTTAAACGTGACAACAAACAGTTAAAACGGCGCATTAGTAAACTCAATGAAGTAGAAAAAACCTCCAGGGTTTCGCATTAAGTATGGACGCTACTGTATTTGTAGTCGTAGTTTTAGCACTTGGCATTGGCTGGTGGCTTGGGCAGCGAGAAAATCAACAAAAACGTAATGCGCGCCTTGATTTACAGGCCGATTATTATCGTGGTTTAAACTATTTATTGAATCAACAAACTGATGAAGCTCTAGAACTGTTCATTCATGCATTAGAAGTTAATCCCCAGACTGTAGAAACACACCTTTCCTTGGGTGCTCTTTTTAGGCGGCGTGGGGAAGTAGATAAGGCCATCCAGATACATCAAAACATTCTTGCGAATATAGGCTTAGATCAAGAAGATCGAATGTTAGCCGAGTTAGAGTTAGCCAATGATTTTATTAAGGCTGGTTTGTTAGATCGTGCCGAAGAATTATTGTTAGATGTTGCTCAGCAACCTAATCAGCAAAAGGCCAAAGCCACTGAACTGTTAGTTGATGTTTATCAACGGGAGCAGGATTGGCTTAGGGCACTTAAAGTCGGTGAGCAAGCAAATGTGAGGGCCAGCATAGATCTGGCCAAGCGCCTTTCACATTTTTGTTGTGAGCTTGCTGAGGAGACTTTAGAGACCGGTAATGAAGAGGCTTGTTTGAGTTATTTAAGGCGCGCTAAGCGTCATAATGCCGATAACGCTAGAGTCAGTTTTTTGCGTGCAACTCTTAGTATGAAGCAAAATAATTTTGCTGATGCAAAAAGGCATTTATTGACCATGATTCAGCAAGACCAGCAGTTGGTGCCTGAGGCAATCCAGCCTTTGTATCTGTGTTTTGCAAAGTTAAATGATAATGCTGGTTGGAAAGCGTGGCTAAGCCAGGGCATGTTGCAGCACCCAAGTACCAGTTTGCTATTAGCCCAGGCCCAAGAGATGGGTTTGACAGATGATGCTAGTGCTGCCAGTTATATGACTGAACAACTAAGGCAAAGGCCCTCTCTTAAAGGTTTTAACTACCTCATTGATTTGCACATGCAATGGGCTTCAGAAAGCGCAAAAGACAGTCTGCAGGTGCTAAAAGGACTCACCGTGGCGCTGCAATCTAGTAAGCCACAATACCAGTGCAGACAGTGTGGTTTTGCTGGCAATTCTTTGCATTGGCAATGCCCTAGTTGTCACCAGTGGGACAGCACAAAAGCGATATACGGATTAGAAGGAGAGTAAATTGAAGCAAGATTCACCCATAGTAGTGGCTTTGGATTATCAATCTAGTGATCAAGCATTGGCTATGGCAAACCAGTTAGATCCCTCTCGATGCCGTTTAAAAGTGGGTAAAGAATTATTTACTGCCGCAGGTCCACAGCTTGTAGAGCAGTTACAAAAGCAAGGCTTTGAAATATTTTTAGACCTTAAGTTTCATGATATTCCCAATACGGTTGCTAAGGCCGTTTTAGCAGCCGCTAGAATGGGCGTTTGGATGGTCAATGTGCATGCTAGTGGCGGTGCTGAAATGATGCAAACAACAAGATCTGCGCTTCGTGAAAAGGGCGGTCATCAACCTTTGTTAATTGCTGTGACCGTGCTTACTAGCATGGATGCACAGGGGCTTAAAGCCACAGGTATCAATCAGTTACCTGCAGAGCGTGTACTTTCCTTGGCACAGCTTAGCCAAGCCTCAGGCTTTGACGGTGTCGTTTGCTCCGCCCAAGAATCACAATTATTAAAAGCAAATCTAGGCGATGATTTTAAACTTATTACGCCAGGTATAAGGCCTCATTTTTCAGCCGTTGGTGACCAAAAACGGATTATGACGCCCGCGCAAGCCATGCAGGCGGGTAGTGATTATTTAGTGATTGGACGGCCAATTACCCAAGCGCAAAACCCTATGGATGCTTTAGCATTGATTGAAAAAGAACTTGCCTAACTATTACTGGATTTTCTGCTAGGCTTAAATAGTCTCAAGGATGAGAGACTTATTTATTCAAGGAGTAGATTATGAAGTTAATACCTAAGTTTGTTTCGCTGATCTGTGCGATGACCTTTATGTTGGCCACTTTTTCACCTGCAAGTTATGCTCAAGACCACAACCTTATCAATATCAATACTGCAACGGGCTTTGAAATTGCCGCTGCAATAGACGGTGTTGGCGAGGTGAGGGCTGCCGCAATCATTGCTTTGCGCGAGCAGCTTGGAGGCTTTGATGATTTAGATCAATTGCTTGAGATTAATGGTATCGGAGAAGCCACTCTAATGCGCATTAGCCCTCAAATCGTGCTAGAGTAATTATATAATTGTTAAAGGGCGGTGCTTGTTATTGCATGCTCCAGCCTTGTATCATATCAGGCATAAGGGCACTCACATGGCCATGACATGGCAATCTTTGCTAGCTGATCAGCGCTTTGGCAAACCTCAATCTCAAGATCACCACCAAGGCAGAACGCCATTCCATAAAGATTACGACCGGCTAATATTTTCTAGCGCATTTAGACGCATGGGCCACAAGACGCAAGTGCATTCACTCAGTCATAATGATCATGTTCATAACCGACTCACCCACAGTTTGGAAGTTTCTAGCGTAGGCAGAAGCCTTGGCATTCAAACCGGCCAAAGCCTAAAGAGCCAACCCAATTGGCCAGACTGGATTGAACCTCACGATTTGGGAGCTATTGTACAATCCGCGTGTTTAGCCCATGACATTGGTAATCCTCCCTTTGGTCATTTTGGTGAGAGCTCGATCCGTCATTGGTTTTTGAACTACGCGCAAAAGGGTGGGTTAAGCCAGCTCACTTCTGCAGAACAAGCTGACTTGCTTAACTTTGAGGGCAACGCGCAAGGTTTAAGGACACTCACACAACTTGAATATCACCAGTTTAATGGAGGTATGCGGTTGACCTATGCCACTCTTGGAAGCTTCATCAAATACCCTTGGCTTGCTAATTCAAAAAAGTGCGAACAAAAGCTAAAATTTGGCGCTTTGCAATCTGAAAAACACATTCTTAAAGATATAGCCGAGCGCTTAGGGCTCATACAACAGGGTGATTTTCAATGGTGCAGGCATCCTTTGGTCTATTTAATGGAAGCTGCAGATGATATCTGCTACGCCATTATCGACCTTGAGGATGGTGTTGAATTAGGTATTATCGATGAGCAAGACGTGCTTGAACTGTTTTCTCCGATAACAGGTGTGCTTGACGTTCCAGAAAATACGGCCAAGGTGGATGCTTACTATTCAACCAGGCGCCTAGCTTTATTGCGTGGTAAGGTGATTGATTTCTTAGTGCAATCGGCAGCCAAAGCTTTCATTGAACACATCTCTGAACTTTTACAAGGACAGCTTGAAGGTGATTTGATATCCCATTGTGACTCTGTCACGCAGCAAGTCATTGGCAACGCTAAAGCGCTCGCAAAAAACCGCATATTCCTGGCACCTGAGCGTCACAGAACCGAAATATCTGCTTATGCGGTATTAGAAAAATTACTCGATGGTTTTGTACCCGCTGCCCTGGAAGTAGGAAAGCACGGTGCCAACCAAAACCTTTCATTTAAAGCTCAGAAACATCTTGCGCTGATGGGCGCCCATCGTCCTGCTAAAGGCTCTTCAGCCTATCAGGCGCTTTGTTGTACGATGGACTTTATTGGCGGGATGACAGATAACTATGCCGTAGATCTTGCTAGGCAGCTTAGCGGTGAAATGAAATAAATTGTTTTACAAATAGCATCTAAGCTTAATGCACTGATCAATTACGCAAGGATGCGTAAATGTCTCAAAAACCTCCACCCAAGCCTTTGTCGCTGACCCATATAATTCCCCTTAGTGAACAACTTTTTTCCATAGCCGTTGATTCTGGCGCATCTGACCTGCATCTAGAGCCCCATAGCCACTTTATGCAGGTGAGAATGCGTATTGACGGTTTGATGCAGCTTCTAGAAGCCCCTTTTAATCAACTGCCGTTAGCGATTGGGGCAGCCTTAGTGACACGCATTAAACTGCTTAGTGAGATGGACATTAGTGAACTTAGGCGTCCCCAAGATGGCAGCTTTCAATGGCAATATCAACAGCACCTAGTTGATGTGCGTAGCAGCAGTTTAGCGGGTCATTGGGGAGAGAAGTTAGTGTTAAGGTTGCAATGGCAACAGCAAAATACGGATCTAACGCGTCAAGGCTTATCCCTTGCTCAGCTTAATATTGTTAAGCAAAAGCTAAAAAAATCTCAAGGTCTAATTTTAGTGACGGGGCCTACGGGAAGTGGCAAAACCATGTTCTTATACAGTTGTATCGAGCACATAAAAGCGCCACATATTAATATTGTTTCTGCCGAAGACCCTATTGAAGTGGCTTTAAATCATGTTCATCAGGTGGCGGTTAATACCCACATAGACCTCTCTTTTAGCAATATCTTAAGGGCACTTTTACGCCAAGATCCTGATGTCATAATGCTGGGTGAACTACGTGACTTTGATAGTGCTGATGTGGCTTTAAAAGCTTCGCAAACAGGACACCTTTTGCTGACTTCGATGCACACGAGCAGTGTGAGTGAAGCAATACAGCGCTGTCATGGGTTGGGAATGGACATGTTAGGCTTAAGTTATTGCCTGAGTTTAATCATTAATCAGCGCTTAGTGCGAAAGCTATGTGAAGCATGTAAACAACCCTTAAGCCAAACCCAGATAAGAGATTTTGAAACCATGGAATGGCTTAATGCTAAAGCACACTATACCCAATGCTTTGGGCCTGTTGCACCCTGTATTGCTGTAGGGTGCAGTGATTGCCACGCAGGCTTTAATGGCCGTTTTGGTTTGTTTGACTTAGTTGAAATAGACCAAGCTAAACGCGAATCAGTCGCCCAAAGAAATATGGATCTGGTCGCTCTAGAAGGTGGTATTCGCCAGCAAGGACTGTGGCGTGTATTGTCAGGCCACACTACTTTGGCTGAGCTTAATCGGGTGATTTGGTAATGCTTGCCTTCTTTTTACAACCCAATTTTTTATGGTACGGCATTGATGCGTTTGGAGTCGAATGTAATGGCGTGCGCGAGTGTGAGAGCTCAAGCCAGCTTCATGCGCAACTTATGCTAGAGGGCATCGAAGTTGTAAAAATAAGGCGCTTGTTTCAATGGCAACGGGTATATCCAAAAAAACTAGCAGCTGCAGATGTGCAGTCATTACTTGGTCAATGGGTTCAATTACTCGGCTCCGGTTTACCATTATTAAGTTGCATTAGGCTAGTGCAGCTTGAAAATGTATCTAACCGCCTTCGTTATGAGCTTATTAAGCTGCAAGATTCTTTACTGGCTGGTGAAAGCTTTTCGAAAGCATTAGCCCATAGCGGTTTGTTTGAACCCATACTCGTTAAGCTAGTAGCAGCGGGGGAGGCAAGCGGAGAGCTTTCTGAATTACTATCTCAGGTACATGCGCAAAAAAGCCGTCAAATAGAGCTAAAACGTAAGCTGTTAAGAAGTTTGTTTATGCCAATATTAACGCTTATGAGTGGTTTTTGTGTGTGCCTTGTTATTATTTATTTGGTGGTTCCAAAGGTTGCAAATTTATATGCAACTAGCTCACATAAATTACCAGCACTTACCAGTTGGTTATTGGAGCTTTCAAGCGTTGGCTCAAATGAGCTGTTATTGTTGTTAACGTTGGTATTAACAACCTATGGTATTGCGCTTTGGCTTTGGTCTAAAAAAACGGCTCGTCTAAAATTAGAATGGATATTTTGGCGCATACCTGGATTGGGCAGGTTGGTTTTTTTACATGCACACGCCGATTTATTTTTGGTTTTGTCACTCACATTAAATGCGGGCGTGCCTTTGATAACATGTTTGGAGCTTGCCAAAAAAAGTAGCCGATCGTTGCGGATTAAAAGAGACATTGAAGACATCGTTTTAAAGCTTAACCAAGGGCAAAAAATTAGCCTAATCATTGGGGTGTTAGGTTGGCCACCACAGGTGCTACAGCTGATTAGAGTGGGAGAAGCTTCTGGTAAATTGGGCGTAAGTTTTACCCAGCTGCATCACTATTTCGAAGTGCAAGTAAGCAACCAAAGCGTGTGGCTAGAACAGTTAATAGAGCCATTATTACTGTTATTGGTGGCAACTTTTGTCGGTCTCATTTTAATTGCCTTATATTTGCCTTTGTTTGAAATGGGCCAGATGATGTGACACTACAAAGACTGCTGGTATAATGAATTTTGGTTTTCAAATAGAGCTAACATAATGATAGTGGGCCTTACCGGCGGCATTGGTAGCGGAAAAACTGCGGTCAGTTCGCAACTGAAAAAAATGGGCATAAAAGTAGTGGATGCAGATCAGGTGTCACGTGATCTTGTGGAAGCAGGCAGCCCAGCGCTTAAAAAAATTGTGCAGCATTTTGGCGATTCCATTTTATTATCCAACGGCAGTTTAGATAGAGCGGCACTTCGTAAATTAATTTTTGCTCAGCCGTCACAAAAGCAGTGGTTAGAAAATCTACTGCACCCGCTTGTTGCAGCGACCACGGATAAAAAACTAGCGACTTTTTCATCTCCCTACGTGGTGCTTGAGTCACCTTTGTTATTAGAAACCAGCCAGCACAAGAAAACAGACTTTGTTGTGGTTGTGGATGTCCCTGAAAATCTTCAGCTTGAGCGGGCCACTAAGAGAGACAATAATTCTCAAGCACAAATTAAGGCGATAATGAATGCTCAGATGCCAAGGGCGATGCGCATTCAAAAAGCAGATTGGGTCCTAGAAAATCATGAAGGTATTAACGATCTGCATAAAAAAGTGCGTCAATTACATAAACACCTGTGTCAACTTTCGGAAACATTACCATGAGCAAATACCCGTGCCCTCAGTGTCAAAAAAAACTGACTTATGACTCATCCAATGAATTTAGACCGTTTTGCAGTCACAGGTGTCAGCAAATAGATCTTGGCGCCTGGGCTAACGAAGAATATTCCATAGTGGGCGATGAATTAGAGAACGATTTTTCAAGTGCGCTCCTAGAATCCGCAGAACCACAGGACTAGAAAATTTACTAAAGCGCTTTTTTAGCGAATTCTTTAACCTAAGCTATAGTTGAGACAGATTCAAAACCCATCACAGGAGCGTGATATGTCTTATCTTAAGCAAGGATGTTCTTTTAACAAGCCAAACAGATCAGTTATACAAGGCTTTTCATTATTAGAGTTGCTGCTGGTAGTGGCTTTAATCGGCATCTTAGCAGGCTTTGCTGTTCCGACTTACCAGACATATTTACAGAAAACACGTTTTATGGAGGTTGTGCAGTTAAGCCATGGCGTGCGTGTGGCTCAAGCGGCATGCTTGCTTCAAGCAGGGCACGACATTACTTTGTGTGACACTTATACAGAATTAGCAATATCTACCCCCAGCGCTACAGACAACACCTTAAGTGTTGAGTTGACTGCAACAACGGGAGTTATTTTAGGCCAAGGTACCGGAGCCTCAGGCGATTATACCTTTAAGTTAACACCCAGCATTGGTACCGGCGGGCTCCTCTCCTATGAGGTAGGAGGTAGCTGCATTGATGTTGGCTTTTGCAAGCTTTAACGCTTTGTTTTTGATGGATGCCAGCATTACGTTAACCGTGAGCATAAATTCAGCTACTTGATTCTATCCACTGCTTGCTTAGCTAAGTATTCTGCATAAGTGCCTTGGAAATCGAGCAGTTTATGATCTTTTATTTCAATGATACGGGTCGCAAGAGAAGATACAAACTCGCGGTCATGGCTTACAAAAATGAGTGTACCAGGATAGGTTTTAAGGGCTTTGTTTAAGGCCTCAATCGCTTCCATATCTAGGTGGTTAGTGGGTTCGTCCATGATCAAGACATTGGTGTCTTGCATCATCAGCTTGCCAAATAACAAACGGTTCTTCTCACCACCTGAGCATACCTTTACTTTTTTAAGATAATCATCTGCGCTAAATAATAAACGACCCAGCATACTCCTTACCGTTAGGTCATCATGTTTTGGAGTACGCCATTTCGACATCCAATCAAATAGAGTGAGTTCATTATCAAAAATATCATTACTGTCTTGCGGGCAATAACCTAAAACCGCGTTTTCAGACCACTTAACAACGCCTTCATTAGCTTTTAAGTCTTCTAACAAACAGCGCAAAAAAGTTGTTTTGCCTGCGCCATTTTCGCCAATAACTGCAAGTTTGGAGCCGGCTTCCAAAATCATTTCTCCACCTTTAAAAAGGACGCCTTCTTCAAACCCATGGCTTAGATTTTCTAAAATAAGAGCTTGGCGATGAAGTTTTTTATGCGACTCAAATGCAATGTAGGGAGACACACGACTGGATGGTATCACTTCATCTAATTCTATTTTTTCTAGTTTTTTAGCTCTAGATGAAGCCTGTTTTGCTTTTGATGCGTTTGCAGAGAAACGCGCTACAAACTGCTGCAGTTCAGCCCGTTCAGCGCTCTTCTTTGCGTTTGACATCAACAGTTGTTCTTGAATTAGGTTCGCCGCTTTTGTGTAAGCTTCGTAATTACCAGGGTAGACACGTAGCTCCCCGTAATCAATGTCAGCCATGTGAGTACATACAGAGTTTAAGAAGTAGCGGTCATGAGAAATAATGATCATGGTGCTTCTGCGTTCGCTTAATACTTCTGTAAGCCAGTTGATGGTGGCGATATCAAGGTTGTTGGTCGGTTCATCTAGCAACAAAATATCAGGGTCGCCAAACAAGGCTTGAGCAAGCAATACCCTTAGTTTCCAGCCTGGTGCCACTTGTGCCATCAGCCCCCAGTGGAAAGACTCATCAATCCCAGCTTGAGTCAATATTTCTTGGGCACGGCTTTCAGCGCTGTAACCGTCCATTTCTGCGAACTCGATCTCAAGTTCAGCGACTTTCATGCCATCTTCTTCACTCATTTCTGACTGAGAGTAGATCGCCTCACGCTCTTGTTTTACTTGCCACAATTTAGCATCGCCCATGATCACCGTGTCAATCACAGTGTGCTCTTCAAAAGCAAATTGGTCTTGGCTTAAGGTACCTAGTGTGTCATTTGGAGAAAAAGAGACATTGCCAGAGGTTGGCGTAAGCTCACCGCTTAGAATTTTCATGAAGGTCGACTTACCACAGCCGTTAGCACCTATAAGGCCATATCGATTGCCGTGGCCAAATTTTGCTGAAATATTTTCAAATAACGGCTTAGAGCCAAACTGCATGGTGATGTTTGCGGTAGTAATCAAGAGAGTATTTTAAACGCTGGGTAAGAAATGTGGGCGCATATTCTAACAGTTAGAGGGTTCCTAGGTCTAACTTAACCAGCCTTTTAATTGCGCCTCATCAACTAAGGGTTCAAGCAGCTCCCAAAGCTCAGGGCAGCCTGCCTTAATGCGGCCACCGTTGACGTTTTTAACTTGGTCTTTTGAAATGCCGTGAGTGATCCAACTATGGCCATCATCACCTAGATTGTGCATCAAAGGTAAGGCTCTATCTAAGGCTTTAGCAAAGCGCGCATCGTTTGAAGTTGCGGCTTCAAATTCGTGCCACAGGGCAATATATTCAGTTCCCATCTTGTTAGGAAGCATGCCAAGTATGCGTTGTGTAGCGGCTACTTCCGCGGCCTCATGCTCATTACCTAAAGCGTCATACACAATGACGTCGCCCGTATCAATTTCGCATAAATCATGAATCAGTAACATTCTAAGTACACGGTTAATATCTACAGGCCCTGCGGCATAGTCTTTTAGCATTAAGGCTGCCAGAGTTACGTGCCAAGAATGTTCCGCCGAATTCTCATAACGTTGCATGCCATGAGGGCGAGTTTTTCTTAGGACGCCTTTTAGCTGATCTATTTCCTTAATAAAGGCTAATATTTGGGTGAGTTCTTGCACAATAATTACACCTTAGTTTTTTTGAAAGCAAAGGCATTAAGACCATTTTGGGTTGCCGAATCTTTTAAGTTGTCGGCCATATGTTGGCTAGCAAAGGTGTAAGCTTTGTCTAGGGGCATTTGTAACTGGGGATAGAACATGGCTTTGCCAGTGCGAATGGCTGCTGGTGTTTTCTCACTAAGTTTGGTTGCTAAAGCGCGCGTTGAATCTGTGAGTTCATCTTCTGCGACTGCTTTGTTTATTAAACCTAAGGTTTCAGCTCGGCTAGCGTCAATAAAATCACCAGTTAATAACATTTCCATGGCGTGTTTAGGCTGAATTGTTCGGCTTAGCGCAACTGCTGGGGTTGAGCAAAATAACCCAAGGTTAATGCCTGATACTCCAAATTTGGATGTGTCTGCGGCAATGGCGAGGTCACAACTTGCCACTAGCTGACAACCAGCAGCAGTAGCTAAGCCTTGTACCTGGGCGATTACGGGTATCTTGCACTCTACGATAGACTGCATCAGCTGGCTGCATTGCTTAAAGAGCGCATGATAATGCTCTTGGGTCGCGTTGGATTGCATCTGTTTGATATCGTGTCCAGCACAAAAGGCTTTGCCAATTGCTTTAATGATGATGCAGGAAATATCACTGGTTTGATTAGCCAAAGCGATTGCTTGGTGCAATTCACTCATCATTTCTTTGGACAAAGCATTAAAACTTTCAGGCCGGTTAAGGGTCATTTCAAGCCACTGTTGTTGACGTTCAACAATCACAAAGGGCGAATGATTTTGTGGCATAGTTCAGCTCCTGTGAGTGAGTATGGCTCTTTAAGGGTTAAGTTGACGATCTACCCAGAGTGCAAGCTTGTGCTGCATATTTGGTTGTGACACTTGTTCTGTTGGCAGAGGCTGTATTAGCTTGTCATGGACCAATAGTTTATAAATATATTCTATTTTTTGGGCCGCAGAATCGGTCGGCTCAAATTGCGCAACGCCACGGCTTTTTGCATAAGCTTGGCCAAGTAAAATGGCTTTTTTTAAGAGTTCCTTTTCGTTTTTAAGCTTTTTCATTGTCCGTTTCTCTTTTGGGTTTGGCCTGAACTTTATCGTTGCAGTGCTTGCTCCAACCATTGTTCAAATTGCTGCTGAGGCAAAGCGCCGCTGAGTTGTTCAACAACCTTACCATTTTTAAACAGCATGAGCGTTGGAATACTACGAATATTAAACTCAGCGCCAAGCGCTTGCTCGGCTTCGGTATTTACTTTTAAAAACGTAACTTTAGATGATTTTTGAATGGCCATACTCTCAAAAACAGGTGCGAAGTTTTTACACGGACCACACCAAGGTGCCCAAAAGTCAACGACTACAGGCTTTTCGCCATTAATTATAGCATTGAAGTTTGCTTGTGTTGCGGTCACGGGTTTGCCGCATAAGAGGGTGTTTTTGCAAGCACCGCAAACAGGCTTTTCATTAATTCTTGAAGAGGGAATGCGGTTGTTCTTTTCACAATGTGGGCACCGACTGGTAATTGTGCTCATTGACTTATGCTCTTTGTGTTTCGGTTAACGCTTAATGGATTAGAGAATGCTAATCCATAACAAGTGCTTTTTTAGTGGGTGATATTTATTCGTATGTACAATGGTAGGCTGTTTGACGGATTACTTTCACGTCAAAGCTTGAATTGGCTGCTACTTCAAACTGATCACCGTTGGTATATGTCACAAAGTTTTGAGTGTCTGGTAGCCTGACTGCAAGTTCGCCATCGATTACGGTCATCACTTCGTATTGGCTGGTGCCAAAGGTGAATTCGCCAAGATCCATTACGCCTACGGTTGTGGCTTTAGTTTGGCCTTGAAAGGCAATCGATTTAACCTTGTCGTCAAAGTATGAGTTTACTGAAAGCATAGTTGTTTCCTAATGTTAAAAAATGTTGGGTTAATCTTGCCTTATTTCAACTGTGAATAATAGTTCAGATAAAGCTAGTCAAATTGGGTTTTAAAGCCACTTAAAACGTTCACAGTATTGGTGCCAATCTCTTGTACTGCATAACCGCCTTCCATTACAAATAAAGTAGAAATGCCCAGACTAGCAATGGTTTTTCCCATGTCGATAAAATCACCACTTTTAAGTTTAAAGAAACTGATTGGATCATCCTCAAAGGTGTCTACGCCCAGAGAAACAACCAACACGTCGGGGTTAAACCCTTTTATTTTTTCGATCGCTCGACATAATGCCAAACGCCAGATTGAGTAGGATGTGCCTTTGGGTAGGGGTATGTTTAGATTGAATCCCTGGCCTGCGCCTTCACCGGTTTCATCTGCGAAACCCAAAAAGTAAGGGAAGGCGACCATGGGATCACCATGAACTGAGCAAAAAAGCACATCATCACGATCATAAAATATATTTTGTGTGCCGTTACCGTGATGAAAATCAACATCTAGAATGGCAATTTTATCGGCGCCATCATAGCGTAATTTTTGGGCTGCGACTGCGGCATTGTTAATAAAACAATAACCTCCAAATTGGTCTTTCGAAGCGTGATGTCCAGGAGGCCTGCAAAGAGCAAAAGCACTTTTTTCTCCATGATTTAAGATATCCGCAGCAGATAAAGCGACATTGGCTGAAGCCCAAGCAGCCTCTGCCGTTCCTGCGCTTATACTAGTTTCACCTGCCAGGCTATAGTAGCCTAACTGACCTTCGATGTGTCTTGGTGCTTTCGTACTTGGCATTGACCTTGAAGGCCATACATTGGGTATAGCTTCACCTTGTTTTCCGGCATTAACCCAGCGCGGCCAAACTGTGTCTAAAAAATCCAAATAATCTCGTTTATGCACACTCTCAATAAAGCTTCTTGGCCAATGAGTGGGTGCAATCACGTTACCAAGCTGAACATCTTTGATCTGTTGTAGCACATAATCAGCACGACTGGCACATTCAAAAGGGGTAACGAGTTGGCCGCCTGTCAATTCGGTTTTAGAGCTGCGTAAAATATGGTCTGGCGAATACACTGTTTTCATAATTACACTCTATTATTGTTTGGTTTTTGGTGCCTATATCTCAACTTTTAGCGCTAAAATAGCGCTGAATAAACAGTGCAAGGGCTCCTAAGATGAGCCCCCAAAATGCGCTGCCAATGCCCCATAATACTACACCAGAACTGCTGCAAATAAAGGTCACTAAAGCTGGAATTCGTTCTGCTTCATTAATAAGTGAGGAGTGAAAACTACTGGCGATGGTGCCAAGTAAGGCTAAGGCTGCAATGGTGACAACCAGTGCTTGTGGCATACTATTGAAGAGGCTAGTCAAACTGCCTGCCAAAATGCCCGTTGCTACAATAAAAAGGCCTGCCCATATCGCTGATCGATACCTTTGTGTTGGATCTGTATCAACGTCTTTACCCATGCAAATAGCTGCCATTATGGCGGATAAGTTAAACGCAAAACCACCAAAAGGTGCCAGCACCAATCCAGTAATCCCCGTCCAGCTAATTAATGAGCGAGCTGGTGCTTTATAGCCGTAGCTTCGCAATACCACAATGCCTGGCACATTCTGTGAGGCCATGGTGACAATAAACAGTGGAATAGCCACACCCATTGCCGCAGAAATAGACCATTGCGGTGTTGTCCATATTGGGCTGGACAGGTGTAAGCTTACATTTTGCCAAACGATTAGGTTTTGGACGCCAGCCACTAAAATGCCCAGCAGCAAAGTGATCAATACTGCAAGCTTTGGCCATATCATACGACTGATAAAAAACGCCAGTATCATCGAGAAAACAAGTGTTAGTTGAGTTTCAAGCAATAACATCATGTGTATGGCGAAAGGAGTTAAAACTCCAGCTAGCATTGCTGCGGCGATAGATTGGGGCAGGTAGGCCATAATTCGATCAAACCAACCCGTCAAGCCAACAATGGTGATAAGAACCGAGCAAAGTATAAAAGCCCCAATGGCCTCTGCCAATGGAACGCCAGCTAGACTGGTTACCAAAATGGCAGCGCCTGGGGTAGACCAGGCCGTAAGAATGGGCTGTTTATAAAACCAAGACAAACCCAAGGTCGACAAACCCATGCCTATGCCTAAAGCCCAGAACCAACTTGTGACCATAGCATCATCGGCACCTGCGCTATTGGCCGCTTGGAAAATGATAGCGGCAGAACTGGTATAGCCTACTAAAGGGGCGATGAACCCTGCGCTAATGTGTGCAGGATTAAACCACTTTGATAAGCGCATCAATCAGGCAAGTTCTAGATGGTAATGGCGTTTCTCAAATTCAATGGTGTCGCCTGCCATCATTTTTCGACTTTTGCGTGTTTCAACCTCGCCGTTAACCTTGACCAAACCCTCACTGATTCGGCTCTTAGCTTCGCCTCCGCTGCCCACTATGGCTTCAAATTTAAGAATTTTAAAAAGTTCAACGGGCTCAAAATTGATGGTAATAATATGCATAAAATAATCTTCTTTTAAAGTGTTTGATACCAGCATACACCCTGGGTATCGGTGGTTATCTGTATTTTATTGTGACTCACTAAATAATTTAAGTGAGCCTGGGTCTCTCCAACAGCAAGGCTTAAAACACTGTCGGTAATGGGTCGCCTGAAGAGCTGGCTGAAAAGATCCACATTGCGTTTTGGCGTATGACAGGCCAACAGGAGCTTAGTTAAGGATTTTTCGTGGCCATCAATGAGCCTTTGTAACCTTTGATGGGCACCGTAAAATACCTGCCCATGAGATGGCAGTACTAACACATCATTTGGAAGACGTTGCTTTAGCATAGTGCATGAATCAAGCCATTCTTTTAGCGGGTTTGATGCAGGCTCTCTTGGCCAAACGCTGACATTAGATGAAATCGATGGCAGTATTTGGTCACCTGAAATAAGTACATTAAGAAAAGGGCAGTATAGGCAAAGGTGCTCTGGTGCATGACCTTTGCCAACGATGACCTGCCACGTTTGGCCTCCCATTTCCAGAGTGTCCTCGTCTTGTACTCGCACAAAGCTTTCGGGCAGTGGATAAATAGCTTTTGCGTAGCTTCCAAATTTTTCTTTGTACTTGGTAAGCTGGTCGTTATCTAAACCTGCCCTTAGATAAAATTTAATAGCCGCTTCAGGCGCAGCTTTCTCACTTTCAGACATCAAAACCCGACACGCCATGTAGTCTGTTCTGGACATCTTTAGATCCAAATTCCATTTTTCACAGATCCATCCTGCCAACCCAACATGATCAGGGTGCAAGTGAGTGACAATAAGCTGAGTCACTGGTTTATTGTTCAAGTGATGATCAAATATTTGTAGCCAAAGATCTTTGCATTGTGAGCTATGAATGCCGCTGTCCACTATGGTCCAACCTAAGTCATCTTCTAAGAGCCACAAATTAATATGATTCAGTGAAAAAGGCAGGGGCATTCTAAGCCAAAAAACACCTTCTGCAACCTTTAAAGGCTGCCCCAAAGAAGGTGCTTCGCTGATTGGAAACTTGAGCGCACTGGTAGAAGTCATAGGGGTTTCTTAGCTTGATTTGGCTCTGAAGCGTAAGTCGCTATTATACTGAGCTAAAGTGATTTTATACAAAGCTTTTCAAGTGTTATTAATGCTGTTCATGTCATAGGTTAAGGATATACTAGGATGCTTAATCATCGTTTGAAATTCATTATGTCCACAGCCGCACACCCATTTTCTGTTTTAACCCCAAGCTACATCATGGATGCTGTGGAAAGCCAGGGTTATGTTTGTGATGGGCGGATTAGTGCGCTCAATAGCTACGAAAACCGAGTTTATCAAGTCGGTATTGAAGACCACGACGTTCCTGTGATTGCCAAATTTTATCGGCCCAATCGGTGGAGTTCTGAGCAAATTTTGGAAGAACACCAATTTAGTTTGGCGCTTTGTGACTATGAGCTGCCAGTGGTGGCGCCACTTTTAAATTCAAACGGCTTAAGTTTGTTGCACTATGAAAAGTTTCAGTTTGCCCTATTTGAGCGAAAAGGAGGCCATGGACCAGAGCTTGACGATTTAGATAATTTGTTCACTATGGGCAGGCTATTGGGGCGCATCCATGCGCTTGGCGCAGTAGAAGATTATCAACACAGACCCTTTATCACCCCTAAAACTTTTGGTCACGAGAGTGTGGCATTTGTTAGTGAAAACTTTATTCCGAAAGCGTTAAAAGGTGCGTATGACAGTTTGACTAAAGATTTGCTCATCTTAATTGATGCGGCATTCGTTAATACCCACGATATCAACTACATCCGTGTACATGGCGATTGCCATGGAGGGAATTTGTTATGGCGAAACGATGCGCCCAATATTGTCGACTTTGATGATTCACGAATGGCACCAGCAATCCAAGACATATGGATGTTACTGTCTGGCGATAGAGACAGACAAAGACTACAGTTGTCTGAAGTGGTGGAGGGGTATAATGAGTTTTACGATTTCAAACCACAAGAGTTAGCTTTGATAGAGCCTCTTAGGACACTAAGGATGATGAACTATGCTGCTTGGTTAGCAAGACGTTGGCAAGATCCTGCGTTCCCTCACAGCTTTCCTTGGTTTAATACAGAAAGGTATTGGGGCGAGCATATCCTAGAGCTTAGGGAGCAGCTATCGGCACTTAATGAGCACCCCATGGAGCTCATTTAAGACAGCGTGATGAAGCCCTGGCTCAACCCATAAGATTCGCGTTGGTGCACCCAATGTGTTGTTCAAAGGACTTAGTGACCATCATATGATCTTGCCATGTGAATCCAATCAGCAATCACTTGTCCGCCTGCCAAGACATAAGGGTCCCTTTGGGTGTCTTCGTAATCAAAATCATGGTCCTCAACATCAGCTACAGGTTCAAGTTTGTGGCCTTGCCTTAACTGGTTCACTTGATGTAAATACCAATCCTTTTGGCCTTCCCAGTACGCTTTGCGCTTGTCAATGTTGAGGCTGAGCTCTGTTGGAGGATCTTGCTCTTTAGCAGCGACAGCTAGCGTGTATTGCCAGTCTACATTTTCTGCATTTCTGAGCTCTTGTTGGGACTGCAAATAAGGCACAATTGTTTCAAAAGAAAAATATGTTTTATGGTCTACAGGTCGCACTTGATCCCACTTAAGCGCATGATCGTGAGTGCTTTCGCCGATTCTTTCAGGGTCTTCAAGGGTTGGTAAAATCACATCCGGTATCACGCCTTTATTTTGCGTGCTGGCACCTGAAACTCTATAAAACTTAGCTTGAGTGTATTTTATTTGACCACTACTTAAGTTGCCAAAAGTTTGAACGGTTCCTTTACCGTAGGTTTGGGTGCCTACGACTAAAGCGCGTTTATAGTCTTGCATAGCTGCTGCAAAGATCTCAGATGCCGATGCACTGTACCGATTCACTAAAACAGCAATAGGGCCTGTGTAGGCTAGGAATGGGTTGCGATCAATTTGTTTTTCAATCGTGCCATCGGCATAGCGCACTTGAACTGTAGTCCCGGTTTCAATGAACAAACCTGTCAATTGATTCGCTTCATGTAAAGACCCGCCACCATTGTTACGTAAATCAATAATCAGGCCACTTATGGACTCCTCATTGAGCTCTTGAATCAAGTTATACACGTCGCGCGTTGTACTACGATAATTTGGATCTCCTTGCCTTGCAGCTTCAAAATCCATGTAAAAAGTAGGTAAGGTGATTACACCAAACTTAAGCAATCCTTCTTGTGTTTCAAGTTGGATCACTGATTTTTTGGCGGCTTGGTCTTCAAGTTTTACTTTATTTCTTCGAATTTGAATCGTCTTTTTGGGTTGTTGAATATCACCGTCTGGAATGATTTGTAAGTTTACAATTGAGTCTTTTGGCCCGCGGATTTGGTCAACTACATCATCTAAGCGCCACCCTAAAATCTCCTGTATAGGTTGGCCTTCTTGGGATACTCCGACAATATAATCCGATGCTTTAAGCTCTCCAGCCTTGTCGGCAGGGCCGCCAACGACGAGTCGAACAACCTTTGTATAGTCATCTTCAGCTTGAAGTATCGCTCCAATACCTTCCAAAGATAAACTCATATCGATATTGAAGTCTTCAACGTTGCGCGGTGATAAGTAACTAGTATGTGGGTCAGTGACGGTGGTAATACTGTTACTGACGGTCTGATAAGCATCTTTAAGCTCTACTTGAGTTAGACGCTTGCGCATATTGGTGTAACGTTTAAGTAACCGTTCTCTGACCTGTTCATGGGTTTCATTGTTGAGCTGGCCATTTACAAATTCATTTTTTAATTGCTTGCGCCAGCGCTCCTTAACGGCTTTAAAATCCTTAAGCCAAGGCTCATCATAGGGAGAAACGCGTATGGTTTCATCAACATTGAAATCAAACATGGAATCATCTTGAGTAAGGACAGCCAAACTATAGTCGACAAACGCCAATCGTCTGTCTTGGAGTAAGTTGTACAGTTTCGCCATTGCCTCAAGGTTTCCCTGTGCCAGTAGATCATCTAATTGAGTCGTTAAATAATTGAAGCCCGCTAAATCTTCTTCGCTAATATAGCTTCGTGCAGGGTCTAGTAGAGATAAGTATTTATCGTAAACATCGCCCGCAAAATCGTCATCAAGCTCTCGGTTCTCATAATGCTGGGCAGCTAAAAGTTGCAAAATCTCTTTCGTAATTTGACTGTGCTCTTGAGTGAACTCTATTTTAGTTACAGCGTTGGAATTGGTATCATCTGCAAAAACAGTAGGCACGATACCTACTATGCCGGCAAGCATTGCATGCGCGAGGATTTTTGATGGTGTTAAAGTTCTAATAAACTTAGGCAAAGCTTTTGTTAGTAGTGACTTAATCATACGGATCTTTAATGGCCTGTACTGTACGCTTGAGGAAAGGAAACCGCTTTAATTTGTATCTTAGCTTGATTAGAAGCAATTATCCAAACGCCTTGTCGGTATATCAGCTGAATTAAACAATGCTTTACGTAATCGTTACGGTTGCCTACAAAATGTGTCAATATTAACTCTCATATTCAGGGAAACTATCTTTATGTCACAACAAACTTACAACGCAGGCTTGATCGATTTCATCCAAAGTTCACCCACCCCTTTTCACGCGGTCACGACAATGGCCATCCAACTAGAGGCGGGGGGATACCAGCGGTTACATGTGAGTGAGAACTGGCAGCTTAGCGCAGGCAAAAAGTATTATGTGACTCAAAATGATTCCACAATTGTTGCGTTTCAACTGCCTCAAAAAGGCTCGCTGCAACGGTTGCATATGGTGGGTGCTCATACGGATAGTCCGTGTCTTAAAGTTAAACCTAACCCTGAAATCAACGCTAAAGGCTATCAACAACTGGGCGTAGAGGTCTATGGCGGGGCGCTATTACATCCATGGTTTGATCGGGATTTGTCACTCGCAGGACGAGTGGTATGCAAAGATAGTGACGGCAATATGAGCCGACATCTGATCGATTTCAAACGCCCCGTGGCGTGTATTCCAAGTTTAGCGATTCATTTAGATCGTGAGGCAAATAAAGGCCACAGTGTTAATCCCCAAACAGATTTGCCTGTATTGTTAGGACAAACACTGGGAAGCGATTTCAATCTGCGTGAGATTTTGAAAAAAGAATTATCAGACAATGGTAAGCAGGTTGAGACTGTGATTGACTATGAGCTTAGCTTTTATGATACACAGCCGCCATCGCTAGTCGGCCTAAAAAGCGAATTTTTAGCAGCCGCAAGGTTAGATAATTTACTGAGCTGCTATATGGGTCTTACGGCGCTGTTGGCTGCCAATACCGATCAAGGTATGTTGCTAATTTGTAATGACCACGAAGAAGTAGGGAGTCAATCGGCAGAAGGAGCCCAAGGTAATTTCTTAATGTCTGTCTTACAACGGATTTACCCGACACCTCAAGCCTTACACCAGCTATTGTCTGCTTCTACATTTATCTCCGCAGACAATGCTCACGGTATTCATCCAAACTTTGCAGCCAAGCATGATGCGCAGCACGGGCCTATATTAAACCAAGGACCAGTTATAAAAGTGAATGCAAATCAGCGCTATGCGACTAACGCGATTACCAGCGCTATGATTAAAGAATTAGCAGCTAAAGCTGATTTGCCATTGCAAACTTTTGTGGTCAGAAGTGATATGGGCTGTGGTAGTACTATCGGTCCCATTACTTCGGCTCAGCTTGGGGTGAGAACCTTAGACCTTGGAGTGCCCACTTTTGCGATGCACTCCATACGTGAACTTGCAGGCAGTGCAGACGCTTTGATTACGCATAACTTACTCCACGCGTTTTTTGAAACATCTGCGGTGCTATAGTCCCGTAACTATTGATGCCTGATAAGAAATGCCCGGCTGTTACCTAAATCTGCAGCTTGGGCTAGGCCGCTAAGCTGATCATCTTCTAAGGCGCCAAACCAGCTGATGACTGCATGGCAGGTGCCACTTTCAAGCGCTTGGCGGGCTAGGCTTAGTGTGTCACGTTGGGAATTGGGCTTTAATAAAATGATCTTATCTAAATCAAAGCCTGCTGCTTTTAACTGTGCCTTGGGTAACAATTGCGGCGGGGCAACCCATGCCAACCAACGCTGGTCGTGGCTTAATTGAGCCAGCAGAGGCAACAACGTTTGTACATTATTCCACGCTTCGCCGCGCATTATAATTTCAGTAATGCTGCTTAAATCTTGTGTGGGTATACTTTTTTCTTGAGCCCACAGATCAAGCTGGTGTTCAGCAAAAATACCTTTAAGATTTGCAGATGTTGGGTGGTTTTGATGTAGCATAATTTCACTCCTAATTCTTTAATTGCCGCGGCGTATTACACCCACACTCAGCCCTTCGATGCTTAAGTGCTGTTGTGTGAGGTCAACTTCTATCGGCGAGAAATCTTGATTTTCTGCAATTAGCTGAACCTGGTTACCATTTCTTTGAAAACGCTTCACCGTCACTTCGTCATTCAAACGCGCTACAACTACTTGGCCGTTTCTAGCCTGATCGGTTTTGTGCACTGCCAGTAAATCACCATCGTAAATCCCAATGTCCTTCATAGACATACCACTGACCTTTAAAAGGTAGTCGGCTTTTGGGTAGAAGAGATTTTCAGGAATGGCGCAATAATCACTGATGTGCTCTTGGGCTAGTAGAGGGCTACCTGCTGCTACCATACCAATAATGGGTAAGCCAAGTTCCTCTTCGTGCATGTCTGGAACACGGATGCCACGTGAGGCACCAGCTATGATCTCTATCGCACCTTTGCGTGCTAGCGCCTTAATGTGTTCTTCTGCAGCATTTGGCGATTTAAAGCCTAGTTCTTTAGCAATTTCGGCACGAGTTGGCGGATAGCCAGTGTCGTTAATATAGCTACGGATACATTCAAGCACTTGGTCTTGGCGAGGGGTCAACTTGATCATATGATTGCCTTCTTACGCTATTATTTTGCTGGTTGTTTATACAGTTACTGTATATAATACCAGTAATTATAGTTCTGGCAAGTTTTATTTTTTAGGGGCCTTGTTAGCCAGATTTTTTACAAGAAATGGTGTACCCTGATGGCCGAACATTTGATGCTAACCATGAGCTTCCCGCGTGTCTGATACCCCTGCAGTTAAAAAAGATATTCAACAACTATACCGTCAGTTGCTAACTGCGCTTCAGCTCAAACCACGCTGGGGACAAAAGCAAATGATCGCAACGGTAGCCAATCATTTTTTAGCCATCAAGTCCGATGCGCAAGGTCATAGAAGCGACAATAATCCTGTGGCCTTGGTCGAAGCAGGCACAGGGACTGGCAAAACGCTTGCTTATATGGTGGCCTGTTTACCGATTGCCAAGGCGCTTGATAAAAAACTGGTCATTTCAACGGCGACCATTGCCTTGCAAGAACAAATTGTCCAAAAAGATTTGCCGGCTCTTAGAAAGCACGGGGGTTATGAGTTTGATTATCGATTGGCCAAAGGTCGAAGAAGGTATTTGTGTGTTTCTAGGTTAGATCAAGCCTTGTCGCAAAATGCTTCCATGTACCCCACCCAGGCTCTGTTTGAGGATGAGCTGGCCCTCAAACTAGATGTTCATCAACAAGCCCTCTACAAAGACATGGTAGTGCAGTTGGGTGGTAATCTTTGGGATGGTGATAGGGATGCGTGGAAGGAGCCCGTATCCGAAGAGCACTGGCGCCCTGTGACTACTGATCACAAAGGCTGTACCAATCGTAGATGCAGCCACTTTAGCCAATGCCCGTTTTTTAAAGCGAGAGATGGGTTAGAACAAGCAGACTGTATTGTCACTAACCACGATTTAGTGCTTGCAGATTTGTCGTTGGGTGGTGGTGCCATTTTGCCAGAGCCTGAAGATACGATTTATATATTTGATGAAGGCCATCACTTAGCGGAAAAAACGCTCAAGCAGTTCACCCATCAACAAGGTATTAGGCAGCTAAGCCGATGGTATGGCCAAACGCGGTCAGGGTTAAAAAAGTTTGTAAAAGAATGGCAAGGCGGAGGCAAAGGTGCCCAGCTGAGCACCCAAATACAGGAACATATTCAAGGTCTTGAGGCACAGTTAGTAGGCTTAGAGCAGTTTTTAGACCAACCTGTATTTAGGCCTGAGGATGGCTATCAGCAGCAAGAAACCTATCGCTTTCCAAACGGTGTGGTGCCAAGCGAATTAGTTCAAATTAGTAATGATATGGGCATTAGTAGCTCGCGCTTGGCCAGAGATTTAGGAGCTTTGCATACCTTGATGGACGACGTTGTTAAAGGTGAGCAAAACGGTCTGCCTAAAGATCAAGCAGAAAACTACCTGGCAGCTTTTGGCGTTTTGCAACAAAATGCCGAGCAGCAGCTTGCCTTGTTCCAGGCTTACGCCAAAGTAGACAAGCCAAGTGAGGTGCCAAAAGCAAGGTGGTTACAGCATTGGCAAATACCAGAGCGGGTCGATTTAGAAATATCCGCCAGCCCAATTATGGCGGCTGAGCTGTTGCAGGAAAATCTTTGGAGTCGATGTTACGGTGCTTTGCTCACATCAGCAACGCTTACGGCGCTTGGCAGTTTTGAAAGGCTGATCGAACATTCAGGCCTTAACCCAAAAAGTGCCATGTTGGCGGTCGCTAGCCCCTTTGATTTTTCTCAATCTAAGATTTGCGTCCCTAAAGAAGCGGTAGAGCCTGGCCCAGAGGCGGTGTTTGTTGATGATCTAATTCATGGTTTACAAACCCAGCTTAAAGAAACTGAAGCAAGTCTAGTTTTATTCACATCCAAGCGAGTTATGCAGTTGGTGTTTGAAGGCATGGGGGATGTTTGGCAAGATTTAATTCTACAGCAAGGTGAGTCATCCAAGCAGCGCCTTTTAGACCAACATAAGCAACGTATAGACGAAGGTGAGGGTAGTGTGCTGTTTGGTTTGGCAAGTTTCGCTGAGGGTATTGATCTACCTGGTCATTATTTAACCCATGTGGTGATTACTCGCCTACCTTTTACCGTGCCAGATCGCCCTGTTCCATCTGCTTTAGCCGAATGGATAGAAAAATCAGGTGGTAATAGCTTTGCGCAATTATCGGTGCCCGAGGCGAGTGTGAGGTTAGTACAAGCGACCGGGCGGCTGCTGCGCAAAGAAGATGACACAGGCAAAATAACCATTTTAGACAAGCGTATTGTAAGTAAACGTTATGGCCAGCAATTACTGCAGGCATTGCCCCCTTATGAGCGTTTGTTTGGTGAGTGAAGCTTAAAATTTTTTACAGGCTGTTTTGTGTAATGACGTTAAACTCTCTATACTGCCTCGTTGTAGTTTATTTTATACGGCGTTAATACGTCTCAATGGGTAAGAACCTTGAAATCAAATGATTTAACAGCTGCCGATCAAGCCTGGTCTTTAGATGAATTTATAGTGCCAGAGCAAGAGGGCAAGACGCGTTTTCACGATCTAGATTTACCAGATCAAGTAATGCAAGGTGTTGCTGCGTTGGGTTACCAATACTGTAGCCCAATCCAAGCACTGACATTGCCAGAATCCCTAAACGGCAAAGATATCACCGGGAAAGCTCAAACTGGATCGGGTAAAACAGCCGCTTTTTTATTGAGTATTATCACGGATTTTCTCGATTTTCCTATTGAAGGCCCAAGAAGGCTAGGAACTCCACGAGCTCTAATAGTTGCGCCTACTCGCGAACTAGTCATGCAGATTTCAAGTGATGCGGAAGATTTATCGCGTTTTTGCGACGTGAATGTGCAGCAACTCGTTGGCGGCATGGACTTTGAAGTTCAGCAAAAGCAATTGAAGAAACGTCATTGTGACATCATGGTGGCAACGCCTGGTAGATTGCTTGATTTTTGCCGCAGAGGACATGTGAACCTGCGTGAGGTTGAAGTGGTTGTTTTAGATGAAGCAGATCGTATGCTTAGCATGGGTTTCATTCCCGATGTGCGGGCTATTATTCGTCAAACGCCCAAGAAAGAAGACCGTCAAACCCTATTGTTCAGTGCGACTTTTAGTGAGCAAATTTTGCGCCTCGCAGAGCAATGGACGTTTGAGCCAGTTCACGTTGAAATAGAGTCAGACGAGCTTGCATCAGCCAACGTAGAGCAACGTTTCTTTTCAGTGGCACGAGAAGACAAATATAAAGTGCTACTCAACTGCTTAAAGACGTTGGATATTGAACGAGCTATTGTGTTTGCTAACCGTCGTCATATCACTCGAGATTTAGCTGAAAAGCTTCAAAAAGACGGCATTAAAAGTGCGCTTTTATCAGGTGAAGTAGCGCAAGCAAAAAGGGTCAAAACGCTAGAGCGATTTAGGAGCGGTGACACGCCTGTGCTGGTAGCAACAGATGTTGCAGGTCGGGGTATCCACGTTGATGGTGTTAGCCACGTGTTTAACTATGACTTGCCAGAAGAGCTTGAAGATTATGTTCATCGTATAGGTCGCACAGGCAGGGCGGGTGCTTCAGGCATGTCCATAAGCTTTGCCTCTGAGGATGACGCTTTTATTATGCCAGATCTAGAAGAAATGCTAGAAACACGCCTAGATTGTGAACCTACCCCGAGTGAGTTTTTGGTTTAAAGGTATGGTCATGAACTCCAAACAAAAGGTAGCCGTTATTGGCGGCGGAAGCTTTGGCACCGTGTTAGCGAATATCGCAGCTCAAAATGGATTTCCAGTGCGCTTATGGCTTCGTGATAAGCAACTGGCCGATCAAATGCGCGAATCTCGCATTAATACGCGCTATTTGCCAGGGCTAACACTGCATGAAGATTTAGAGATAACCACAGACCTAGAGCATTGTGTGAGTGATGCTGATGTTGTTATTTTTTCAATTCCAAGTAAATCTTTTAGAAGCCTTTTGCAACAAGTAAAAACCTTTGTGAGCCCGCAGCAATATCTGGTTACCACGGCCAAAGGCATTGAGCCTGAGCATTTCATGTTAATGAGTCAGGTACTTGAAGTGTTTTTCCCAGATAATGCTATAGGGGTTATTAGTGGGCCAAACCTTGCCAAAGAAGTGGCTGCCCAGCAACTCACAGGCACTGTTATTGCAAGCGTAAATGAAGCCCTGCGTGAACAGGTACAGGCGATACTGCAATGTCATTTTTTCAGAGTTTATGCCAGCAATGATCCATACGGCACAGAGCTTGGTGGCGCTTTAAAAAATATTTATGCGATTGCAGCAGGGCTTAGCTCTGCATTAGGCATGGGTGAAAATACCAGAAGCATGTTGTTAACCAGAAGTTTGGCGGAAATGAGCCGACTTGCTGTGCACATGGGGGCTAACCCAATGACCTTTTTAGGATTGGCTGGGGTAGGCGATCTTATTGTGACCTGTATGTCACCTTTGAGTCGTAATTACAGAGTGGGTTTTGCGCTTGGCCAAGGTAAAGCCTTAGAAGAGGCAGTAGCCGAATTAGGCGAAGTTGCAGAGGGTGTGAATACCTTGGCTATTGTGAAGAAAAAGGCGGACCAACTGCAGGTGAGCATGCCCTTAGTGGATGGACTTTATGCATTAGTATATGAGGGAGCCGCTGCCACAAGCGTAGCTCAATCATTGATGTCTAGAGACCAAAATTCTGATGTAGAGTTTGTGCTTAAACGCAGTTAGACACTTGAAAAATGTGAATGGAATCCTTATCTTAAACCTAGGGAAGATGGTTTAAGCGCCAACCAGTAATGGAGTAAAAGCAATGCAGGCATTAAAAAACAACCTTACATCCGAAGCCTTTTGGTTACGTTTGGCTTTCATGATTCTGAGTGTGATTCTGTTAGAAATTGCAGCATCAGTGCTTATTCTTTTGGTTTTGTTGCAGTTTTTATATCGGTTATTTAACGAAACTAACCAAGAATCCATCTATAATTTTAGCAGCAGCTTAAGCCAGTTTATTTTACAAAGTTATCAATTCTTGTCTTATCAAACAGAAACAAAACCTTTCCCATTTAGCGATTGGCCAGCGCCCACGGCGCAGCCCAGTGAAGAAGAGCAGGCGCCTTAGTAGGCTAGACAATGAAACTTCTATTGATGCGTCATGGTGAGGCAAGTTTTAACGCTTCAACAGATGATCAGCGACCTCTAACGCAGCAAGGCCGAGCGTTTGTAAGCGCACAAAGCCAAGACAAAAGGGTAGTTTGGCAAGAATTTTCAAAGGTGTTGGTGAGTCCGTTTCTGCGGGCCCAACAAACCGCAACTATATTATTAAGTAACGCGGCTTTTAAAGCGCATCCTCCCATAGTTGAAACCACACCTGCTATCACGCCGCATGGGAAGGTTAATCAAGTTCAAGATTTATTATTAAATCAGCAAGAAAAAGGCTTAGTGCTGGTGATGCATGAACCATTGATCAGTGCTCTGATTGGCCATTTTTGTCACCAAGACAAACACATGGGTGAACCCATGATGCCAGGGTCAATGGCTATACTAGAAGGTGATATAGCGGCCGCAGGCTGCTTAACGCTTACGCATTTATACCATCCAAGTGAGAAAGGCATATGATTTATTCGCGTTTATCTTCAAAAGTAATTGGCGTATTGATATCGGTTGCGGCTTTGTTGTCTCACCCTGTACAAGCCGATTTTGACTTGCAGCTCACTAAACAAAGCCCTTTGATTCAGCAAAGTCAACAAGCATCCCCCTATTATACGCTGCCATTGAGTGCCATGAGAAAGGTGAATGGCGTCATTGGCGCAGAATACGATCGTATGCTCTCGGGTACTTTAACCCGTGCGACGTGGCAAATGCAGCCTGGTTTAAGCGCTCAAAACGCATTTAAAATAATTCTTGGCGAGTTAACTGATAAGCAAGCTAAAATTTTGTATCAGTGTTTTGGTCGTAAATGCGGCTCAAGCAACCAATGGGCGAATCAAGTTTTTCAAGAAGCACGCTTGTATGGCATTGATGCTAAGCAAGCCTACGCAGCGCTTGAGCAAACTATGGGCAATAACCAAACACATTACGCCCTTTACGCTACTGAAAGAGGCAATAAAAAGGTGTTTCTCCACTTAGACAGGATTCAAAAAAACTTGATGGGTCAGGAATAGTCCGCGGATACAAAAACGCCGCTGTGAGAGCGGCGCTTGAAATAATTAAAACTCTCGATCGTGATTAAGGCTTAATTAAGGTTAAAAACTCAGCTCGAGTGCGGGCATCTTCACGCAATTTACCCAGTAAGACTGAGGTTTTCATGCTGGCGTTTTGTTTTTGTACGCCGCGCATCATCATGCACATGTGCTGTGCTTCAATCACCACACCAACCCCTTTGGCATCAGTCACTTCCATAATGGTGTCTGCAATTTGCTTGGTCATGTTTTCTTGGATCTGCAAACGACGAGCATACATATCAACAATACGCGCTACCTTAGACAAACCCAGCACTTTGCCAGAGGGCAAATACGCCACATGACATTTGCCAATGAAGGGTAGTAAATGATGTTCGCACAACGAATAAAGTTCAATGTCTTTTACGATCACCATCTCTTCGTTATCTGAAGGGAAGAGGGCGCCATTAATCACATCGTCTAAGTTTTTTTCGTAACCATTGTTTAAAAATTTAAATGCTTTGGCAGCACGTTTAGGTGTGTCTTTTAAACCCGGGCGATTGAGATCTTCACCAAGCCCTTTAATGATGTCTTCGTATGCTTTTTCCATGGACCTTCTCTTTGCTGATATTTCTGCCCAGTTAATGGAATGACTAAGCACAAGCTAAATTTACGCGCACAATACGTGAAGCGATGCCTAAGGTAAAGGCTTAGGGCCTATATTACGCTGTTTTTGATGCCTTTTTAAGTAATACGTATAACGCGCCCGTGCCGCCATCTTTTGGCAGTGCAGAGGCAAAGGCCAAAACCCCATCCATTTGCTGTAGCCAGTGATTTACATGAGATTTTATCAATGCTTGGCCTGCGCCTCTGATATCGCCATTGATGTCTTTGTAACCTGCGCCGGCTTTTCCATGAACAATCAATAAGCATCTATCACCCTCGCGCTGGCCATGTTTGACTGCATTCCATACAGAGTCTCGTGCATCATCTATAGCGTAGCCATGTAAATCAAGGGTCAGTGAAGGGCGCATGTGGCCATTGGCCAGTCGTCTTAGGCTGCCGCTATCAAGCCCGACTCTGGAATAAGAGATGCTCTGTTCAGATTCAATCATTTCAAAGCCCTGTTCACCAAGCGCTGCTTTTTCAGCAACTTGCTCAACAGCGGCTGCACGTCTTGCAGCACTAGAAATTGGGTTGGGGTTGTTTTTTGCAGGGGTTATTTGGCGGCCCGTGTGTTTTAGTGGTGTAACCGAGCCTACAGATGCCCCAAATTCACTTGCAAATGAGTTTTTGTTTTTTGGCCCAACGGGTTTAGAGGTCATGTTCTTTAGGAAGCGGATATTCTATAGACTTTATGGTATCCAGACTTGGCTTAGCTTACAATGGCGACATTAACTTTTTCTCATCAAAGATGTCATGCCCACCACTTTAATAAGCGCGATTGAAATGGCCCAAGCCAGGTTGGAAGAAGCTCAGGTGTTTTATGGCCACGGCACAGATAACGCCTGGGATGAAGCCGTATTTTTGGTTTTAGGTGCCTGTAACATGCCCTTGGATACTCAAAAAGATGCACTTAAAACACCGCTTAGCGATGATCAGCTAACTACAGTAAACCAATGGCTTGAAAAACGGATCGATCAACGTTTGCCATTGCCTTATTTACTGGGTGAGACCTGGTTTGCAGACATACCGTTTGAGGTAAGCAAAGAAGTTATTATTCCGCGCTCTCCGATGGCTGAACTCATCGTTAGACATTTTTCTCCATTTTTAAAAAAACCTCCCCAAAAAGCGCTAGACCTTTGTTGTGGTAGCGGCTGTATTGGTATTGCTATGGCCTTGCACATGGACATCCCACAAGTGGACATGGTTGATATAGCACCTGAGGCAATCGCCCTTAGTCAAAAAAATATCGAACATCATGGTCTGACTGAACAAGTAAGGGTGTTTGATTCAAGCTTATTTGATGCCTTAGCTCACAATAAATATGACTTAATCGTCAGTAACCCACCTTATGTCGATGCGAAGGATTATGCGCAAATGCCGGCTGAGTTTTCCCATGAGCCAAAATTGGCACTAGTTTCTGGCGCCGACGGCTTAGACCTTACTGCCGCAATGCTGGCCCAGGCTTCACAGTGGCTGAAGGATGATGGGCTGCTTGTTATTGAAGTGGGTAATAGTGAAATTGCACTGCAAAATGCACTGCCTGACATTCCTTTTATGTGGTTGGAATTGCATCAAGGTGGCAATGGCGTGTTTTGTCTGACTGGAGCTCAGTGCAAGCAATATCAAGATAGATTCCAAGCATGGCATTTGTCACGCAATTAGGCTTTTGGTTTGCTGCTAAGGGCCCTAACCAGCTATAATTTAACTAGAAATTAATTAGAGTAAATTTTTCATGTCGGGTAATACCTTTGGTAAGTTATTTACAGTCACCACATTTGGCGAAAGCCATGGCCCAGCCTTGGGAGCCACCATTGACGGCTGCCCAGCTGGCTTGGAGCTAAGTGAAGAAGATTTGCAGTTTGACTTAAACCGCCGTAAGCCAGGATCTTCACGTCATACCACGCAAAGGCGAGAAGCAGACCAAGTACGTATCTTGTCGGGTGTGTTTGAAGGGCGCACGACGGGTACTCCAATTGGCTTGATCATCGAAAATACCGACCAACGCTCAAAAGACTATGGCAATATCAAAAACCAATTCCGCCCAGCCCATGCTGATTACACTTACATGCATAAGTACGGCGTTCGGGATTACCGCGGTGGTGGCAGGTCATCCGCTAGAGAGACAGCCATGCGGGTTGCCGCAGGTGCGATTGCTAAAAAATATTTAGCAGCGCACGGTATATCTATTAGTGGATATCTATCTCAGTTAGGCCCCATAAAGCTTAACTGCTCACAACCAGAGATTGTCAACGACAATCCATTTTTTTGTGGCGAAGCAGATAAAGTAGACGAGTTAGTCACCTTCATGGATGCTTTGAGAAAGTCAGGCGACTCTATTGGTGCTGAGGTCACTGTCATTGCTACAGGTGTTCCGGCTGGTATTGGTGAGCCGGTGTTTGACAGATTAGATGCAGAGTTAGCCCATGGTTTAATGAGTATTAATGCTGTGAAGGGCGTAGAAATTGGCGATGGCTTTGAAGTTGTGAGCCAGCGTGGTACTGAGCACCGTGATGAAATGACCCCAGAGGGCTTTTTATCAAATCATGCAGGTGGTATTTTGGGTGGCATTAGTAGTGGCCAAGACATTGTTGCTCGTATCGCACTTAAACCCACATCTAGTTTACATTTGCCTGGCCAATCGATCGATGTGAATGGTGAATCCGTAGAGATTGTCACAAAGGGCCGCCATGACCCATGTGTAGGTATTCGTGCGACACCCATTGCAGAAGCCATGATGGCGTTAACAATTATGGACCATGTACTGCGTCAACGTGGTCAAAACGGCAATACATCGTTTGACTTGCCCACCTTAAAATAATTCACCATGAACCCCTCCATATACAGGCTGAAACGCGCGCTAATAGTGATAGCCTTGGCCTGTATATCTAATATCGCGACTGCTGATAGTATTCGCTTCGCAACAACCACAAGTACCTATAATTCAGGATTACTGGACTATTTATTGGCTGAGTATGCAAAACACAGCGATACACAGGTGCATGTAATTTCTGTGGGTACCGGTAAAGCGCTGAAAATGGCTGAGCGTGGCGATGTAGACTTAGTCATGACTCATGCGCCTGAAGCGGAAGCACAATTCATTGCCAATGGCTTTGGTGTGAATGCAAAGGGCGTGATGTATAACGATTTTGTGCTGGTGGGGCCATTAGAAGACCCAGCTAAGGTCAATGCAGCAGACTCTGTAACCAAAGGCCTCGCTGCGATTATGGCGTCCAATCAACGTTTTATTTCCCGAGGTGACGACTCAGGCACTCATAAAAAAGAGTTACAGTTATGGCAGCACCTGGGTCAAGAACCCAACTTTAACGGTTATTTAGAGTCAGGCCGCGGCATGGGCCATAGTTTACACATGGCCTCTGAAATGGGAGCCTATACTATGACAGATCGTGGCACATGGTTGGCTTTAAAGGATAAGCTTCAATTGCGATTGGTGTTAGAGAGTGATCCTAGGCTGGTAAACCCTTATCAAGTGATGATGGTGAATCCAAAGCGCCACCCTCATGTCAAGGTTGAAGCTTCAAGCAAATTTGCAGCTTGGCTTTTAAGCCCCACAGGCCAAGGCGTTATCGACGAATTTCGCATCAATGGCGAAGTATTATTTGTGCCTTCAGCTAAGCGGAGCCCTCTATGAGCGAATTATGGCAAACCGTGAGTGCTGCTATCGGACAGCTTTTAAGCTTGGATCCTACGCTTTGGGGCATTGTAGGGGTATCCTTTAGTGTTTCTGCCAGCGCTTTACTGATCGCTTTATTACCCGCTTTGTGCATGGGCTTTGTGTTAGCTTACTTTCGTTTCCCAGGGCGCTGGCTTGCCATTAGTTTGGTTAACAGTTTATTGGCAGTGCCCACAGTAGTGGTCGGATTGGTACTTTATTTGTTGCTTTCAAGAGCAGGACCGCTTGGCGATTTACAACTTTTATTTACTCGCCCAGCCATGATTATTGGGCAAATTCTTTTGTGTTTTCCATTACTTGTGGCCATGAGTTTAAGTGCCTTTCAGGCTGCAGATCATCGAGTTTTAGAAACTGCAAAAACGCTAGGGGCAAGTCCTTGGCAAGCGTTTATGACTTTGTTGTATGAAGTCCGGTTTGCTCTACTTGCGGCTGTAGTTGCAGCATTTGGGCGCATTATTGCAGAAGTAGGCAGTGCCATGATGGTGGGGGGGAATATACTCCACCACACCCGTAACATCACCACAGCCATCGCTTTAGAAACGGGTAAAGGCGAATTTGTACAAGGTGTTGCTTTGGGAATTGTATTATTAGTGATGGCGCTGTTTCTAAACGTCAGTTTAGGCTGGATGCAAAGCCATAGCCGAGTCTTGAGGCATGGAAGCTAATGCGTCTAGAACTGCATAAAATCGTACAGCGATACGGTGATGATCAATTATTTTCAATTGACCAATTACACCTTTCCTCCAGCGATATTGTGCACCTTCATGGGGCTAACGGAGTAGGTAAATCTTCTTTAATGAAGATTATGGCGAGGCTGCAAAAACCGACATTCGGTCAAGTTAAATATAAGGCTAATCCAGGTGAAAATTTACGCCAACCTTCAGTCATATACTTGCATCAAAATACCTATTTATTTGACACTGATGTGCGCGGTAATGTGGAATACGGGCTGCGTATCAGAAAAGAGAAAAATCCAGAAAAAGTAGCTAAAGCGCTAGCTTGGGCCGATTTAACTCACCTTAAAACACGCCAAACTCATCTGCTTTCCGGGGGTGAGAGGCAGCGTTTGGCCTTAGCGCGAGCATTGGTTTTAGACCCTGCAATAGTGCTTTTGGATGAGCCCAGTAGTAATTTGGATAACGCCTCGTTACAGCGTATTGAACAGATGCTCAAAGACCTACACCAAAGAGGCACCGGTATTGTGTTGTCTTGCCATCAAGATAACGCGCTTTCTAAACTGTGTGAAAAGCATTGGTTACTGAGTGATGGCAAGTTAACTGAGCATGTTTAAGTTTGATTAACGCTTTTTCTTAGGTTTAGAGGCACCCTTGCCAGCATACCCACCCTTAGGTTTATCAGCCGGCACTCGAAATAGTAAATACAAGTCTTGCAACAACTCAGGAATTTGCTCACATAATTGCTGACATAGCTCAGGCTGTCTGCGTAACTCCTCAAGCTCAGAATCTTCGTCGAGCTTGGCTGCCAACATAAAGGGTAGTAGGCATTCAGCCACGTCTTCTTCTTGTTCACTAAACCAAACCTCCTCTTGGCTAAAGATCAGTTCCATAAAACCTTGGGCCCAATACTCAAGCAGACAGTCACCCTCTTGGTCTACTTCTAAAGTAAGATCGCAAGGTAAATCGATGTCTTGATCAGACTCTAAACACTCACGTAAATAAGCCAGTTCTTTGCGCATCAGAGCTAGCATGTCTTGGCGCTGGCTATCGGTGTTATTTGTTTGCGGCTGGGCCATGACTTGTTCTAACCATTCATCTTCACTTAGAGGAGCGGGGCTAATGGCAAGTGCACAAAGGTACCCGTGAAGGGCGATATAGTCTAATGCCTCTTCTTGTACCTGGTCTGACAAAAGGTAGGCGTCTAACTGGTCAATTTGTTGATCTGTTAAAGGAAGGCTAATGGCGGACATGGTGTTTACTCATTCATTGAACATAGCCCATTGTAACTCATAGCTGGCATTCACAGCTACAAAACAGATCATCCTTAAACCTTGAGTGGCTAGTTTTCGGCAAGCTAACAAGGGCATTATTTGACTGTATAAGGCTTCATTGGCGCTGATAAGGGTGACAGTGACCCTGGCTTCAAGGATAATGCGCGCAATGAATGACACTCCCCACCAACTCTTACACAGCCTATTTGGTTACGAACACTTTCGTGGTCAACAATTGGACGTTATCCAGCATGTCATTGAAGGTGGCGATGCATTGGTATTGATGCCAACAGGAGGCGGTAAATCTATTTGTTACCAAATTCCAGCTTTATTAAGAGATGGTGTTGGGGTGATCATATCTCCGCTTATTGCGCTGATGCAAGATCAAGTCTTTACCCTGCAGCAGCTTGGCGTTAATGCGCAAGCATTGCACTCTGGGATAGATTGGCATGAGCAAAAGCAAATAGAGCAGCAAGCCCTTAACGGTGAATTAGACCTGCTTTATGTCTCGCCTGAACGCTTATTAACAGATGCGTGTATGAACTTACTTTTTTCATGCAAGCTTTCACTATTCGCGATTGATGAAGCCCATTGTGTATCCCAATGGGGGCACGACTTTAGGCCAGAATACTTGCAGCTTGAATGTTTGCAACAAAACTTTCCCCATGTTCCACGGATGGCCCTCACTGCAACAGCTGACAGGCCCACTCAAAAGGAAATGGTAAAACGCCTAGGTTTACAGCAAGCCAAGCAATACATTAGTAGCTTTGATAGACCCAACATTCGTTATGCCATTATGCAAAAGCAAAAGGGCAAACATCAGTTACTAGATTTCTTGCAACAACAGCACCAAGGCAATGCAGGCATTGTGTATTGCATGTCGCGCAGGAAAGTGGACGAAACAGCGCTTTGGCTTGAGGAGCAGGGCATCGCTGCATTGCCATATCATGCAGGTTTAGGCTCAGAAAAACGTGCTGAAAACCAGCATCGTTTTCTCAATGAAGATGGCTTAGTTATGGTGGCGACCATTGCCTTTGGTATGGGCATCGATAAACCTAATGTTCGCTTTGTGGCACATTTAGATTTGCCTAAGAGCATTGAGTCTTATTATCAAGAAACCGGCCGAGCCGGCCGTGATGGACTGCCAGCAGATGCGTGGATGATCTACGGTTTACAAGATGTGATGTGGCTTAGGCAAAGGCTTGAGCAAACAGACATGGATGCCAGCATTAAACGCTCTGAACAATCCAAATTAGATGCCATGCTAGGCCTTTGTGAAATCACGCACTGTCGACGCCAGGCGATACTTGGCTACTTCAATGAAGATTTGACACAAAGCTGCGGAAATTGCGATAACTGCCTAGAGCCTGTGGCCACCTTTGATGGTACTCAGGTGGCCAGAAAAGCACTTTCATGTGTCTATAGAAGTGGCCAACGCTATGGCGTAGCGCATTTAATCGATATTTTAATGGGCAAACCCACCGATAAAATCAAAGACGCAGGCCATGACAAAATAAGCACCTTTGCACTTGGCCAAGAGCTAGACCAAAAGCAATGGCGCTCAGTATTTCGTCAACTCTTGGCATCTGGCTTAGTCGCAAGTGACCCTGAGAACTTTGGTGGCCTGCGTCTATTGCCTACGTGTAAACCTTTGTTAAAAGGCGAAACGACTTTGCAACTGAGATTAGATAGAAAAGTCGCCATTAAAACCCCAAAAGCAGCCAAAGCTAGGTTAGATATTGATGATGCCGATATGGATCTTTGGCAATTATTACGAGAGCTGCGTATGGCTTTGGCCCAAGATCAAAAAGTACCGCCATATGTTATTTTTAGTGATTCATCATTGATTGAAATGTTACACGCTAAACCAAAAACTTTGTTGGAAATGAGCAGGGTTCATGGTGTGGGTGAGAAAAAGCTAGACCGCTACGGCGATGACTTTTTAGCATTAATAAAACAACACGGATAACAAGCTATGATAAAATTTGTGGCTTATCAAAAGACAACGATCCACGAATACTTCAAAGGAAGCCATTAATGGCCAGTTTACAAGACCAATTGCTAAAGGCAGGTTTAGCCAACCAAAAGCAAGCCAAGCAAGCCAGCAAGGCAAAAAAGAAACAAACCCGTGACGTGCGTAAAGGCGTTGATGTAGGCGAAACCGCGGCTCAAAGGGCGCTGGCAGAGAAACAAGCTCAAGCAAAGCGCTCAAAAGAACTTAACGCACAGCGTGATGCCCAGCAAAAAAAGCGTGCAATAGAAGCTCAGGTTAAGCAAATTGTAGAGCGTTGCCACCTTGCCTTAAACGATGGTGATGTCAGTTATAATTTTGTCGCAGGCAAGGTTATTAAAAAAATATACGTGAACGCGCAACAACAAGCGGCGCTTAGCCGCGGCAACTTGGTGATTGTGGGGCTAGAGGATGTTTTTTATGTGGTGCCAGCCAATGTGGCCTTGCGCATTGAAGAACGTTCAAACGATACGCTTATTATTAGGGCTGAAGCACCTAAGGACAGTGTCGAGGATGAAGATGACCCTTACGCAGACTTTGCGATTCCAGATGACTTAATGTGGTAGCCCAAGTGAGCTTGCAAACACCCATCAGCAAACCAGATGAAAAGCGCCAGCAAAAGCTGCAAAAGCGCCTGCGCCGTGATGTAGGGCGCGCTATTGATGATTACGCCATGATCGAGCAAGGTGATAAAGTCATGGTGTGTGTGTCTGGTGGTAAAGACTCTTACGCCATGCTGGATATCTTAATGCAGCTTCAAAAAAGCGCTCCTATTAAGTTTGAAATATTAGCGGTGAATTTAGACCAAAAGCAGCCTGGCTTTCCAGAACATATTTTGCCTAAGTACCTTAGCGAAGTGGGGGTTAATTTTCACATTATTGAAAAGGACACCTACAGTGTGGTGAAAGCGGTGATTGAGGAAGGTAAAACGACCTGTGGATTATGCTCGCGCATGCGCCGTGGCACTCTGTATCGTTTTGCCCAAGAACAAGGCGTGACAAAAATAGCGTTAGGGCATCACCGTGATGATATTTTAGAAACGTTATTTTTGAATATGTTTCACGGGGGCAAGCTTAAAGCAATGCCTGCACGTTTACTCAGCGATGACGGTGTAAATACAGTCATAAGGCCCATGGCATATGCACGTGAGCAAGATATTGCAGAGTATGCGCAGCTTAAGAATTACCCGATTATTCCCTGTAATTTATGTGGCTCTCAAGATAACCTTCAACGCCAGCACATTAAGGGCATGTTACAAGACTGGGAAAAAAATCACCCAGGCCGGGTGGAGAGTATGACTAAGTCATTACAAAACGTAGTGCCTTCGCACCTTATGGACACGCAGCTGCATGATTTTAAGCAAACCCAAAGGGTTTTTGAAATAGCTGATGGTGAGTCAACTAGCGAAGTAGACCCAGACCTAGCGTTGCTTAACCTAAGCCACTAACCTCCAGTGGTTAGGGTGTTAACCCACTGTGAGTGTTTATAAGCACTGCCAACCTTTACTGATATAAATGATGTTAAAGGCCTTAAAGCTTGCCTGGTGTGGCCCTTTTTTTTTGAAAAATAACTTCTGAAAAGATACCGTAGATCCAAAAACACAGACAAGAAAGTGGTTGTGGAATAATCAAATCACTTAACAGGGAGTTTTAGCGTGAATTTGAAAACTACAATTGCGCCGGTGCAAAAATATGGCAATGGTG